>NZ_JBQHCZ010000018.1:0-164168 GCF_052068155.1 Streptomyces sp. OZ13 | reverse complement strand
GGAGAGTAGGACGCCGCCGAACAATCATTGTGGGAAAGCCCCGCACCTCTGGTGCGGGGCTTTCCTGCGTTCAAGGGGGGCACTGCACAGGCCGGCTTCCAGGAAGCGTGAAGGGCTGCTGGATCGATTGCGGCCGGTGGTTATGAGCATCCCCTGATGCAGGGTATGCTTTACCTCGTTGCCGCAGGGCAACAGGCCCCTATAGCTCAGTCGGTAGAGCGTCTCCATGGTAAGGAGAAGGTCAACGGTTCGATTCCGTTTGGGGGCTCCGGACAACAGAAAGGCCCCCGCCGAAAGGCGGGGGCCTTTTTCGTGTGCCGATTCGCTGACGCGGCCGGCTGCCATCAGCAGCCGTCAACTGTTGTGCGGCTCCGGGACGCGCATCGCGAGGATGGCCATGTCGTCCGACGCCGGCTCCGCCGCGAAGCGCTCCACTGCCCTCAACACCCGGGCCGCCACCGCACCGGCGGTGAGCCCCGTACAGGTCGTCAGAACGTCGCTCAGGCCGTCGTCCCCCAGCATGCGCGTGCCCTCGCGGCGTTCGGTGACGCCGTCGGTCACGCACAGCAGGACGTCACCCGGATCGAGCGTCACCATCTGCTCGTACAGCTCCAGGTCCTCCATCACACCGAGCAGCGGCTGTGGTTCGGCCGCCGGCTCCACGGTGCCGTCCTGGCGCAGCCGCAGCGGCAGCGGGTGGCCGGCGCACACGACCTTGAGGATCGCGCTGCCGTCCTCCTGCGGCCACAACTCGCCGTAGAGGAGCGTCAGGAACCGGCTGCGGGCCCCCTCGTCGAGAATGGCCGCGTTCAGCCGCTCCAGGACCGCGGGGCCTCCGAAGCCCTCCCTGGCCAGCAGGCGCAGCGCGTGGCGGGCCAGGCCCGTCACGGCCGCGGCCTCGGGGCCCGTGCCGCAGACATCGCCGATGGCGAAGCCGTACGCGCCGTCCCGGATGGGGAACAGGTCGTAGAAGTCGCCGCCGACCTCGTTGCCCTCACCCGCCGCGCGGTAGATGACCTCGACCTCCACGCCCTCGATCAGCGGCAGTTCCGGCGGCAGCAGGCTGCGCTGCAGGGACTGGCTGATCGCGACGCGTTCCGAATAGAGCCGCGAGTTGTCGAGCGCCAGGGCCGCTCGCCGGGAAAGGTCCTCGGCCAGTTCCAGGATCTCCTGGCGGAAGTGGTCGTCGGAGGGCTTGCCGAGGGTCAGCATGCCGATCACGCGGTTGCGGGCCACGAGCGGCAGTACGACGGTCTCGCCGCCGACAGCCGCCGCTGTGGCCAGCGTTGTGCCGATCCCGGAGGAGACGGGCGGAGTCGAGCCGAGGCCCAGTTCACGCTTGGAAGCGAGCAGGGCGGCGCGCTGTGCGGCCTCCGCGGGCGCGTTCCATACGCGGGCGCCGGGCGTCGGGACGGGGTCCGGAGGGTCGATCTTCGACAGGAGGGCCTTGAGGCCGTCGATGCGCTCCTCGTCCTCGTGCAACACATAGCTGAGGTACGGCTCGGACGACTGGTCGGCGATCGTGTAGACCGCGCACCAGGCGGCGAGCGTGGGAACCGTCATCTGCGCCATCAGGGCGAGCGTCTGGTCCCGGTCGAGGGTGCCGGCCAGCAGGTCGGAGGCCTCGACGAGGAAGGACAAGGAGCCGCGGCGCAGCCGTTCCAGTTCGCCGAGGCGGGCCGACTCGACGGCCAGCGCGATCCGGTCGGCGGCGAACTGGAGCCGCAGGGCCTCCTCGTTGGAGTAGCGGCCCGCGGATTCGGCGGCCACGCCGAGGGAGCCGGTGAGCCGGCCCTCCACCTTCAGCGGCACCGTGACCACCGAGCGCATGCCAGTGGAGTTGAGGAGCGGGACGGCGCCGGGAACGGCCGTGAGGTCCTCGTGGACCGCCGGCATGCGGGCGGAGCCGTACCGTCCGGCGCCCGCTTCCACCGGCACGCGTGCGAAGCGCTGACGGGCGGAGGGAAGGCCCGTCGTGGCCCGTACCTCCAGCTCCGTCTCGTCGTCGGTGGCGAGGAGCAGGAACGCGGCGTCGCCGTCGAGCATGTCCCTGGCCCGCTCGACGGTGCGCTGGAGCAGTCCGTCGAGGTCGTCGGGGGCGGGTGAGCCGATGAAGACCTCGAACGGGTCCGTGCTGCGGTGCTCCGCGCCGCTGTCGGGGGTGCGCTGCGGGGTCTGCAGTACGGCACGCTCGTCGTCGCGCACCAGGAGGCAGACCGTGGACGGCTCGCCGTCCGCGTCCCGTACGCGCAGGTGGGAGGCGTAGACCGGGAGTACACGGCCGTCGAGGCCGCGGATTCCGTAGCTGCCCTCCCAGCGGGACATCTGAAGGGCCTCTGCGATGCCCGTGCCGATGCCCGGTGTCTGCGGCCAGGCCGCCAGGTCGGTGAGCGGCTTGCCGACGACCTGGTCCGCCGCGTAACCGAACAGACGCTCAGCGTCCTCGTTCCATGCGGAGATAGTGCCGGTGCGGTCGATCTGGGTGACGGCGACCCGTACCCGTTCCTCGGCCACCGGAAGCATCGCGGTGGGCAGTACCGGGCCGGCCGACCTGGTGCCCACGGGCCGCTGCGGCAGATCCAGTTGGAACCACACCGTCTTGTGGGTGGGGGTGTATTCGACGCCCCACCGCGAGGCGAGCGCCGCGCACAGCAGCAGCCCGCGGCCGTTCTCGCTGTCGAGGTTCGCGATGGCGCGGCCGGCGCCCTGTATCGGGACCTCGCGCTCGGGGTAGCGGTCGGCGACCTCGACGCGGACGCCGTCCTCGGAGCGCAGGCACAGTACGTCCGCGGAGGTTCCCGCGTGGATGACGGCGTTGGTGACGAGCTCGCTGGTGAGCACCACCGCGTCGTCCACCACGTCGGAATATCCCCACCCTTGGAGGGTGTCGCGGACGAAGGCACGGGCGGTCGCGACGGACCGCCCGACAGGGTCGAAGCTGGCAGCCGCCCGCGCGGTGATCACAGAACTCCTCGTACGCGTCTCGACGCCCGGCTCTGCCATGATCGGCCTACCCCTCCCGGTGCCCGGTGGTAGCGAGCACCACACCGCCCCCGCCGGGCGGACCGGGGCGGTTGGACAGCCGGATGCCAGGTTACTTACCTTCGCTGTCCGAGCGGATGCCGGTTGCCGCTGTTTCCGCCCTCCGGGGGTGGGGACGCTATGCGAAGCTGCCGAACTGTTATCGCCTGGTTCCGGCATGGTGAAACACTGGGCAGGCTTCCTGAGACTGCCCAGGCAGTGACGGTCAACCCCTGCGGGAGGGACACGGTGGAGTCTGGCGTGACGGCGCGGGCAAAGGATACGCGCGCGAAAGGCGGACGGTCCCGGAGCAATGGGACAACCGAAGTCGATACGGCGGCCCTGAACAGGCTGCTGGCGGCGCTTGTGACGATGCGCGACGGGAATTTCCGCCGCCGTCTGACGGTGTCCGGCGACGGTGTGATGGCCGAGATCGCGGCTGTCTTCAACGAGGTCGCCGACCGGAATCTCCACCTCACGGGTGAGATCGCAAGAGTCCGCAGGATGGTCGGCCGTGAGGGAAAGCTCACGGAGCGGCTGGAGACGGGTGCCTGCGAGGGGTCCTGGGCGGCGGCTGTCGACGCCGCGAACGAGCTGGTGGACGACCTGGCGCGGCCCGTCTCCGAGGTCGGGCGTGTGCTCTCCGCGGTCGCCGACGGTGATCTCGAGCAGCGGATGGAGCTGCGCTCGCCCGCCGCGGACGGTCAGGACGGGGCGGCGGCGGTGCGCCCGCTGCGCGGCGAGTTCCTGAAGGTCGCGCGTACGGTCAACAGCCTGGTCGACCAGCTGTCGGCGTTCACCGACGAGGTGACCCGGGTCGCTCTCGAGGTGGGCACGGAGGGCAAGCTCGGCGGCCAGGCCCAGGTGCGCGGTATGTCCGGTTCGTGGAAGGACCTCACGGATTCGGTCAACACCATGGCGTACCGGCTGACGGCGCAGGTACGTGACATCGCTCTCGTCACGACCGCGGTCGCGAAGGGTGATCTGTCCCGCAAGGTCACGGTTCATGTGGCCGGCGAGATGCTTCAGCTGAAGGACACCGTCAACACGATGGTCGACCAGCTGTCGTCCTTCTCCTCCGAGGTGACCCGGGTGGCCCGGGAAGTGGGCACCGAGGGCGAGTTGGGCGGCCAGGCGACCGTTCCCGGTGTGGCCGGCGTGTGGAAGGACCTCACCGATTCGGTGAACACGATGGCCGGAAACCTCACCTCCCAGGTGCGCGGCATCGCCGAGGTGACGACGGCCGTCGCCAACGGTGACCTGTCTCAGAAGGTCACGGTCAACGCGCGGGGCGAGGTGGCCCAGCTCGCCGAGACCATCAACCAGATGACCGAGACGCTGCGGACGTTCGCGGACGAGGTCACGCGCGTCGCCAGCGAGGTCGGCGCGGAAGGTCTGCTCGGCGGTCAGGCGCAGGTGCCGGGTGCGGCGGGTACGTGGAAGGACCTCACCGATTCGGTGAACACCGTCTTCCGGAACCTGACCACACAGGTGCGCGACATCGCGCAGGTGACGACCGCGGTCGCCAACGGTGACCTGTCGCAGAAGGTCACCGTGGATGTCGCGGGCGAGATGCTGGAGCTGAAGAACACCGTCAACACGATGGTCGACCAGCTGCAGTCCTTCGGTTCCGAGGTGACACGGGTGGCCCGCGAGGTCGGTGTCGAGGGCCGTCTCGGCGGTCAGGCCGAGGTGCCGGGTGCGGCGGGTACGTGGAAGGACCTCACCGATTCGGTGAACACCGCGTTCCGGAACCTCACCGGCCAGGTGCGTGACATCGCGCAGGTGACGACCGCGGTCGCCAACGGTGACCTGTCGCAGAAGGTCACCGTGGATGTCGCGGGCGAGATGCTGGAGCTGAAGAACACCGTCAACACGATGGTCGCGCAGCTCTCCTCCTTCGCCGACCAGGTCACGCGCATGGCCAGGGACGTGGGTACGGAGGGCCGCCTGGGCGGCCAGGCCCGGGTGGACGGCGTCAGCGGAACCTGGAAGGAGCTGACGGACTCCGTCAACTTCATGGCCGGCAATCTGACGTCGCAGGTGCGTCAGATCGCGCAGGTGACGACGGCGGTGGCGCGTGGTGACCTGTCGCAGAAGATCGACGTGGACGCGCGGGGCGAGATCCTCGAGCTGAAGAACACCATCAACACCATGGTCGACCAGCTCTCCGCCTTCGCGGAGCAGGTGACCCGGGTGGCCCGTGAGGTGGGCACCGACGGCCGTCTCGGCGGTCAGGCCCAGGTGCCGGGCGTGGCGGGTGTGTGGCGCGACCTGACCGACTCGGTGAACGGCATGGCCGGGAACCTCACGGCACAGGTCCGCAACATCGCGCAGGTCGCCACGGCGGTGGCGCGTGGTGACCTGTCGCAGAAGATCGACGTGGACGCGCGGGGCGAGATCCTCGAGCTGAAGAACACCCTGAACACGATGGTCGACCAGCTGTCGAACTTCGCGGAGCAGGTCACCAGGGTGGCCCGTGAGGTGGGCACCGAGGGCATCCTCGGCGGTCAGGCGGAGGTGCAGGGAGTCTCCGGCACCTGGAAGGACCTCACCCAGTCCGTCAACTTCATGGCGAACAACCTGACGAGTCAGGTGCGCAACATCGCGGAGGTGACGACGGCGGTCGCCAAGGGCGACCTGTCGAAGAAGATCACCGTCGACGCCAAGGGCGAGATCCTGGAACTGGTGACGACCGTCAACACGATGGTCGACCAGCTGTCCGACTTCGCGGACGAGGTGACCAGGGTCGCCCGCGAGGTGGGTACCGAGGGTGTGCTGGGCGGTCAGGCGCGGGTCCGCGGTGTGACCGGCATCTGGAAGGACCTCAGCGACAACGTCAACCTGATGGCCAACAACCTCACCAGCCAGGTGCGCAACATCTCCCGTGTCTCCGCGGCGGTCGCCAACGGCGACCTGACGAAGAAGGTCACGGTGGAGGCGCGCGGCGAGGTCGCGGAGCTCGCCGACACCGTGAACACGATGGTGCGCACGCTGTCGTCGTTCGCCGACGAGGTGACCCGGGTGGCCCGTGAGGTGGGCACCGACGGCCGTCTCGGCGGTCAGGCGCGGGTGCCCGGTGTCTCCGGCACCTGGAAGGACCTGACCGAGTCGGTGAACTCGATGGCGTCCAACCTGACCGGTCAGGTGCGCCAGATCGCGACCGTCACCACCGCCATCGCCAAGGGCGACCTGACCCGCAAGATCGACATCGATGCGCGGGGCGAGATCCTCGAGCTGAAGACCACCATCAACACCATGGTCGACCAGCTGTCGTCGTTCGCCGAGGAGGTCACCAGGGTGGCCCGCGAGGTGGGCACCGACGGACAGCTGGGCGGTCAGGCCCGCGTCCGTGACGTCGACGGCACCTGGCGCGACCTGACCGAGTCGGTGAACGAGATGGCCGGGAACCTGACCCGTCAGGTGCGTGCCATCGCGGCCGTGGCGACCGCGGTCACCCGCGGCGATCTGAACCTCAAGATCGATGTGGACGCCGCCGGCGAGATCCAGGTCCTCCAGGACAACATCAACACGATGATCGCCAACCTGCGCGACACCACGCTCGCGAACGAGGAGCAGGACTGGCTCAAGGGCAATCTGGCCCGTATCTCCGGTCTGATGCAGGGCCGCCGCGACCTCGACGACGTCGCCTCACTGATCATGAGCGAGCTCACCCCGGTCGTCTCGGCGCAGCACGGTGCCTTCTTCCTGGCCGTGCCCGCCGGCAACGGCTCGGAGACCGGCGGCGGTGAGTCGTACGAGCTGTGCATGCGCGGGAGTTACGGATACTCGGCCGGGCTGATGCCGACGTCGTTCCGGCCGGGGGAGACCCTGATCGGGACGGCTGCCGAGGAGAAGCGCACCATCCAGGTCAACGTTCCGCCGGGCTACCTGCGGATCTCCTCGGGGCTGGGTGAGGCGTCGCCCGCCTATGTGATCGTGCTTCCGGTGCTGTTCGAGGGGAAGGTCCTCGGAGTGATCGAGCTGGCGTCGTTCCAGCCGTTCACGCAGATCCAGCGGGACTTCCTGAACCAGATCGCCGAGATGATCGCGACGAGCGTCAACACGATCAGCGTCAACACGAAGACCGAGGTGCTGCTCAAGCAGTCGCAGGAGCTGACGGAGCAGTTGCGTGAGCGCTCCGCCGAGCTGGAGAACCGGCAGAAGGCGCTCCAGGCGTCCAACGCCGAACTGGAGGAGAAGGCCGAGCTGCTGGCGCAGCAGAACCGCGACATCGAGGTGAAGAACACCGAGATCGAGGAGGCCCGGCAGGTGCTGGAGGAGCGGGCGGAACAGCTCGCGGTCTCCATGCGCTACAAGTCGGAGTTCCTGGCGAACATGTCGCACGAGCTGCGGACGCCGCTCAACTCCCTGCTCATCCTGGCCAAGCTGCTCGCGGACAACGCGGAGGGCAATCTCTCCCCGAAGCAGGTGGAATTCGCGGAGACGATCCACGGCGCCGGTTCCGATCTGCTGCAGCTGATCAACGACATCCTCGACCTGTCGAAGGTCGAGGCGGGCAAGATGGACGTGAGCCCGACCCGTATCGCGCTGGTGCAGCTGGTGGACTACGTCGAGGCGACGTTCCGGCCGCTGACGGCGGAGAAGGGACTCGACTTCTCCGTCCGCGTCTCGCCGGAGCTGCCGGCGACGCTGCACACCGACGAGCAGCGGCTGCTGCAGGTGCTGCGCAATCTGCTGTCGAACGCGGTGAAGTTCACCGACAGCGGTGCGGTCGAGCTGGTGATCAGGCCGGCCGGCACGGATGTGCCGCAGTCGATCCGCGAGCAGCTGTTGGAGGCGGGATCGCTGCGCGACCCGGACGGGGACCTGATCGCCTTCTCCGTGACCGACACGGGCATCGGGATCGCGGCCGGCAAGATGCGGGTGATCTTCGAGGCGTTCAAGCAGGCCGACGGGACGACCAGCCGTAAGTACGGCGGTACGGGCCTCGGCCTGTCGATCAGCCGGGAGATCGCGCGGCTGCTCGGTGGCGAGATCCACGCGGCGAGCGAGCCGGGGCGCGGTTCGACGTTCACCCTGTACCTGCCGCTCCACCCGAGCGAACTGCCGCCGCAGGGCTACCCGCAGCTCGGACCGGGCGGCGTCGGAAGCCGTCCGGGCGAGGAGGGCGTCGCGGAGGACGGCGGGGCGCAGGTGCGGCCGCAGCCGACCCAGGCGGCTCCCACCGGCCCCGCGGCTCTGCTGCGGCGGCGCCGCAAGGCCCAGGCGGCCCTGGAGCCGTCGCGGGGTGCGGGGCAGCCGGGGGAGACGCCCGGACAGGAGCCGTGGGTGGCCGGCGAGCAGGAGGGCCCGGAGCAGCGGCGGGTGTTCACCTTCGACGGTGAGAAGGTCCTGATCGTCGACGACGACATCCGCAATGTCTTCGCGCTCACCAGTGTTCTGGAGCAGCACGGGCTGTCGGTGCTGTACGCGGAGAACGGCCGGGAGGGCATCGAAGTCCTGGAGCAGCACGACGATGTGACTGTCGTACTGATGGACATCATGATGCCGGAGATGGACGGGTACGCGACGACCACGGCGATCCGGCGGATGCCCCAGTTCGCGGGCCTGCCGATCATCGCGCTCACGGCGAAGGCCATGAAGGGCGACCGGGAGAAGGCCATCGAGTCCGGAGCATCCGATTATGTGACCAAGCCGGTGGATCCCGACCACCTCCTGTCGGTGATGGAGCAGTGGATGCGCGAGAAGTGACGGCAGGTCGTGTGATTGTGTGCGAGTCCCTGATCGACTTTGGCCGGAGGCGTGTGGGAGGGGAGGATCCGGGGAACTATCCGGTCTCCCCCCACGTTTGCGGTACGTGCACAGTGACATCACGGTGACAGGGTGTGGCGACGGGCGGGGTGCGGCTACGATGACCGGCACAAGGACGGGCGGCGCAAGGGAGTCGTCCCCTGGGGCGGCGCCCGGTGCGTCCCCCGGCTCATCGAGCTGGGGAGACCCCATGCCGGGGCGAGGAGGACGGGGCATGGTGCAGAAGGCCAAGATCCTCCTGGTCGATGACAGGCCGGAGAATCTGCTCGCGTTGGAGGCCATTCTCTCAGCGCTCGATCAGACGCTGGTGCGGGCATCGTCAGGGGAGGAAGCGCTCAAGGCGCTACTGACGGACGACTTCGCGGTCATTCTGCTGGATGTCCAGATGCCTGGAATGGACGGGTTCGAGACCGCCGCGCACATCAAACGCCGGGAGCGGACGCGGGACATTCCGATCATCTTCCTGACCGCTATCAACCACGGCCCCCATCACACTTTCCGTGGCTATGCCGCGGGTGCCGTGGACTACATCTCCAAGCCGTTCGACCCGTGGGTGCTGCGCGCGAAGGTCTCCGTCTTCGTCGAGCTCTACATGAAGAACTGCCAACTGCGGGAGCAGGCGGCGCTGCTGCGGCTCCAGCTCGAGGGCGGCAACCAGACCGAAACGGGAGCCGGCCGGGAATCCGCGGGTCTCCTCGCCGAACTGTCCGCGCGGCTCGCTGCCGTCGAGGAGCAGGCAGAGGCCCTCTCCAAGCAGCTCGACGACGACTCGGCGGACGCGGCGGCCGTGGCGACGGCCGCCCACCTCGAGCGCAAACTCACCGGACTGCGCAGGGCTCTTGACGCCTTGGAGCCCGGCACGGGCGGCGGTTCGCCGACCCTTCCCTCGCAGAGCTAGCGGCAATCAGGCGCCGGGCGTCGGGCTCCTGCCGGTGTCCGACCGGCGCTTGATGTCACGTCAGTTCTCCGCACCATCAGCCACGACACGAACGGGTGAAGCAGTGGGCACACGTGTCCGCTGCGGTCGACACCGGTAACCTCACCACCATGGCCTCACGTACGTCCGGCAAGGGTTCCCAGGGCACGGCGGGCACCGCGAAGCCGCGCGCCGGCCGTACGACCGGCGCCGCGAAGAAGGCAGCGCCCGCAAAGAAGAGCGCCGCCAAGAAGGCCGTGCCTCCGAAAAAGGCACCGGCGAAGAAGGCGGCGGCGAAGAAGGCGGTCGCGCCGAAGCCCGCACCCTCTCCCACCGGGGGTGTGTACCGCCTGGTTCGCGCCGTCTGGCTCGGGATCGCGCACGCCGTCGGAGCGATGTTCCGCGGCATAGGGCGTGGAGCCAAGGGTCTCGACCCGGCGCACCGCAAGGACGGGCTGGCTCTGCTGCTGCTCGGCCTGGCGCTGATCGTCGCGGCGGGTACCTGGTCGAATCTGCGCGGCCCCGTCGGCGATCTCGTAGAAATGCTCATCACCGGTGCCTTCGGAAGGCTCGATCTGCTCGCGCCGATACTGCTGGGCGCGATCGCCGTGCGGCTGATCCTCTTCCCGGAGCGGCCGGAGGCCAACGGCCGTATCGTCATCGGCCTTTCCGCTCTGGTCCTCGGTGTGCTCGGTCAGGTGCACATGGCGTGCGGCTCGCCCGGCCGGGGCGAGGGCACGGAGGCGATCCAGGACGCGGGCGGCCTCATCGGCTGGGCCGTGTCCAAACCGCTGATCTTCGCCATGGGCGAGGTGCTCGCGGTGCCGCTGCTCGTACTGCTCACCGTCTTCGGCCTGCTCGTGGTCACCGCCACGCCCGTCAACGCCATTCCTCAGCGACTGCGGCTGCTCGGCTCAAAGCTCGGCATCATCGAGCCGCTGCCCGGCCCCGACGCCGAGACGGACGACGAGCGGTACGACGAGCAGTGGCGCGAGGCTCTGCCCGCCCGCCCGGGCCGTTCGGCCGGCCGCGGCGGCGCAGTCGCGGAACCCGGCCCGGACGCGGCGGAGGAGGCCCTCTCCCGGCGCCGCCGGCCGCGCAGGCCGTCGGCCCAGCCGGCCCTGGGCAGGGAGATGGACGCGGTGGACGTCGCTGCGGCGGCGGCCGCAGCGCTCGACGGAGCCGTACTGAACGGCATGCCGCCCTCGCCGCTCGTCGCCGATCTCACCCGGGACGTCACCGCCGAGCGGCAGCGTGCCGCCTCCCCCGTCCCCACCGCACGCGAACCCGAGACACCCGGCCGCGAGCAGAAGGCCCCTGGGGCGAAGGGAGCCGTACCCGACCTGACGAAGCCGGCGCCCGACGAGTCCCAGCCCCTGCCGCCGCGGGCCGAGCAGCTCCAGCTGTCGGGCGACATCACCTACTCGCTGCCCTCGCTCGACCTGCTCGAGCGAGGCGGCCCCGGCAAGACCCGCAGCGCCGCCAACGACGCGGTCGTGGCCTCGCTGACCAACGTGTTCATGGAGTTCAAGGTCGACGCCGCCGTCACCGGCTTCACCCGCGGTCCGACGGTCACGCGGTACGAGGTGGAACTCGGCCCCGCCGTGAAGGTCGAGCGCATCACGGCCCTGACCAAGAACATCGCGTACGCCGTCGCCAGCCCGGACGTGCGGATCATCTCGCCGATCCCCGGCAAGTCCGCCGTGGGCATCGAGATCCCGAACACCGACCGCGAGATGGTCAACCTCGGCGACGTGCTGCGCCTCGCGGACGCCGCTGAGGACGACCACCCGATGCTCGTCGCGCTCGGCAAGGACGTCGAGGGCGGCTATGTGATGGCCAACCTGGCGAAGATGCCGCACGTCCTCGTCGCGGGCGCCACCGGCTCCGGCAAGTCCTCCTGCATCAATTGCCTGATCACTTCCGTGATGATAAGAGCGACGCCGGAGGACGTACGGATGGTGCTGGTCGACCCCAAGCGGGTCGAGCTCACCGCCTACGAGGGCATCCCGCACCTGATCACGCCCATCATCACCAACCCCAAGCGGGCCGCGGAGGCACTGCAGTGGGTCGTGCGCGAGATGGACCTGCGCTACGACGATCTCGCCGCCTACGGCTTCCGCCACATCGACGACTTCAACCAGGCCGTACGCAACGGCAAGGTCAAGCCGCCGGAGGGCAGCGAGCGGGAGCTCCAGCCTTATCCGTATCTTCTGGTCATCGTGGATGAGCTGGCGGACCTCATGATGGTCGCGCCGCGTGACGTGGAGGACGCGATCGTCCGCATCACGCAGCTGGCGCGCGCCGCGGGCATCCATCTGGTATTGGCCACCCAGCGGCCGTCGGTCGATGTCGTCACCGGCCTGATCAAGGCGAACGTGCCCTCCAGGCTCGCCTTCGCCACCTCCTCCCTCGCCGACAGCCGGGTCATCCTCGACCAGCCGGGTGCGGAGAAGCTCATCGGCAAGGGCGACGGCCTCTTCCTGCCCATGGGCGCCAACAAGCCCACCCGCATGCAGGGCGCCTTCGTGACGGAGGAAGAGGTCGCCGCGGTCGTCCGCCACTGCAAGGACCAGATGGCCCCCGTCTTCCGGGACGACGTGGTCGTCGGCACGAAGCAGAAGAAGGAGATCGACGAGGACATCGGCGACGACCTCGATCTGCTCTGCCAGGCCGCCGAGCTCGTCGTTTCCACGCAGTTCGGCTCGACGTCGATGCTGCAGCGCAAGCTGCGCGTGGGTTTCGCGAAGGCGGGACGGCTGATGGACCTCATGGAGTCGCGGAACATCGTCGGCCCCAGCGAGGGGTCGAAGGCCCGTGACGTTCTCGTGAAACCGGACGAACTGGATGGAGTGCTCGCCGTGATCCGGGGAGAGACTCACTCGTAAGGGTTTGACGGGCAACCGTTTCCCTTGGTCGTACGTCAAGTTGGAGGGAGGGATGTACAGATGTCCCGACCCCGGGACCGCCCGGCCATTCCGATGGCGTACAAAGCTTCACCGCCCGGTTGCCCCACCCTTTCGTACCACCCATAGACTGAACCTCCAGCAGGTGGTTACACGCTCGAAAGGCGCCCCCGTGTCCATCGGCAACTCCCCCGAAGAAGACCGGCCTTCAGTCGAAGACGAGCGGCCTTCGATCGGTCGCGTGCTCCAGCAGGCGCGTGTCGGCGCAGGCCTCACCGTTGACGAGGTCAGTACCTCCACCCGGGTGCGCATCCCCATCGTGCACGCGATCGAGGAGGACGACTTCTCCCGTTGCGGCGGCGACGTGTACGCCCGCGGGCACATCCGTATGCTCGCCCGCGCCGTCGGACTCGACCCCGAACCGCTCGTCGAGCAGTTCGACGACGAGCACGGCGGCCGCCCGGCGCCGACCCCTGCCGCCCCGCTGTTCGAAGCCGAGCGCATCCGTCCCGAGCGGCGCCGCCCCAACTGGACCGCCGCCATGGTCGCGGCAATCGTCGCCGTGGTCGGCTTCTCCGGCTTCACGCTCTTCAGTGACGCGGAGAGCGGCGGCGGCAACGTCGCCGAAGGCCCCGCCTCCGGCACGAAGCCCACTCCCACCGACGCCCGGACGACCAAGCCCGCCGATCCCAAGCCCGACCCCTCGGACAGTGCCATCGCGGCCCTGCCGAAGGACAAGGTCACGGTGAAGCTGTCCGCCACCAGCGACAAGAGCTGGATCTCCGCCAAATCGCACAACGGCAAACTGCTCTTCGACGGGCTGCTGCTCAAGGGCGAGACCAAGACCTTCCAGGACGACGAGCGCGTCGACCTGATCCTCGGCAACGCCGGGGCGATCGAGCTGTTCGTGAACGGCAAGAAGGTCCAGGACGAATTCAAGATGGGCGGCGTCGAACGGCTCTCCTACACGAAGGGTGACCCCGAGGTCGGCTGAGCCCCTCGTCCCGGCACGGGCCCCGACCCTCGCGGCCGGGGCCCGCGCCGGGACAAAGTAGTCTTGAGCTCATGCCCGAACGCCGTACCGTCGCCCTTGTCACTCTCGGATGCGCCCGTAACGAGGTGGACTCGGAGGAGCTTGCAGGCCGCTTGGCAGCGGACGGCTGGGAGCTCGTCGAGGACGCCTCCGACGCCGACGTCGCCGTCGTCAACACCTGCGGATTCGTCGAAGCCGCCAAGAAGGACTCCGTCGACGCCCTCCTGGAAGCCAACGATCTCAAGGATCACGGCAGAACCCAGGCCGTCGTCGCCGTCGGCTGCATGGCGGAGCGGTACGGCAAGGATCTCGCGGAGGCCCTTCCGGAGGCCGACGGCGTCCTCGGATTCGACGACTACGCCGACATCTCCAACCGCCTCCAGACGATCCTGAGCGGCGGCAGCGTGGAGGCCCACACCCCCCGCGACCGGCGCAAGCTGCTGCCGCTGAGCCCCGTCGAGCGGCAGCAGGCGACCGACGTGGCCCTGCCCGGCCACGGTGACGCCGCCCCGGCGCCCGAGGACCTCCCGGAGGGCGTCGCCCCGGTGTCCGGCCCGCGCGCGCCGCTGCGCCGCCGCCTCGGCACGAGCCCCGTCGCCTCGGTGAAGCTGGCCTCCGGCTGCGACCGGCGCTGCTCCTTCTGTGCCATCCCGTCCTTCCGCGGCTCCTTCATCTCGCGACGCCCGAGCGATGTCCTCGGCGAGACGCGCTGGCTGGCGGAGCAGGGCGTCAAGGAGATCATGCTGGTCTCCGAGAACAACACCTCGTACGGCAAGGACCTCGGCGACATCCGTCTGCTCGAGACGCTGCTGCCCGAGCTGGCGGCCGTCGACGGCATCGAGCGGGTCCGCGTCAGCTATCTGCAGCCGGCCGAGATGCGCCCCGGGCTGATCGACGTCCTCACCTCGACCCCGAAGGTCGCTCCCTACTTCGACCTGTCCTTCCAGCACTCCGCGCCCGGGGTGCTGCGCGCGATGCGCCGCTTCGGCGACACGGAGCGATTCCTGGAGCTGCTGGAGACCATCCGCGGCAAGGCTCCGCAGGCCGGTGTGCGCTCGAACTTCATCGTCGGGTTCCCGGGCGAGACCGAGGCGGACTTCGCGGAGCTGGAACGCTTCATCTCGGCCGCGCGCCTGGATGCCATCGGGGTCTTCGGATACAGCGACGAAGAGGGCACAGAAGCCGTCACCTACGACGGGAAGCTGGACGCCGACGTCATCGCGGAGCGGCTCGAGCACATGTCGCGCATCGCCGACGAGCTCACCGCTCAGCGGGCGGAGGAGCGCCTGGGTGAGACCCTCGAGGTACTGGTGGAGTCCGTCGACGAAGAGGACGGCGCGGTGGGACGTGCCGCTCACCAGGCGCCGGAGACCGACGGCCAGGTCGTTTTCACGTCGAGCGAGGGCCTCCAGCCCGGTCGTATGGTCGTGGCGAAGGTCGTGGGCACCGAGGGCGTCGACCTGGTGGCCGAGTACTGCGAGGTCCTGGGGGTCGGCTCCCCGACCCCTGACGAGGAGGCGGGCAGATGACCGGAGTGCCGGCATCCGCGGCGGGCGGGACCGGAAGGCCGGCGCCCGGCGGCAAGCTGGGCGCTGCGGCCGTCAATCAGGCCAGCCTGTGGAACATCGCCAACATCCTGACCATGGTGCGGCTCGTCCTCGTGCCGGCCTTCGTCGTGCTGCTGCTGCAGGACGGCGGCTACGACCCGGCCTGGCGGGCGTGGGCATGGGCGGCGTTCGCCGTCGCCATGATCACCGACATCTTCGACGGGCACCTCGCCCGCACGTACAACCTGGTCACCGACTTCGGGAAGATCGCGGACCCGATCGCCGACAAGGCGATCATGGCCGCGGGGCTGATCAGCCTCTCCGCGCTCGGCGACCTTCCGTGGTGGGTGACCGGAGTCATCCTCTTCCGTGAGCTCGGGATCACGCTGATGCGGTTCTGGGTGATCCGGCATGCGGTGATCCCGGCCAGCCGCGGCGGCAAGATGAAGACGCTCGCGCAGGGCACCGCCGTGGGCATGTACGTGCTGGCGCTCACCGGACCGCTGGCGACGTTGCGGTTCTGGGTGATGGCTCTCGCCGTGGTGCTGACGGTCGTCACCGGCCTCGACTACGTGCGGCAGGCGATCGTGCTGAGGCGCAAGGGGCTCGCCGCCGAGCGGGCCGGGGCGGGCTCCTCGAAGTGACCGGGGCCGCCGCAGTCCTGGCACTGCTTGCGGAGCGTGGTCAGAGCCTGGCCGCCGCGGAGTCCCTCACAGGCGGTCTCGTGGCCGCGGAGCTCACTTCGGTGCCCGGAGCCTCGAAAGTCTTCCGCGGTTCCGTCACGGCGTACGCCACCACCCTCAAGAGGGATGTTCTCGGCGTCGACGGTGTCCTTCTGGCGGAGCGCGGAGCGGTCGATCCGCAGGTTGCGTCGCAGATGGCGGCCGGTGTCCGGGACGTCATGGGAGCCGATTGGGCTCTGGCGACCACCGGAGTGGCGGGCCCCGATCCGCAGGACGGGCAGCCCGTCGGGACGGTATATGTGGCTGTCGCGGGACCGGCGGGAGCCGGGAAAGTGGCCGCATTGAGGTTGAACGGCGACCGCGGGGAAATCCGTAGAGAGAGTGTACGGAGCGTGCTGGAGCTGCTCCTCGAGGAACTGCGCGAGAACGCGCGGGCACAGGATACGGAACAGAACGGGGGGAATTGATGTTTGCAGCCCTGAGTGAACACGACATCGCTCCCCGCACGGCCGCCGCGCAAGGCGGTACGGTGGGGCGTGAAGGATGCGGCTACGCGGTCCGAGGAGGGAGCCACCGATGATTCTGCTCCGTCGCCTGCTTGGTGACGTGCTGCGTCGGCAGCGCCAGCGCCAGGGCCGTACTCTGCGCGAAGTCTCCTCGTCCGCCCGAGTCTCGCTCGGCTATCTCTCCGAGGTGGAGCGGGGGCAGAAGGAGGCATCCTCCGAGCTGCTCTCCGCGATCTGCGACGCGCTTGACGTACGGATGTCCGAGCTCATGCGTGAAGTGAGCGACGAACTGTCGCTGGCCGAACTGGCCGAGTCGGCAGCCGCCGGCGAGGTGCCCGCACCGGTACGTCCCATGCTGGGTTCCGTCTCCGTGACGTCGGTGGCAGGTGTGCCGACCGAGCGTGTGACGATCAAGGCACCCGCGGAAGCGGTCGACGTCGTCGCCGCCTGATCGCGGGTCCTGCACCATCCCGCACGGCATTTCTGTTTGAGCTGGGCCCTGACCGGTACCCGTTACCGGTCAGGGCCTTTCGCTTGGGCAGGCGCAGTGCTCGACCACCTGTCCCGAATGGCTCTTTTCGGTAGTTATGTAATCGTGGACGGTAGTCGGCGAACCGAGTGGAGGACGTGGATGTCTGTCGTGAAGAGCGCTCTGTCCGATGCGGATCTCAAGACCGTCGGCGATGCGCTGAAGGGTGCGCTGGTGGATCTGGTGGACCTCGGCCTGGTGGCCAAGCAGGTGCATTGGAACGTGGTCGGCCCCCGCTTCAGGTCCGTGCACCTGCAGCTCGACGAGGTCGTCGACACCGCACGGCAGCACTCCGACATGGTCGCGGAGCGGGCGTCGGCGATCGGCGTGGCACCTGACGGGCGGGCGGCGACCGTGGCCGCCCGGAGCGCGATCGGCTCCGTTCCGGAAGGCTGGATCAAGGACGTCGATGTCGTGCGGACCATGATCGACTCCCTGGGGTCCGTCATCGGGCACATGCGTGAGCGCATCGAGGCGACCGCCGAACCGGACCCGGTGAGCCAGGACATCCTGATCCAGCTCACCGCGGACCTCGAGAAGCACGCGTGGATGTTCCAAGCGGAGAACGCGTGACGCCGAGCGCGGGATCGCTGTCCGCGCGCGCCGGGTCGTCCAACCGTGCGCCCTCCCCGCGGCCCGCTGCGGCGCATTAGCGTGGGCCGGAGGAGGCAGCCATGGCAGTACGCGGGGCGGTCCTCGTGCCCGTTGTCGCGCTCGGACTCGTGGTGGGCGGCTTGTGGTGGTGGGCCGTGTTTCGGCTCGCTCTGGTCCCGGAGCACTCCGGCGTCGTCGAAGGGGCGGTGGCCGCGAGTGGTTGGGGACTCAGCCTGCTCCCGGTCCATGCGACGGCGGCCCGCCGGGCTACCAGGGCATCACGACGCCACCGTTCGGACGGCATATCTGACCCGTAGTGAACGACGAGGCGTCGCAAGCCAGATGAAGCACCGTGTGGGCCACGTCCGCCGGTTCGCCCACGCGCCCGAGGGGTGACAGTCGCGCCATCGCGGTCTCCGTTCTGTGCTGGAGACCGTTCTCATGACGGTCGGTCATCGGTGTCCGCACCCAGCCCGGCGCGACCGCGTTCACGCGGATCCCGTGCGGGCCCAGTTCGGTCGCGAGCGTCCTGGTGAGCTGGACGACAGCGGCCTTGGAGGCGCTGTAGCAGAGCAGACCGGCGTTGGCCGCGTCCACCGCGCCGGAGGCCATCGTGACGATGGAGCCGCCGCCCGCCGGGATCATGGCGCGGGCCGCCGCCCGGCACGCGTGCAGTACACCCTTGAAATTGACGGCCATGACGCGGTCCAGGTCCTCGTCCCGGGTCTCGAGGACCTGGCTCGTGTGCATGATCCCGGCGACGGCGGCCATGACGTCGAGGCGGTCCGCGCTCGCGACCGCCGCGTCCAGGGCCGTGCGGTCGGTGACGTCGACGGTGTGGGTAAGGGCCTTGCCCCCGGTGGACTCGATCAGGGAGCGGGTCCCGGCGAGACCCTGCCCGTCGAGGTCGGCACAGTGGACCACCGCCCCGGCCTCGGCGAGCAGCACGGCACAGGCGCGACCGATCCCGCCTGCCGCTCCGGTGACGAAAGCGGTGCGGCCGGTGAGGTCGTACGCCGCGAGGGTCATACGGGGAACGTACGGCCATATCTGACGCGTCGTCAATTACATGGCCCTCTTGGAGTTAGGGGCCGTTTCGTCAGGGGGTGGGGCCGGTCTGACAGCGCGGGCACCAGTAGGTCGGACGCTCACGGCCCACCTCCCCCTGGTCGGCCTTGCGCACGGGCGTGCCGCAGCGCGGACACGGGCGACCCTCGCGTCCGTACACGTACAGCTTCTGGGAGGGATTGCGGCCGCTGGTCATGGTGCGCCGGTCGAAGCGCTGCTTGTTGGCCTCGAGGAGCCGCTGCGCGGTGGCCACCAGCCGCTCGGGAATGCCGGTCGGCAGTTCGCCGACCGGCAGCCATGGTGTGACGCGGGCCAGGAAGGCCAGCTCCGACTTGTAGACATTGCCGATCCCGGCGAGGTTCCGCTGGTCGAGGAGGGCTTCCCCGAGCGGCCGGAGGGGGTCGGCGAGCAGGTTCGCCACTGCCCGCTCGGCATCCCAGTCCGGGCCGAGGAGGTCGGGCCCGAGGTGGCCGACGGCCTCCTCCTCTTCCGTGGTACGGAGCAGCTCGACGACGGGCAGGCGGTATCCGACGGCCGTGCGGGCCGCGTTGCCAAGGATCGCGCGGATCTGGTGCGACGGGCCGCCGCTCCAGCGCGCACTGACGTCATAGACGCGCCACGAGCCGTCCATGCCGAGATGCGAGTGCAGGGTCAGCCCGCCCTCGAACCGGGTGAGGAGATGCTTGCCGCGCGGGGTCACGTCCAGGACGGTCCGGCCGGTCAGGTCCGCCGTGGCGAAGCGCGGGACACGGAGGTCGGAACGGGTCAGGACCTGGCCGGCCAGTGCCTCGTGCAGATGGTGGGCGGTCAGCCAGACGGTGTCTCCTTCGGGCATGGCACCCATGATGCGCGACGGGCGGGCCGGGCGGGCGTGTGCCGGTCACGGGCGCAGACGCAGCCCCCGTGGTGTGGCATGGAACCCGGCGCTCTCCAGGGCGCGGGCCAGCGGCGCGGTCAGGGCCGGGGCCCCGTTGGCGCGCTCCACCGTGACCGTGCCGAGGGCGCCTTCGCGGGCCGCGGCGGCGAGCGCGCCGGCCGCCGCGTGCAGCGCCGGCGCATCCGGGTCGGTGGCCCAGGCGAGCAGCGTCTTGCCGCCGCGCTCCATGTACAGCGTCAGCTCCCCGTCGACCAGGACCACCAGGGAACCCGCTTTCCTGCCCGGCTTGTGCCCGGCGCCCTCCGGCGGCTCCGGCCAGGGCAGCGCCGCCCCGTAGGCGTTCGCGGGGTCGGCAGCAGCCAGTACCACCGCGCGGGGCGCGGCCTGCCCCTCGGCGCGGTCCCGCGCGGAGGACGCCGCTCGCAGACGGTCGACCGCGCCGTCCATCGCGAACTGGGCCGCGCCCAGCCCTTCGACGACGTATCCACGGCGCGCCTGTCCGCTGTCCTCGAAGGCCGACAGGACGCGGTACACGGCGGAGAAGCCGCCCTCCACGCCCTCCGCCGCGACCGCGCCCCGCGTCACCACACCATGGCGGTCCAGCAGGGTCCGGGCCAGGGCGTGCGCCCGGTGGGTCGGATCCTGCTCGAGGGACGGCAGCAGCGACCAGCGGCCGCTCACCGTGGGAGGACCGGTGCGGGAGGCGGGACGGGCCGCCGCCGTCAGGCTTCCGTAGCGGCCGCGGGGGACGGTGCGCCTGGCGCGGTGGGCGGTGGATCCCGCCGTGCGGCCCGAGCCGAGCATGGCCCGCAGCGGTGCGAGAGTGTCATTGGTGAGCCGGCCGGACCAGGCCAGATCCCAGACGGCGTCGGCCAGTTGCGGGTCGGTGGCGTCGGGATGCGTGGTGGCGCGCACCTGGTCGGCGATCTGGCGGAAGAACAGGCCGTATCCACCGGAGAGGGCGGTGAGCACCGATTCGTGCAGCGCCGTCAGCTCCAGCGGGTGCGGTGGAGGCAGCAGCAGAGGGGCGGCGTCGGCCAGATAGAGCGAGACCCAGCCGTCCTTGCCGGGCAGGGCACCGGCGCCCGCCCACAACACCTCGCCACTCGTGGTCAGTTCGTCCAGGAGTGTGCTGCTGTAGTGGGAGACGCGGGACGGAAGGACCAGCTTCTCCAGGGCGGAAGCCGGCACGGAGGCGCCCTGCAGTTGCTCGATGGCACGGGCGAGGCCGTCGATGCCGCGCAGGCTGCTGCTCCCCAGGTGCTGCCACTGGGGCAGGAAGGAGGCCAGCGCGGCGGGCGGCACCGGCTCCAGCTCGTGCCGGAGCGCGGCCAGGGAACGCCTGCGCAGCCGGCGCAGCACGCCCGCGTCGCACCATTCCTGGCCGATGCCGGCGGGATGGAACTCGCCCTGTACGACCCTGCCGCTCGCGGCGAGCCGCTGGAGTCCGCCGTCGGTAACCGCCGCGCCGAGGCCGAAGCGGGCGGCGGCGTGGGCGGAGGTGAAGGGGCCGTGGGTGCGGGCGAACCGGGCGAGAAGGTCACCGAACGGGTCCTTCACCGGCTCGGTGAACGCCTCCGGGACGCCCACGGGCAGGGCCGTGCCCAACGCGTCGCGCAGCCGTCCCGCGTCCTCCACCGCCGCCCAGTGGTCCGCGCCGGCGATGCGGACACGGATCGCGCGACGGGACGCGGCGAGCTCCTGCGGCCAGGCGGGGTCACTCCCGCGCTCCACGAGTTCCGCCTCGGTCAGCGGACCCAGCACGCGCAGCAGGTCGGCCACACCCTCCACGTCCTTGATCCGCCGCTCCTCGGTCAGCCACTGCAGCTCCCGCTCCAGCTCGGTGAGCACATCGGCGTCCAGCAGTTCCCTCAGCTCCGCCTGGCCGAGCAGCTCGGACAGCAGCCGGGAGTCCAGGGACAGGGCGGCGGCCCGGCGCTCGGCGAGCGGCGAGTCCCCCTCGTACAGGAACTGGGCGACGTAGCCGAACAGCAGGGAGCGGGCGAAGGGGGAGGGCTCGGGGGTGGTGACCTCGACCAGACGGACGCGGCGGGACTCGATGTCACCCATCAGTTCGGTGAGCCCGGGGACGTCGAACACGTCCTGGAGGCACTCGCGGACCGCTTCCAGGACGATCGGGAACGAACCGAACTCACTGGCTACCTGCAACAACTGGGCGGCGCGCTGCCGCTGCTGCCACAGCGGGGTGCGCTTGCCGGGACTGCGGCGCGGCAGCAGCAGCGCGCGGGCGGCGCACTCGCGGAACCGGGAGGCGAACAGGGCGGATCCGCCGACCTGGTCCGTCACTATCTGACTGATCTCGCCCTTGTCGAAGACGGCGTCGGCGGCACCGACGGGCGCCTGCTCGCTGTCGTACGCCCCGTCCGGTGAGGCGTCCAGGTGCACATGGTCCTGGTCGAGCAGGTCGAGCCCCATCAGGTCGGCGTCAGGAAGACGCAGCACGATGCCGTCGTCGGCGTGCATCACCTGTGCGTCCATGCCGTAGCGCTCGGCGAGACGGGCGCCCAGTGCGAGCGCCCACGGCGCGTGGACCTGGGCGCCGAACGGGGAATGGATCACGACCCGCCAGTCGCCCAGCTCGTCCCGGAACCGCTCCACCAGGATCGTCCGGTCGTCGGGGACATGGCCGCAGGCCCGGCGCTGCTCGTCGAGGTAGGCCAGCACATTGTCCGCGGCCCAGGCGTCCAGACCGGCGGCCAGCAGGCGCAGCCGGCCGTCCTCGGGCGTGAGCCCGCCGACCTCACGCAGGAAGGCCCCGACGGCCCGTCCGAGCTCCAGCGGCCGGCCCAGCTGGTCGCCCTTCCAGAACGGGAGCCGCCCGGGCACCCCCGGGGCGGGGGAGACCAGCACCCGGTCGCGGGTGATGTCCTCGATCCGCCAGGACGTGGTGCCCAGCGTGAACACATCGCCGACCCGTGACTCGTAGACCATCTCCTCGTCGAGCTCCCCGACGCGGCCACCGCCCTTCTTGGGGTCGGCGCCGGCGAGGAAGACGCCGAAGAGGCCGCGGTCCGGGATCGTGCCTCCGGAGGTGACGGCGAGGCGCTGCGCCCCGGGACGGCCCGTGACGGTCCCCGCGACCCGGTCCCAGACCACGCGGGGGCGCAACTCGGCGAACGCGTCGGAGGGATAGCGGCCGGCGAGCATGTCGAGGACGGCGGTGAAGGCCGACTCGGGCAGTGAGGCGAACGGCGCGGCCCGACGGACCAGCGCCAGCAGGTCGTCGGCCTGCCAGCTGTCCAGGGCGACCATCGCGACCAGTTGCTGGGCCAGCACGTCCAGAGGGTTAGACGGGACGCGCAGCGACTCGATGGAGCCGCTGCGCATGCGCTCGGTGACCACTGCCGCCTGCACCAGATCGCCCCGATACTTCGGGAAGACCACACCGGTGGAGATCGCGCCCACCTGGTGTCCCGCCCGGCCGACCCGCTGGAGACCGGAGGCCACGGACGGCGGGGACTCGACCTGGACGACCAGGTCCACCGCGCCCATGTCGATGCCCAGCTCCAGGCTCGACGTGGCGACGACCGCGGGCAGCCGGCCCGCCTTCAGATCCTCCTCGACAAGGGCCCGCTGCTCCTTGGACACCGAGCCGTGGTGAGCGCGGGCGAGCAGCGGCGGTGCGCCCCGGGCGGCCCCGGACTGCGCCATGATCTCCGCCGGCGGTCCGTCCTCCGGCATGGGTGCGCCCGTGGCCCGTTCGTACGCGATCTCGTTGAGACGGTTGCACAGACGCTCGGCCAGACGGCGGGAGTTCGCGAAGACGATCGTGGAACGGTGGGCCTGGACGAGATCGGCGATGCGCTCCTCGACATGCGGCCAGATCGACGGCTTCTCGGCGACCCCGTCGCCGGTGTCGGAGGCGGGCGAGCCTCCGAGCTCTCCCAGGTCCTCCACCGGGACGACCACGGAGAGGTCGAACTCCTTGCCGGACACCGGTTGGACGATCTCCACCCGGCGCTGCGGCGACAGATAGCGGGCCACCTCGTCCACCGGCCGCACCGTGGCCGACAGGCCGATCCGGCGGGCCGGGCGGGGCAGCAGCTCGTCGAGACGCTCCAGGGACACGGCGAGATGGGCGCCCCTCTTGGTGCCCGCGACGGCGTGGACCTCGTCGAGGATCACCGTCTCCACGCCGGCCAGCGCCTCCCGGGCGGACGAGGTGAGCATCAGGAAGAGCGACTCGGGGGTGGTGATCAGGATGTCCGGCGGCCGGGTCACAAGCGACCTGCGCTCCGCGGGGGGCGTGTCGCCCGAGCGGATCCCCACCCGCACGTCCGGCTCCGGCAGGCCGAGCCGGACCGACTCCTGCCTGATCCCGGTCAGGGGGCTGCGGAGATTGCGCTCCACGTCGACCGCCAGAGCCTTCAGCGGTGACACGTACAGCACGCGGCAGCGCTTCTTCGCCTCCGCCGGCGGAGGCGTGGACGCGAGCCGGTCCAGGGCGGCGAGGAAGGCGGCCAGCGTTTTACCGGAACCCGTGGGTGCCACGACCAGCACGTCCGAGCCCTCGCCGATGGCCTTCCACGCCCCCTCCTGCGCGGCGGTGGGCGCGCTGAACGCCCCCGAGAACCAGCCTCGTGTCGCGGGGGAGAAGGAGTCGAGCGCAGTCCTGGCCATGCCCACCATCGTGCACCCGACCACTGACAACGCCTGTCCAGGACATGGACCGGCCGGGCCGCCGGACGGGTCACGGGAGCAGAATGGGCTTCATGGATGAGGAAGCCGCGCCGGAGAGGGAGGGCGAGTGGGCACGGCACTGGCAGTACCCGGGCGTGCCCGGTCTCGATCTGCTGCGGGCCCGCTACGTGCGCCATTCCTTCTCCCGGCACAGTCATGAGGGATTCGTCGTGGGCGCCGTCCGCCGCGGCATCGAGGACGTTTTCCTGCCGGAGGGCACGGTGCGGGCGCGGCCCGGCACCGTCGTCATGATCAACCCAGAGGTGCCGCACTCGGCGAAGGCCGGTGTGCCGGAAGGCTGGGTGTACTCCACGCTCTACCCGTCCTCGCAGCTCGTCGCCACGATCGCCGAGGAGACGACGACGCTGCGCGGAACGGCCGGTTTCGCGGAGACGATCGTCGAGGACCCGAACACCGCCCGGCTGGTGCACGAAGTGCACCGGGCGGCCGAGGCGGGCAACGCCCTCGCCGCCGACAGCGTCCTGCGCGTCACCGTCGCCACACTGCTGCGCCGTCACGGGCGCTCGCTCCCCGCGCGTAAGCCCCTGGCGGCGGGCGCGCGGACAGCGGCTGCCGCGAAGCAGCTCCTCGAGGAGCGGATGGCCGATCCGCCGTCCCTCGAGGAACTGGCGCAGGAGGTAGGGGTCGGGCCCTTCGCACTGCTCCGAGCCTTCAAGGCCGCCTACGGGCTGCCGCCGCACACCTGGCTCACGGACGCGCGCGTCCGGCGTGCCCGTCTCCTCCTGGACGCCGGCACGACCCCGTCGGAGGCGGCCGTCGCGGTCGGTTTCACCGACCAGCCGCACCTGAACCGCCACTTCACCCGGATCGTCGGCGTTCCCCCGGGCGCGTACCGCCGGGAGCGCGCAAGAACGTACAAGACCGCAGGCGGGAGCCCTGCGTAACGTCCCTGACGTGGCAGAACAGACAGCTCGACCAGACATACCGGCCGGGGAGGCCTACGCGACCGCCGCGCCGTCCACGGCGCTTGCGGCGCGCACCGAGGGACCCACGCCCGGATCCGGGGACGCGGCCGGGCCGCGCTCCGGATCCGCGCCCGGGGGCTCGTCTTCCGCCCCTGGGGACGCACCCTCCGCGCCCGGGGAACCGAAGCCCGACGCGGCCGTCGTCAGAGACGCTCTCGGTGTCGGGATAGCCGTCGGTCTCTCCGGCTTCGCCTTCGGTGTGACCTCGGCAGGCTCCGGCCTGACCCTTCTGCAGACCTGCGCGCTCAGCCTGCTGGTGTTCACCGGGGCGTCGCAGTTCGCGCTCGTGGGCGCGATCGCGGCCGGCGGCAATCCCCTCGCCGCCGCGGCAGGGGCCTTCTTCCTCGGCGTACGCAACGCCTTCTACGGGCTGCGGCTGTCACAACTGCTCGCGCTGCCCCGCTTCGTACGGCCTCTCGCCGCGCACTGGGTCATCGACGAGACCACCGCCGTAGCGCTCGCCCAGCCGACGCGGCGCAGTGCGCGGCTCGGCTTCACCGTCACCGGTCTGACGCTCTACGTGCTGTGGAACCTGACCACGCTCCTCGGGGCGCTCGGGGCGGAAGCCATCGGCGACACCGACGCGTGGGGGATCGACGCGGCGGGCCCGGCCGTCTTCCTCGCGCTGCTCGCCCCGATGCTGCGGACCGCCACCGAACGCGCGGTGGCCGGGCTCGCGGTCCTCCTCGGCCTCGGCTTCCTGCCGGTGCTGCCCGCCGGGGTGCCGGTGCTCGTGGCGGCAGTGGCCGCTCCCGCGGTGCTGTGGCTCAAGGGGCGCGCGATGGGCGACGGCGTGAGCGGCGACGGCGTGAGCGGTGACGGCGTGAGCGGTGACGGCCCGGCCCGTGACGGCTCGGGCCGGACGAAGAAGGCACGGCGGAAGGAGCGGGAACGATGAGCATCTGGATCGCGATCGGTGCGACGGCGGTCGGCTGCTATCTCGTCAAACTCGTCGGCCTGCTGGTGCCGGCCGACACCTTGGAACGGCCGCTCGTGCAGCGCCTGGCGGCCCTGCTGCCCGTCGCCCTGCTGGCCGCACTGACGGCGCAGCAGACGTTCAGCACGGGTCAGTCGCTGGTCCTCGACGCACGGGCCGCAGGAGTCGGTGCGGCGGCGCTGGCGCTGCTGCTGCGCGCCCCGTTCCTGGTGGTGGTCGGGGTCGCGGTGGCCGTCACGGCGGGTGTGCGGGCGCTGGGAGGCTGAGGCCGGCGCGGCGGCTGGAATGCGCCGGTGAGATGTCCTGTGCGGCCGGAACGCGCCGGTCGTTCCTGCCAGGAACGCCGGGCAGACGTCCTGTGCGGCCGGCGCGGTCCGCGTACCGGCATCCGCTTCACTCGATGGGGTGGCCGTGCGCCCGCAGGGTCCGCAGCGCCTCGATCGTCACGATCGGCCGCGACTCGAGAGCGGTACCTGGAGCCCACTCCTGCCAGGTGATGGGCCACCCGCCGTCCTGCTGTTGCTCCGCCGAGAGGTGCTCAAGGGCCCGGTCCATCTCCTCGTCCGTGAACCAGCGGCGGGCGAGGGAGTCGGGTCTGCGGGCGTAGTCGTAGGCGAAATGGTGCTCGCCCGGGGCGTAGCCGGGGGCGACCGGCTGCTCGTCGAGCCGGTCCGGGTCGAGCGCGACGAGCCGCTGCTCGCGCACGAGCGCGCCCAGCCGGTCCGCCGCGGCCTGTGCGCGGGTGCTGTCCGGTACGCCGTCCAGGAAGGCGATCGCAGCCTGGATCTCGTAAGGATGCGACTTCTCGATCGCGTCGACCGCCGACCAGCAGAAGTCCGTGGCCCGGAACAGCCATGCGTGCCACACCTGATTGCGGTGCAGCAGGCCGACCACCGGCCCTGTCGCGAGCAGGTCGCTCGGAGGGTTGTCGACGATCGGGAGGAATGGGGCGGCCGGATAGGCGCGCTGGGACGGGTGGACGGCCGGCAGTGCCCCGTCCCGTGTGGACACCTCGGTGAAATAGCGGCACATCCGCTCCACCCGGAGCCCACCGCAGCGGCCGATGGAGTCCAGCACCCGCAGGGCGTGCGCCGTGTGCAGGGGCTGGCTGATCGGGCCCCGCAGGTCGGGCTCGAGGGCGTGGCCGTAGCCGCCGTCCTCATTGAGGTAGGCGGCCAGCGCCGTCTCCACCGGGTCGGAGGGGCCCGCGAGGAAGTGGTAGGCGAACCGCCGCTGCTCGAGCACCCGGGCCGTCAGCCAGATGAAGCGCTCGGCGCGTGCCAGTGCGGACGCGGGGGAGGGGTCGGTGGTTGCTCCGTTTCCAGCCATGTTCCGACGGTAGGGCGGAAAGGGCTTTCAGCAAGGCGGACGGACAGGGCTGCACTCTCAGGAGCGGGATACTGAGGTCATGCGGTTGACGATTTTCTGGGAACGCATGGCCGACCACTTCGGAGCGGCGTACGCGGACTCCTTCGCACGGGACCATGTGATGGCCGAGCTGGGCGGCCGCACGATCCATGAGGCCCTGGCCGCCGGCTGGGAGGCGAAGGACGTGTGGCGCGCCGTCTGCGCCGCGATGGACATTCCCGCGGACAAGCGGTGAGACTCCGTGCCGGCGGCTCGCGGTCGCCCCGGTGAGCCACACTGAGCCGATGGCCAGTACCGACAGCACGCACACGACGGCACGAGGCAGGGCCGCAGAGGCGAGCCCGTACGGAAACGAGCCTGTACAGCACGAGGCCGCACCGGCCGGACCGCACACGCCACCGCACAGGACGGACCGCTGACGATGACCGCTGACGAGAGGACCGCGCCGGACGCGGTCGCGTCGGACGAGGGCGTGGCGGGGATCCCCGCACAGGGCACCACGGCGCCCACGGCTCCGCCGGCGTCTCCGCCTCCCGGGGCCGACGCCGGCAGCGGCGGTCCGGGCCGAATGCCTCGCTGGCTGCCGCGCGCGCTGATCCTCGCGCTGGCGCTCTACGCCTGCTTCCAGCTCGGCAGCTGGGCCTTCCACCAGCTCATCGGCCTCTTGATCAACGTTCTGATCGCCTTCTTCCTTGCCCTCGCGATCGAACCCGCGGTCGGGCGGATGGCGGCCCGCGGCATGCGCCGGGGCCTCGCCACCTTCCTGGTCTTCTTCGCGGTGCTTGTCGCGGGGGTGGGATTCGTCGTACTGCTGGGCTCGATGCTGGCCGGCCAGATCGTCGAGATGGTCGAGGACTTCCCGCAGTACCTCGACTCGGTCATCCGCTGGATCAACAGCACCTTCCAGACGGAACTGTCCCGCGTCGAGGTCCAGGACAGCCTGCTGCGCTCCGACTGGCTGAGGAAGTACGTACAGAACAGCGCCACCGGTGTGCTGGACGTCTCGGCGACCGTGCTCGGCGGACTGTTCAAGCTGCTGACGATCTTCCTGTTCTCGTTCTACTTCGCGGCCGACGGGCCCCGGCTGCGCCGCGCGCTCTGCTCCGTGCTGCCCCCGGCCAAGCAGACGGAGGTCCTGCGGGCCTGGGAGATCGCGGTCGACAAGACCGGCGGCTACCTCTACTCACGCGGGCTGATGGCGCTGATCTCCGGAGTCGCGCACTACATCCTGCTGGAGATCCTCGGGGTGCCGTACGCCCCGGCCCTCGCGGTCTGGGTCGGCCTGGTCTCGCAGTTCATCCCGACCATCGGCACGTATCTGGCGGGCGCGCTGCCGATGCTGATCGCGTTCACGATCGACCCTTGGTACGCCCTGTGGGTCCTCGGCTTCGTCGTGATCTACCAGCAGTTCGAGAACTACGTGCTGCAGCCGAAGCTCACCGCCAGGACGGTGGACATCCACCCGGCGGTGGCCTTCGGCTCGGTCGTGGCGGGTACCGCCCTGCTGGGCGCGGTCGGCGCGCTGATCGCGATCCCGGCGGTCGCCACGCTCCAGGCCTTCCTCGGGGCGTACGTGAAGCGGTACACGGTGACCGACGACCCGCGGGTCCACGCCCACAGCAGGCACGGCGGCAGCCGGTTGGCGCGGGTGCGCAGCGCGTTGGGGAACGGCCGGCAGGCTCCGTCCACATCCGAGGGCTCACCCGGCGGGGTGCCCCCGCAGGCCGGCTCCGGGTCCTGAGCCCGTCGGGCGGAAGCCTGGGACGTACCACACGGCTGTGACGGCGGCCAGCCTCGGGCAGCCGATGCCGGGGAACGCCGGCCTCGGCCCCGGTGGCGGCCAGGTGCCGCACTGCGGCGACGGCCGGGTCTTCCGGGGCAGGCCACGGCGGCATGGAGTACTCCGCCGTGGCCTTGGTGTCGCCGTCGGGCCGTGCGCTTCTCGATCCCCCTATCCGATCAGTGCCGCGAGCTCCCCCAGGACTCGGGCCGCTGGTGCCGGGTCGACCAGCCACTTCAGGTGGCTGCCCGCAAGGGTGCGGACGTCGTACGGGTTGTCCGGCGTCAGCGCGTTGCCCTCGCGGATCAGCCGGTCCTGTATGGCGAGCGGCAGGCTCGTGTCGCCGGCCAGGCGGACGTAGGTCTTCGGGATGCGGCCCCAGGTCTCGGCCTGCGCGCGGTCGGCGGAGGTGCCGACGTCCAGGTTCTCGTCGGGCTGGAAGGTGTTCAGGAAGGTCAGGAGCTCCTCGTCGGTGCCGTCAGCAAGGAAGGCCGCCTTGAGGGCAGCGAGGGCGTCCGCGTTCGCGGTGCGGAAGTTGACGCGGAGCAGCCCGAGTTCGGCCGGGTTCCCGGCCAACGCGAGGGCCAGGGAAGCGGCGTCCACCGTGGCCATCTCCGGCTCGGCGTAGTAGTCGCTGACGTCGAGATCGACAGGACACCAGGCCGAGACGTAGACGACGCGGTCGATCAGGTCCGGCCGTGCGTTGGCTGCCGCGGTAGCCGTGATTCCGCCACGGCTGTGGGAGACGAGGATCACCGGCCCGTTCCGCTTGGCCCTTTCGAGGATCCCGATCAGGTGCGCGGCATTGTCGGCGAGTGTGACTCCCTTGATCGAGCCGGGTGCCGTGGCCAGCCCTTCGAGATCTTGTGGCGCCTGGTAGGCGCGCGTGTAGGTCGCCCCGAAACCATGGCCGGGCAGGTCGACGGCGACCGAGCGGTGCCCGAGGAGGCCGAGTTCGGCCTGGAGTGGTGCGAATGAGAAGGAGTTCGAGAAGGCTCCGTGAACCAGTACGAACGTCGGTTGCATCTGTCTACTCACTTTCTGACGCCTACGGCATCGGCGGCACACGCGTCGCTGGTCCGGCCCGCAGTCACCTGCGCGAACCGCACGTCTCAGTAAGGCCGGAGCGGGCGTCGCACGGGACGCGCCTTCGAAGCAGCCAAGACCAAACGCCCCGAACAGCCGGATCCGCGTTCGCACCCGTGCTCCCCGCCACAACCCCCGACACACGGACACCCCCGTGCCACGCAAACTTCGAAGGCACAAACCTAGTGATCGTCAAGGCTCGGTGACAATGATCAAGGTTCGAGACATCGGGACGCCGGCGCCGCTGTCCGGATCAGCGCACGCGTCCGCGAGCTGTCCGACCGCCACCCACGACCCGCCGATCAGACCACCGGACACCGGTCGCACACGGCTACGCGGACCGCCGCGTGGTGAGCTTGACAGTAAAATCGAACATCCATTCTTATGGGATTCCGGCCCTCGCTCCCGCGAGTTGTCCACAGGCCGGCCGGACGTCGGGGCCCATTGTCAGTGGCAGGGGTTAGCGTCTTTGACGTGAAGCGATCGACACAAGCAAATCGGGTGGAACCCATGGCAGGAACCGACCGCGAGAAGGCGCTCGACGCCGCGCTCGCACAGATTGAACGCCAATTCGGCAAGGGTGCCGTGATGCGGCTGGGCGAGCGGCCGAACGAGCCCATCGAGGTCATCCCTACCGGGTCGACCGCCCTCGACGTCGCCCTCGGCGTCGGCGGCCTGCCGCGCGGGCGTGTGGTGGAGGTGTACGGACCGGAGTCCTCCGGTAAGACGACCCTCACGCTGCACGCCGTGGCCAACGCCCAGAAGGCGGGCGGAGCGGTGGCCTTCGTGGACGCGGAGCACGCCCTCGACCCGGAGTACGCCAAGAAGCTCGGCGTCGACATCGACAACCTGATCCTTTCCCAGCCGGACAACGGCGAGCAGGCGCTCGAGATCGTCGACATGCTCGTCCGCTCCGGCGCGCTCGACCTGATCGTCATCGACTCCGTCGCGGCCCTTGTGCCCAAGGCGGAGATCGAGGGTGAGATGGGCGACTCGCACGTCGGTCTGCAGGCGCGGCTGATGAGCCAGGCGCTCCGGAAGATCACCAGCGCGCTGAACCAGTCCAAGACCACCGCGATCTTCATCAACCAGCTCCGCGAGAAGATCGGTGTGATGTTCGGCTCCCCGGAGACCACGACCGGTGGCCGGGCACTGAAGTTCTACGCCTCGGTGCGTCTGGACATCCGCCGTATCGAGACCCTGAAGGACGGCACGGACGCGGTCGGAAACCGCACCCGCGTCAAGGTCGTCAAGAACAAGGTCGCCCCGCCCTTCAAGCAGGCCGAGTTCGACATCCTCTACGGCCAGGGCATCAGCCGCGAGGGCGGTCTGATCGACATGGGCGTGGAGCACGGCTTCGTCCGCAAGGCCGGCGCCTGGTACACGTACGAGGGCGACCAGCTGGGCCAGGGCAAGGAGAACGCCCGCAACTTCCTGAAGGACAACCCCGACCTCGCGAACGAGATCGAGAAGAAGATCAAGGAGAAGCTCGGCGTCGGCGTCAGGCCGGAGACCCCGGCGGCGGAGCCCGGTGCGGACGCGGTGGCCGGAGCGGTTCCGGCCGAGGACACGGCGAAGTCCGTGCCCGCAGCCGCGTCCAAGGCGAAGGCGGCCAAGACGGCGGCGGCCAAGGGGTAGCACATGGCCGCCCGGCGTACCGAATGGCCGGGTGACAGCCCCGACTCGTCGAGGGCCGAGAAGGAGCTGTCACCCAAGGATCCGGCGGAGCGGGCGCGGGCCATCTGCCTGCGCCTGCTCACCGGGACCCCGCGCACCCGCAAACAGCTCGCGGATGCGCTGCACAAACGCGAGATCCCACCGGAAGTGGCCGAGGAGGTCCTCTCCCGCTTCGAGGACGTGGGGCTGATCAACGACGCCGCCTTCGCGGACGCGTGGGTGGAGTCCCGGCACCACGGCCGGGGCCTCGCCCGTCGGGCCCTGGCACGGGAGTTGCGTACCAAGGGCGTGGATTCGGCGCTGATCGACGAGGCGGTGGGGCAGCTCGACTCCGACCAGGAGGAGGCGACGGCCCGCGAGCTGGTGGCGCGGAAGCTGCGCTCCACCAGGGGCCTGGAGCGTGACCGTCGTCTCCGCCGACTGGCCGGAATGCTGGCCCGCAAGGGCTACTCCGAGGGCATGGCCCTGCGGGTGGTGAGGCGCGCCCTCGAAGAAGAGGGCGAGGACACGGCGGACCTGGACGACATGGGGCACTAGACATACCGGACCTGGGGCCGGTCGGGGACGCGTCCGGGCCCGCGGCTACCGCGTGACCGGCAGTCCCGCCGACTTCCACGCCTGGAAACCACCGACGAGGTCGGTCGCGCGCCGTAGCCCCAGCTGGTGCAGGGACAAGGCAGCGAGGGAGGAGGCGTAACCCTCGTTGCAGATGACCACGATCCGGAGGTCGTGGCCGATCGCCTGGGGGAGGCGATGACTGCCCTGCGGGTCCAGCCGCCATTCCAGTTCATTGCGCTCCACGACCAGCGCCCCAGGGATCAGCCCGTCGCGCTCGCGCAGTGCCTGGTAGCGGATGTCGACCAGCAGGGCACCCTCGGCCGCCGCCTCGAAGGCCTCTTGCGGACCGATCCGTTCGAGCCCTCGCCGTACCTGCTCCAGGTACTCGTCGATTCCCGGGGGCCCGCTCACTGCCAGTCCTCCGGGTGCTCGACGTGCTCGAGACGGAGAACGGCCCCCGACCGGCTGTAGCGCCTCATCAGCGGCAGCGGCGGGTAGTACGCGTGGACCGAGACTGCATGCTCGGCGGACGACTCGTTGAGCACCTCGTGCACATGGTGCGTACCGAAGGCGCGGGACCGGCCGGCTGCCAGATGCCGCTCCCGGTCCACACCATCGTCGAGTTCGAGCGTCTTCCAGCCGGCGGTGGGAAGCCGTACGGCGAGAGAGTTCTCCTTCAGCACGCCCTCCGCCGTGGCGAACGCCCCGACGGAGTCGGCGTGGTCGTGCCAGCCGGTGCCGGTGCCGGGCGGCCAGCCGATGAGCCACGCCTCACTGCCGCGCGGCCCTTCGAGCCGCAGCCAGGTGCGTCCCTCGGGGTCGAGAGGCAGTGAGGCGATCAGTTCCTTGTCGGCGGCGGCGTGCCGTACGAAGTCGAGCAGCTCGGCGGAGGTCGGCGCGCCCGTCAGGCTCGGGACGGGCCAGGAACCGGTGAGGGGAACGGGATCGGCTGAGGATCCGGGAGTCGAAGGCGCCGAGGCAGGGGGGAGCGGAGCAGGGTGGGACACGGAAACCGTCCTGGGGTTCGCTGGTGAGCGCACGGGCCAGAGGCCACGGCGCGAAGGGAAGGCGAATTCAGCAGGACGGCCGACACACGCAGCCCGCGTAGCGGACGAGGTCCATATGGACCCTCCGCCACAGGCGCACATCGGTGTCGTTCATGCTCGGGAGTACACCACGCCGGACACCGTGAATCAATCGATGTCCGCAGTACGGTCACTGCCCGCCGTGGCGGGGGCTCCTCCTCTCGCGATGTCCGCGGCGGCGTACAGCTCGGCGGGCCGCACCCCCGCGAATGCGGCCACCAGATGTCCGTCGGGCCGTACGAGCAGCACGGTGTGCGCGGAGGCGCCCGGGTAGCTCTCCGTCACCAGCAGTTCCGCCGGTGCCGGAAGGCCGGACACCGCTGTTTCCAGCCGCGGCATGATGCCCGCGCCGGCCCAGTGCCTCCGGTCCCACACTCCGGTGCCGGGCGCCACCAGCACGACCAGCAGGCGCCCCCGGCACAGCCGGTCCCGCAGGTGGGCGCAGGTGCCGTCCGGAGCCGTCACCTGCACATCGGCGACCGGCGAGCCCGGCACGGTGCCCGCCGGCGTCTGCGGACCGGTGGGCTCCGGTGTGAGCGGTGAATGCGTGTAGACGGGCGGTGCGCCGAGGGCCCCCCGCCCGAGATGCGCGTCGGTGAGCATCGCGTCGTGTCCCCGGGCGGCCCCGGGAAGGTACATGCGCAGACCGCTGCCGCTGCGCAGTATCGGCAGTGACTGGTCGGCGGCGCGCAGCCGTGCGGCGACGGCGGTGCGCCGCTCGGCCTGATAGCTGTCCAGCAGTGTTTGTGACGCCCCGTGATGCCAGGCATGCGCCAGCTTCCAGGCCAGGTTGTCCACGTCGCGCAGACCCTCGTCGAGCCCTTGGGCGCCGATCGCTCCCAGCAGGTGCGCCGCGTCGCCCGCGAGGAAGGCCCGGTCCACGCGCCATCGCCGGGCGAGCCGGTGATGCAGTGTGTAGACGCCGGTGTCGAGCAGTTCGTACGGCGGCGTGTCGCCGCACCAGCCGGCCAAAGTGTCACGGACCCGCGCCACGAGGGCCTCCGGCGTCACCAGTTCGCCGCGGGGCGGAAGCAGCCAGTCGAGTCGCCACGTACCGTCCGGCAGTGGACGTGCGGTGATCTCGTCACCGCCCGAGCTCCACGGTGGCTGACGGTGCAGCACCGCCTCACCGGGCCAGGGCAGTTCGGTGCGCAGCGCGGCTACGGCGTGACGTTCCACCGCCGTGCGGCCCGGGAAGCGGATGCCGAGGAGCTTGCGGACCGTGGACCTCGCGCCGTCGCAGCCGACCAGATAACTGCCCCGCCACCAGGTCGCGGAGGGTCCCCTGGTGTGCACACCCACGCCGCCGGCGTCCTGTTCCAGCGAGTCGAGGCGGCTGTCGGTCACGAGCCGTACGAGCCGGTGCTCCGCTGCGGCTTCACGCAGTCCACGAGAGAGGCTGTGCTGCGGGATGTGAAGGGGCGCGGCCAGGTCCCCGTCGGCTCCGGCGCTCCTTTCCCCCCGCTGGTATGCGCTGTCGCGTCCGTCCCCGGCGTACGTGTCGTCCCTGTCCCAGTGGTGCCCGTCGCTCCGGCGGTGGTCCTCGGCGCCGTCGTCGAGGGGCAGTTGCCGCAACTCCTGCTTGCGCAGCATCGAGCGCCAGCCGCTCCAACGGGTGCCTTCGTGACGCACGGTCCCGCAGCCGAGCCGCGACATGAGGTCGGCCGTGTCGGGGCGGAGTACGACGGTGCGGGCCGGGCGCGGCTCGTCCTTCCCATTGCCCTCGTCGAGCACGACAGAAGGGACGCCCTGTGCCGCGAGGGCGAGTGACAGCGCCAGCCCGACGGGACCCGCGCCGACCACGATCACCGGGTCCACGGCGTGACTCCTCGGGCCCGTAGGGTCGTGCGGGGAAGTGCGGTTGGAGCCCGGTGCGCGATCACAGAACGTATGCAACCCACTGCCGGTGCCCGCGTCAAGCGCCACCGGGACGCGGCGAGGGGCGGTGGCCCGCAGGCCACCGCCCCTCAGCGGTCGAACATCGGATGAACCGTCAGCCGGCCCGTCCGTCGTCGGTCTTGCCGACTCCGGGCTCGGCGACGGGCTCCTCGGCGCCACCGGGTGCGGTCAGCACCGCTCCGGTGCTCTTCTTGGCCCGCCGCAGCCTCTTCTCCAGCCAGGAGGCGAAGGTGGTGAGGATGAGGTTGAGGACGATGTAGATCAACGCGACGACGACGAAGCTCGGGATGACATTCGCGTAGAACGCGGAGAGAGTCGAACGCGCGTTGAGCAGTTCAGCGAAGGCCAGCACCGCGCCACCGAGTGCGGTGTCCTTGACGATGACCACGAGCTGGCTGACCAGCGCCGGCAGCATCGCGGTGACGGACTGCGGCAGCAGGATGCTCGTCATCGTCTGGCCCTTGCGCAGCCCGATGGCCTTGGCGGCCTCCGACTGGCCCTTGGGCAGCGACAGGATGCCGGCCCGTACGACCTCGGCGAGGACCGACGCGTTGTACAGCACCAGGCCGGTGACCACTGCGTACAGCGGACGCAGCTCACTGCTGATGTCGGTGTAGCGCGCGTAGAGCTCGTTCGCGAACAACATCAGGAGCAGGACGGGAATGGCGCGGAAGAACTCCACGACCACACCCGCCGGGACACGGACCCAGATGTGGTCGGAGAGCCGGGCGATGCCGAAGATCGCACCCAGCGGCAGGGCGATGACCATGGCGAGGGCCGCCGCCTTCAGCGTGTTGACGAGGCCGGGCAGCAGATAGGTCGTCCATGCCGCGGACTGGGTGAACGGCTTCCACAGTGACCATTCGAGCTGTCCGTGGTCGGACATGACGCCGATGACCCACCAGATGCCGAGCGCCAGCAGCACCAGGAAGACAGCCGTGTAGACGATGTTGCGCCGCTTGGCCCGGGGGCCGGGGGCGTCGTAAAGAACGGACGTCATCGCTTCACCGCCACACGCTTGCCGACCCAGCCGAGGATGAGACCGGTGGGAAGGGTCAGAACAACAAAGCCAAAGGCGAAGATCGCCGAAATGAGGACGAGCTGTGCCTCGTTCTCGATCATCTCCTTCATCAGCAGAGCCGCTTCCGCCACACCGATGGCCGCCGCGACCGTGGTGTTCTTGGTGAGGGCAATCAGCACATTGGTGAGCGGACCGACGACCGAGCGGAACGCCTGCGGGAGGACCACGGTCGTGAGGACCTGGGTAAAGCTCAGCCCGATGGCCCGCGCCGCCTCTGCCTGACCGACCGGCACCGTGTTGATGCCGGACCGCACCGCCTCGCACACGAACGCCGCGGTGTAGGCAGAGAGCCCGAAGACAGCGAGTCGGAAGAACTTGGCCTCGAAGTCGTCGGCCGCGCCCAGCGTCATGCCGAAGACGTCGGCGAGGCCGAGCGAGGAGAAGACGATGATCACAGTGAGCGGGATGTTCCGGACCACGTTCACGTAGAACGTGCCGAACGCGCGCATCAGGGGCACCGGGCTCACTCGCATCGCGGCGAGGACGGTGCCGAGCACCAGAGAGCCGATTCCGGAGAAAACGGTGAGTTGCACCGTCACCCAGAACGCCCCGAGCAAGTCGTAGCCTTCAAGAAAGTCGAACACGATCTCCCGCGCTTCCGCGTGTAGGAGGGCGCGGCGCGCCGCCTTCAGGGGCGGCGCGCCGTGTCAGCCCAGCTTCACTTGACGATGTTGCCGATTTCCGGGGCGGGCTCGTTCTTGTAGTTGGCCGGGCCGAAGTTGTCGGTCACGGCCTTCTCCCAGGCCTTGTCCTTGACCATCTTCTCGAGGGCGGCGTTGATCTTGTCGACCATCGCCTTGTCGCCCTTCTTGACGCCGATGCCGTAGTTCTCGTTGCTCAGCTTCAGGCCGGCGAGCTTGAACTTGCCCTTGTACTGGTCCTGCGAGGCGTAGCCGGCCAGGATCGAGTCGTCCGTGGTCAGCGCGTCGACGGCGCCGCTCTGGAGTCCGTTGAGGCACTCCGAGTACGTGCCGACCTGCTGCAGCTGGGCCTTCGGGGCGAAGTCCTTCTTCACGTTCTGCGCGGACGTGGAGCCGACGACCGAGCAGAGCTTCTTGCCGTTGAGGTCCTCGCCCTTGGTGACGTTGTCATCGGCACGGATCAGCAGGTCCTGGTGGGCGAGGAGGTACGGACCGGCGAAGTCGACCTTCTGCTTGCGCTCGTCCGTGATCGAGTACGTGGCGGCGATGAAGTCCACGTCGCCACGGGCCAGCGCGGTCTCGCGGTCGGCGCTCTTCGTCTCCTTGAACTCGATGTCGCCCTCGGCGTAGCCGAGCTCCTTGGCGACGTACGTGGCGACATCGACGTCGAAGCCGGTGAACCCGTCCGGGGTCTTCAGGCCGAGGCCCGGCTGGTCGTACTTGATGCCGACCATGATCTTCTTGCCGCCGCCATCGCCGGAGCCGCTGCCGCTGTCCTTCCCGCTGTCGGAGCCGCAGGCAGTTGCGGACAGGGCGAGAGCGAGGACGGTGGCCGAAGCGGCGGTGACCTTACGAAGCTTCATGATGGTGACTTCCCTAGAATTGACGCGAGGTATTGGAACAGACGCGATGTGCTGGATCAGCTGATCCAGGACTCAGTGGTGAAGGATCTTCGACAGGAAGTCCTTGGCCCGGTCGCTGCGCGGGTTGCTGAAGAATTCCTCGGGCGATGCCTCTTCCACGATCTTGCCGTCGGCCATGAACACGACCCGGTTCGCGGCCGAACGGGCGAAGCCCATCTCATGCGTGACGACCACCATTGTCATCCCGTCACGTGCCAGCTGCTGCATGACCTCGAGGACCTCGTTGATCATCTCGGGGTCGAGCGCCGACGTCGGCTCGTCGAAGAGCATCACCTTCGGGTCCATCGCCAGCGCACGCGCGATCGCCACACGCTGCTGCTGGCCACCGGAGAGCTGCGCCGGGTACTTGTCGGCCTGCGCACCGACACCCACGCGGTCAAGCAGGGCCCGCGCCTTGGTCTCCGCGGCCTTCTTGTCGGCCTTGCGTACCTTGATCTGGCCCAGCGTCACGTTCTCCAGCACGGTCTTGTGCGCGAAGAGGTTGAACGACTGGAAGACCATGCCCACGTCGGCGCGCAGCCGGGCGAGCTCCTTGCCCTCGTGCGGCAGCGGCTTGCCGTCGATCGAGATCGCGCCGGAGTCGATCGTCTCCAGGCGGTTGATGGTGCGGCACAACGTGGACTTTCCGGACCCGGAGGGTCCGATGACGACCACGACCTCGCCCCTGGCGATGGTCAGGTCGATGTCCTGGAGCACATGCAGCGCGCCGAAGTGCTTGTTCACGTTGCTCAGCACGACCAGATCGGCCGTGGGCACCGCGTCCTCGGCGTCCTTGGTCACTGACACTCCGCTCATCGGCTTCTTGCTCCGTCCTCCTCGGTTGGGAGGACCTTAGTCACGCACTGCGACCAGCGTCATTACATCTGAGGGGAAATTGAGCATAACGATCCGGCCTCAACCGGACACTATGCGTGAACAGGGTGGTCCACTGCGATACCGGGTGGATAACGGAACCGTTCGGCACCCGGAAGCCTCTTGACTGTGCGCCGTGACATCCGCGTTGATGCCCTGTGGTGTGTCGCGAACCATTCGTACAACACCGCACGACCAACACCACACGACCGCGCCACGAACACCACACGACCGGAGGGGGGCCATGAGACTGCTGCTCGTCGAGGACGACGACCATGTCGCCGCCGCCCTGTCGGCGGTGCTCGCGAGGCACGGCTTCGAGGTGGTCCACGCCCGCAACGGCGAGGAAGCCCTCCGCGCCGTCCTGCCCGCCACCGCCCCGGACAAGCCGCCCTTCGGCGTCGTCCTCCTGGACCTCGGCCTGCCCGATCAGGACGGCTACCAGGTGTGCGGCAAGCTCAGGAAGCTCACGTCCACGCCCGTGATCATGGTGACCGCGCGCTCGGACGTCCGCTCCCGGATCCACGGACTCAACCTCGGCGCCGACGACTACGTGGTCAAGCCGTACGACACGGGGGAGTTGCTCGCCCGGATCCACGCGGTCAGCCGGCGCACCACCGCCGGTGACGACACCGGTGCGCCCGCCTCCGACGAGGCGCTGCGGCTCGGGCCGGTCACCATCGAGCTGCCCACCCGCAGGGTCAGTGTCGACGGGGCGGACGTGCAGCTCACGCGCAAGGAGTTCGACCTGCTGGCGCTGCTCGCCCAGCGCCCGGGAGTGGTCTTCCGGCGTGAGCAGATCATCAGCGAGGTGTGGCGGACCAGCTGGGAGGGCACCGGCCGCACGCTCGAGGTGCATGTGGCGTCGCTGCGCTCGAAGCTCCGGATGCCGGCCCTGATCGAGACCGTGCGGGGTGTCGGCTACCGGCTCGTCGCGCCCGCCGGGGCGTAAGGTCCCTCGCCCCGGTGCGTACCCGACTTCTTCCGCTCCTCATCGTGCTCATGGCCGGTGTGCTGCTGGCGCTCGGCTTTCCGCTCGCGGTGAGCGTCGCGGCCGCGCAGCAGCAGGGCGTCGTCGTCGACCGGATCGACGACACCGTGCGCTTCGCGGCGCTGGCCCAGTTCGTCACCGATCAGGGCTCCACCCCGGACGAGCGCCGCTCCACGCTGCAGGAGCAGCTCGACCGGTACCACGACACGTACGGGATCAAGGCGGGCGTCTTCTACCGCAGCGGCGACTCCATGGCCCGCGCCCCTCACGACTGGTACGTGCCGGGCGAGGGGGAGGGCCGCGAGGCGTTCCAGGAGGCGCTCACCGGCCGGCGCAGCGACGACCCGCCGCAGGTGTGGCCCTGGCAGCGCGGGGAACGGCTCGTCGTCGCCTCGCCCGTCGTACGGGACGGGGACGTCGTCGCCGTCGTGTTCACCGACTCGCCCACCGACCAGCTCCGGTCGCGGGTCCTGCGCGGCTGGCTGCTGATCGTCGCCGGAGAGGCCGCCGCGATGCTCGTCGCCGTCGGCGCGGCCTTCCGGCTGACCGGGTGGGTACTGCGGCCCGTACGGATCCTGGACGCCGCCACCCACGACATCGCGACCGGCCGGATGAACTCGCGGGTCGCTGCCGCCGGGGGGCCGCCGGAACTCAGACGGCTGGCGCGCTCGTTCAACGAGATGGCCGACAACGTCGAGGAAGTCCTCGAACAGCAGCGGGCCTTCGTCGCGGACGCCTCGCACCAGCTGCGCAACCCGCTCGCCGCCCTCCTGCTGCGCATCGAACTGCTCGCCCTCGAACTTCCCGAGGGGAATGCCGAGATCGCCTCCGTCCGCACCGAGGGCAAACGCCTTGCCCAGGTCCTCGACGACCTGCTGGACCTCGCGCTCGCCGAGCACGCCTCCGCGGAGCTCCAGCTCACCGACATCGGCGAGCTGACGGCCGAGCGGGTGGCGGCCTGGCGGCCACTGGCCGACGAGAAGCGGGTGGTGCTGTCGTACGAGACCGCCGCGGTCACCGCCTGGGCGGACCCGGTGGCGCTCTCCAGCGCACTGGACGCGGTGATCGACAACGCCCTGAAGTTCACCTCGCAGGGCGAGGAGGTCACCGTCGAGGTCGCGGCGCAGGGCGGCACCTCGACCATCCTGATCGCCGACCGCGGCCCGGGCCTGACCGACGAGGAGCTCTCCCGGATCGGGGACCGCTTCTGGCGCAGCGGCCGTCACCAGAACGTGAAGGGTTCCGGCCTCGGCCTGTCCATCTCGAGGGCGTTGCTGGCGGCGGGCGGCGGGTCCATCGCGTACGCGCACCACGAGCCCCACGGTCTGAAGGTGACGCTCACGCTGCCGCGAACCCATGCGAAGGACGCCTGAGACCACCGGTCGAACTGCTGGAAGCGGGCGTGGGACCACCGGTCGGAACTGCTGGAAGCGGGCGGGTTCCCGGCGCCGCCGTTACGGCTTGACCGAGCGGTAGTAGCGCCGCGCGCCTTCGTGCAGCGGCAGCGGGTCCGTGTAGACGGCCGTCCGCAGGTCGACCAGCTGGGCGGGGTGCACGGTGTTGCCGATGCGGTCCCGGCTCCTGATCACCGTGCGGGTGAAGCCCTCCGTCTGGGCCGAGCTCATCCGGTCGGTGGTGACCAGCAGGTTGGCCACCGCGACGGTCTCGACGGGAAGTCCGCCCTGGGCCTGCGGGTAGGCGTCGGCCGGCATCACTGCGGAGCGGTAGTAGCTGGTCGGATCGCCCGACGCGTGGAGTTTCGCGACCAGTTCCGGCTCCAGGGCGACCAGCCGGACCGGGAAGCGCTCCGACAGTTGCTGCACCGTGTTGGTGGGCAGTCCGCCGGACCAGAAGAACGCGTCGATGCGGCCCTTCTCCAACTGGCCCGGGGCCACGTCGATGCCCGAGGGGAGTGCGGTGATGTCCTGTGCGGGATCGATCCCGGCGGCCTTCATCAGCCGGTCGGCGACCAGCCGGATGCCCGAGCCGTCCTGTCCGACGCCGACCACCTTGCCGCGCAGGTCGGCCACCGACTTGACGTTGGAGTCCCGGGGCACGACGAGCTGGACGTAGTCGTCGTACAGCCGGGCGCAGCCCCGCAGCCGGGTGGCGCCCGGCAGCCCTTCCCGCTTGTACTTCGCGACGGCGTCGGCGGTGGCGATGGTGAAGTCGGCCTCCCCGGACGCCACCCGCTCGAGGTTCTGCTGGGACCCTTCGCTGGTCCGCAGGTCTATCGCCACGTCCGGCATGTCGCGGGCCAGCGCGTCCTTCAGCAGCACGCCGTAGCGTTGGTAGACACCGCTGTGCGACCCCGTGCTCAGTGTCAGCTTCCCGCTCGGCGACGACTGGCCGAGCGGCAGCAGCCACCACAGCAGCAGCCCGAGGACCACCAGGGCCGCGGCGGCGCCTTGAAGGGCGCGGCGGCGGCCGAGGCGGGAGAGGACGGGAAGTGCCGGGAGCATGGCGCGATCCTGCCAGCTCACTCCTTGTGATGGCCAGGCCCGGCCTTGCCGGAGGAGGGGTCGCACTGTCGGTGCGACCCCGTACCCTGGTTGGCGCGATGAGTGCGAAAACTTACGAGGTGCGCACCTACGGGTGCCAGATGAACGTCCACGACTCCGAGCGGCTGTCGGGCCTGCTGGAGGACGCGGGATACGTACGCGCGCCCGAAGGCGCCGACGGTGACGCCGATGTCGTCGTCTTCAACACCTGCGCGGTGCGGGAGAACGCGGACAACAAGCTCTACGGCAATCTCGGCCGGCTCGCCCCGATGAAGTCGCGGCGCCCCGGGATGCAGATCGCCGTCGGTGGCTGCCTGGCGCAGAAGGACCGCGACACCATCGTCACCAAGGCGCCGTGGGTCGATGTCGTCTTCGGTACGCACAACATCGGAAAGCTTCCGGTGCTCCTCGAGCGCGCCCGTGTCCAGGAAGAGGCGCAGGTCGAGATCGCGGAATCGCTCGAGGCGTTCCCCTCGACGCTGCCGACGCGCCGTGAGTCGGCGTACGCGGCGTGGGTCTCGATCTCCGTGGGCTGCAACAACACCTGCACCTTCTGCATCGTGCCCGCGCTGCGCGGCAAGGAGAAGGACCGCCGGCCCGGCGACATCCTCGCCGAGATCGAGGCACTCGTCTCAGAAGGTGTCAGCGAGATCACCCTGCTCGGCCAGAACGTCAACGCGTACGGGTCCGACATCGGCGACCGCGAGGCCTTCAGCAAGCTGCTGCGTGCCTGCGGGAACATCGAGGGCCTCGAGCGGGTCCGGTTCACCTCGCCCCATCCGCGCGACTTCACGGACGACGTGATCGCCGCCATGGCCGAGACGCCGAACGTCATGCCGCAGCTCCACATGCCGCTGCAGTCGGGATCGGACACGATCCTCAAGGCGATGCGCCGCTCGTACCGGCAGGAGCGCTTCCTCGGGATCATCGAGAAGGTGCGCGCGGCCATTCCGCACGCCGCCATCTCCACCGACATCATCGTGGGCTTCCCGGGCGAGACCGAGGAGGACTTCGAGCAGACCCTGCACACCGTGCGCGAGGCCCGCTTCGCGAACGCCTTCACCTTCCAGTACTCCAAGCGCCCCGGGACCCCGGCGGCGACCATGGAGGGGCAGATCCCCAAGGAGGTCGTCCAGGAGCGGTACGTGCGTCTGGTCGCCCTCCAGGAGGAGATCTCCTGGGACGAGAACAAGAAGCAGGTCGGCCGCACACTCGAGGTGATGGTCGCCGAAGGCGAGGGCCGCAAGGACGGGGCCACCCACCGCCTCTCCGGCAGGGCCCCCGACAACCGCCTCGTCCACTTCACCAAGCCGGACGCCGAAGTGCGCCCCGGCGACGTGGTCACCGTCGAGATCACCTACGCCGCCCCGCACCACCTCCTGGCGGAGGGCGCGGTGACATCAGTGCGCCGCACCCGCGCGGGAGACGCGTGGGAGAAGCGCAACGGGTCCGAGACCGCGAAGCCGGCCGGTGTGATGCTGGGGCTGCCCTCGCTGGGCGTCCCCGCGCCGCTGCCGCCGGTGACGGGCGGTTGTGCGGCGGGCTGACGACGCCGCCCCGGTCGGCCACGGCCCCGCCGGACGGCGGCCGGGACGGGGCCGGCCGCCCGGGCCCGGCAGGTGCCCGCCTCGCCCACCACGCCGACTAGGCTGCGGATCATGCTCGTAGCCGCTGCCGTGTGTCCGTGCCCGCCGCTCCTCGTCCCCGAGGTCGCCTCCGGGGCCGCGCCCGAACTGGACGCGACGCGCGCCGCGTGCGCCGACGCCGTGGCCGTTCTCGCCGCCGCGGAACCGGACCTGCTGATCGTGGTCGGACCCGCGGCGCACGATCGGCGCGGACCGCACGCCGCAGGCGCCACCGGCTCCTTCCGGGAGTTCGGCGTGGAACTCGACGTCCGGCTCGGCGACGGCCCCCGGCAGGAACGGACACTGCCGCCTTCGCTGTCCGTCGGCGCCTGGCTTCTCGCCCGCGACGGCTGGACGGCCGCTCCGGTCGAAGGCCTCGGTGTCGGCGAACCCCTCGACGGGCACCGGTGCATGACGGCCGGAAAAGAACTCGCCGCGCGCGCCGGGCGGGTCGCGCTTCTCGTGATGGGCGACGGCAGCGCCTGCCGCACGCTGAAGGCGCCCGGCTACCTCGACGAGAGGGCCGCGGACTTCGACCGGCGGGCCGCCGACGCGCTCGGCGCGGCCGACATCGAAGGGCTCAGAGAGCTCGACGAGTCGCTGGCCCGCGAGCTCAAGGTGTCGGGCCGCGCGCCGTGGCAGGTCCTCGCCGGAGCCGCACAGGGCGCGGGGCTCACGGGCCGGCTGCTCCACGAGAGTGATCCGTACGGTGTCGGCTACTTCGTCGCGGCGTGGTCCCAGGCCTAGGGGCACCTCCCCGTTCCCGGAGGGCTACGGGGGAGTGAGTGCCAGGGCCAGCGAGCCCGGCATGATCCAACGAGAGCACCTGGAGCCGGGGGCTCACCGGGAAGAGAACTCCGGACGCGGGAAGGCGGCGGTGGAGCCTGTGCCCAACCGCCGCCCTCCGCCGAACCGGTCCGGTGAACTTCAGGCGGCCGGCGGTGTCGTCCCGCGGTCGTCCTTGTGCGCGATGCGGCCGAGGGCCTGCTTCGCCTTCCCGGTACCCGACTCGATCTTGTTGCTGTACTTGCCCTTGGTCTTGTCGTCGACCTTCTTGGCAGCTTTCTCCAGCGTCTGCCCGATCCTGCCCTCGTGCTGCTGGGCAAGGCCGGAGACCTTGTCCTTCGCGGGGCCGAGCTTGGTCTTCAGGTTGTCCAGGAAGCCCATGGGGCACCTTCCCTCGTCGCGGCTGCTACGTGCGGGCGCCTTCGCCGGCCTCGCTGTCCGCCGCTTCCCCGGCCGATTGCTGCCTCGGGATCTCCACTGCCCCGGCCGCGGTGCCTCCGTCGCGGGGAGGTACCGCGGTTTCGGCGGCGGTATCGGTGGATCCGGCGGTATCGGTGGATCCGGTGGCCTCGACGGCGCCGGCGGCCGGAGCCGCCTCTTCCGCCGGCTCCGCCACAGCCGGGGCCTCGGCCGTGCCGTCGCTCACCTCGGACCGGCCGGACTCCACGGACTCCTCGGCGGGAGCTCCGACGACTGCCTCCGGTGCCGACGCCTCCACGGCAGCTGCAGGCTTACCGCGAAACCATGAGAAAACACCCATATCTACTCCATACCCTACTCGTGCGGGCGAAGTTCTGCGCCGCCCGGAGCGCCGTCTTGCGTCACGCGCGGGCGCCGGTCCGGAAACCGGCGTTGGGAACCTCGCAACAGGCAACGACCCCGAGTCGCCGCCGTCACCTCGCTCGTTCGGGGACACGCACCAGGTTTGCGAGACTGGGGCGGTGAGAAGTGCAGCTCCCGCCCCGCGGGTCATCGCCGTCGTCGGTCCCACCGCAGCCGGAAAGTCCGATCTGGGGGTGTTCCTCGCCCGGCAACTGAACGGCGAGGTCGTCAACGCGGATTCCATGCAGCTCTATCGGGGGATGGACATCGGCACCGCCAAGCTGACGCCCGAAGAACAGGGCGGAGTGCCGCACCGGCTCCTCGACATCTGGGACGTCACCCGGACGGCGAGCGTCGCCGAGTACCAGACGCTGGCGAGGGCGGAGATCGACCGGCTGCTCGCCGAGGGCCGCACCCCGGTACTCGTCGGAGGGTCCGGGCTGTATGTGCGCGGTGCGATCGACGCCCTCGAGTTCCCCGGTACCGACCCGACGGTGCGGGCGCGCCTGGAGGAGGAGCTGACGGTGCGCGGACCCGGCGCCCTGCACGCCAGGCTGGCCGCGGCCGACCCGGGGGCGGGCCGGGCGATCCTCCCGAGCAACGGCCGCCGGATCGTCAGGGCCCTCGAGGTCATCGAGATCACGGGCAAGCCCTTCACGGCCAACCTGCCCGGCCACGACGCCGTCTACGACACCGTCCAGATCGGCGTCGACGTCGCACGGCCCGAGCTCGACGAGCGCATCGCCGTGCGTGTGGACCGCATGTGGGAGGCGGGTCTCGTCGACGAGGTGCGCGCGCTCGAGGCGCAGGGACTGAGGGAGGGCCGCACGGCCTCGCGGGCGCTCGGCTACCAGCAGGTCCTGACGGCTCTCGCCGGAGAGTGCACCGAACAGGAGGCGCGCGACGAGACCGTGCGCGCCACCAAGCGCTTCGCGCGCCGCCAGGACTCGTGGTTCCGGCGCGACCCGAGGGTGCACTGGCTGAGCGGCGCCGCCGCCGACAGGACGGAACTTCCGCAGCGCGCGCTGGCGTTGATCGAACGAGCGGTCACAGCCTGATCACGTGATGGCATCGGGACGCTCCGGCCGTCATTCCGGCCCCTGGGAGCGTGCCATCATCGAGCATCGATCGACAGTTGAGTCCGAGTTGGGAGGGCGCGTGGCGATGGAGGCCGGCCCTCGCGACACGGAACAGCAACGACGGGATGCGGCGGACGGCGCGTCCGGTCTCAGCCCGGACGGGCCCGACGAGCAGGATGTGCTCGCCGACGAGGTCGAGGTCGAGCTGCGTCCGCAGCGGCGGCTCAGGATCTGGCAGCTCGCACCCATCGTCGTCCTCGCCGCCGTCGGCTCGCTGATGTTCGCCTTCCCGCTCGCTTTTGGTACGGGCGACGGCGGAGCGGTCGTGGCCATGCTCGGGCTGCTGCTCAGCTGCTGTGCCGCCGGCTGGGGTGTGATGGCGGCGCGCCGTGTCGGCCACACCTGGCCCGGCCTGCCGTCGCGCGGTTCGGGCGAGCGCCCCGACTGGCGTGTGATCGCTTTGTACGTGGGCGTCGCCGCGGTGCTCGTCGCACTCGCCGTGTGGCGTGTGGCACGACTGAGGTGACCGGCTCCGGCCGCTGTCGGACCGTCCTCGTACGATGGAGCACGTGAGCACCTCGCAGACGTCGCCCCTCCCCTTCCTCAAGGGCCACGGGACCGAGAACGACTTCGTGATCGTCCCCGACCCCGACAACACCGTGGATCTGCCCGCGTCCGCCGTCGCCCGGCTGTGCGACCGCCGGGCCGGCATCGGCGGTGACGGGCTGCTGCGCGTGGTGCGCTCGGCGGCCCACACGGAGGCCCGGCACATGGCCGGCCAGGCCGAGTGGTTCATGGACTACCGCAACGCGGACGGCTCCATCGCCGAGATGTGCGGCAACGGCGTCCGGGTCTTCGCCCGGTATCTCCAGTACGCGGGCCACATCGACGCCGGGGACGTCGCCGTCGCGACCCGCGGCGGGATCAAGAAGGTCCACCTCGCCAAGGCGGTGTCCGGGAGCGGCGGCGGCGACATCACGGTCTCCATGGGCCGGGCCGTGCTGCCCGAGGACGGCGTCACCGTGTCCGTCGGCGGTCGCAGCTGGCCGGCGAGGAACGTGAACATGGGCAACCCGCACGCGGTCGCCTTCGTCGAGGAGCTGGACCACGCGGGCGATCTGCTGGCAGTGCCTCCGTTCACCCCGGCGTCGGTCTACCCCGACGGGGTCAACGTGGAGTTCGTCGTCGACCGCGGTGAGCGTCATGTGGCGATGCGCGTCCACGAGCGCGGCTCCGGTGAGACCCGCTCGTGCGGCACCGGCGCGTGCGCCGTCGCGGTTGCCACCGCGCGCCGCGACGGTCTGGACCCGGCAGCCACCGGCGTTCCCGTCACGTACACGGTGGATCTGCCCGGCGGCCGGCTCCGTATCACCGAGCGGCCCGACGGGGAGGTCGAGATGACCGGCGCCGCGGTGATCGTGGCCGAGGGTGTGATCGACCCCGACTTCCTCGAAACCGTGACCGCCTAGGGCTTCGCTCGAATGGGTGATCCGTTTCACGCTGGGCGAGAGCTGGACTGCGCCACGTGGTGGGCTCGGTAGCATCAAGCACCGGCCCGGAGGCATGCCAGTTCTCCGTACCGCCGGTCGAAGCTGCCGGAGGTGCCCATGAGCGCAGAGGCCACCAACCCAGGTGCCCACAGCCGCAGGCGCGGCCGTGCCAGGATCGACCTGCGCAGGCTGGGCCGCGCCGCTCTGCTGGGACCCACCGGTCGCGACCGGCTCCCCGACGCGATCGGCCATGTCGTGGACGCGCACCGGGCCCACTACCCCGACGCCGACCTCGCCACACTGCACAAGGCGTACGTACTGGCGGAGTCGTCCCACCGCGGGCAGTTCCGCAAGAGCGGCGAGCCCTACATCACCCACCCGCTCGCCGTGACGTTGATCCTGGCCGAACTGGGCGCGGAGACAACGACGCTGACCGCTTCCCTGCTCCACGACACCGTCGAGGACACCGAGGTGACACTCGATCAGGTGAGATCCGAGTTCGGCGCCGAGGTCGGTTATCTCGTCGACGGCGTCACCAAACTGGAGAAGGTCGACTACGGCGCCGCGGCCGAGCCGGAGACCTTTCGCAAGATGCTCGTCGCGACGGGCAACGACGTCCGGGTGATGTCGATCAAACTCGCCGACCGGCTGCACAACATGCGCACTCTCGGGGTGATGCGGCCGGAGAAACAGGCACGCATCGCCAAGGTCACCCGCGACGTGCTGATCCCGCTCGCCGAACGGCTCGGTGTGCAGGCCCTCAAGACAGAACTGGAAGACCTGGTCTTCGCGATCCTGCACCCCGAGGAGTACGAGCGGACCCGGGCGCTCATCGCGGAGAACTCCACCGCGTGCACCGCGCTCGCCGCCATCGCGGACGACTTCCGTGCCGCGTTGCGCGAGGCCGGCATCAGCGCCGAAGTGCTCATCAGACCGAGGCACTTCGTGTCCGTCCACCGGGTCTGCCTGAAGCGGTCGCAACTGCGCAGCACGGATTTCGGCCGACTTCTGATCCTCGTCGGGGAGGACGCCGACTGCTACGCCGTCCTCGGTGAACTGCACACCTGCTTCACACCGGTGATCTCCGAGTTCAAGGACTTCATCGCGGCCCCCAAGTTCAACCTGTACCAGTCCCTGCACACCGCCGTCGCGGGTCCCGACGGCGCGGTCGCCGAAGTCCTCATCCGCACGCATCAGATGCACAAGGTGGCGGAGGCCGGTGTGGTCGCACTGGGCAACCCGTACGTACCTGTGGAGGGGGCCGAGCCGGCGGACGGCGAGCGGGCCGACCCCACCAGGCCGGGCTGGCTCTCCCGGTTGCTGGAGTGGCAGGAGTCCACCCCGGACCCGGACACCTTCTGGACCTCCCTTCGCGCCGATCTGGCGCAGGACAGGGAGATCACCGTCTTCGGCGCCGACGGCCGGGCCCTCGGGCTGCCGGCGGGCGCGAGCTGCGTGGACGCCGCCTACGCGCAGTACGGCGAGAAGGCGCACACCTGCATCGGAGCGCGCGTCAACGGCCGGCTGGCGACACTCAGCACGGTCCTCGGCGACGGTGACACCGTGCATGTCCTGCTGGCGCAGGACAGCGCCTCCGGCCCCTCGCCGCAGTGGCTCGACCACGCCCGCACCCCTGCCGCCCGCATCGCCATCACCAGCTGGCTCGACGCGCATCCGCAGCGGGCCGCGGCGCCCTCCACCGTTCCCCGCCGGCCCGCCCCGCTGCCCGCCGGCCGGCCGACCTCAGTGAACGCCGTGGTGGACCTCCCCGAGGCGACGGTCCGGCTGGCCGGCTGCTGCACACCGGTGCCGCCGGACGCGGTCACCGGCTTCCCCGTGCGCGGCGGAGCCGTGACCGTTCACCGGCAGGAGTGCCCCGCCGTGGCGCGGATGACCGACGTGGGGCGCGAGCCGGTGCCGGTGCGCTGGGGTGACGCGGCCGAGTGCCGGGTCACGTTGGTCGCCGAGTCCTTCGGCCGTCCCCGCCTCCTCGCGGACCTCACGGAAGTCATCGCGGGAGAGGGGGCCGCGATCGTCTCGGCCACGGTGGAGCCGCCGACGCAGCAGCGGGTAAGGCACACGTACACACTCCAACTCCCCGACGCGGCCGGACTTCCGGCCCTCATGCGGGCGATGCGGGACGTGCCGGGCGTGTACGACGTCAGCCGGACCCAGCATCCGGCGGCCACCGCCTGACCCCGTTCGGGTGGGCACGTCACCGTGTGTAGCGTGCCGCCACGGTCCGTGCGGAGGGCGCTGGTAGCGGTAGGGCATGCTGCACACCTCCCGGCGCCGTCTGCGTGCCGCCCTGCTGGCCGCCGCCTCGGCCACCCTCGTCGCCGCCACCCTGCCGTCGCCGGAACCGCTCGGCATCGGGGACCGGCTGTTCCCCGAGCTGGGCAACCCCGGCTACGACGTGCTCGAGTACGACATCTCCCTCACCTACGAGGGCCGTAACGACAAGCCCCTCGACGCCGTCACGAAGATCGACGCCTGGTCGACCCGGAGGCTCGACCGCGTCAACCTCGACTTCACCCACGGCGAGGTCCGCTCGGTCATGGTGAACGACACCCCGGCCGACTTCGCCGGCGCCGGCGAGGACCTCGTCATCGACCCGCCCGCGACCATCCCCGAAGGGTCGCGGATGCAGATCACGGTGACTCACACAAGTGATCCGCGCGGCCCCAAGAACGCCGGCGGCTGGGTGCGTAGCGGCGACGGCCTGGTGATGGCCAACCAGGCGGACGCCGCGCACCGGGTCTTCCCGTCGAACGACCATCCCTCCGACAAGGCGTACTTCACCTTCCGCGTCACCGCGCCGCGGGACATCACGGTGGTCGCCAACGGGCGCCGCGTCGCCAGGGCAGCGACCGACAAGCAGACCTCATGGGTCTACCGCACCGGTCACCCCATGGCCACCGAGCTGGCACAGGTCTCACTCGGCCGCTCGACGGTCGTCGAGCGGAAGGGTCCGCACGGTCTGCCCGTGCGCGACGTCGTGCCCACCGCCGACCGCGAGAAGCTGGAGCGCTGGCTGAAGAAGACGCCGGACCACCTGGAGTGGATGGAGGAGAAGGTCGGCCGCTATCCCTTCGAGACGTACGGCGTGCTGGTCGCCGACGCGGACACGGGCTTCCAGCTGGAGACGCAGACCCTGTCGCTGTTCGAGCGCTCCCTCTTCACTTCGGACGCCTTCCCCGAGTGGTACGTCGACTCGATCATGGTCCACGAACTGGCCCACCAGTGGTTCGGCAACAGCGTCACGCCGCGCACCTGGTCGGACCTGTGGCTGAACGAGGGACACGCCAGCTGGTACGAGGCGCTGTACGCGCAGGAGAAGGCCCAGATGCCGCTGGAGACCCGGATGCATGAGGCCTACGCGCGCTCCGACGCCTGGCGGGCCGCCGGCGGGCCGCCCGCGGCGCCCGCCGCCCCCGCCCCGGGCCAGAAGCTGAGTCTCTTCCGGCCCGTCGTGTACGACGGCAGCGCGCTGGTCCTGTACGCGCTGCGGCAGGAGATCGGCACAGCCGCGTTCGAGCGCCTGGAGCGCCGATGGGTCACGGAGCACCGGGACGCCACCGCGACCACGGAGGACTTCACGCGGCTCGCATCGGCCGTCGCGGGGCGTGACCTGTCTGCGTTCTTCCAGGCGTGGCTGTACGGCAAGAAGACTCCGCCGATGCCGGGGCACCCGGACTGGCGAAGCCAGGCAGCGGGGGACAGCCGGGCGAAGGCGGCGGGGGGAGTGCGCGGTCACTAAATCGGGGTGACGCTCCGGCTGCGCCCGTGCGACCATCGGCAGGTCGGCGGCGCTGCCGGGGCCGGGATCCTACGGGAATCTTCCGGGACCGTCACGCGTTGTCATCTGTAACCGAGCACTCCGGCGGTCGTCCGTCGGGAGGCTCCCACATCGACGTAAGGATCCAATGACCTCCTCTTCATCCACTTCCCAGGAACAGCAGAGCTTGGCTGAGACGCGCACCGAGAGCCTTCGGGCCGATGCCCTGATGGAAGAGGACGTCGCCTGGAGCTACGAGATCGACAACGAGCGGGACGGCGACCAGTTCGACCGCTCCGAGCGTGCGGCGCTGCGGCGTGTGGCGGGCCTCTCCACCGAGCTCGAAGACGTCACAGAGGTCGAGTACCGGCAGCTGCGACTCGAGCGGGTCGTGCTGGTCGGTGTCTGGACCACCGGGACGATGCAGGACGCCGAGAACTCCCTCGCGGAGCTGGCGGCCCTCGCGGAGACGGCCGGCGCGCTGGTTCTCGACGGCGTCTTCCAGCGCCGTGACAAGCCGGACCCTGCCACGTACATCGGCTCGGGCAAGGCGCAGGAGCTGCGGGACATCGTCCTCGAGTGCGGTGCCGACACCGTCGTCTGCGACGGTGAGCTCAGCCCCGGCCAGCTGATCCAGCTCGAAGACGTCGTCAAGGTCAAGGTGGTCGACCGTACCGCCCTGATCCTCGACATCTTCGCCCAGCACGCCAAGTCCCGAGAGGGTAAGGCGCAGGTGGCCCTGGCGCAGATGCAGTACATGCTGCCCAGGCTCCGAGGCTGGGGCCAGTCGCTCTCCCGGCAGATGGGTGGCGGCGGCGGTGGCGGCATGGCCACGCGTGGTCCCGGTGAGACCAAGATCGAGACGGACCGGCGGCGGATCCGCGAGAAGATGGCGAAGATGCGCCGTGAGATCGCGGAGATGAAGACCGGACGTGACGTCAAGCGTCAGGAGCGCCGCCGTAACCGCGTGCCTTCCGTCGCCATCGCCGGTTACACCAACGCCGGCAAGTCGTCCCTGCTCAACCGCCTCACGGGCGCCGGTGTCCTGGTGGAGAACGCACTGTTCGCCACGCTGGACCCGACCGTCCGACGGGCCGAGACGCCGAGCGGCAGGGGTTACACCCTGGCCGACACGGTCGGTTTCGTACGGCACCTTCCGCACCACCTCGTCGAGGCGTTCCGTTCCACGATGGAGGAGGTCGGGGACTCCGACCTGATCCTGCACGTGGTCGACGGATCGCATCCGGCACCGGAGGAGCAGCTGGCAGCCGTGCGCGAGGTGATCCGCGACGTGGGTGCGGTCGACGTGCCCGAGATCGTGGTGATCAACAAGGCGGACGCGGCCGATCCGCTGGTGCTGCAGCGGCTGCTGCGCATCGAGCGGCATGCGATCGCGGTGTCGGCGCGGACCGGCGCGGGCATGGCCGAGCTGGTGCAGCTGATCGATGACGAGCTGCCGAGGCCGCAGATCGAGATCGAGGCGCTCGTGCCCTACACCGAGGGCGGGCTCGTCTCGCGGGTGCACGCCGACGGTGAGGTGCTCTCCGAGGAACACACCACGGAAGGCACCCTGCTCAAGGCGCGGGTGCACGAGGAGCTGGCCGCGGCCCTGTCTCCGTTCGTGCCTGCCGCGCACTGATCCGGCCCTGACATACGGGACGACCGGTCCCGGACGTACACGAAGGCCCGCCCCCGACGGGGGCGGGCCTTCGTGCACTGCGGGCGTCTCCCTGACCGCGCGGGAGGCCTGCCGAAGCTACTGGCCGGCGAACTTCTCGCTCATCATGGCGTAGAGCTGCTGTGCGTTCTGGTCCAGCCGCGGACCCGCCAGCCAGCCCGAAGTCACCGGGCCGATCGAGGTGTTGGAGACCAGCGCGAGCTTCCCGTCCGGCTGCTCCGCGAACCAGCCACCACCGGAGGAACCGCCCGTCATGGTGCAGCCGATCCGCCACATCGTCGGAGTGCCGGGAGCGATGGAGAGCCGTCCGGGCCGGTCCACACACTTGTGCATGAGGGCGCCGTCGTAGGGCGGGGCGGCCGGGTAACCCCAGGCGCCCATGGCGCTGATGTCCTTGGCCTCGGGGGCGTCGAAGTCGATGTCGAGGGCGACGCCGACCGTCTCCTCGAGGGACTTGGTGCCCTTCTCCGGCTTCACGTGCATCACGGCGTAGTCGTAGGGAGCGCCCGTGCCGCCCGTGGGGCCGCCCTCGTCGATCCATCCGGCGGAGGTCGCGACCCAGTCGGCCCAGTAGACGCCGTACGGAGCGACCTCGTGCGGCTGCGCGTTCTCCAGCGCGGCGGGCGACTTGCCCTGGTCGTTGTAGGCGGGGACGAAGGCGATGTTGCGGTACCAGCCGCCTGCCTGGCCGGCGTGGACGCAATGGCCCGCGGTCCACACCATGTTGGACTTACCAGGGTTCTTCGGGTCCTTGACGACGGTCGCGGAACAGACCATCGAGCCCTCGGGGGCGTCGAAGAACACCTTGCCGACGGGGGCGGCGTTCTTGTGGTACGGCTTCTTCTCGGGTTCGGCCTGTACGGGGCGCGGCTCCGGGTCGGTCACGTCCTGGTCACCGGAGATGTCACCGGCCGCCATGGTCTTGGCGGGTGCCTTGGCCGTCGTCATCCGCTCGGGCTTCCACAGGCCCTCGATCACCGGGTTGACGAAGTCCTTGGCCTCACGCAGCCACTTGTCCTTGTCCCAGTTCTTCCACTCGCCGTTCTTCCACTTGTCCAGGTCGACACCCTGCTCCTTGAGCTTGTCGGCCAGGTCCGCGGGGAGCGCGGCACCGCCGTTGTCCGCGGCGGCGGATGCGGCCGGCTTGTCGGCCGAGTTGTCCTCGCTCGGGCCGCAGGCGGTCGCCGTCAGCGCGAGGGCCGAGACGAGACCGGCCGTGGCCAGCAACGGACGTATGGATCGCATGGAAACGATTCCCCCTGAATGCTTCGAATCTTCGACATGTGCTGGAAGTGCTCGCACCTGTGCCGCGACGCGCGCCGACAGGGCGGCGTCCGAGCTGGTTGCCATGAGCGTGTCATGGAAAAAGGCGGCCTCCGGGGCCGCCTCGGGGTGCGGCACCACTCTAGGCCGGTGCTCGGTCCATCAGCCCGGCAGGAGCCCCAACTCCACGGAGTCTCCATGAGGATGAAGAACCGCCAGGTGAACAAGGGCCCGGCCGTACGGCCGGACCCCTGCCCGCGTCACTGCGCCCGGGCACTCGCGTGCCCGGATTCTCCTACTGGCCCTCGAACTTCTTGCTGACCGCCTTGTAGACGCCCTCGGCCTCCTTGCCGAGGCGCGGACCGGCCAGCCAGCCGGCCGTCACCGGACCGATCGACGTGTTCGAGACAAGGGTGGGCTTGCCGTCCTGGCCCTGCGCGACCCAGCCACCGCCGGACGAACCGCCGGTCATGGTGCAGCCGATGCGGTACATCGTCGGCTCCTCGGCCCTGAGCGACAGCCGGCCGGGCTTGTCGGCGCACTGGAAGAGCTTCTGGCCGTCGTAGGGCGGAGCCGCCGGGTAGCCGGTGGCGGTCATGTTGTCGATCTTCGGCACCGCGGGGGCGTTGAAGTCGACCGGCAGGGCCGCACCGACCGTCTCCTCGAGGGACTTGCCCGTGCTGCCCTTCTCCGGGGTCACGTGGATGACGGCGAAGTCGTATGCAGCGCCCTGGCCGCCGGTCGCGGCGCCCTGGGAGATCCACTGGTCGGAGGTCTGTGCCCAGTCACCCCACCAGACACCGTAGGGAGCGATTTCCTCCTTGGGCGCCTTCTCCAGTTCCGCCGTCTCCTTCGCCCCGTCGTTGTACGAGGGGACGAAGGCGATGTTGCGGTACCAGCCGCCGCTCTTGCCGGCGTGCACGCAGTGTCCGGCGGTCCACACCATGTTGGACTTGCCGGGGTTGGCGGGGTCCTTCACCACGGTCGCGGAACACACCATCGAGCCCTGCGGTCCGTCGAAGAAGACCTTGCCGGCCTCTGCGACGTTCGCGTGGTACGGGGCCTTCACGGCCTGGGCGTCGACCGGGGCAGGGGTGGGATCGGTGACACCCTCGTCGCCGGAGATGTCGTTCTCGACCGGCTTCTCGGGCGGCTGTTCGGCGTCACGCATCCGGTCGGGGTCCCAGAGGTCCTCGATGATCGGGTTGACGAAGTCCTGTGCCTCACGCAGCCACTTGTCCTTGTCCCAGTTCTTCCACTCGCCGTTCTTCCACTTGTCCAGGTCGATCCCGCGCTCCTTGAGGCGGTCCCTGAGATCGTCCGGAATGGTGATCTTGTCGTCGGTCGGCTGCTCGGCCGACGCGCTCGGCTTGTCGCCGGCGTTGTCCTCGGTCGGGCCGCACGCGGTGGCGGCCAGCGCGAGCACCGCGGCCATGGAGGCCACTGCCAGCGTCGGGCGAATGGGTCGCATCTCTTGATCCCCCTGGGACTTCGGTGCTGCTGATCTGAACTGTCGGAAATAGCAGGGAACTTCTGGAACGAGCAAGCTCCCGCCCGCCGCAGTGGAGTCCGCTGCGGAAGGCGCCCCCCACTATGCCGGTGCCGATGGGGACGGCGTGCGGCAGGTCCACGGTTCCGGCACCGCAAGGATCTTCCGATCGGCCGTGATCCCCGGCCCCTCGCGTCGTTGGTAGGTGCGGGGGACACAAGGACAGCCTTCAGCGCCGGTGCGCCGCGCAGGAGTGCCGTACCGATGTGCAACGCAACTGTGACAGCCGGAGGATCAACAGCCGTGGCCGTGACCGAACCCGCTCCGGTGGCGCCGACCTCGACCCATGAGGGGATTCTGCGCAGGCAGTCACTCCGTGAGTCGGCGGCCCGCACCTATGCGCGCTCGCTGCCCATCGTGCCGGTACGGGCCAGGGGGCTGACGATCGAGGGCGCCGACGGACGGCGGTACCTCGACTGCCTCTCCGGTGCGGGCACCCTGGCGCTCGGGCACAACCACCCAGTCGTCCTCGAGGCGATCAAGAGGGTCATCGACTCGGGTGCCCCGCTGCATGTGCTCGACCTCGCCACACCCGTCAAGGACGCCTTCATCACGGAACTGTTCGCCACACTCCCAAGGGCGCTGGCAGAGGACGCGCGCGTCCAGTTCTGCGGACCCGCCGGCACGGACGCGGTCGAAGCCGCTCTCAAACTCGTCAGGACCGCGACCGGCCGCAGCGGCCTCCTCGCCTTCACGGGCGCCTACCACGGCATGACGGCAGGCGCGCTCGAAGCATCGGGGGGCGCGACGGACGTGAGGGTCACTCGGCTGCCGTTCCCGCACGACTACCGGTGCCCCTTCGGGATCGGCGGCGAGCGTGGCGCGGAAATCGCCGCCCGCTGGACGGAAAGCCTGCTCGACGACCCCAAGAGCGGTGTCCCCGAACCGGCGGGCATGATCCTCGAGCCAGTGCAGGGCGAGGGCGGAGTGATCCCGGCGCCCGACGAGTGGCTGCGGAGGATGCGCGCCATCACGGCCGACCGGTCCATTCCGCTGATCGTCGACGAAGTGCAGACCGGCGTGGGACGCACCGGCACCTTCTGGGGCGTCGAGCACAGCGGGATCGTGCCGGACGTCATGGTGCTGTCCAAGGCCATCGGGGGTTCCCTTCCGCTGGCCGTCGTCGTGTACCGCTCCGGGCTCGACGTCTGGCAGCCCGGTGCCCATGCCGGCACGTTCCGCGGCAACCAGCTCGCCATGGCCGCCGGAGCGGCGACCCTCGCCCATGTGCGCGAGAACCGCCTCGCCGAGCGCGCCGCCACGCTCGGCGCGCGCATGCTGGCGAGTCTCCAGGGACTCGCCGCGGCCCACCCCTGCATCGGAGACGTTCGGGGCAGGGGCCTCATGATCGGCGTCGAACTCGTCGACGCCGACTCCGCGGCACCGGACGCGCTCGTACCACCTCCCTCGCCCCGGCTCGCGGCCGCCGTGCAGCAGGAGTGTCTGCACCGCGGACTGATCGTCGAACTGGGCGGACGCCATTCCGGTGTCGTACGCCTGCTCCCTCCTCTCACCCTGACCGACGAGCAGGCCGTGGCCGTCCTGGACCGTTTCGCCGACGCCCTGGCCGCCGCAGAGCGCTCCACACAACGCCGTACCGACAACAGGCAGTCGCACTGAACCCGGACAACGTCACAAGGAAGCTCTCCGTGAACCCCACACCCGCACCCGATGCGCCCGAGTCCATCGACGGCCCCGCCGGCCACCACCGCAGCCAGGTCGGCTTGAGCGGCCCGCTCACCATCGAAGCAGCGACGGTGCCACGCCAGACCGGACGGCACGACGAGCAGCGCGGCGGGGCGACAGCCTGCATTCCGCACGCCTGTGTGGCGGAGTCATCCGCCCAACCGGACGCGGAGCACGACCACCTCGACGACCCCGATCCGCGCCGCGCCGCGGACACGGCGACCGTGGAGAACCTGCTCCGCTGCTGGGTACGGGAGAACGGCTTGCCCCGGCCCGAGGAAGACGTCCTGCGCGTCCCTCTCGACGCCAGCGGCACCGCGCTGCTGGTCCCCGTCCGCTACTGGTCGGCCACCGGATGGCACCGCTTCGGCGCGCCCACTCTGCAGGGAAGTCCGCACGAGGCCACCCGGGCCGACGCCGTGACCGTCGCCGCGCTGCTCGGCCGCGAAGCCGGCCACGGCGGAGGTACGGACCTCGTGGGCCGCGTCGCCGACTCCGTCCGCCGCACCGCCGACTTCATCGCCGACCGGCGTGCCCGGCCCACTGCCCCGCCCGAGGCCGACCTGTTCCTCACCGCCGAGCAGTCGCTGCTGCTCGGCCACCCGCTCCATCCGACTCCCAAGAGCCGTGAAGGACTCTCCGAGGCGGAAGCGCAGCGCTACTCGCCCGAGCTGTACGGCTCCTTCCCGTTGCACTGGATGGCCGTCGACCGGTCCCTCCTTGCCACCGAATCCGCCTGGACCGAGCAGGGCCGCACCGTCACGGCCGAGCAGCTGACCGCCCGGCTGGCGGGAGACCTCACGCTCCCCGGCAACACTGCCGCCCTGCCCCTCCACCCATGGCAGGCACAGGACCTCGGGCGGCGGCCCGAGGTGGCCGCCCTCCTCGACGCGGGCCTGCTGCACGACCTCGGTCCCCGCGGCGACGTCTGGTATCCCACCTCCTCCGTCCGAACCGTGCACCGCCCGGGTGCTCCCGCCATGCTCAAGCTCTCCCTCGGTCTGCGCATCACCAACTCCCGGCGGGAGAACCTCCGCAAAGAACTCCACCGCGGCGTCGAGGTGCACCGACTGCTCCGCGCCGGCCTCGCCGAGCAGTGGCGGGCCGCGCACCCCGGATTCGACATCGTGCGCGACCCCGCCTGGCTCGCCGTCGACGCACCCGGGGCCGAACCCCTGCAAGGGCTCGACGTGATGATCCGGCACAACCCCTTCGGCCCCGGGGACGACGCGGTCTGTGTAGCGGCGCTGACCACTCCCCGGCCGTGGCCCGGGCGGGTGGGCATGCACTCACGCCTCGCCACCGTCGTCGAGCGGCTCGCCGCCCACACCGGGCGGCCCGTCACGGCTGTGGCCGCCGAGTGGTTCCTTCGCTACCTCGACCACGTCGTGCGCCCGGTGCTGTGGCTGGACGCCACTGCGGGCATCGCGCTCGAGGCGCATCAACAGAACACGCTCGTACTGCTCGACCCCCACGGCTGGCCGACCGGCGGTCGCTACCGCGACAACCAGGGCTACTACTTCCGCGAGTCGCACCGCGAGCGTCTCGCCTCCCGCCTCCCTGGGATCGGAACCCACAGCGACACCTTCGTGTCCGACGAGGTCACCGACGAACGCTTCGCCTACTACCTCGGCATCAACAACGTGCTGGGGCTGATCGGAGCGTTCGGAGCTCAGGGCCTCGCCGACGAACGTGTCCTCCTCGCTGCCTTCCGGCAGTTCCTCACCTCCGCTGTCGGTATGGGATCACCACTGCCCGGCCATCTGCTGGAGACGCCCACGCTCCGCTGCAAGGCCAACCTGCTCACCCGGCTCCACGGGCTCGACGAACTCGTCGGCCCGGTCGACACCCAGTCCGTCTACGTCACCATGGCCAATCCCCTCCGATCTTGAGGCACCACGAACCGACCGAACCGCGAGAGGAGAGCGCTCCGATGGCGCCCACCGATGTGCACACCGACAGCGGGCCTGGACCCGCGCCCCGGCCGGGAGGGGGCACGGAGGACACACTCGACCTGCGGCTGCCGGAGGACTTCCTCACGCTGTTCCGCGGGAACGGCGAAGCAGGGCAGTCGGGGCCGGCGCTGCCGACACCGGCATCGGCAGTGTCAGAGACACCGACGTGGAACGCGTCAGGGACACCGGCGTCGACCGCGACGTCGCCATCGACCGTGAGGCCGGCACCAGCATGGGAGCCGACACGGCCTGCCGGCCCGGCCGCGGCAACGGCTACCGGGTCAGGCCCGGGCCAGACAGCGGCAGCGCCCCTGGCACCGGCGAGGGCCGGCGGCGCCGCCGGCGACCTGCTCGACAACCTGGGCGGCTGGGAGCCGGCGGCCACGCCCGTCGGCGACTTCCGACTCGTCCCTGTGGTCCTCGAACGTGATCTCGCGCTGATCAGCAGGTGGATGAACGACCCCGCGGTCGCCGCCTTCTGGGAACTGGCGGGACCCGACTCCGTCACCGCAGCTCACCTGCGCGCACAACTCGACGGTGACGGCCGCAGCGTCCCCTGCCTCGGCGTCCTCGACGACAAGCCGATGAGCTACTTCGAGATCTACCGGGCCGACCTCGATCCGCTGGCCCGCCACTATCCCGCGCGCCCGCACGACACCGGTATCCATCTGCTCATCGGCGGCGTGCTGGACCGCGGCCGTGGCATCGGGTCCGTCCTCCTTCGAGCCGTATCCGATCTCGTTCTCGACAATCGGCCTCGATGCACCCGCGTCCTCGCCGAGCCCGACATGCGCAACACCCCCTCCGTCTCCGCGTTTCTCAATTCCGGCTTCCGCTACTCCGCCGAACTCGACCTTCCCGACAAACGAGCCGCCCTGATGGTCCGTGATCGCGCCCTGCGGAACCTGCTGTGAACGACCCGCTGACTTACATACACCGCTCGATCCGCATCGGTTCCACCTGAGGAGTCCCCGTGCCGAAGTCCCCTGCCAGCGACGACTCCATCGACTCCGTCCCGACCGGTTCCGGCTCCACCGGTCTCCGGCCCGTCGATGCCACCACCGCTTCCGCCGGCATCGGAACCGGCACCGGAACCGATACGGCCGCCAACGGCGCCGCGGCCCGGCCGCACGCGGTGCCGTTCACGCCGCCGGGCCTGACCCGGCAGAACTGGGACCGGGCCGCTGCCCGCCTCCTCGCGAAGATGATCGGCGAGTTCGCCTACGAAGAGATCATCGAGCCGGTCCCCGTCCCGCACGCGGCCCCGGCTCCGGACGCGGCTCCGGCCCCCGGCCCGGACCCGTCGTCCGGAACGTCCGGATCCACCGGCGAGGCCCGTCGCTACACCCTCCCCATCGACGCCACAGGCGTGCTCACCTTCCGCGCACGCCGCGGCGCCTACGGCAGCTGGCGTGTCGATCCCGGCTCTGTCGAGTGCGACGGCCGTCCGTTCACCGACCCGCTCGCCTTCCTCGCGCGGGCCAGGAACCTGCTGGGCCTCGACGGAGCGACCCTCGGTCACCTGCTGCGTGAAATGTCCGTCACGCTGAGCAGCGACACCCGGCTCGACGGCACCGCGCTGACCGCCGCCGAGCTGGCGGACCTCGGCTACGCGGAGCTCGAGGGCCACCAGACGGGGCACCCGTGGCTGGTTCTCAACAAGGGCCGGATCGGCTTCTCCGCAGGCGACGCCGCCCGATGGGCACCGGAAGCCCGCCGCCCAGCACGCCTCCCGTGGATAGCGGTGCGGACCGGCCTGGCCGCCTACCGCGGCGTCGCCGGCCTCGACCGGGCAGAGGACCTCTACCGTCGCGAGCTCGACCGGACCACCCGCGACTCCTTCGCCGACGCTCTGCTCGCCAAGGGACTGGATCCCGCCGCCTACCTGCTCCTGCCGGTGCACCCCTGGCAGTGGGACGAGGTGATCCTGCCCCTGTACGCGCCCGCCGTCGCCGACGGCGACATCGTGCCCCTCCCCAGCGACGGTGACCTGCGACTGCCCCAGCAGTCGATCAGGACCTTCGTGAACGTCGACCGGCCCGATCGCCACACGGTCAAACTGCCCCTGTCCATCCTGAACACCCTGGTCTGGCGCGGCCTGCCCACAGAGCGCACGCTCGCCGCACCCGCCGTCACCGCATGGGTGCACGGGCTGCGCGACGCCGACCCGTTCCTGCGCGACGAATGCCGGGTCGTTCTCCTTGGGGAGGTCGCCTCCGTCACGGTCGAGCATCCGCTGTACGACCGCCTGGCAGAGGTCCCGTACCAGTACAAGGAACTGCTGGGAGCCATCTGGCGGGAACCGCTCCAGCCGCGACTGGAAGCCGGCGAGCGGGCCCGCACCCTCGCATCGCTCCTCCACACGGATCCGCAGGGCCGGGCGTTCACGGCCGAACTGGTCGCCCGGTCGGGGCTCGCACCGACCGTCTGGCTCCGGCGGCTCTTCGCGGCGCTGCTGCCGCCGCTGCTGCACTTCCTCTACCGCTACGGCACGGTCTTCTCCCCGCACGGCGAGAACGCCATCGTCGTCTACGACGACCACGACATTCCCGTGCGCCTCGCGATCAAGGACTTCGTCGACGACGTGAACGTGAGCGCCCGGCCTGTGCCGGAGCACGCGTCCATGCCGGACGACGTCCGGCGGATCCTCCTCACCGAGGAGCCGGGCTTTCTCACCCAGTTCATCCACTCGGGTCTCTTCGTGGGCGTCTTCCGCTACCTCGCCCCGCTGTGCGAAGAGCAACTGAACGTTTCGGAGGAGGAGTTCTTCTCACTCGTGAGGGCGGAGATCCTCCGGTACCAGGCCCGCTTCCCGGAGTACAAGGAGCGCTACGAGACGTTCGACCTGCTCACTCCCCGTATCGAGCGGCTGTGCCTCAATCGCAACCGGCTGCATCTCGACGGTTACCGGGACCGCCCTGAGCGCCCGCACGCCGCCGTTCACGGCACGGTGCCCAACCCCTTGGCGTCGGCCTGATGCTCCGATGCGTGATCCTGTTGTCGGTGGCGCCCCGTAGGGTGGTCGGGCTATGACGAAGCCATCCCTCCCCGAGCTCCTCCACGCCGCCGTGACCGCCGTCGGCGGGGTGGAACGGCCAGGCCAGGTCACCATGGCCGAGGCCGTTGCCGAGGCCATCGACGACGATTCCCATCTGCTGGTCCAGGCCGGCACCGGTACGGGCAAGTCGCTCGGTTATCTGGTTCCCGCCCTGGCCCACGGCGAGCGTGTTGTCGTGGCCACGGCGACGCTGGCGCTGCAGCGGCAGCTCGTGGAGCGTGACCTTCCGCGGACGGTCGAGGCACTGCACCCACTGCTGCGCCGCCGCCCCGAGTTCGCCATGCTCAAGGGGCGGTCGAACTACCTCTGCCTCCACCGCCTGCACGAGGGCATGCCGCAGGACGACGATGAGGGTCTCTTCGACCAGTTCGAGGCAGCGGCACCCACGAGCAAGCTGGGCAAGGACCTGCTCCGTATGCGGGACTGGGCCGACGAGACGGAGACGGGGGACAGGGACGACCTGACTCCGGGCGTCTCCGACCGCGCCTGGAACCAGCTCTCCGTCTCCTCACGCGAGTGCCTGGGGGCCTCCAAGTGCGCGTACGGAGCGGAGTGCTTCGCGGAGATGGCGCGTGAGCGGGCCAAGCTCGCGGACGTCGTCGTCACCAACCACGCCCTCCTCGCGATCGACGCCATCGAAGGCGCGCCGGTGCTGCCCCAGCACGAGGTGCTCATCGTCGACGAGGCCCATGAGCTCGTCTCCCGCGTCACCGGGGTCGCCACCGGCGAGCTCACTCCGGGCCAGGTCAACCGCGCAGTGCGCCGCGCCGCCAAGCTCGTCAACGAGAAGGCGGCGGACGCTCTCCAGACTGCCGCGGAGTCGTTCGAGAAGCTCATGGAGCTGGCTCTCCCGGGGCGTCTCGAGGAGATCCCGGAGGATCTCGGTTATGCGCTGATGGCGCTGAGGGACGCGGCCCGCACAGTGATCACCGCGATCGGGGCCACCAGGGACAAGTCGGTCCAGGACGAGAACGCCGTGCGCAAGCAGGCCCTGGCCGCCGTCGAGAATGTCCACGCCGTCGCCGAGCGGATCAGCCATGGCTCGGAGTACGACGTGGTCTGGTACGAGCGGCACGACCGTTTCGGGGCGTCCCTGCGGGTGGCGCCGCTCTCCGTATCCGGGCTGCTGCGGGAGAAGCTCTTCTCCGAGCGCTCGGTGGTGCTGACCTCCGCGACGCTCAAGCTCGGTGGTGACTTCAACGGGGTCGGGGCCTCCCTGGGCCTTGCTCCTGAAGGCATCGGGGGGGAGGACGTGCCGCAGTGGAAGGGGCTCGACGTCGGGTCGCCCTTCGACTATCCGAAGCAGGGCATCCTCTACGTCGCACGCCATCTCACCACTCCGGGACGCGAAGGCTCCCGGGGCGACATGATGGACGAACTCGCCGAGCTGGTGGAGGCCGCCGGAGGGCGCACGCTCGGCCTCTTCTCGTCGATGCGGGCCGCCCAGGCCGCCGCCGAGGAGCTCCGCGGCCGACTCGACAAGCCGATCCTCCTGCAGGGCGAGGAGACGCTCGGTGAGTTGATCAAGACGTTCGCCGGGGATGCGGAGACGTGTCTGTTCGGCACGCTGTCGCTCTGGCAGGGCGTCGATGTGCCCGGACCCGGCTGTCAGCTCGTCGTCATGGACCGGATTCCGTTCCCGCGTCCGGACGACCCGCTGATGAGCGCCCGCCAGAAGGCGGTCGAAGAGGCCGGCGGCAACGGGTTCATGGCTGTGGCGGCGACCCACGCCGCGCTGTTGATGGCTCAGGGCGCGGGCCGGCTGGTGCGGGCAACAGGGGACCGGGGCGTGGTCGCGGTGCTCGATCCGCGGCTGGCGAACGCCCGCTACGGCAGTTACCTGCGCGCCTCGTTGCCCGACTTCTGGTACACGACGGATCGCAATCAGGTACGCCGCTCACTTGCCGCGATCGACGCGGCGGCGAAGCAGGAGGGGAAGTAGGGCCGAAGCGGTCCTGCTCGTACACATGAGCAGGACCCCGGGACCGGCGCAGTGGATCCCGGGGTCCGGTCTGGGGCCGGAGGGTGTGGTCACACCCGTCGCAGCACCGCCACCACCTTGCCGAGGATGGTCGCCTCGTCGCCGGGGATGGGCTGGTAAGCGGCGTTGTGGGGGAGGAGCCAGACATGGCCGTTCTCCCGCTTGAAGCGCTTGACCGTGGCCTCGCCGTCGAGCATGGCTGCCACGATGTCGCCGTTCTCCGCCACGGGCTGGCGTCGCACGGTGACCCAGTCCCCGTCGCAGATCGCGGCTTCGATCATGGAGTCTCCGACGACCTTCAGGACGAAGAGCTCACCGTCGCCGACGAGCTGGCGGGGCAGGGGGAAGACGTCCTCGACGGACTCCTCGGCGAGGATGGGGCCACCGGCCGCGATGCGGCCGACAAGGGGGACATATGAGGCGGCGGGCTTGCCGGTGGTGTCCGTGGGCTGGGTGCTGGGCTGGTCGGAGCCGCGAACCTCGTACGCCCGGGGGCGGTGCGGGTCCCTGCGCAGGAAGCCCTTGCGCTCCAAGGCCATGAGCTGGTGCGCCACCGACGATGTGCTCGACAGTCCGACCGCCTGGCCGATCTCACGCATCGACGGCGGGTAGCCCCGCCGCTGGACGGAGTCGCGGATCACCTCGATGACGCGCCGCTGCCGGTCCGTGAGGCCGGAGCTGTCCGCCCTGATGCCAGGAGGTCGGCCGGGCAGCGAGCGGCCGGGCTTGGGCCCCTCCGGGGTCGTGGCTGCGTCATTCATGGCTTGCACCGGCTCGAATCGGCTCTGTGAGCGGTCCTGGGCAGTGATGGTGGCACTGTCGGCGGTGGTGGTCACGTCGGCCCCTCTCGAATGGTCTCCCTAGTTTGACAACGGTAGTTGCTTTCGAAAGGTTGCGCCAAACACACGTTCGAGTGAAAAATTGCAGATTGCCTTACCTGGGCATTCTGCTGGGTGTATGTGCGAACGATCGAACCGGGAGCGGTAGCCGTTGCGGTATGTCGTCACGGTAGCCGTCGCCTTCGGCGGCGGCCGGGGCGGGGTCCGTGAGACCGCTGCATCTTCGCATTCCTGTCGTCCCGAAGCCTGGATCCGGCACGCCCGTGTCGCCCTTCCCTGCGCCGGTCGACGCTGCCCCGCGCGCAGCGTGCGGCGGCCGATACGCTCCGTTTCGCAGGGCTCCGGTGCCTTCGCGCGACGATGTCCGGCGCGACACGCGTAGCGACCTGTGTCTGCGTCACACCACCAGATCTAGTGGTTGGATTGGGTCAGCCACCCAGAAGTTGTGTCCCCGGTGCTCCGAGGTCGAGGGCATCGCCTATGCTTGGGGCTGCTTCGAGGGGCTGGGATCCGGCCTCCAGAGGCTATTCGGTCGTGCTGTGAAGGAGGGGTTGGGGGCCATGCACTGTCCTTTCTGCAGGCATCCCGACAGTCGCGTCGTCGACAGTCGCACCACCGACGACGGAACGGCGATCCGGCGGCGCCGGCAGTGTCCTGACTGCGCCCGCCGCTTCACGACGGTCGAGACCGCATCGCTCATGGTGATCAAGCGCAGTGGTGTGACCGAACCCTTCAGCCGCACCAAGGTCATCTCCGGCGTGCGCAAGGCGTGCCAGGGCCGGCCGGTCACCGAGGACGCTCTCGCCCAGCTCGGGCAGCGGGTCGAGGAGGCCGTGCGCGCCACCGGCAGCGCCGAGCTGACCACCCATGACGTAGGGCTGGCCATACTGGGCCCGCTGCAGGAGCTCGACCTCGTCGCCTACCTGCGCTTCGCGTCCGTCTACCGGGCGTTCGACTCACTCGAAGACTTCGAGGCCGCCATCGCGGAGCTCCGCGATGGGCGGCCACCTGCCGAGGAAGGCGGGAACCGCGGGGCCGCAGAGGTTCCTGTTCCCGCCACCGCCGCCGACTGATCGGCAGAGGCTGGACGGAGAGGGCCCCGCGAAGGGTCCGCCGGCCGGCTCAGGCGGCAAATGACCTGCTCATGGGTGCTGTGCGTGGCGCCAGAGCAACAGACACAAACCGTGCCCCGGGAAGATCTGGGCACTTCAGGGCGTTTTTGCCCGTATATGGGAGGCGGCATGACCGAGACGACGAGCGGCCCGGCACGAGGGTCCCGAGCCAAGGGATCCAAGGCGAGCAAGGGCCTGCGTATCGAGCGCGTCCACACCACCCCCGGCGTGCACCCGTACGACGAGGTGGTCTGGGAGCGCCGTGACGTCGTCATGACCAACTGGCGTGACGGCTCGGTGAACTTCGAGCAGCGTGGCGTCGAGTTCCCCGACTTCTGGTCGGTGAATGCGGTCAACATCGTCACCAGCAAGTACTTCCGCGGGGCCGTCGGCACCCCGCAGCGCGAGACCGGCCTCAAGCAGCTCATCGACCGGATCGTGAAGACCTACCGCAAGGCCGGTGAGGACTACAACTACTTCGCCTCGCCCGCGGATGCCGAGATCTTCGAGCACGAGTTGGCGTACGCCCTCCTGCACCAGATCTTCAGCTTCAACTCGCCGGTGTGGTTCAACGTCGGTACGCCCCAGCCGCAGCAGGTCTCCGCCTGCTTCATCCTGTCCGTCGACGACTCCATGGAGTCGATCCTCGACTGGTACAAGGAAGAGGGCATGATCTTCAAGGGCGGCTCCGGCGCCGGCCTGAACCTCTCCCGTATCCGTTCCTCGAAGGAACTGCTGTCCTCCGGCGGCAACGCCTCCGGACCGGTCTCCTTCATGCGCGGCGCCGACGCGTCCGCAGGAACGATCAAGTCGGGCGGTGCCACCCGCCGTGCGGCGAAGATGGTCATCCTCGATGTCGACCACCCCGACATCGAGAACTTCATCGAGACCAAGGTGAAGGAAGAGGAGAAGATCCGCGCCCTGCGTGACGCGGGCTTCGACATGGACCTGGGCGGCGACGACATCACGTCGGTCCAGTACCAGAACGCCAACAACTCGGTCCGCGTGAACGACGAGTTCATGAAGGCCGTGGAGACGGGCGGCAAGTTCGGCCTGCGCGCCCGGATGACCGGCGATGTCATCGAGGAGGTCGACGCCAAGTCACTCTTCCGCAAGATGGCAGAGGCCGCCTGGGCATGCGCCGACCCAGGCATCCAGTACGACGACACGATCAACCACTGGCACACCTGCCCCGAGTCCGGCCGCATCAACGGCTCGAACCCGTGCAGCGAGTACATGCACCTGGACAACACCTCGTGCAACCTCGCCTCGCTGAACCTGATGAAGTTCCTGAAGGACGACGGCAAGGGCAACCAGTCGTTCGACGTCGAGCGCTTCAGCAAGGTCGTCGAGCTGGTCATCACGGCGATGGACATCTCCATCTGCTTCGCGGACTTCCCGACGCAGAAGATCGGCGAGAACACCCGCGCCTACCGCCAGCTCGGCATCGGCTACGCCAACCTCGGAGCGCTCCTGATGGCGACCGGGCACGCGTACGACTCCGACGGCGGCCGTGCCCTCGCCGGCGCCATCACCTCGCTGATGACCGGCACCTCGTACAAGCGCTCCGCCGAGCTCGCCGCTGTCGTCGGCCCGTACGACGGCTACGCCCGCAATGCCGAGCCCCACAAGCGCGTCATGAAGCAGCACGCCGACGCCAACACCGTGGCCGTCCGGATGGACGACCTGGACAGCCCGATCTGGGCCGCCGCCACGGAAGCCTGGCAGGACGTGATCCGCCTCGGGGAGAAGAACGGTTTCCGCAACGCCCAGGCGTCGGTCATCGCCCCCACCGGCACCATCGGTCTCGCGATGTCCTGCGACACGACCGGTCTCGAGCCCGACCTCGCCCTGGTCAAGTTCAAGAAGCTCGTCGGCGGCGGCTCCATGCAGATCGTCAACGGCACGGTCCCGCAGGCTCTGCGCCGCCTCGGCTACCAGCCGGAGCAGATCGAGGCGATCGTCGCCCACATCGCCGACCACGGCAACGTGATCGACGCGCCCGGCCTGAAGACCGAGCACTACGAGGTCTTCGACTGCGCCATGGGTGAGCGCTCCATCTCCGCCATGGGTCACGTCCGCATGATGGCCGCGATCCAGCCGTGGATCTCCGGCGCGCTCTCCAAGACGGTCAACCTGCCGGAGACGGCGACCGTCGAGGACGTCGAAGAGGTCTACTTCGAGGCGTGGAAGATGGGCGTCAAGGCGCTCGCGATCTACCGCGACAACTGCAAGGTCGGCCAGCCCCTCTCCGCGAAGAAGAAGGAGCAGGAGAAGGCCGAGGTCACGCAGAAGACCGAGGAGACCATCCGCGCGGCGGTCGAGAAGGTCGTCGAGTACCGCCCGGTCCGCAAGCGCCTTCCCAAGGGCCGCCCCGGGATCACCACCTCGTTCACCGTGGGCGGCGCCGAGGGTTACATGACCGCCAACTCCTACCCGGACGACGGTCTCGGCGAGGTCTTCCTGAAGATGTCGAAGCAGGGCTCCACCCTCGCCGGCATGATGGACGCCTTCTCGATCGCCGTCTCGGTCGGCCTGCAGTACGGCGTTCCGCTCGAGACCTACGTCTCGAAGTTCACCAACATGCGCTTCGAGCCGGCCGGTATGACGGACGACCCGGACGTGCGGATGGCGCAGTCGATCGTCGACTACATCTTCCGCCGCCTGGCGCTGGACTTCCTGCCCTTCGAGACCCGGTCCGCCCTCGGTATCCACTCCGCGGAGGAGCGTCAGCGTCACCTGGAGACCGGCTCCTACGAGCCGTCGCTCGAGGACGACGAGATGGATGTCGAGGCGCTGGCCCAGTCCGCCCCCCGGCAGCAGGAGTCGCTGAAGGCCGTCACCGCCCCGCAGGCGGAGATCCCGGCGCCGAAGGAGGCGCACACCTCCGCCGAGCTCGTCGAGATGCAGCTCGGTATCAGCGCCGACGCCCCGCTCTGCTTCTCCTGCGGGACCAAGATGCAGCGCGCAGGCTCGTGCTACATCTGCGAGGGCTGCGGCTCGACGAGCGGCTGCAGCTGACCTTGGGCGAAGCCACGTCGATGCGGTGTCCGGCGTAGCGAGCACACGGCGCTGACCAGCAGTTGAGAAGGGGACCGGCCTCTGGCCGGTCCCCTTCTCCGTGCGCCCTTCGGTCCTGCCCTCCCATGTCTTGCGCCCGTCGAACGGCGGACGCGTGCTCAGGGCGTGGGATCGCCCATGACCGTGACGAAGGTCTGAGGGTCCGCGTCGAAGCCGACGAGCGAGTCGCTGAACGCCCAGTCCCCCGACTCGCCCCGGACGAACTCGCCTACCTTGGCCGCCGTGGAGCCGGTGACCGCCGTGAAGTCGTGCTGCCCGATCTCCTGGTGCCCCTCGAGGACCCGTACCGAGGCGTTCGCGACATCACCGAACACCGTGCGGCCGTTGCGCTGTTGGATCACCACGCCGAGGACGACACGGCCGTACTCCGCCGCCAGCCGGTCGAACTCCAGAGTCATGACCTCGTCGGCCCCGAAGCCCTGTCCCGTCTTGCTCTCCCTGGTCAGGATGATCGTGCCGTCGGGCGAGCGGCTGTCGAAGTGCACGACGTACGCCGGCTCGCCGAACGGCGCTCGAGCGGGGTACGTCGCGGCCACGATGTCGAGGTCATGGGGCGGCTCTCCCAGCGGACTCGGATCCCACCTGAGGGTCACCTCCGCCTTCCGGACGCCCTTGTTGAGGCTGCTCACCGCTTTTTCCTTCCCCGTAACTGCCGGATGAAATGGGTTCGTTGACCGTATCCGCTCAGTGAGGGATGCGGCGAGGCGGCCGCTGGCGCACGACCTCGTCACGGAATGCCGCGATCTCACTGCTGACCTGGCGGATCAGCTGGGTGTGTTCGATCCGGTCCAGGTACAGGCAGCGCCGAGCTACCCCCTCGAGTTCGAAGACGAAACAGATCGACATCAGAGGGTTGATGAAGAGTTCGCTGCCCCGCGTGCGGGAGGTGAACTGCACATCGCCGAAACCGCCCCGCAGGGCGGCGGCTATGGAGCCGTTCACAATGCTGGGGTGATCAGGCGTCGTGGCCTGGGCATGGGCCACCGCGTCGAGGAAGAGGGCGCCTTCGCGGGTGTTGCGCGACACGGAGAACGCGCCGAGGTATGCGCCGTCGGTCTCGAGCGCCGCGATGTTCTCCAGCACGAGTCCATGGCTGACACCGTGGTACGCGTCGACACCGAAACCCACGGACACGACGAGACGTTCGGGTCCCCCGATGCCGCGCAGGGCGGCGACGCTGGTCATGTCTTCCTCGGGGGTGCCGAGACCCGATTCGTCACCGCGCATGAGGATGTCCGTGCCTCCGTCCACGAGCACGACCGCGTCGATGCCGTACCGCTCGATCAGTGCGCGGTATGCGGCACGCAGCGGCTGGACGCCCACGCGGGAGAGGGCGTGAACGGTGTCGGGATAGCCGTGGGTGGCGAGCCACCGGGCCAGTGAACGCTCAGGGAAATACACCTGATGCGGTGCCGTGTCGGGGCCGATCATCGCCACGTCGGGGGCGAGCCACGCATCCAGGGGCAGCCCCTCGGTGGCGCTGAACGTGAGGTTGGCCAGGTGGACTTCCTTGCCCTGGTGGTGCAGGGAGAGCGCGATCGGCAGGCCTGCGTACACGTCGAATCCGCCGCCGGCGCCGGCGACGAGGATGCGCTCGGCGGAGCGGAGGCGATGGAAGAGCGGGTTGGTGTGCAGGTCGGTCATGGCGATCATTGTGAGGGCCGGGGACGGCGTGCGGTACGGCGCGAACTCATCGGGCGCTCCGCCCCGTTCGACGTACCGACCGCAGCCGGGGGGCCGACTGGCGCGGAGAGTGACCGGCGCCACGTTCCGCGCCGTACGATGGCGCGGTGCTGGTCAAGTGGATTCGCTGCACGGTGGTGGACCGTCGAGGGTTCGAACGCGGGCAGCGGAAATGGGCGGGGCTGCCGGGTGAGCCAGGGTTCCGGGGACAGGGCGGAGGGTGGAGCAGACTACGGCCGAACGTGGCGCATGTCTTCGCCTTCTGGGAGACCCGGGCCTTCTACGACTCCTTCATGGCCCGCTCCCACGACCGGCTCGCGGCCGGGCAGTCGGGCACCTACAAGGACATCCAGGCCAAGCTCTTCGACTACCGCTTCGACGTCAAGACCGGCTTCGAGCCGCGGTTCACGGACGCCGACGTGGTCAGGGTGGCGCACTGCAAGGTGCGTGAGGACAGGGTCGAGCACTATTCCCTGATGCAGGAGAAAGTGTGGAACCCGGCCATGGCCGGGTCACCGGGGATGGTGCGAGGGGTCTTCGGAGAAGCACCCGGCTGCGAGTTCCTGGTGATGTCGATGTGGTTGTCGTCGGCTGAGCACGGGAAATACCGCGACGAGCGTATAGAGCGTCTGCTGCTGCGCGCCCAGACGCAGACGGATGTCGTGGCACTGGCCGGTGACGTGGTGGAGCTCGAACCGTCCTGGACGGTGTGATCAGCCGCCCGGGACCGTCCGTCCTGCTGTCCGCGCCGTGGCGAAGGCGCCTGCCCGGACCGCCGCGAGGACGGCGGCGGCCGACTGGTCGGCGAGTGCCGGATCCATCGGTTCGCGGGTGATGAAAAGCCTGAAGTACACCGGCGCGCTGACCGCACGGACGACGGCGCCCGCGTCGGTCCCGGCCGGTGCTTCCCCGCGTTCCACCGCCCGGTGCACGACTCCCTCGCAGCGGGAGAACCGCTCCGCGTAGAAGGCGTGCAGCGCTTCGGCGGCGCGTGGGGACTGGAAGGCGGCGGCGATGATCGCGGTGGGGGCGGCTGCCTGTCCCGGATCGGCGAAGGATTCGGCCACTTCGCGTGCCAGCGCCCGCAGATCTCCTTCAAGGCTCCCTGTGTCCGGTGGGCTCCAGTCGTCCTCGCCGGCGAGGTCGAGCGTGTCGGCCAGCAGGCCTTCGATGCCGCCCCAGCGCCGGTACAGGGTCGTCTTGTGCACGCCCGAGTGCTCGGCGACGTATTCGACGGTGAGGCCGGGGTAGCCGTGTTCGCCCAGGCCCGTGAGGACGGCGTCGCGGACGGCGGCCCGCGTGCGGGCGGTGCGACCTCCGGGGCGGAGCGTGCCGGGGGCGGATCCCGATCCAGTCAATTGCTACTCCCATTGCGTTAGGTGACTCGAGTGTGCCACACTGCTCGTAACGCGACAACCGTTGCGTTAGATCTCCGCCGGAGGTGCCCATGCCCACTCAGATCTCCTTGCGCGGAGTGACCCTGTCCCGCGGCGACAGACTGCTCTTCGACGATGTCTCCCTGGCAGTGCGTCCGGGCGAGCGGATCGGCATCGTCGGGGAGAACGGCGCGGGGAAGTCGACCCTTCTCCGCCTGCTTGCCGGCGTCGAGCGGCCGGTCGACGGCGAGGTGGTCACCGTCACCGAGAACGGGACGGGGCATCTGGCCCAGACCCCCGAATTACCGCCCGGGAGCACGGTCGGTGAAGCCGTCGACGCCGCTCTGGCCGAACTGCGCTCCATGGAAGCGAGGCTGCGCGAACTCGAATCGGACCTCGGTTCGGCGGAGCAGGACGTCCTCGAGGAGTACGGCGACCTGCTCACAACCTTCGAGCTCCGCGGGGGATACGAAGCCGACGCCCGTGTCGACAAGGCCATGAACGGCCTGGGCATCGCCCACGTGGACCGCGAGCGCATCCTCGGCACTCTGTCCGGCGGGGAACAGGCCCGGCTCGGCCTCGCCTGTCTCATCGCGGCGGCGCCCGAGGTGATGCTGCTCGACGAGCCGACGAACCACCTGGACGAGACAGCGCTCGACTGGCTGGAGAGCACCCTGCTCAGCCACACCGGGACGGTGATCGCCGTCTCGCACGACCGCACCTTCCTGGAGCGCGTCGCCACCGCGGTCATCGAGGTCGACGCCGACCGCTGCGCCGTCGTGCGCTACGGCGGCGGCTACGAGGGCTTCCGTGCCGAGCAGGCGGCCGCTCGCCGGCGCTGGGAGCAGGCGTACGAGGAGTGGACCGAGGAGGTGGCACGGCTCGAAGTCTTCGCGAACACCACGGCACACAGCGTCGCCGTAGGCCGGTCCATCAAGGACAACAACAAAATGGCCTACGACAGGGCCGGCGGGAGGGTCCAGGCCTCGGTCTCCGGTCGGATCCGCAACGCCCAGGAGCGGCTGCGCAGACTCCGGGAGGAGCCGGTGGCGAAGCCGCCGGAGCCGCTTCGGTTCACGGCGGGACCGGTGTCCGGCGCCGCCTCGGGCCGGCTCGTCACCCTGACCGGCGTGCGCGTCGGCGACAGGCTCTCGGTGGAGGGGCTCAGCGTCGCGGCCGGGCAGAAGATGTTGATCCACGGCGGTAACGGCGCCGGGAAATCGACCCTGCTCAGGGTCATGGCCGGCCTTGTCGTACCCGACACCGGATCTGTGACACGCAGGGGAAGAACCGGCTTCCTCGCCCAGGAGATTCCGGTGAACCGGCCTGCGGAGCCCCTGCTCGAGGTCTTCCGGCGGGGCCTCGCGCTCGCGGACGACGAGGCCGCGGAACTGCTGTTGTCCTACGGGCTCTTCCGCTCACGGGACCTGCACATCTCCGTCGGTTCCCTCTCCGCCGGGCAGCGCCGACGGCTGGCCCTCGCCAGGCTGCTGGCCCGGCCTGCGGACCTGCTCCTTCTCGACGAGCCGGCCAACCATCTCGCACTCGGCCTCGTCGAGGATCTGGAGGAGGCCCTGTCCCGGTGGACCGGTGCGCTGGTGGTCGTCTCCCACGACCGTCTGTTGCGCCGGCGGTTCGACGGGCAGGTCCGCCGGATGGCCTCGGGGCGGCTCCTCGACTGAACGGATGTCGCCATAGGGTCTTGGTATGGCACGACCGCGACGTATCGTCCTCGTCCGGCACGGAGAATCGGTGGGCAACGCCGATGACACGGTGTACGAACGCGAGCCCGACCATGCCCTGCAGCTCACCGCGGCGGGTCTGGCCCAGGCCGCGGAGACGGGGGCGCGGCTGCGGGACCTGTTCGGCCGTGAGCGGGTCAGCGTCTACGTCTCCCCGTACCGCCGCACCCATGAGACTTTCCAGGCGTTCGGGCTCGACCCGGAACTGGTGCGGGTCAGGGAAGAGCCGAGGCTGAGGGAGCAGGACTGGGGGAACTGGCAGGACCGGGAGGACGTCAGGCTCCAGAAGGCGTACCGCGACGCTTACGGCCACTTCTTCTACCGCTTCGCGCAGGGCGAGTCCGGGGCAGATGTGTACGACCGGGTCGGCGCCTTCCTGGAGAGTCTGCACCGGAGCTTCGAAGCCCCGGACCATCCGCCGAACGTCCTCCTGGTCACCCACGGACTGACCATGCGGCTGTTCTGCATGCGGTGGTTCCACTGGACCGTCGCGGAGTTCGAATCGCTGTCCAATCCGGGCAACGGCGAGACACGTACCCTGCAGCTCGGCAACGACGGCAAGTACCACCTTGACCGGCCCTTCGAGCAGTGGAGGGCCCCGGAACCGTACGGGGCCACCGGATAGAGTGGCAGGAAGATGACCGCTGAATCCGCATCCGACCGGCGCTTCGCACGCGCTCTGGACAGCCTGCGCGGCCTGTCCGTGGGAGACGCTCTGGGCTCCCAGTTCTTCGTTCCCTCCAACTATCCGCTGCTCAAGAGGCGCGAGCTGCCGCCGTCCGTCTGGCAGTGGACCGACGACACAGAGATGGCCTGCTCCGTCGTTGCCGTGCTCGTCGACCACCACCGTGTGGACCAGGACGCCCTTGCCCGGTCCTTCGCCGAACACCACGACTTCGACCGCGGCTACGGCCCTGCGGTCAACCGGCTCCTCCGGCTGGTCAGGGAGGGCGGCGACTGGCGGGAACTGGCTGCTGCGCTGTTCAAGGGCCAGGGGTCGTGGGGCAACGGCTCCGCGATGCGGATCGCGCCCCTCGGCGCCTGGTACGCGGACGACCCCGAGCAGGCCACGCACCAGGCCGAGATCTCCTCGTATCCCACGCATCAGCACCGGGAGGCAGTGGTCGGCGCCATGGCCGTGGCCGCGGCGGCGGCGCTCGCCGCCGACCCCGCCGGCCCACCCGCGCCGGCGGACCTGCTGGACGGCGTGGTCGCCCTGGTGCCGCGCAGTGCGGTGGGCGCCGGACTGCGCCGGGCCCGGGACATGCTCGACTACGACGACGCGGGTACGGTCGCCGCGGTCCTGGGCTGCGGTCGGCGTACCAGCGCCCATGACACGGTGCCGTTCGCGCTCTGGTCCGCGGCGAGGTCGCTCGGCGACTTCGAGCACGCGTTCTGGACGACCGCCCAGGTCGGCGGCGATGTCGACACCACCTGCGCCATCGCCTGCGGAGTCGTCGCCGCGAGCAAGGGCGGACAGCCGCCGGCCCACTGGCTGGAGCAGACCGAGCAACTGCCTGGTTGGCTGCCCGGCGCCGGGCGGCTCGGCTGAGGCCCGAGCGCCCGGAAGCGGATACAGGCCGTCCCCCCGCGTACGGCCTGTATCCGGGGTGTCATGCGGCGTGGCCGCCGGGGCCCGCCGCTCCGCTGAGTGCTTCCAGATCGCTCTTGCGTACCCGCACCACGAGAACGGCTGTCACGACGGCGAGAGCGACCAGGCCCACCCCCGCCCAGAACGCGGTGGCGATGCCTTCGGCCAGCACCTGGTGACCCCACGGGGGCGGTAGCTCGTGGGTCCGCGCGAAGGCCTCCTGCTGGGCAGGCGTCGATTCCGCGAGGAACGACGGCATCTGGCGCTCCGCCTCTTCGCGGCCGGCCGTCCCGAAGACCGTCATGAGGATCGACAGGCCGAGTGAACCGCCAACCATCTGGGTGGCATTGAGCAGGCTGGAGGCCGCGCCCGACTCGTGCTGCGCCACGCCGGACACGGCGGTCAGCGTCGCTGTCACGAACACCAGACCCATGCCGAAGCCGAAGAGCAGCATCGGCCCCAGGACTCCGCCCAGGTAGGAACTGTCGGGGGATATGAGCGTCAGCCAGGCCATGCCGCTGCCTGTGAGGACTGCACCGGCGGTCAGGAAGGGCTTCGGGCCCAGCACCGGCAGCAGCTTCGTGGAGAGGCCGGCCGAGGTCATGATCGCCACCGTGACCGGGAGGAACGCGAGTCCGGACGTGATGGGGCTGTAGTCCAGCACGTTCTGCACGAACAGGACGATGAAGAAGAACATGCCGAACATCGCCGCCGCGAGGCTCATCATGATCAGATACGTGCCGGAACGGTTGCGGTCTGCGAACATCCGCAGCGGTGTGATCGGGTCACGGGTCTTGCGTTCGATCAACACGAACGCGGTCAGCAGCACCAGGGAGGCTGCGAACGCACCGAGCGTGAGCCCATCGCTCCAGCCGTCCTCCGAGGCCCTGATGAAGCCGTAGACGAGCGATGCCATGCCCGCGGTCGACGTGAGGGCGCCTGCCACGTCGAATCGGCCGGGGTTGCGCTCCGACTCGTTGATGAACACCGGCGCGAGAACGGCGATGAGGATGCCGATGGGCAGGTTCACGTAGAAGACCCAGCGCCAGTCCAGCCACTCCGTGAGCATGCCTCCGGCCAGCAGCCCGATGGCGGCGCCGCTCGCGGAGACGGCCGCGAAGATACCGAACGCGCGATTGCGTTCCGGCCCCTCACGGAAGGTCGTGGTGATCAGGGCGAGCGCCGTGGGCGAGGCGATCGCACCACCGACGCCCTGCAGTGCGCGGGCCGCGAGCATCTGCCAGGGCTCCTGGGCGATGCCGCACAGCAGCGAGGCGAAGGTGAACAGCAGTACGCCGGAGACGAACACCCGGCGGCGGCCGAGGATGTCGCCCGCTCTGCCGCCGAGCAGCAGAAGTCCGCCGAAGGTGAGTGTGTAGGCGTTCACCACCCATGAGAGCTGGGTTGTGGTGAACTCGAGAGCCCCCTGGATGTGCGGGAGCGCGATATTCACAATCGTGGTGTCGAGGACCACCATGAGCTGCAGCGCTGCGATGACGGTGAGTGCGATGCCCGAGCGCCCCGGTCGGCGGGCAGTCCCCGGAGGGGCGGGTGCGGTTAACTGAGAGGTTGTCACTATGAATCCCCCACGCATGAGTTAGTGAACGAAGCCGTTCACTTTCTCGTCAACCGTAGAGAGTCCCCGTCAGTGAACGCAAGCGTTCACTGAACCTCCCGTCCCCAACGGAGATATGAAGATGGCCACTTCGCGCTGGACCGGTGCCTCGGAGGTTCCGCCGGTCGCCCTGCGCCGACGAGGGCCCGTGCTGGAACGTGCGATCCTCGAAGCCGCCTTGGAGCAGCTCAGTACGGTCGGCTGGAGCGGGCTCACGATGGAGGGGGTGGCCGCCTCGGCGCAGACCGGCAAGGCGGCCGTCTACCGTCGCTGGCCCTCGAAGGAAGATCTTGTCGCCGACGCCCTCGAGGCGGGTCTGCCGAGCCTCGACGAGGCCACCGACCGCGGCAGCATCCGGGAGGACCTCCTCCACGTCTGCCGGCGGGTGCGTGACGCGATGTTCTCCCGCACCGGGATCGCGCTGCGCTCGGTGCTCTACGAATGCGACACCGTCACCGCGGAACGCTTCCAGAGCCTGATCAACACCAAGGTCATCGGGCCCTCCACCCAGCTCTTCCGCGAGGTGGTGCACCGTGGCGTCCGCCGTGGCGACGTGCGGTCGGACGCGGCCTGTGAGCTCGTCTTCGACGTGATCCCCGGCCTGCTGATGTACCGCTCCAAGATCTGTGGAAGCCACTGGCCGGACCGGGACCTCGCCGAGATGATCGACCAGGTCATGGTTCCGCTGCTGCGGCCCCACAGCTGTCCGCCGCCGCCCCGCGGAACGTGACCAGGAGCCGGGTGTCATCCGGCTGCCGGGGCGGCGTACCCTTGTTGGCGCCATGGCCTACGAACCACCTACCCACGCAGTCGAGCGCTCGATCCGGGCGACGACCGGCGCCAAGATCGTTGCCGGGATCGACGAAGTCGGCCGCGGAGCGTGGGCGGGACCGGTCACGGTCTGCGCGGCGGTCACCGGCCTGCGCCGGCCCCCCGTCGGCCTCACCGACTCCAAGCTGATCACCCCCAAGCGCCGGGCGGAGATGGCGGAGCTTCTGGAAGGCTGGGTCACGGCTCACGCCCTCGGTCACGCCTCCCCCGAGGAGATCGACGAACTGGGGATGACCGCGGCGCTCCGACTGGCGGCCGGCCGGGCCCTGGAAGCGCTGCCCGTGCGCCCGGACGCCATCATCCTCGACGGCAAGCACGACTACCTCGGAGTGCCCTGGCAGGTGCGCACCGTGATCAAGGGCGACCAGTCCTGCGTGGCCGTGGCCGCGGCATCGGTGATCGCCAAGGTGCACAGGGACGCGATGATGGCGCAACTGCCGGACGAGTTCGCGGCGTTCGGCTTCGCCGACAACGCCGGCTATCCGTCACCCGTGCACAAGGCCGCCCTCCGGGAGCTCGGACCCACCCCGTACCACCGGCTGTCCTGGGCCTATCTCGACTACCTGCCCCAATGGCGGCACCTCAAGAAGGTCCGGCTCTCGCCGGAGGCGGCCGAACTCGAAAGCGGGGGCCAGCTCGGCTTCGACTTCTGAACTCGCCCCGCCGTCAACATCCGTCACACGTTTTGTGCCACCCGCCGATGCCATCCGCAGCGGCGTTTGATAGACATCCACCCATGCCTCTCATTCCCGAGGAGCCTCACATTCACGAGAGCGCCCAGGGTCCCCGCGTCACTCCGGCCACAGGCCGCACCGCGCCGACCCCCCGTCCCGTCCCCGGTCCGCGTTCCGCGGCCTCGCCGCGTCCCGGTCACCCGGGCCCCGGCCCGTCCCGGCCCGCCCCGCCCGCGCAGCGTGCGACCGGCGCTGCCGGCAAGCCGAAGCCGTCACGGCCGGAGAATCGTTCCGCGCCGCAGGTCCAGCTCGTCCCCGCCCCGGCGGGTGGCGCGCTGGACGCCGCCGACGAGGCTGTCGACCTGCTGCTCGACTCCGGTCGCGCCCCCGGCGACGTCCTGGTGTTCACCACCGGAGACCAGCACCCGTGGGCCGCTCACGAGCTGTCGTTCGGCGAGGATGCCTATTGGGCCCAGCACGATTCCCGCGACGATGTCTTCTACGCGGACGCGTCGTCCGTGGAGCGCGCTGCGGCACGCCCCGTGGTCGTTGTCGCCGTCAATGGCGGCACGGACGACACCACCGCCCGCGCGTTGCCGGCCGCGATGGAAAGGGCTTCGGCGCTTCTCATCGTGTGCGGTGACCCGGAGCGGATCAACGCCGTGCTCGGCGCGGGCGTCTGATCCGCACCGGCGGAACGGGCCGCAACGCCCGGTCGTGACCCGGCTGCCCAAAGTGCCTGGGCAGCCGGTGGATGACACCTTCAGCGGGCTGCCGTGCGCCGGAGCGCGTCCACGGCGCCCCCTGCGGTACGCAGCGGTGCATGGTCGCTGTCGGTCCCGGCGTCCGCCAGACGACCGGGTGAGGACGTCGAGTTGGGGTGCCGGCCGCCCCGGCCCTCACCCAGCACCTGCCAACCGCCGCGCGTCAGCGTGATGTACGCGCCGCAGCGAAGGCCGTGCAGCGTGCAGGCGTCCCGCAGGCCCCACATCCAGGCCCCGTCCTCCTCCGTCCAACGCTCGTCGCCCTCACGGCAGTAGAGCAGCACGGCGGTGCGCACCGGCGTACGCCGACGAAGATCGTGGGGGATCACGCGGCGCAGGTGGGCCAGCAGCGCGTTGCGGAACTCCCAGCCGTCCGCCGGGACGGCGCGCCGGGTGAACGACGCGCTGGCCGCGAGCCGTTCCTCGTGATCGAGCACGGCGACGACAGCCGTCGCCGGGGCGGGACGGTGTCGCGCATGCAGTCCGCCGACGACCTCGCGCGGGTTGCGCAGCAGCGGGATTCCGGCCGCTGCCCACTCGGCCGGTTCGAGCAACCGGGCAAGGCGGTTGGCGGAGTTGGCCGATGCGGTGATCGAAGTGGCTGCGGACGAAGCGAATCCGAAGGTCACGGTCCTCCCTTCGCATACGCGCCCACAGTGCGGGCAGGGTCGGGTGAGGGCGCGCCGCGGCATGGCCCTACGGGACCGCTTACGGGCCGTGCGGGGAGCAGTCCAATTCTTCCTGGCGCATGGGAATGCGGCAACGAGCAATTCGGCACGACCGGCTGAAATCGACGGGTATGACTCTCATATCCCTTCCCCTGTCTGCCACCGGTGACCCCTCCGCATCAGGACTGGACGGCAAGGACCAGCGGAAACACGCCCTGCGCGCCTGCTCTGCGCAGCAACCGCGACGCCACGGCCAGGGTCCAGCCACTCTCCGAGTAGTCGTCCACCAGGAGAACAGGGCCGTCCGCGGCGGCCAGGGCCTCGGCCAGCTGCGGCGGCACGACGAGCGTCTCGTGCAGCGCCCGCACCCTCTGCGCGCTGTTGGTGCGTGAAACGTGTGCCTCCAGTGCCTCCGGCACGTACTCGACGGTGCCGAGCAGGGGCATCCTGCCGACCTGCCCGATACGGCTGCCGAGTGAGCCGATCAGACGGGGCCTGGTGCGGGAGGCGATCGTCACCACGCCCACCGGCCGGGCCGGCGCGTCCACAGCCCCGGAGGCCCAGCCGCCGGGGCCCTTGGCCCAGTCGGCGAGCACGGTCACGACCGCGTCGGCCATGTCGTCGGGAACGGGGCCGTCCGGTGCCTGCGGGGCGAACATCGGGCGCAGTCGGTTCCCCCAGCCGATGTCCGAAAGACGCCCCAGCGCGCGGCCGGTGAAGGACTGTTCGCTCTCCGGGATCCGGCCCTTGAGGGTGACGCCGACGGCGGCCAGTCCGGTCGGCCACATCTTGCGGGGCTCGACGTCGACGCCCGGCCTGCCGAGCTCCCCACGTGCCGCGTCCAGTGCTCCCGCCGACACCTTGTCGCTGAATCGCGCTCCGGAGCAGTTGTCGCAGCGGCCGCAGGGCGTCGCCTCCTCGTCGTCGAGCTGGCGCCTCAGAAACTCCATCCGGCAGCCGGTGGAGCGGGCGTACTCGCGCATCGCCTGCTGCTCGGCCGCGCGCTGCCTGGCCACCCACGCATAGCGTTCCGCGTCGTAGGACCACGGCTGACCCGTCGTGGTCCAGCCGCCCTTGACCCGACGCACGGCGCCGTCCACGTCGAGCACCTTGAGCATCGTTTCGAGCCGTGTGCGCCGCAGTTCCACCAAAGGCTCCAGCGCGGGCAGGGACAGCGGCCTGTCCGCCTGCGCCAGCACATCGAGAGTGCGCCGCACAAGTTCCTCGGGAGGGAAGGCGACGGACGCAAAGTACTGCCAGATCGCCTCGTCCTCCTTGCCCGGCAGAAGCAGCACCTCCGCATGCTCCACGCCACGGCCGGCGCGACCCACCTGCTGGTAGTAGGCGATGGGCGACGAGGGGGAGCCGAGGTGCACGACGAAGCCGAGGTCCGGCTTGTCGAACCCCATCCCAAGCGCCGAGGTCGCAACCAGCGCCTTCACGCGGTTCGCGAGCAGGTCCTCCTCCGCCTGCTGGCGGTCCGCGTTCTCCGTGCGTCCGGTGTACGAGGTCACGGTGTGACCGCACTGGCGCAGGTACGCGGTCACCTCCTCAGCGGCGGCCACCGTCAGCGTGTAGATGATGCCGGAACCCGGCAGCTCGCCGAGATGGTCGGCCAGCCAGGCAAGACGGCTGGCCGCGTCCGGGAGTTGCAGCACACCGAGACTCAGGCTCTCCCGGTCCAGCGGGCCGCGCAGCACCAGGGCATCCGTGCCCGCGCCTGTGCCGAGCTGCTCCGCGACGTCCGCCGTGACCCTGGCATTGGCGGTGGCGGTCGTCGCGAGGACGGGGACGCCGACGGGAAGCTCGGCGAGCATGGTGCGCAGCCTGCGGTAGTCGGGCCGGAAATCATGGCCCCAGTCCGAGATGCAGTGGGCTTCGTCCACCACGAGCAGTCCGGTCGCTGCCGAGAGCCGGGGCAGCACGTGATCGCGAAAGTCGGGGTTGTTCAGCCGCTCCGGGCTCACGAGAAGAACGTCGACCTCACCCGCGGCGACCTCGGACTGGATCGTCTCCCATTCCTCGGTGTTCGACGAGTTGATCGACCGGGCGCGGATCCCGGCCCGGGCCGCCGCCTCCACCTGGTTGCGCATGAGCGCGAGCAGGGGAGAGACGATTACCGTGGGGCCGCTGCCGCGGGACCGGAGCAGGGATGTCGCGACGAAGTAGACCGCGGACTTTCCCCATCCGGTCCGCTGGACGACCAGCGCACGGCGCTTGTCGGCGACAAGGGCTTCAATGGCCCGCCACTGGTCCTCACGCAGCCGGGCACGGCCGGAGGTGTCGGAGACGAGCCGTGCCAGTACGGAATCGGCGGAAGCCCGAAGCTCCACGCGGTCTGCGTTGGTCATGCACCCATGCAACCCGATGACACCGACAAAGCGCGAACGAGCCCATGACCTGTGGACAACTTTATCCACAGGGGTCGCGGCGGGTCGGGCCGGCGCGGGACCGTCAGGGCATGAACAAGCACTACGACCTCACCGGATCAGGCCCCGACCAGCAGATCACCCTGCGCGGCCCTGGCGAACTCGCCGACGCGCTTCCGTACATGATGGGCTTCCACCCGACCGATTCGATCGTGCTCGTCGCCCTGCACGGCAGCAACGGACGCTTCGGCGGGCGGCTGCGGCTCGGCATTCCGCGTGCGCCACGGGAATGGGAACCCGTTGCGGCGCAGCTCGCGGAGTGTCTGATCCGGGGCAGCGGTCGCCGCGGCCCACGGCCCGACGGAATCGTCGTCTTCCTGTGCCAGGACCCGGTCGGCGACGAGACGGGTGACCGGGTGATGGAGCGCCTGCGCCCGCTCGCGCAGCGGCTGCGCACCGCCTGCGGAGGCCTCGACGTACCCGTGTACGAGGCACTGTGCATTTCCGACGGTCGTTTCTGGTCCTACTGCTGTCCTGACGCCCGCTGCTGCCCGCCCGACGGCACGCCCCTCGCCCTGCCGGGCACTTCGGTCATGGCCGCCGCGGCCGCGTACGCGGGTGTCCGGGTGCGCGGAAGCCTGCGCGACATGGAGCGGCGGTTCGCCCCGCCGCCCGGACCGGCGACGGAGAAGCAGGTGCGAGCCCTGGACGCCGCAGGTGCCGCACTGACGTCCAGGATTCTCGACGCGCAGGGCCGGCAGGAGGTCGCCGAAGAGACCATCGCGCTGGCACGCCTTCTGCTGGAACGGATGGCGGAAGCCCCTCGCGCCGACGTTGATCCCGCTGCCGACGCCGAGGACGACCGGCTCGTTTCGGACGACGAAGCCGCCGCGGTGATCCTCGGCCTCCAGGACCGGGAGACGAGGGACCGGGCAGCGCAATGGATGGAAGGGGAGGAAGCGGCTCCGGCCCTGCGTCTCTGGCGTGTTCTGTCGAGGCGCTGCGCCGGGCCCTACACGGAGCACGCCGCGGCGACCCTCACCCTCGCCGGATGGGTGTCCTGGTCCGTCGGCGACGAGCCAGGCGCACGCGTGGCACTGGGGCTCGCTCTCCGTGCAGACCCCGAGTACGTCTTCGCACGCCTGCTGCACCAGGCGTGCAACGAAGGGCTGGACCCGGAGACGGTGCGCCGTTGCCTGCGGAGTCAACGCGACGTCACCTCGAAGGGGACACCGCCAGCACCCTGCTCCGACGCGCACCGCACTCCGGCCGGTCGGCGGCGGCGCGGCGGGCCCGTCCGGCCGTCCGCCGCCGAGCCTGACCAGGCCGGTTTGCACCGCACGCACCTCCGGAGTGGTGCCGCGTCCAGCCGCCCACGCCACGGTGCAGCGGCCGCTCGTGCTCGTACACGTGGCGCACGCCGCAGTGGCCAGCGCGGTGCCAGGAGCGGACGATGACCGCGTGCCGGTGGCGTGGCCGACGGCGTGCAGCCCAGAGGTTGTCGGCGGCCCTTTGGTCCGGCAACGGGCACGATCGAGCAGTCCGCGCGGGTCCACAGCGTCCGGCGACGGTCGAGCATCCGCAGCGGGCCCGAGCCGGCCGGCCCCCGTCGAGCAGGCCGCAGGCGGGCTCCACTTGGGCGGTGGGGGCCCTATGACGGTGGACTTCCGGAGTCGGGCCGAAAACGTCGGGGCACAGGCTGGGAAGGGTGTGTTTATCGTCAGGCAGACGACTATGATCGCGGCATGTCGCCCTACGACCCGTCGGCCTTCCCGCCCTTTGCCGTCACTGTCGACCTGGTCGTGCTCACCGTGCGTCGGCATGCGCTCTGTGCCCTCGTCGTACGCCGAGGCGAGCCACCGTTCCAGGGACGGTGGGCGCTGCCCGGAGGCTTCGTCAGGGGCGACGAGGACCTGGCGGCGGCGGCCGCCCGCGAACTGGCCGAGGAAACGGGACTGTGCGCGCACGACCCCGCCTCACCGGGATCGGCCAACGGCGCCCACCTTGAACAGCTCGCCACATACGGCGACCCCAAGCGCGATCCACGGATGCGGGTGGTGAGCGTCGCGCACCTCGTGCTCGCCCCGGACCTGCCGGCGCCCCGTGCCGGCGGCGACGCGAACAGCGCCCGTTGGGCGCCGGTCGAGGAACTCCTCGCCCGGGACACCGCTTTCGCCAGGGAGGACGAACAGCAGGCGCCGCTGGCCTTCGACCACGCGGTGATCCTGGCGGACGGCGTGGAACGGGCCCGTTCCAAGATCGAGTACTCGTCCCTGGCCACGGCGTTCTGCCCACCGGAGTTCACCGTCGGAGAGCTGCGGAGGGTGTACGAAGCGGTGTGGGGCGTCGCCCTCGACCCCCGCAACTTCCACCGCAAGGTCACTGGTACGCCGGGCTTCCTGGTCCCGGCCGGCGGCACGACCACCCGGCAGGGCGGCCGGCCCGCCCAGCTTTTCCGGGCCGGTGGCGCCACGATTCTGAACCCGCCGATGCTGCGGCCCGAGGTCTGACCTCGGGCGGGCCGGGACGCAGTGGCCCCGCATACACGGTTCCGGCAGGGCAGGGCTATCGCAGGGCATGCCATGAGCGCCCGCGGGGATCAGCGCCCGGGCTACTCCTCCGCGGCCCGCCCAGGGGCAGCCGCGCCTGGAAACACCCTCCGGTGAGCTCTTGGCCGTGGGCGAGGCCAGGTGCGGGCCTTGCCCCGGGGGTGAGGCCCGAGGCAAGGCCGGTCCAAGGCGTGGCCCCAGTGCGGCCCGGTTCCGGGCGCGGGCGACATCCGGCCCGGCGGACCCCGGCCAAGGGCCGATGTCCGGCCCGGCCGACCCTCGACCCGGGCCGACTCCTGATCCGGGCCTACACCGGGCCTACCCCGACCGGGCCTACCTCCGACCCGAGCCCTGCCCCCCGGCCAGGGCCGACGCCCGCTCCCGGCTGCCCTGGCCGGTCCAAGGCGTGGCCCCAGTGCGGCCCGGTTCCGAGCGCGGGCGACATCCGGCCCGGCGGACCCCGGCCCCGGCCGATCCCCGGTCCCGCCCCCGCCCCCGTCCGGACGAAAGCCTGGCCCCTCAGGCATGGCCTGACACCCGGGACTTCCGGCGATGCGCAAGAAGTCTGAAATGTCGAGTTATGTTGCTCCGGTATCCGTGCTGCCGCTGAGCGGTCTCACCTTCCGCGAGAGAGGCGAGAGAAGCGATGCTCCTGCTCGCGGACCAGGAGGCCGCAGAGTTCTCACGGACACGGCTCCGGCCCCGGGTCGCCGTCCGTACCCCGCACGCCGCCCGCCTCTCCGCCGTCCTCGCGCGCGATGCGGCGCTCGGTGGAGGTGGTCGCCGAGAGTAGTGGTGTGCTTGCCGTCTTCGGCAGCAGCTGTGCCGAGGTGGGCGACACCGCCTTCCGGCACGGCGTACTCGTCCACCGCCTCACCGAGGAGGTCGGCGACACGGCTCCGGCGCCCGAGGCCGGGCCCGTCGCCGAGACCGCAACTCCCCGGAGTCCCGCGCCTCTCCCGCCCTCGACTGCCTCCCCGGCTTCAGCTCCAGTGCCGCCAGCAGCCCCCGAGTCGGCCCCATCCCCAGCCTCAGTGCCTGCCCCCACGCCTGCCTCCACGCCCGCCCTCAACCCCACGCTGCCCCCCACGCCCGCCCCCGCCCCCGCAGCCCCCACCCCCGCCCCGCCGTTCCGCGGGCGCCGCAGCCGGTGCGCAGTCCCCGGTGGCCACTGCGCTACGAGCTCCGCCGGCTCCTCGGTGTCCGGACTTCTCCGCTGATTGCTCTGGCCGCGGTTGCCGCCTCGCTCGCCCTGTGCCTCGTGCTGGCCCGGACCGGCGCGACCACGGTGAAGCCGCACACCGTCGCCGCCTGGCCCGGTTTCCTGCCGCTGCCTCCGGCGGCCTTCGGGGCCGGGCTGATCGGTGCGCTCGCCTTCGGTGAGGAGTCCGTTACCCCGCTCTCGCGTCCGCGCGGGGCGCGGTGCCCCGCCGGCTGGGACTGCTTCTGGCCAAGCTCGGTGTGACGGTGGTGGCCGCCGTCACGCTCGCGGCGCTCGTGGTGGCCCTCGATGTGCAGGCGCTCCGGCTGGTGTCCGGCCGGAATCGGTGGCGCTGCCGCCCGGCTGGCCTGCGCCGGCGGCCGGTTGGTGCGCCCTCTGTGTCGGTTGCGCATGGGCGGGCCTGCTCGCCGCGGGGGTCTTCAGGGTCACCGCGGCCGGAGTCGCCGCGGTTCTCGCCGTGCCGGTCCTCGTGGCGCCCCTCGCACACAAGGTGCTCGTCGTACCGGCAGTCCGTTCGATAGCCGGACTGTCCGGCAGGCTCCGGGAGCCGGCATGGGTCGAGCTTCCGCAGTAGGCGGATCGCCGGCTGATCGCAGCGATGCGGTTGCCGGCGCAACCCGTGGGCGTCGCGCTGGTGTTGTCGTTGGTGGCCCTGATCTGCGCATTTGTGTTCACCGACCTTCGCCGGAGGGCGTTTTGGTGATCAACGGCGACCGGCTGTCCGTGAACTGCCCGCAACGTCTTGGGGAATGCCCGTTTCTTTCCGATAAGGCGTCAATTGCGGGGTGGGCGCCGATCACCCTTTCGTGTGCTTTTCACCAAAGACCTCAAGGGGCTCGGAAGCTGAGCCGACAAAGGATGCGTGAGTACCCTTGCGCACACCATGATGCCCCCCGCCCGCCCCGCCGAGACCGGTCTGGCCGGCCCGGGGGAACTCGACCGTTACGGCTACGGGGAGTCGCCCGCGGCCGATCGCGTCGCTCCTCCCGCCTGGGAAGCGGCCGACACCGAGTTGGGCCGGGTGGGCCGCCGTACGGCAGGCAGCCGCGGTCGCGGCCTGCACGGCCAACTCGTCCAGCAGCTCGGCCAGATGATCGTCTCGGGCGATCTCGGGGCCGACCGTCCGCTCGTCCCCGAGGAGATCGGCCAGCGCTTCGAGGTCTCCCGCACGGTCGTGCGCGAGTCTCTCCGTGTCCTCGAGGCGAAGGGGCTGGTCAGCGCCCGCCCCAATGTCGGCACCCGGGTCCGGCCCGTCAGCGACTGGAACCTTCTCGACCCCGACATCATCGAGTGGCGCGCCTTCGGCCCGCAGCGTGACGACCAGCGCCGTGAGCTGAGCGAGCTGCGTTGGACGATCGAGCCGCTGGCGGCCCGGCTCGCCGCCGGTCACGGCCGCGAGGACGTCCAGCAGCGTCTCGGCGACATGGTCGAGATCATGGGCCATGCCCTGACTCAGGGTGACGGCCTCACCTTTTCGCGCGCCGACGCCGAATTCCACTCCCTGCTCATCCAGCTTGCGGGCAACCGCATGCTCGAGCACCTGTCGGGCATCGTTTCGGCCGCGCTCCAGGTGTCCGGCGGCCCGGTCGCGGGCTGTGACCGCCCGACCGAGGCGTCCCTGTCGCACCACGCCCACATCGCGGAAGCCCTCGCCTCCGGGGACGCCCACGCCGCCGAGGCCGCCATGCGCCGGCTGCTCACCGTTCACCCGGAAGGGGAGCGAGTGGTCCCCGCGCCGCGTGAGCACTGACCGCGTCGGCGGTCGGCGAGTGCGACGGTGTTCGGGCTGCATGTCGCCGGATTCCCAGGGGGTCCGGCGACTCGCACTGCACTGATCGCACCACTTCGACCGTAAAGCGGCATTTGGGGTGTGACTCGGGCCACGTGGATTGGGCGTAACACTCCTCGAGACAGCGCGATGACCTAAGAGGTGACAGCCGAGGAGGGAATACAGCCGCCGTACATGGCGCTGTGACAGCTCCTGGGTTTTGCCCGCGCCACCGGCACATCCGCAGCCCGGTGGTCGTCGGCTCCGGCCCGATCATGGGTGGGGCCGGAAGCCGTTTCCATCGTTCCGAGAGGTTGTTCGTGTCGGCCAGCACATCCCGTACGCTCCCGCCGGAGATCGCCGAGTCCGAGTCTGTGATGGCGCTCATCGAGCGGGGAAAGGCTGATGGGCAGATCGCCGGCGATGACGTGCGTCGTGCCTTCGAAGCTGACCAGATTCCGCCAACCCAGTGGAAGAATGTTCTGCGCAGCCTCAATCAGATCCTCGAGGAAGAGGGTGTGACGCTGATGGTCAGTGCAGCGGAGTCGCCGAAGCGCGCCCGCAAGAGCGTCGCAGCGAAGAGCCCGGCAAAGCGCACCGCCACCAAGACCGTCGCCGCCAAGACCACCACGGCGAAGACCGTCGCGGCCACCGCGGCTCCGACGGCCGAGACCGTCGAGGTCCCGGCCGACGAGTCCTCGGAGACCGCGCCCGCGAAGAAGGCGGCCGCCAAGAAGGCGACGGCCAAGAAGACGGTGGCGAAGAAGACCACCGCCAAGAAGACGGCGGCGAAGAAGACCACCGCCAAGAAGGACAGCGACGACGCCGAGGGCGAGGAGCTGCTCGACGAGGCCCAGCCCGCGGGCAAGGGCGACGAGGAAGAGCCCGAAGGCGAGAGCAAGGGCTTCGTCCTCTCCGACGACGACGAGGACGACGCGCCCGCGCAGCAGGTCGCGGTCGCCGGTGCCACCGCCGACCCGGTCAAGGACTACCTGAAGCAGATCGGCAAGGTCCCCCTGCTCAACGCCGAGCAGGAGGTCGAGCTCGCCAAGCGCATCGAGGCCGGTCTGTTCGCCGAGGACAAGCTGGCGAACTCGGACAAGCTGGCCCCGAAGCTCAAGCGCGAGCTCGAGATCATCGCCGAGGACGGCCGTCGCGCCAAGAACCACCTGCTGGAGGCCAACCTCCGGCTGGTCGTTTCGCTGGCCAAGCGCTACACGGGCCGCGGCATGCTCTTCCTGGACCTGATCCAGGAGGGCAACCTCGGTCTGATCCGCGCGGTCGAGAAGTTCGACTACACCAAGGGCTACAAGTTCTCCACGTACGCCACCTGGTGGATCCGTCAGGCGATCACCCGCGCCATGGCCGACCAGGCGCGCACCATCCGTATCCCGGTGCACATGGTCGAGGTCATCAACAAGCTCGCGCGCGTCCAGCGCCAGATGCTCCAGGACCTGGGCCGTGAGCCCACCCCGGAGGAGCTGGCCAAGGAGCTCGACATGACCCCCGAGAAGGTCATCGAGGTCCAGAAGTACGGCCGTGAGCCGATCTCGCTGCACACCCCGCTCGGTGAGGACGGCGACAGCGAGTTCGGTGACCTGATCGAGGACTCCGAGGCGGTCGTCCCGGCCGACGCGGTCAGCTTCACCCTCCTGCAGGAGCAGCTCCACTCGGTGCTCGACACCCTGTCCGAGCGTGAGGCGGGCGTGGTGTCCATGCGCTTCGGTCTCACGGACGGCCAGCCGAAGACCCTGGACGAGATCGGCAAGGTCTACGGCGTGACGCGAGAGCGCATCCGGCAGATCGAGTCCAAGACGATGTCCAAGCTGCGTCACCCGTCGCGTTCGCAGGTCCTGCGCGACTACCTCGACTAGGCCGCACCTGATCGAGGCGCGGGACACGCGCGCCGAACGCCTTCGAAGGGCCCGGATCCCCATGGGGGAGCCGGGCCCTTCGGCGTGGCGCGAGGGTGCGCGAGACGGCCGATTGGACGACTCTGGGTGGGATCGGATTCACGCAGAGTCAGGAGACCGTATGCGTCGCCCCACTGCCCGAAGCCTCGCCGGGGTGCCGGCTCTGATCGCAGCAGCGGTCGTGACAACACCGGCGATGTCCTTCCCCGCCGCCGCCGACAGCGTCGTCGTCGGCGGGTACGAGGTTCGTGCCGACGAGAGTCCATGGGTGGTCGCGCTGGCCAGCCGCGACCGGTTCGGCCCAGCGCGGAGCGGACAGTTCTGCGGAGGTGTGGTCGTGGCGCCCACCAAGGTGATGACAGCAGCTCACTGTCTGAGCAACACCGTCCTCGGAAAGGAGGCCGCGTCCGTGCGCGATCTACGGGTGATCGCGGGACGCTCGAAGCTGGCCGGCGAGGGCGGCCGGGAGGTGCCCGTACGGGGAACGTGGGTCACGCCCGCGTACGACCCGGTCACGAACAGTGCCGACATGGCGCTGCTGACCCTCTCGGAGGCCCTGCCCGATAGTCATGTGCTGCCGGTGGCGGCGGCGGGGGACCCGGCGTACCAGGTGGGCACGGTCGCGACCGTGTACGGCTGGGGTGACACACAGGGCAACGGCAGTTACGCGTCGTCGCTGCGGGCGGCACGGGTGTCCGTCCTGCCGGACGACACGTGCGCGAAGGCCTACCCCGGCGGGCAGGGCAGCAGGTACGCACCCTCCACGATGCTGTGCGCGGGGGACCCGAAGGGCGGGCACGACGCCTGCCAGGGGGACAGCGGAGGGCCGCTGATCGCCGGGGGCAGGCTCATCGGCCTGGTCTCCTGGGGCAGCGGCTGCGGGCGCCCTGATGGTCCGGGCGTCTATACGCGGGTCTCCGCGGTGGTGCCGCGGACGGCCGGTGCCGACTGACCGGTCCGGCGGGCCGGCACCCGGAAAACAGTCACGGAACGAGAGCGGGCGGCTTCCCCCGGTGGCCGGGGGAGCCGCCCATCGACCGGTCCTGGACCGGCCCTTGGCTCGTCGGGATGTGAGGTGTCAGTGATCCTCTTCGCCGGTGTCTGCCGGCACGGCCGTCAGGCGGTCCGTCTCATCCTGTATTTCCGCGGCGATCTTCTTGAGTTCCGGCTCGAACTTGCGCCCGTGGTGGGCGCAGAAGAGCAGTTCACCACCGCTGATCAGTACGACGCGCAGATAAGCCTGGGCGCCGCAGCGGTCGCAGCGGTCAGCGGCCGTCAGCGGGCTCGCGGGGGTCAGAACAGTAGTCACGTCGCCTCTTCTCTAGCTCGACGAGCTGTCGTACCAGGGTCAACATCCAACCAGGCCGAAAACGTTCCCGCTCGTGGCTTTTCCTCGAAACTTTTTCCCGAGGTGGCTGTCTGCTGCCGGTTGGCGGCGAATGAGCCGTATTGCTTCGCTCTACGGATTTCGCGTTGCTTGTCTCGTTTGGCCCTCCCGGCCGGGTTGCCGGTTGTTGATGAGGACGTGCCCGGAGCCTAAATGGTTCATGCCCCGTTGGGAACGTGATGTGCACGTCACTCCATCGAGGGATCGAACACCCATGCGAAGCTGCACTAGCATGAGAAATCAGGTGGGTGGCGTTACATCGGCTCTACCAGGCCTCGGTACGCTCTCACCGGCGACCGACGCCGGGCCCGTACCCCCTTGGCCACATTTGAAATTCAGCGAGGAGCGAACCGCGTGACCGCCGAATCGTCCGTGCCGTCCACAGCACTGCTGACAGCAGACCGTGACGGGTCCAACTACACCGCGCGGCACCTGCTCGTCCTGGAGGGGCTCGAGGCGGTTCGCAAACGACCTGGCATGTACATCGGCTCGACCGACAGCCGCGGCCTCCTGCACTGCCTCTGGGAGATCATCGACAACTCCGTCGACGAGGCCCTCGGCGGCCACTGCGACCACATCGAGGTGATCCTCCACGAGGACGGCTCCGTCGAGGTCCGGGACAACGGCCGCGGCATCCCCGTGGACGTGGAGCCCAAGACCGGGCTCTCCGGGGTCGAGGTCGTGATGACCAAGCTGCACGCCGGCGGCAAGTTCGGCGGCGGCTCCTACGCGGCCTCCGGCGGTCTCCACGGTGTCGGCGCCTCGGTGGTGAACGCCCTCTCCGCCCGCCTCGACGTCGAGGTCGACCGCGGTGGCGCGACCCACATGATCAGCTTCCGGCGCGGCGTGCCCGGCATCTTCACCGAGTCCGGCCCCGACGCCCCCTTCGACCCTGCGAACGGCCTGCGCAAGGGCAAGCGCGTCCCGAAGGCCAGGACCGGCACCCGCGTCCGTTACTGGGCGGACCGCCAGATCTTCCTCAAGGACGCCAAGCTCTCCCTGGAGACGCTCCACCAGCGCGCCCGTCAGACCGCCTTCCTCGTGCCCGGCCTGACCATCGTCGTCCACGACGAGCGCGGCCTGAGCGACGCCGGCGGCGAGGGCAAGAGCGTGGAGACCTTCCGCTTCGACGGGGGGATCAGCGAGTTCTGCGAGTACCTGGCCCAGGACAAGCCGGTCTGCGACGTGCTGAGGCTCACCGGCCAGGGCACGTTCAAGGAGACCGTCCCCGTGCTCGACGAGCGCGGCCACATGACCCCGACGGAGGTCACCCGCGAGCTCGGCGTGGACATCGCCCTGCGCTGGGGCACCGGGTACGACACCACGCTCAAGTCCTTCGTCAACATCATCGCCACCCCCAAGGGCGGCACCCATGTGACCGGCTTCGAACGCTCCGTGACCAAGACGATGAACGAGGTGCTGCGCTCCGCCAAGATGCTGCGCGTCGCCGAGGACGACATCGTGAAGGACGACGCGTTGGAGGGGCTCACCGCCGTCGTCACCGTCCGCCTCGCGGAGCCGCAGTTCGAGGGCCAGACCAAGGAGGTCCTCGGCACCTCGGCGGCCAACAGGATCGTCGCCAACGTGGTGGCCAAGGAGCTCAAGGCATTCCTGACGTCCACCAAGCGGGACGCCAAGGCGCAGGCCCGCGCGGTGCTGGAGAAGGCCGTGGCGGCCGCCCGTACGCGTATCGCGGCCCGCCAGCACAAGGAGGCGCAGCGCAGGAAGACCGCCCTGGAGTCCTCGTCCCTGCCCGCCAAGCTCGCCGACTGCCGCAGTGACGACGTGGAGCGCAGCGAGCTCTTCATCGTCGAGGGCGACTCCGCGCTCGGCACCGCCAAGCTGGCGCGCAACAGCGAGTTCCAGGCACTCCTGCCGATCCGCGGCAAGATCCTCAACGTCCAGAAGTCGTCGGTCTCCGACATGCTGAAGAACGCCGAGTGCGGGGCGATCATCCAGGTCATAGGGGCCGGCTCGGGCAGGACGTTCGACATCGACGCCGCCCGCTACGGCAAGATCGTCCTGCTGGTCGACGCCGACGTCGACGGCGCGCACATCCGCTGTCTGCTGCTGACGCTCTTCCAGCGCTACATGCGGCCCATGGTGGAGGCCGGCCGGGTGTTCGCCGCCGTGCCGCCGCTGCACCGGATCGAGCTGATCCAGCCCAAGAAGGGCCAGGACAAGTACGTCTACACGTACTCCGACAACGAGCTGCGGCAGACGCTGCTGGAGTTCCAGCGCAAGGGTGTCCGCTTCAAGGACTCCATCCAGCGCTACAAGGGCCTCGGGGAGATGGACGCCGACCAGCTGGCGGAGACGACCATGGATCCGCGCCACCGGACCCTGCGCCGCATCAACATCGGTGACCTGGAGTCCTCTGAGCAGATCTTCGACCTGCTCATGGGCAACGAGGTCGCTCCCCGTAAGGAGTTCATCACCAGCTCGGCGGCCACGCTGGACCGCTCGCGCATCGACGCCTGACCGGTACGACCGGTCGTGCACCCAGGGGTGGAGCCGAGGACTCCACCCCTGGTCCGATCCGGCCGGGCTCCCCGCTCCCTAGCATCGGGTGCGACGGAGGAGGACACACGTGCCCGGCGTGCCCAGGAGCAAATGGACCGAGTGGCCCACCCGCGAGGCCCTGTCCGGCATCGGTGTCCCGCGGGCCCGGCACGTGCTGGACTTCGCGCTGCTCGCCGCCCTGTCGTCGTGGGCGGTGTCCAGCGCGTACACGTCCGAGGTCTTCCACGGCTGGGGGGCGGTGCTTCCGCCGCTGGGTCTCCTGGGCTGTGCGGCGTCCGCCGCGCGCTACCACCGCACCACTCTCGAGAACCGGCTGACCGCCTCGCTGGGGCTGCTCGGCATCATCGCGGTCATCGGCCTCGGTGCGCACGCCGCCGGGGCGGACGTCCCGGCCATGGTGCTGTGGGTCTCGGTCGCCCTCATGGCGATCGAGCGGCTGCCGGTGGCCCCCGTCGTCGCGATCGTCATGCTTCCGGTGGCCGGATTCCTGCTGACCGCGGAGAGCACGCTGGGAGCACTGCTCACCACCGCCGCCGTCGTGCTCGGCGGGTGCGCCCTGCGTCTCGACGCCCAGGCCCGTGGCGCGGGATTCCGGCTGCTCGCGCAGGAGCGGGCGGCCCGTGAGGCCGAGGCGGTCTCCGCCGCTCTCGCCGAGCGGGCCAGGATCGCCCGTGAGATCCACGATGTGCTGGCGCACAGCCTGTCGGCGCAGCTGGTGCACCTGGAAGCGGCCCGGCTGCAGATCGAGCGTGGCCCGGAAGGGCCCTTCCGTGACCAGGTACTGGAGCGGGTCGTCGCCGCGCGCGGCATGGCCCGCGAGGGACTGGCGGAGACCCGGCAGGCGCTGTCGGCACTGCGTGGTGAGATGGCTCCCGTGGAGGAGTTCCTGCGGGAGCTGGCGGCAGGCGGTCCGGTGTCCACAGAAGTCACCGGGGGGCGGCGGCAGTTGTCCGCGGACGCCTCGCAGGCGGTGCGCAGGGTGGCGCAGGAGGCGATGACCAATGTCCGCAAGCACGCGCCGGGAGCGGTGGTCAGGATCCTGCTCGCCTACCTGGACGCCGAAGTGGTCCTGGAAGTGAGGGACTCGGGGAGGTCGGCGACGCCTGACGGGCCGCGGGTGTCCGGCGAGCTCGGAGGATCCGGTGCCGGGTACGGTCTGCTCGGTATGCGCGAGCGTGCGGAGTTGCTCGGCGGCACGCTCGAGGCGGGTCCGGAGGGGGAGGGGTTCGTGGTGCGACTTCGGGTGCCGGCATGACCGGGGAGATAGCGCGGGTCGTGGTCGCCGACGACCAGGCCGTGGTGCGCGAGGGCATCGTGATGCTGCTGGGACTGCTGCCCGGTATCGAGGTCGTCGGTTCGGCCAGGGACGGGGAGGAGGCGCTCGCGCTCGTCGCCCGACTGTCGCCCGACGTCGTCCTGATGGACCTGAGGATGCCACGGGTCGACGGTGTGGAGGCCACCCGCCGCATCCGCGGCGAGTACCCCGCCACCCAGGTCGTCGTGCTGACCACCTATGCGGACGACGACTCGCTCTTCCCCGCTCTGCGGGCCGGCGCACGGGGATACCTCACCAAGGACGCCGATGGGGACGAGATCGTGCGGGCGATCCAGGACGTCGTCGCCGGCCGGGCCGGGCTGTCCCCGGTGGTCCAGCGGCGTCTGCTCGAGCAGGTCACGGCGGAGCCGCCGCCCACCGGTCCCCGGCTGCCCGACGGGCTGACCGCCCGCGAGGGCGAGGTGCTGGCCCTGATCGCGGAGGGCCTGGGGAACGCGGACATCGCTGCGAGGCTGGGCATCTCCACCGCCACCGTCAAGACCCACATCAACAACCTGTTCGCGAAGGCCGGCCTGCACGACCGGGCGCAGGCGGTCCGGTACGCCTATCGGGAAGGTCTCGCGAAGCCTCCGGGGACAAACGTCACCTGATGGGGTGAAGACCCCCGGAGAAGAGTCCGGGATCTTCCCACTCTGTCCATCCTTGGGCAGGCGGCCGAAACGGTTCGTCGGCAAGGAGAGGTGAGCGTGGAGAAGCAGGAAGGCCCGGACGCCGCCCAAGTGCGGCTCGAGGACCCGTGGTACGACGCGCTGGCCTCCGGCTGGAGCGACCGGGACAGCACCGGAGCCCCTGCCCCCGGCGCGCCGCTCACCGGGGCGGACCCGACGGCCGGACGCAGCGCCGCCGACATCTATCTGGAAGTGCAGCGCAGCGAGGCCTTCCAGGAAGTGCGCGCCCGCTACCGGCGGTTCGTCGTGCCCGCGTCCGCCGCCTTCCTCCTGTGGTACCTGGCGTACGTCGTCGCGGCCACCACCGCGCCGGGGCTGATGGCGAGGCCGGTGGCCGGGGCGGTCAATGTGGCGATGGTCGCCGGACTCGCGCAGTTCCTGACCACCTTCCTGCTGACCTGGGCGTACACCCGCCACGCCCGACTGCGGAGGGACCGGGCCGCGCTCGATCTGCGGTGGGACACGCAGGAGATGACGAGAGGGGCCGGACGTTGAACGGGGACCACCAGGCGCTCGCCCTGCTGCTGTTCAGCGCGTTCATCGCGGTCACCCTCGGCATCACCACCTGGGTGAGCCGCAACAGGCACGGTTCCGCGGAGGAGTTCTACGCGGGCGGACGGCTGTTCTCCCCGATGGAGAACGGCTTCGCCATCGCCGGTGACTACATGTCGGCCGCCTCCTTCCTCGGCATCTCAGGGCTCATCGCGCTCTACGGCTACGACGGGATGCTCTACTCCGTGGGCTTCCTGGTCGCCTGGCTCGTCGTGCTCCTGCTCGTCGCCGAACTGGTCCGCAACTGCGGCCGGTTCACCCTCGCCGACGTCGTGGCCGCCAGGATGAAGGAACGGCCGGTGCGCATCGCGGCCGGCACCTCCTCGGTCACCGTCTCCGTCCTGTACCTGGTGGCGCAGATGGTGGGAGCCGGGAGCCTGGTCGCGCTGCTGCTGGGCGGCACGAGCGAGGCCGCCCGGTCGTGGACCGTCATCGGCGTGGGAGCGCTGATGGTGATCTACGTGTCCATGGGAGGGATGCGGGCCACCACCTGGATCCAGATCGTGAAGGCCGTACTGCTCATGGCGGGCGCGATCGCGATGACCGTGCTGGTGCTGATGCGATTCCACGGCGACTTCAACCAGCTGCTCGACTCCGCCGCCGCACGCAGCGGCCACGGCAAGGACTTCCTCGCGCCGGGCCTCCGGTACGGCGGGGACTGGACCGCGCGCCTGGACTTCATCAGCCTCGGCCTGGCGCTCGTGCTGGGCACGGCGGGGCTGCCGCACATCCTGTCCCGCTTCTACACCGTGCCGACCGCGCGGGCCGCCCGCCGCTCGGTCGTCTGGTCCATCGGTCTCATCGGCAGCTTCTACCTGATGACGATCGTGCTCGGTTTCGGAGCGGCCGCCGTGGTCGGCACCGACGAGGTCCGGGCGTCCAACGCCGCGGGCAACACGGCCGTGCCGCTGCTCGCCCTCGACCTGGGCGGCGGGGCAGGGTCCACCGGGGGTGCCGTCCTGTTCGCGGTCGTGGCCGCCGTGGCCTTCGCGACCATCCTGGCCGTCGTCGCGGGGATCACGCTGGCCTCCTCGGCCTCCGTCGCGCACGACCTTTACGCGACGCTGCGGCGCCGGCGCGCGATCCGGCCGGCGGGCGCGGAGGAGGGCGACGGCCGGTACGGCGAGGTCGCCGTCGCCCGGATCGCCGCCGTCTGCATCGGCGCCGTCGCGATCGCGCTCGGTCTGCTGGCCCGCGACCTGAACGTCGCGTTCCTCGTCGGCCTGGCCTTCGCCGTGGCCGCCTCCGCCAACCTGCCCGTCCTGCTCTACTCGCTGTTCTGGCGGAACTTCACCACGCGCGGTGCCGTCTGGTCCGTCTACGGCGGGCTGGTGCCCGCGGTGCTGCTCGTGCTGGTGTCGCCGGTCGTCTCCGGCAGTGAGCGGTCCCTCTTCCCGGGTGTGGACTTCCACGTCTTCCCACTGGAGAACCCGGGGCTCGTCTCCATCCCGCTGGGCTTCCTGGCCGGCTGGATCGGCACGGTCGTCTCCTCCGAGCCGCCGGACGTGGCGAAGCACGCCGAGACCGAGGTACGGGCGCTGACGGGAGCGGGCGCCGTCTGACGCCGCGGCGCGGGCCGTGGCGTCAGAAACGGCGTCCGGGCGGCGTCAGGTGCTCGCCACCCACACGTAACGGTGCTCCGGGCGGCCGGTCTCGCCGTACCTGAGAGTGAGCCGCACCCTGCCCGCCCGCTCCAGGAGCTTCAGATAGCGCTGGGCGGTCTGCCGGCTCACGCCCGCGCGTTCCGCGATCTCCTGGGCCGACAAAGGGCCGTCGGCGGCCAGCAGCACCTGGCGGACCAGCTCGGCCGTGGTGGGGGAGTGGCCCTTCGGAAGTTCCGGCGCGATCGCCCCGGCCGACAGCGTGCCGAAGATCCGGTCGACCTCGGCCTGTTCGGCCTCCCCACCGCCGTCCAGGGCACGCCGCAGTGTCGCGTACGCCTCGAGCTTGGCGCGCAGCCCGGCGAAGTTGAAGGGCTTGACCAGGTACTGGAGGGCGCCGTGGCGCATCGCCGCCTGGACGGTCGCCACGTCCCGGGCGGCCGTCACCATGATCACGTCCGTCTGGTGGCCGAGCGCGCGGAGCTCCCGGACGACCGACAGACCGTTCTCGTCGGGCAGATAGTGATCGAGCAGGATCAGATCGACGGGCGCCTCGGCGATCCTCGCGAGCGCCTCCGCGGCCGAATGGGCCTCCGCGACGACCCGGAAGCCGGGCACCTTGGCGACATAGGCCGCGTTGATGCGGGCGACCCGGACGTCGTCGTCCACGACCAGTACGTCGATCATCGCGCCTGCCGGACCTCTCGTGCGCCGCCCGCCCCACCCGGTGCGCCGGTCCCGCCGGGATCCGGTGCGTCGAGCGGCCGGGAAATCGGTGGGAGGTCGTCGTCCGGACCGGTCTCGGCCAGGGCGTCGGGCAGTACGACGACGAATTCGGCGCCCTTGGCGGCCGACTCGCGGACCGTGGCGCTACCGCCCTGCCGCTCGGCGAACCTGCGGACCAGCGGCAGCCCCAGGCCGCGCTTGCCGTGGGCCGGCAGTTCCTTGGTGGTCCATCCCTCGGTGAAGATCAGCTCGCGGTGTTCGGCCGGGACACCGGGACCGCTGTCGGCGACCCGGAGGATCACCGTGCTGCCGACGGTGTGCAGCTCGACCTCGATCCGCGGATCCGGTGTGCCCGCTGCCGCGTCCAGCGCGTTGTCGACCAGGTTGCCCACCATCGTGACCAGTCCGCGCGGGTCCACCAGCCGGTCGGGCAGCAGGGTGGCGGGGGCGATCCGCAGCGACACCCCGCGCTCCGCCGCGACCGTCGCCTTGCCGACGAGCAGCGCCGCGAGCAGCGGATCGTGGATCTTCTCCGTGACCTGCTCCGCGGTGGCCCGGTGCACCCCGACCACTTCGGTGACGAACTCCACCGCCTCCTCGTGCATCTCCAGCTCCAGCAGGCCGAGCAGGGTGTGCAGGCGGTTGGCGTGCTCGTGGTCCTGCGCGCGCAGCGCGTCGATCAGCCCGCGGGTGGAGTCGAGCTCACGGCCCAACTGCTCGAGTTCCGTGCGGTCGCGGAGGGTGACGACGGCGCCGCCGTCGTCGGTCGGCATCCGGTTGGCGACGAGGACCCTGCTGCCGCGTACCGTCAGCAGGTCGTCACCGCTCACCCGGCCCGCCAGGACGTCACTGGTGCGTCCCTCGCCCAGCACCTCGTCCAGCGGCCGTCCCGTGGCCTCCGGCCCCACTCCGAGCAGCCGCTGTGCCTCGTCGTTCAGCAGCCGCACACGCCCGGCCGCGTCCAGGGCGACGACGCCTTCCCTGATGCTGTGCAGCATCGCCTCGCGCTCTGCGAGCAGGGCGGAGATGTCGGAGAAGGCGAGGTCATGGGTCTGCCGCTGGAGTCTGCGGGAGATCAGGTACGCGGCGAGCGCCCCCACGGCCAGTGCGCCGCCGGCATAGGCGAGCAGACCCGGGATCGCCGCCACCAGCCGGGCCCGCACGCTGTCGTACTCGATGCCGACGGACACCGCGCCGACGATCCGGCCGTCCTCGTCGCGGAGCGGCACCTTGCCGCGGGCGGACCGACCGAGGGTGCCGCTGTCGATCTCCATCACGTCCCGCCCGGCCAGCGCCTCGCTCGGGTCGGTGGAGACGATCCGGCCGATCTGGGCGGGGGAGGTGTGGGACCAGCGCACGCCGCGCCGGTCCATGACCACGATGTACTCGGCGCCGGTGGCCTGCCTGATCCGTTCCGCCTCGGCCTGGACCGGGCCGTCGGCGGTCGGCGGGGAGCCGGTCACGTCCTCGGCGAGCTCGGGTGACGCGGTGGTCTCCGCGATGGCGAGCGCGCGGCGCATCGCCTGGTCGTCGAGCTGGGCGCTGAGCGGGGCGAGGAAAAGGCCGGTGGCCAGCGCGATGACCCCGGTGACGATCGTCAGCTGCATCAGCAGGACCTGTGAGAAGACCCGCTGCGGCCAGCCGAACCGCCGTCGCCGGGCGGGGGCGGTCGGAACGGGACTCATGCCTAGGAACGGTAAGCGCAGCTGCCTGCTTTCCGAAATTGTGGTCTGCACGCAAAGCGCTTGCGCTCCTTGCGGTCATTTTTCATTTTCCTGACAGGGCGAATGAAAGCCCCTGGTGTCGGCAGATGCGAGGCGGATCGGGGGTTCGGTGCGAGCAGGGGGTGCTTGCCGGGACGGTGGACGCCTTGGCATATCTCTGCAACTCTCTGACTGCCAAACGCAAAAGACGCAGCACTTCGCTGCACAAATGCTGCCGCACTAATGAATCGTGAGAGCCGCGCCCTCGTCGCACCAGAGCACGGGGCCGAAGATCGGGGACAGATGAGACCGCAACGCTGGAGATGGCGGGTGCTCTCCGCCGTGATCACCACAAGCCTTTTGATGCTCGGCCGGCCCTCGTGGACCGCCTCGGCGGCCGACGGACCGGACATCGCCGCGGGCCGCCCGGCGGCCGCGAGCAGTTCGCACAGTGAATACGCCGCCGCCAACGTCACGGACGGCGACCAGTCGTCGTACTGGCAGAGCGCCGGGAACAATTTGCCGCAATGGGTGCAGGCCGACCTCGGCAGCGCCACCGGCGTCGACGAGGTCGTACTCAAGCTCCCGGCCGGCTGGGAGAGCCGGACGCAGACCCTGTCCGTCCAGGGCAGCGCCGACGGTACCGGCTTCAGCACCCTGAAGAGTTCGGCCGCCTACACCTTCGCGCCGGGCTCGGCCAACACGGTGTCCGTCTCCTTCCCCTCCGCCCGGGCCCGCTACGTGCGAGTGCACATCACCGCCAACACCGGCCGGCAGGCGGCCCAGCTGTCCGCGCTGGAGGTCCATGCCGCCGGCGGGTCCTCGGGGAACCTCGTCCGTGGCCGCACGCTCACCGCGAGCAGCCACACCGAGGTCTACCAGGCAGCGAACGCGAGCGACGGGAACCGCGCCAGCTACTGGGAGAGCCGCAACCACGAACTCCCGCAGTGGATCCAGGCCGACCTCGGCTCGTCCGTGCGCGTCGACCGCGTGGTGCTGCGGCTGCCGGACACCTGGGGCGCACGGACGCAGACACTGAAGATCCAGGGCAGCGCCAACGGCTCCGACTTCACCGATCTGACCGCTTCCAGGGGCTACGTGTTCGACGCCGCCGGCGGCCACGCGGCGACGATCGCCTTCGACGCCGCCACGACCCGGTACGTACGCGTCCTCGTCAGCGCCAACACCGGGCAGCCGGCCGCCCAACTGTCCGAGCTCGAGATCTACGGACCGGCGACCGGCGACACCAAGGCTCCCAGCGCCCCGGCGGACCTCGCCCTCACCGAGCCGGCGACCGGCCGGATCCAGCTGACCTGGAAGGCGGCGACCGACGACACGGCGGTCACCGGCTACGACGTCTACGCCGACAATCAGCTGCTCGCCGCCGTGGCTGGGGACGTGACCACTTACACGGACATCCGGCCCTCGAACGTCACCGTCTCGTACTACGTACGGGCCCGGGACGCGGTCGGGAACCAGTCCGCGAACAGCAACACCGTGACCCGCAGGTCCGACTCCGGCGACACGCAGGCCCCGACCGCGCCGTCGAACCTGTCCTTCACCGAGCCGGTCCCCGGGCGGATCGTCCTCACCTGGGGCGCCTCCGTCGACAACACCGGCGTGGCCGGATACGACATCTACGCCGGCAACGTCCTGCGCGAGAGCGTCGCCGGCGACGTGACCACCTACACGGACACCCGGCCCGTCTCGGACACGGTGACCTTCCGGGTGCGCGCGAAGGACGCGGCCGGGAACGAGTCGGGCGACAGCAACAGCGTCACCCGCAACGGTTCCACGGGATCCGCCTCCAATCTCGCCGTCTCCAAGCCGATCACCGCCTCCTCGGTGATCCACACCTATGTCGCCCAGAACGCCAACGACAACGACGTGACCACCTACTGGGAGGGCGCGGCAGGCAGTTACCCGAACACGCTCACTGTGAAGCTGGGCGCCGACGCGGACGTCAGCGCCGTCGTGCTCAAGCTGAATCCGGACAGCGCCTGGGGCGCCCGCACCCAGAACATCGAGGTGCTCGGGCGCGGACAGAACGCCTCAGGGTTCACCGGCGTGGTGGCGGCGAAGGACTACGCCTTCGACCCGGCGCGCGGCAACACGGTCACCGTCCCGCTCGACGCCCGTCTCGCCGACGTCCAGCTCCGGTTCACCTCCAACACCGGTGCCACGGCCGGGCAGATCGCCGAGTTCCAGGTGCTCGGTGTACCCGCTCCCAATCCGGACGTGTCGATCACCTCGGTGATCGCGTCGCCGGCCTCGCCCGTCGAGTCGGACGAGATCACCTTGTCGGCCACCGTACGCAACAGCGGCCCGGCCGCCGCTCCGGCGAGCGCTGTCGCGCTGCGGCTCGGCGGCACCAAGGTGGCCACCGTCCAGGCCGGTCCCCTGGCGGCCGGGGCGCAGACGACGGTCAGTGCCTCCATCGGGACGCGCGACGCCGGTTCGTACCAGCTCAGTGCCGTCGCGGACGAGGCGAACGCGGTCATCGAGCAGAACGAGACCGACAACACCTGGACCAGCCCCGGCGCTCTGGTGGTGAAGCCGGTCGCGAGCTCGGACCTGGTGGCGGCATCCGTCACCACCTCGCCGTCCGCGCCGGCGGCCGGCGACAGCGTCACCTTCTCGGTCGCCGTCAGGAACCAGGGAACCACCGCGTCCGCGGGCGGCAGTCACGGTCTCACCCTCGCCCTGCTCGACTCCCGGGGCGCGACGGTCCGGACCTTCACGGGCGCCTACAGCGGCACCGTCGCCGCCGGCGCGACGACCGCGCCGGTGAACCTGGGGACCTGGACGGCCGCCGACGGCTCGTACACGCTCAGGGTGACCGTCGCCGACGACGCCAACGAACTGCCGGTCAAGCGCGAGAACAACACCAGCACCCAGGCGCTCTTCGTCGGCCGTGGCGCCGACATGCCGTTCGACATGTACGAGGCCGAGGACGGCACGGCCGGCGGCGGCGCGCAGGTCGTCGGCCCGAACCGGACGGTCGGCGACATCGCGGGTGAGGCGTCGGGCCGCAAGGCGGTCACCCTCGACAGCACCGGCGAGTACGTCCAATTCACGAGCCGGGCGAGCACCAACACCCTCGTCACCCGCTTCTCCATACCGGACGCGCCAGGGGGCGGCGGCATCGACGCCACGCTGAACGTCTACGTCGACGGCGTCTTCCGCAAGGCGGTCGACCTGACGTCCAAGTACGCCTGGCTGTACGGGGCCGAGGCCTCGCCGGGCAACTCGCCCGGGGCGGGGGCTCCACGCCACATCTACGACGAGGCGCACATCATGCTGGGCGGGACGGTCCCCGCGGGCAGCACGATCAGGCTGCAGAAGGACGCGGCCAACACATCGTCGTACGCGATCGACTTCATCAACCTGGAACAGGTCGCCCCGGTCGCGAACCCCGACCCGGCGTCGTACGCCGTGCCCGCCGGATTCACCCACCAGGACGTGCAGAACGCCCTGGACAGGGTGCGGATGGACACGACCGGCAAGCTCGTCGGTGTGTACCTGCCGGCGGGCGACTACCAGACGTCGAGCAAGTTCCAGGTGTACGGCAAGGCTGTGCACGTGACCGGGGCGGGCCCCTGGTTCACGAGGTTCCGCGCTCCCTCCACGCAGGACAACACCGACATCGGGTTCCGGGCCGAGGCGTCGGCGAAGGGGTCGTCGTTCAGGAACTTCGCCTACTTCGGCAACTACACGTCCCGCATCGACGGTCCGGGCAAGGTGTTCGACTTCTCCAACGTGTCGGACATCGTCATCGACAACATCTGGAACGAGCACATGGTGTGCCTCTACTGGGGGGCCAACACCGACCGGATCACCGTCAAGAACTCCCGGATCCGGAACATGTTCGCCGACGGCATCAACATGACCAACGGTTCCACCGACAACCTGGTGTCGAACAACGAGGCCAGAGCGACCGGCGACGACAGCTTCGCGCTCTTCTCGGCGATCGACGCGGGCGGCGCGGACATGAAGAACAACGTCTACGAGAACCTGACCTCGATCCTCACCTGGCGCGCGGCGGGGATCGCCGTCTACGGCGGCTACGACAACACCTTCCGCAACATCCACATCGCCGACACCCTGGTCTACTCCGGCATCACCATCAGTTCCCTGGACTTCGGCTATCCGATGAACGGTTTCGGCACCGGACCGACGACGGTCGAGAACGTCTCCGTCGTGCGGGCCGGCGGCCACTTCTGGGGGCGCAGACCTTCCCCGGCATCTGGCTGTTCTCCGCGGACAAGGTGTTCCAGGGCATCCGGGTGAGCAATGTCGACATCGTCGACCCGACGTACAGCGGCATCATGTTCCAGACCAAGTACGAAGGAGGACAACCGGAGTTCCCGATCAAGGACACCGTCTTCACCGACATCTCGATATCCGGCGCCCGCAAGAGCGCTGACGCCTTCGACGCCAAGTTCGGCTTCGGTCTCTGGGCGAACGAGATGCCCGAGAACGGACAGGGCCCGGCGGTCGGCGAGGTCACATTCAACGGCCTGAGGCTCAGCGGCAACGCGCAGGACATCAGGAACACCACCTCCACCTTCAAGATCAATATCAATCCGTAGGAAGGGCCGGGCGGACGGCGGTGGTCCCGACGCTGAAGCCGGCTGCGGGCGGGGTGCAGGTGTGGCCGTGGTCGAGAACCTCGTTGTCGGACCCGCGCGCCACGCTTGGACCATGCGAACACTCTTCAGCGGCGAAGTGAACGTGGCCTACGGGCAGCTCTATGTCTGCAGCGACGACGTCCATTCCCTCGAAGCGTCCTTCGCCGGGCAGCGGGCGGGGCTGTGCGGCGGGACGGTGCGGGGCCACCTCTTTCTGCTGACCGGAACGCACACCGGCTCCGTCCCGATCACCGTCGAACTGCACGGGACGGAGCCACCCCTGGACGCCGACGTGTGGGAGGACGTCGTGGAGGTGTCGTTCCGGCCCGTGTCGGACAAGACCGGGCTCGTGGAGTGGGACGGCGGCTGGTACGCGCTTCCCGTCTCCGAGGCCCCGTACCGGGTTCGGTACCACTGCCGGGGCATGGACGAGGCGGGGGGCGCCGCGCGCGATGCGGGCGAACCCGTGGTGGATGAGTATCTGCTGCGTCTGTGGCCGAGCCCACCGGCCCCGGACCGCGTGGTCAAGGAGACCAGCCGAACCGCCGCCTACTGGCACGAGTTCGCGCGCGAGCTGCCGCCGGGCCCTACCCCCGAGGAGCAGGCCGAGGCCGAGCGCCTGGCCGGCGAGGAGGAGGAGCGCACTGCGCTGCGACAGGAGAGGGACGAGTGGGGCGGGCGCCTGCCCAGCGACCGGCTGCGAGAGGTTCAGGGCACGCTCCGGAGGTTCCAGGGCTGTCCGCGCCTCGTGGACCTTGATGCCGCACTCGTGCACGCAATCGATGCCGCAGGTCCCAAGGAGCAGCGCGCGCTCGCCCGCTGGGCCGCGCACCGCGCCTGTCGGACAGCGGGACTGAGCGAAATCGACTGGGTAGCGCGCGGCCTGGCGGAGCTCGACCGTGGCGAGCCCTACTCGCAGCCGCTGGACGACCCGCGACGGCTGCGTGATGCCGCGTTCTCCGACCCCCGCATTCCACGTACCCACGACGGAACCCCTGGCTTGCCCCAGGTCGCCGCCTTCGCCGCTCTCTTCGATGCTGCCGCGCCCGATCCCCTCAAGGCGGCGCTGGACGCGCTCCTCGCCGCGACGGTCACCCATGGCACCGACTGGCCGCACCTCTTCACCGAGGTCCGCCGCACCTTTCCGGCAACAGCCGCCACACCGAAGGCGGAAGGGAGCGACAGCCAGTAGCGCCACCACCCGCTGACCTTCCGGATCGCGTCAGCGAGCGCGGCACCACCGTGCCCGGCCGGCCAACTCGGACCGGACGTTCCTCACGGGACGATGATGATCTTTCCTACGTGTGTGCCGCGCCGGAATTCCTCCTGGGCGGCGTGGATGTCGGTCAGTCGGTAGCTGCCGGCGATGCGCGGCCGTACGGTGCCGGCGCGGGCCAGGTCCGCCAAGGATGCGAAGTGCGCGCGGGTATGCATCGAGGAGCCGATGAGGCTGAGGTTGTGCAGGTACAGGCGACGTAGGTCAAAGGTGACGACGGGCCCGGCGACGGCTCCGGCGATCACCCAGCGAGCACCGTCGCGCAGCGAGGGCAAGAACTGCTCGAGCCACGGCCCGCCGGCCACGTCCGCGACGGCGTCGAGCCCCTCGGGCGCCACGGCCTCCAATCGGCGCCGCAGCGCTACCGGGTCCGTCTTCCGGAAGACGCACACCTCAGCGCCCGCCTCTTGTAGCGCGGCCGCTTTGGATTGGCTGGTGAGCGCCACCACCCGAGCGCCGCGCGCCGCGGCGAGCTGCACGAGCGCGAGTCCGACGCCGCCGGAAGCGCCCGTCACCAGCACCGTCTCGCCGCTCCTGATGCGGGAGCGTTCCAGCATGCCCATCGCCGTGCCGTAGGCCACCGGCAGAGCAGCGAGTTCCTGGTCGGAGAGCGGTGAGGCGCTCATGTCGTGGACGTGGGCGGCGTCGACCGCGACGTAGGAGGCGAAGCCGCCGTCCGCTTCGCTGCCCAGGAGCCCGACGGGCACAGCGTCCTCGCGCGCATCCGCGTAGAAGGCGGGATCGACCAGAACCCGGCGGCCCACCCACGAGTCGGGCACGTCCGCGGCTGTGGCAGTGATGACCCCCGCGATGTCACCACCCTGGATGCGGGGAAAGTTGACCGCTCCCCGCCATCCGGCCTTCGCCTCGGGTCGACCGTGCAGCCCGTATGCGCCTTCCCGGGTCCACACGTCAGTGTTGTTCACCGCCGTCGCGCCTACGCGCACGAGTACCTGCCCAGGTCCCACGGACGGCAGCGGCCAGTCCGTCCTCAGCTCGAGTGCCTCCGGACCTCCATGCCGGTACAGAACGGCGGCAGTCATTCGTTCGCACATCCACCCATTCTGGCCACAGCCTGTTGGAAACGGCTTCCAAGGCGTTCGGTCCGGACCGGTGTGCGGTGCGGGCCGGGGGACGCGGCCCCGCATGATCGAGGCGGCCCGCGGCGGGTACGAGGGGCGAGGCCCGCTCGGTGATCGGACCAGCGCAAGCCACTTGCGCAGCTTGCGCTAGCCTTGCGCGTATGACGCGACGACTTGCTCAGGTGGCGAAGAAGGTGGGAGTCAGCGAGGCCACGGTCAGCCGGGTCCTCAACGGCAAACCAGGGGTCTCCGAGGCCACCCGCCAGTCCGTGCTGACAGCGCTGGACGTCCTCGGCTACGAGCGGCCCACCCAGCTGCGGGGCGAGCGGGCGCGACTGGTCGGGCTGGTGCTGCCCGAACTGCAGAACCCGATCTTCCCCGCCTTCGCCGAAGTCATCGGCGGGGCCTTGGCCCAACAGGGCCTCACTCCTGTTCTTTGCACGCAGACCAAGGGCGGCGTCTCCGAAGCCGACTACGTGGAGCTGCTGCTCCAGCAGCAGGTCTCCGGCGTCGTGTTCGCCGGGGGGCTGTTCGCGCAGGCGGACGCCCCGCACGACCACTACCGGCTGCTCGCCGATCGACGGATCCCTGTCGTGCTGGTCAACGCCTCCATCGACGGCCTGGATTTCCCGTGCATCTCCTGCGACGACGCCGTCGCCGTCGAGCAGGCGTGGCGGCACCTCGCATCGCTCGGCCACGAACACATCGGCCTCGTCCTCGGCCCCGGCGACCATGTGCCCTCCCGCCGCAAGCTGGCGGCCGCGCAGGCGGTGGCGAAGGCGGCCGGGACGGAGCTGCCCGAGGAGTACGTTGAGCGCTCGATGTTCTCCCTCGAGGGCGGTCAGGCGGCGACCGGCCGGCTCCTGGAGCGGGGCGTCACCGGGATCATCTGCGCGAGTGACCCGCTCGCACTCGGCGCGGTACGCGCCGCCCGTCGGCGTGGGCTCGCCGTCCCCGGCGACGTGTCGGTCGTCGGCTTCGACGACTCGGCGTTCATGAACTGCACGGAGCCGCCGCTGACGACGGTGCGACAGCCGATCGAGGCGATGGGGCGGGCGGCGGTCGAACTGCTGACCGCGCAGATCCAGGGGGGCGAGGTGCCGCCGGGGGAGCTGCTGTTCGAGCCGGAACTGGTGGTACGGGGGTCGACGGCGCAGGTGCGGCGCCCCTAGCGGCGGGGGCGGGGGGCGTGCGCCTGCGGCGGGCGTTCCCCTCCCGCCCCTTCCCGAACCGGGGCAGGCCCCGGACCCCGCACCGCGTTTCGCGCGGTGATTTCGGGGGGCTCTGCCCCCGGACCCCCGCGCCCCAATCTCCCCCTACGGCCTGGCGGCCGTGGGGTACCCCAGGCGGCTGGGTTCGCCTCCGCCCGGCGGAGCCCTGAGCGGCAGCAGGCGGGGCTTGAGTCGCCCGGTGACGCCGGAGCCGCCGGCGAGGCTGATCTCGCGCAGCGAAAGCTCCGTCGGCAGGGCGCGGGCCGGACTGCCGCGCAGCGGCGTTTCCAGCCGCCTGGGTGCACCTCCCACGGCCGCCAGGCCGTAGGGGAGATTGAGGGGTACGCCGCCCGCAGGGCGGTACGGGGTCCGGGGCCTGCCCCGGTTTCGGGGAGGGGCGGGTAGGGGAGAAGCTCCGCGCAGCGGCCCCGACATCTCACGCCGCGAATTTGCGGCGTCCGCGCAGCATCTTGCGCATTCTGCCCCCGTCCGGCCGGCCCATATCCTGGGACCCCGATCTACAGCGAAGCGCCTGGAGGTGCAGTCTTGAGCACGTCGCAGATCCCCGTCATCGTCCTCGCGGGCTTTCTGGGATCCGGTAAGACGACCTTGCTCAACCACCTGCTGCGGACCAGCCGCGGCACCCGGATCGGTGCGATCGTCAACGACTTCGGGTCGATCGAGATCGACGCGATGACAGTGGCCGGACAGCTCGGCGATTCCACCGTCTCCCTCGGCAACGGCTGCCTGTGCTGCGCCGTCGACGCGAGCGAGCTCGACGTCTTCCTCGACAAGCTCACGCGCCCGGCCGTCGGCCTCGATGTGATCGTCATCGAGGCGAGCGGGCTCGCCGAACCGCAGGAGCTCGTCCGGATGTTGCTGGCCAGCGAGAACGAACGGATCGTGTACGGCGGTCTCGTCGAGGTCGTCGACGCGGCCGAGTTCGAGCAGACCCGTGCACGGCACCCGGAGATCGACCGGCACCTCGGGGTCGCCGACCTGGTCGTCCTGAACAAGGCCGACCGGGCCGGTGAGGCGGCCCTGCGGGCGCTGCGTGAGAAGATCACTGCTCTCGCCGGCCGGGCGGCGGTGATCCCGGCGTCGTACGGGCGTGTCGACGCCGAGCTGTTCTTCGAACCGCGCCCGCCGTCGGAGCGCGTGGGCCAGCTCTCCTTCGACGACGTCCATGACGACGACCACGAATCCGACGCACACGACTGCGGCGGCACCGGACACGGCGGACATCTGCACGCCGCCTACGAAAGCGCCTCGTTCACCTCGGACGACCCGCTCCATCCACGGCGGCTGCTGGACTTCCTCGACTCACGGCCAGAGGGCCTCTACCGGATCAAGGGCTTCGTCGACTTCGGCGCCCTCGATCCCCGAAACCGCTACGCCGTCCACTCCGTCGGCAGGTTCCTGCGCTTCTACCCCGAGCCCTGGCCGCCGGAGGACGGCGGGCGGCAGACGCAGCTCGTCCTCATCGGCTCCGGCATCGACGCCCCCGCCCTGCTGGCGGAACTGGACGCCGCCCGCGTCACCGGCGCGCAGGACGCCCCGGAGGAACACAGCCTGTGGGGAATCCTGCGCTACGTACGCGACGAGTCCTCCGACGAACCGTCCGACACCCGGTCCGACTTCCCCTCCGACGACCCGTCCGAGGACCTGTTGGTGAGCGACCGTCCGGACTGACCCTCGACGGATCGGCCCGGACGGCCCCTTTTTCCGATGTCCGAAGACGTGGCAGCCGGGGTTCTAGCTCGCCGGCCCCGCCAGCACCGCCACCGGAGACGCGAGAGGTGTGCCGGAGCCGTCGCGCCGCGGATCGATCTCCGGCAGCTCGGCGGGCTCGCCGTTCTTCTGCGCCGCCCGGGCCGGCGCCGCGCCCGCCCAGGCCAGGAGCAGCACGTCCTCGCCCTTCAGGAAACGCTGGCAGCGCACGCCGCCCGTGGCCCGCCCCTTCCGGGGGTACTGGTCGAACGGTGTGAGCTTCGCCGTCGCGATCGAGTCGTCCAGCGTCCCGTGCGAGCCCGCGACGGTGAACACCACCGCATCGCCCGCCGGATCCACCGCCGTGAACGAGATGACCTCGGCGCCCTCGGCGAGTTTGATGCCGGTCATGCCGCCCGCCGGGCGGCCCTGCGGCCGCACCTGGGAGGCCGGATAGCGCAGCAGCTGCGCGTCGGAGGTGATGAAGACCAGGTCCTCCTCGCCGGTGTGGAGCTCGGCGCCGCCGACGATCCGGTCGCCCTCCTTGAGGGTGATGACCTCCAGCTCCTCCTTGTTGGCGGGATAGTCCGGCACCACACGTTTGACCACACCCTGGAGCGTGCCGAGCGCGAGGCCCGGCGACGACTCGTCGAGCGTGGTCAGGCAGACGAGGGTCTCGTCGGACTCCAGCGAGAGGAACTCGGCAACCGGAGCGCCCCCGGCGAGGTTCGGCGTGGTGGCCGTGTCCGGCAGCTGGGGCAGGTCGATCACCGACAGACGCAGCAGCCGCCCGGCCGACGTCACCGCGCCCACCTCGCCGCGCTGCGTCGTGAGCACGGCGGAAACGATCACGTCGTGCTTGGAGCGCCGGCTGCGGCTGTCGACCAGCGGCTCCCCGGTGGCCGTGCGGGCGAGCAGGCCGGTGGAGGAGAGCAGCACCCGGCACGGATCGTCCGCCACCTGCAGCGAGGCCGCCGGCGCGGGCGTGCCCGCGGACTCCAGCAGCACCGTGCGCCGGGGGGTGCCGAACTTCTTCGCCACGGCGGCCAGTTCGGAGGAGACCAGCTTGCGCAGCTCGGCGTCCGACTCGAGGATGCCGGTCAGCTCGTCGATCTCGCCGTTCAGCCGGTCGCGCTCGCTCTCGAGCTCGATCCGGTCGAACTTGGTGAGCCGGCGCAGCGGGGTGTCGAGGATGTACTGCGTCTGGATCTCGCTCAGCGAGAAGTGCTCGATCAACCGCTCCTTGGCCTGGGCCGAGTTCTCGCTGGAGCGGATGAGCCGGATGACCTCGTCGATGTCGAGGAGGGCGACGAGCAGGCCCTCCACCAGGTGCAGCCGGTCCCGGCGCTTGGTCCGCCGGAACTCGCTGCGCCGGCGGACGACGTCGAAGCGGTGGTCGAGGTAGACCTCGAGCAGTTCCTTCAGTCCGAGCGTGAGCGGCTGGCCGTCGACCAGGGCCACGTTGTTGATGCCGAAGGACTCCTCCATCGGCGTCAGCTTGTAGAGCTGCTCCAGGACGGCCTCGGGGATGAAGCCGTTCTTGATCTCGATGACGAGGCGCAGGCCGTGCTGCCGGTCGGTGAGGTCCTTGACGTCGGCGATGCCCTGGAGCTTCTTCGACCCGACCAGGTCCTTGATCTTCGCGATGACCTTCTCCGGGCCGACCGCGAAGGGCAACTCCGTGACGACCAGGCCCTTGCGGCGGGCGGTGACGTTCTCCACGGACACCGTGGCACGGATCTTGAACGTGCCGCGGCCGGACTCGTACGCGTCCTTGATGCCGGTCAGGCCGACGATGCGGCCGCCGGTCGGCAGGTCGGGGCCCGGGACGTGGCGCATCAGCGTCTCGAGGTCCACGCCCGGGTGTCTGATGAGGTGGCGTGCCGCCGCGATGACCTCGCCCAGGTTGTGCGGGGGCATGTTGGTGGCCATGCCGACCGCGATGCCGGACGCGCCGTTCACCAGGAGGTTCGGGTAGGCGGCGGGCAGGGCGACAGGCTCGCGCTCCTGGCCGTCGTAGTTGGACTGGAAGTCGACCGTGTCCTCGTCGATCGACTCGGTCATCAGGCTGGTGGCGTCGGCCATCCGACACTCGGTGTACCGCATGGCGGCCGGCGGGTCGTCGTTGCCCAGCGAACCGAAGTTGCCGTGGCCGTCGACCAGCGGCAGGCGCATCGAGAACGGCTGCGCCATGCGCACGAGGGCGTCGTAGATCGACGCGTCGCCGTGCGGGTGCAGTTTGCCCATGACTTCGCCGACGACGCGCGCGCACTTCACATAGCCGCGGTCGGGGCGCAGGCCCATCTCGTTCATCTGGTAGACGATGCGGCGGTGCACCGGCTTCATGCCGTCGCGTGCGTCCGGAAGGGCCCGGGAGTAGATCACCGAGTACGCGTACTCGAGGAAGGAGCCCTGCATTTCGTCCACCACGTCGATGTCGAGGATGCGCTCCTCGAAGTCGTCCGGCGGTGGGGTCTTCGTGCTGCGGCGGGCCATCGCGGCTGCTGCTCCTTCACGTACCAGGTGGGCATCTGACGCCGACCATTGTGGACCGTCCCGCTGACAACCCCGACCGCGACCCTTGTTCGAGGCCGCCCCGCGGGTGGAACGGCGCAGATCGCGGCACGGGAACTTCGCCAGGTGTCAGCGCGCTTGCATACAGTGGCAGGTCTGGCAGCACCTCTAAGTTTTCGCGATCGAAGGGACGTACATGCCCATGGGTCACACGGCCACAGCGCCGACCGGTTCCGGCGGCCTGACAGCGACCGAGCACCGCCTGGCCAACGGCCTGCGCGTGGTGCTCTCCGAGGACCACCTGACCCCGGTCGCCGCGGTCTGCCTCTGGTACGACGTCGGTTCCCGCCACGAAGTCAAGGGCCGTACGGGACTCGCCCACCTCTTCGAGCACTTGATGTTCCAGGGCTCGGCACAGGTGAAGGGGAACGGTCACTTCGAACTCGTCCAGGGAGCCGGCGGCTCGCTGAACGGCACCACCAGCTTCGAGCGGACCAACTACTTCGAGACCATGCCGACGCACCAGCTGGAGCTCGCGCTCTGGCTCGAGGCCGACCGCATGGGCTCGCTGCTGACGGCCCTCGACGACGAGTCGATGGAGAACCAGCGCGACGTCGTCAAGAACGAACGCCGCCAGCGGTACGACAACGTGCCCTACGGCACCGCCTTCGAGAGGCTGACCGCCCTCGCCTACCCGGAGGGCCACCCCTACCACCACACCCCGATCGGTTCGATGGCCGACCTGGACGCGGCGACCCTCGAGGACGCCCGCGCCTTCTTCCGCACCTACTACGCGCCCAGCAACGCCGTGCTGTCGGTCGTCGGCGACATCGATCCGCAGCAGACGCTCGCCTGGATCGAGAAGTACTTCGGGTCCATCCCCTCCCACAGCGGCAAGCAGCCGCCGCGTGACGGCACCCTCCCGGAGAACATCGGCGCGCAGCTGCGCGAGGAGATCGTCGAGGAGGTCCCCGCCCGCGCCCTGATGGCCGCGTACCGCCTCCCGCACGACGGCACCCGCGAGTGCGACGCCGCCGACCTGGCGCTGACCGTCCTCGGCGGCGGCGAGTCGTCCCGCCTGCACAACCGCCTGGTGCGCCGCGACCGGACGGCCGTCGCGGCCGGGTTCGGCCTGCTGCGGCTCGCGGGCGCACCGTCGATGGGCTGGCTGGACGTGAAGACGTCCGGCGGTGTCGAGGTGCCGCAGATCGAGGCGGCCGTCGACGAGGAGCTGGCCCGGTTCGCGGCCGAGGGCCCGACGCCGGGGGAGATGGAGCGCGCCCAGGCCCAGCTGGAGCGCGAGTGGCTCGACCGTCTCGGCACGGTCGCGGGCCGCGCCGACGAACTGTGCCGCTACGCGGTGCTGTTCGGCGACCCGCAGCTGGCGCTCACCGCCGTCCAGCGGGTGCTCGACGTCACCGCGGAGGAGGTGCAGGCGGTCGCCAAGGCCCGGCTGCACCCGGAGAACAGGGCGGTGCTGGTCTACGAACCGGTCGCCGAAGAAGAGACCGAAGCGGCCGACGGAAACGAGCAGGAGGGGACGGACCAGTGAGCGACGCTGCCGTGACCATGGACTTCCACCCGCAGCCGACCCCGGGCACCGCCCGGCCCTGGGCCTTCCCGGCCCCCGACCGCGGCACGCTGGACAACGGACTGACGGTGCTGCGCTGCCACCGTCCCGGCCAGCAGGTCGTGGCCGTCGAGATCTCGCTCGACGCTCCGCTGGACGCCGAGCCGGAGGGTCTCGACGGCGTCGCCACGATCATGGCGCGCGCCCTGTCGGAGGGCACGGACAAGCACTCCGCGGAGGAGTTCGCCGCGGAACTGGAGCGTTGCGGCGCCACCCTGGACGCGCACGCCGACCACCCCGGCGTCCGGGTCTCCCTCGAAGTGCCGGTCTCCCGGCTGCACAAGGCGCTCGGGCTGCTCTCCGAGGCACTGATCGCCCCCGCCTTCGAGGCCGGCGAGGTCGAGCGGCTGGTCCGCAACCGCCTCGACGAGATCCCGCACGAGACGGCGAACCCGGGCCGCCGGGCCGCCAAGCAGCTCTCCAAGGAGCTCTTCCCGGCCGAGCTGCGTGTCTCCCGGCCGCGCCAGGGCACGGAGGAGACGGTCGAGCGGATCGACGCGGCCGCCGTACGCGCCTTCTACGAGGCGCATGTACGGCCCGCCACCGCCACCGCGGTGATCGTCGGCGACCTCACCGGCATCGACCTGGACGCCGTCCTCGGCGACACGCTCGGGGCGTGGACGGGCGACAAGGCGGACCCGCGCCCGGTGCCCGCGATCACCGCCGACGACACCGGCCGTGTGGTCATCGTCGACCGCCCCGGTGCGGTGCAGACGCAGCTCCTCATCGGCCGCGTCGGCGGCGACCGCCACGACCGTGTCTGGCCCGCCCAGGTGCTCGGCACGTACTGCCTCGGCGGCACGCTGACCTCCCGCCTCGACCGGGTGCTGCGCGAGGAGAAGGGCTACACCTACGGTGTGCGCGCCTTCGGCCAGGTGCTGCGCTCCGCTCCGGACGGCTCCGGCGCCTCGATGCTCGCCATCAGCGGCTCCGTGGACACGCCCAACACCGGTCCGGCGCTCGATGACCTGTGGAAGGTGCTCCGTACGCTCGCTGCCGAGGGGCTCACGGACGCCGAGCGGGACGTCGCCGTGCAGAACCTGGTGGGCGTCGCCCCGCTGAAGTACGAGACGGCGGCGTCCGTGGCGGCCACGCTGGCCGACCAGGTCGAGCAGCACCTCCCGGACGACTACCAGGCACAGATGTACCTGCGTCTGGCGGAGACGGGCACGGTGGAGGCGACCGCGGCGGTCGTCAACGCCTTCCCGGTCGACCGGCTGGTGACGGTGCTCGTCGGCGACGCGTCGCAGATCGAGGAGCCGGTGAAGGCCCTCGGCATCGGTGAAGTGAGGGTCGTCACGGGCTGATCGGACGCCCCCCGGCGAGGACGACTCAAAAACGCGCATTGCGCGCGAACGGAACCCCGGCTTCGAATCGTTTGCCGGGGTTCCGTTCTATGTCCGATTTGCAGGACTGAGTGCCTGTCTGCCCTGTGGCATGCGCTACAAAACGGGCTGTCTGTTTGGTGATTGACGAACGGGTTGCCTAGCGTCGGTCCGGCTGTCCGCCTGGAGATCGTCGCGCCCGCGGCATCGGGCAGCCATCGCCGAGTCCCCGTCAGGCGCGAGCCTGGGGAGCCGGGGACCCACGTAGTCCCTGGGGTGAATCGGCCCTCCTTCGCCCGCGCGGAGGGGGCCGTAGGAGACCTTCCTGCTCCGAACCCGTCAGCTAACCCGGTAGGCGAGAAGGAAGGAAAGGACCAGCCTCTTCATGGCGTTCACCCGTGCCACCGGGAAGCATCGTGCCCCGAGCCGCCTGACGCGCAGGAGCGCGAACCTGGCCGGCGTCGCCGCCCTCGCCACCACCGGCGTCATCGGAACCCTCGCCTCCCCGGCGCTCGCCGCCGACACCGAGGCCCCCTCCGTCGAGGACACCGGCCTCACCCAGATCGTCTCCATGGGGTCGCTCGCCGACGAGATAGCCGACCAGGCCGCCGCCCAGGAGAGGGAGGCCCAGGAGGCCGCCGCCAAGGCCAGGGCGCAGGCGAAGGCCGAGGCCGAGGCGAAGGCGGAAGCCAGGCGCAAGGCCGAGGCGCGCGCCAAGGAGGCCCGCGAGGCCAAGGAGCGCGCCGCCCGCGAGGCCGAGCGCAAGCGGCTGAACTCCTTCCGGCTCCCGATCGCCGGTTCGTACGTGACCACCGGTTACCAGACCGGCGGAGCCCTCTGGTCCTCCGGCAGCCACTCCGGCGTCGACTTCCGCGCCGCCTCCGGCAGTTCCGTCGTGTCCGTCGGCTCCGGCACCGTCGTCGAGGCGGGCTGGGGCGGCGCGTACGGCAACAACGTCGTCATCCGGATGAACGACGGCACGTACACCCAGTACGGCCACCTGTCGTCCATCGGCGTCTCCGTCGGCCAGCAGGTCGCCCCCGGCCAGCAGATCGGCCTGTCCGGCTCGACCGGCAACTCGACCGGGCCGCACCTGCACTTCGAGGCCCGGACCACCGCCGAGTACGGCTCCGACATCGACCCGGTCGCCTACCTGCGCTCGCACGGCGTCGACGTCTGACCCTCGACCGCCCCCGGGCCCGCGCTCACCGTTCCGGCGCCCGGGCCGTGTTCGGCCCCACGTCCGGCGCCCGCGCCGCAGCCGCGCCCGGGCCGCACTCGTGGCGCCGTCCCGGCGCCCGAGACCCCCGTTCGGCGCGCGACCCGGCCGTCACGGATCCGCGGCCGCATGCTGCCGCGGATCCGTGACGGCCGGGTCGCGCCCACCGTCCGGCGCCCCGCGCTTCGTCTTCGAAGGCCCCCGGCTTCGCCGGGGGCCTTCTGCGCATTCCGCGGCGTTTCGGCCATTGAGTGATTGCCGTCTCCGTCAAGAGACTTCCATGGTTTTCACCCTGGCGTCGGAAAACCGCGTTCATTGCAATAGAGTCACGGGAACACGCGTCAATCGGCTGCGTTTCGCTCGGATCAATGCGGAGGTTCGGTCATGCGTATTCCCGCGCACTCGGTATGCACGGCGATCCGCGACGACATCGTCTCCGGGGTCCACGAGCGCGGCAGCCGGCTCACGGAGGAACACCTGGCACGCCGCTACGGCGTCTCCCGCGTCCCGGTGCGCGAGGCGCTGCGCACCCTGGAGTCGGAGGGCTTCGTCGTGACCCGCCGGCACGCCGGCGCCTGTGTGGCGGAGCCGACGGAGCAGGAGGCCGCCGACCTCCTGGAGATCCGTATGCTGCTGGAGCCGCTGGGCGCGGCGCGCGCCGCGCAGCGCCGCACGGAAGCGCATCTGCGGGTGCTGCGCGGCCTGGTGAGACTCGGTCAGGAGCGGGCGCGCCGGGGACAGGGCGAGGACTTGCGCTCGCTCGGCTCCTGGTTCCACGAGACGCTCGCGCAGTCCTGCGACAGTCCCGGGCTGACCGCGCTGCTGACCCAGTTGCGGCACAAGATCGCCTGGATGTACTCGGTGGAGCAGCCTCTCGCCCCGGTCGAGTCATGGGCGGAGCACGGCGCGATCGTCGACGCCGTGGCGCGCGGTGACGCGGAGCGGGCGCGCGCGCTGACGGCCGCGCACGCCGAGCGTGCCGCCGCGGCGCACCGGTTGCGCCGCACCGTGCGGGTGAGGACTTCGCAACATGCCGTAAACACCACGAGCGGCCGGAATTAACAGAGGGCGTATACAAAAGAAGGCGTGATGGGGTCGGCCTCTTCCCTGTTTTATTTTCCGTCCGAGCCCGGAACGCGAAATACCGAACGTGGTCCTGAAATGCAGAACCGCGGTGCTCCGGACCCGGAACACCGCGGCTTTTTCTGTGAATGGCGACGGGCGTCAGGGCCCGCCGGGCCCGGACCGTCCTCAGACCGTCTCGGGAAGCTCGTCGAGACCCTCGGCCACCAGCTTGGCCAGGCGGTCGAGGGCCGCCTCGGCGCCGTCCGCGTCGGAAGCGAGGACGATCTCCTCGCCACCCTGGGCGCCCAGGCCGAGCACGGCGAGCATCGAGGCCGCGTTGACCGGATTGCCGTCGGTCTTGGCGATCGTCACAGGGACGCCGGCAGCCGTCGCGGCACGGACGAAGATGGACGCGGGGCGGGCGTGAAGGCCCTCGGCCCAGCCGACATTGACGCGGCGCTCAGCCATGGTGTTGCCCTTCAAGTCTTAGCGGGTTGTCTAGACCAGTCTCTCATGTGTCCCGGCGTGCTCCCCGCCCCACCCTGCCGGGGGTGCGGGCCGCCGTCGGCACCCTCAGACTGCCCGCGCGCAACCGCCTCCGCGACCGGTGGCCGCGCGTAGGCTTTCCCCCATGCAGACCTCGCAGGAGCACGCCTACCCCGCTCACTGGGAAGCAGACGTGGTGCTGCGCGACGGCGGCACCGCCCGGATCAGGCCCATCACGCCAGAGGACGCCCACCGGCTGGTCAGCTTCTACGAGCAGGTCTCGGACGAGTCGAAGTACTACCGCTTCTTCGCCCCCTACCCGCGGCTCTCCGACAAGGACGTCCACCGGTTCACGCACCACGACTACGTCGACCGGGTCGGACTCGCGGTGACGGTCGGCGGCGACTTCATCGCCACGGTCCGCTACGACCGCATCAACGCGCAGGGCCGGCCGGCGAGCGCCCCCGCGGACGAGGCGGAGGTCGCCTTCCTCGTTCAGGACGCGCACCAGGGGCGCGGTGTCGCGTCCGCGCTGCTCGAGCACATCGCGGCGGTGGCGCGGGAGCGGGGCATCCGGCGCTTCGCCGCCGAGGTGCTGCCCGCCAACAACAAGATGATCAAGGTGTTCCGGGACGCCGGATACACACAGCGGCGCAGCTTCGAGGACGGATCCGTCCATCTGACCCTCGACCTCGAACCGACGGCGGAGTCCCTCGCCGTGCAGCGCGGACGCGAGCAGCGCGCCGAGGCGCGCTCGGTCCAGCGGCTGCTCGCTCCCGGCTCCGTGGCCGTCGTCGGCGCAGGCCGGCTGCCCGGCGGTGTCGGACGCACCGCGCTGCGCAACCTCCTGGACGGCGGGTTCACGGGCCGGGTGTACGCGGTCAACCGCGCTTTCCCGCAGGAGCAGCGCGAGATCGACGGTGTGCCCGCCGTCCGGTCGGTCGGCGAGATCTCCGAGCCCGTCGACCTGGCGGTCGTCGCCGTCCCGGCGGAGCGGGTGCCCGACGTGGTCGCGGACTGCGGCGAGCACGGAGTGCAGGGGCTCGTGGTGCTGAGCGCCGGATACGCGGAGAGCGGCCGGGCGGGACGGGAGCGCCAGCGCGAGCTGGTGCGGCAGGCCCGCTCGTACGGAATGCGGATCATCGGGCCCAACTCGTTCGGGATCATCAGCACCTCGGACGCCGTCCGGCTCAACGCCTCACTGGCCCCCGAGGCCCCCGTGCCCGGGCGGATCGGCCTGTTCACCCAGTCCGGGGCGATCGGCATCGCGCTGCTGTCGGGACTCCACCGGCGCGGCGCGGGCCTGTCCTCGTTCATCTCCTCCGGCAACCGCGCGGACGTCTCCGGCAACGACTTCCTCCAGTACTGGCACGAGGACCCGGACACCGATGTCGTCCTGATGTACCTGGAGTCCATCGGCAACCCCCGCAAGTTCACCCGCCTCGCCCGCCGGACCGCCGCGGTCAAGCCGGTCGTGGTGGTCAAGGGGGCTCGGCACAGCGGCAGCGTGCCGCCGGGCCACGCGGTGCCGTTCACCCGTATCCCGGACGCGACCGTCGGGGCGCTGCTGCGCCAGGCGGGAGTGATCCGCGTCGACACGGTCACCGAACTCGTCGACGCGGGCCTGATGCTGGCCGGGCAGCCGCTGCCCCGCGGGCCGCGGGTGGCGATCCTCGGCAACTCCGAGTCGCTCGGCCTGCTCACGTACGACGCCTGCCTCACGGAGGGGCTGCGTCCGCTCCCGCCGCGCGACCTCACGACGGCGGCCACGCCCTCGGACTTCCGCGCCGCCCTCGCGGAAGCGCTGGAGGACGACGGGTGCGACGCCGTCGTCATCACGGCGATCCCCTGGGTCGGCGAGAACGGCGTCACGGAATCGGGCGACGGCGAGGTCCTCGCCACTGCCCTCCGAGACGCCTCGGCCACGGCCCCGGCCAAACCCGTGGCGGTCGTCCATGTGGAGATGGGTGCGCTGGCCGACGCCCTCGCGGCGGCTGCCAGCACTGCCCCGCCGTCCGACCCCTCCGCGCGGGCCGACACCGCCGAACGCGACGGGGATCACGAGCCCGCCGGCCCCGGCGCGGCGACGCTGAGCGAGGCGCCCCGCCCGGCCGTCGGCCGGCCCGGGGAAACCGCGCCCCCGGACCCCGGCGCCACAGGGTCCGCCGACGGCAGCGGCCCGTCGTCGTCGCCCGGAGACGACACCCGCCGGATCCCCGCCTACCCCGCCGCCGAGCGCGCCGCTCGGGCCCTCGCAGAGGCCGTGCGGTACGCCCAGTGGCGACGGCACGCCGCGGAGCCCGGCCGGGTCCCCGTGTACGACGACATCGACGAGGCCGGAGCCGCCGCACACATCGAGCGGATGCTCGAGGCGGCGGACGACGACCGGGGATTCACCCTCGCCACGGCCGACGCCCACGCACTCCTGGCGCGCTACGGCGTCCATGTGCGGCCCACCCTGCCCGCGCCCGATCCGGGCGCCGCCGTGCAGGCCGCCGCGCGGCTGGGCTACCCGGTCGCGCTCAAGACCACCGCCCCCCACCTGCGCCACCGCGCCGATCTCGGCGGGGTACGCCTCGACCTGGCCGACGAGACGCAGCTGCGCCAGGCGTACCGCGAGCTGACGGAGACGCTCGGCAAGCCCGCCGAGCTCCAGCCGGTCGTGCAGGCCATGGTGCCGCGCGGTGTGGACACCGTCGTGCGCGCGGCCATCGATCCCGCCGTCGGAGCCGTGCTCTCCTTCGGACTGGCCGGTGTGGCCTCCGAACTGCTCGGCGACACCGCCCACCGGCTCGTTCCCGCCACCGACCGTGACGCGACCGAGCTGATCCGCACCATCCGCGCGGCGCCGCTGCTGTTCGGCTGGCGCGGATCCGCCCCGGTCGACACCTCCGCGCTCGAGGAACTGCTGCTGCGCGTGTCACGACTGGTCGACGACCACCCGGAAGTGGTCGGCATCAGCCTCGAGCCCGTCGTCGTCGCCCAGCACGGCCTCACCGTGCTGGACGCGTCCGTACGACTGGCCCCGCCGCCGCCCCGAAGCGATCTCGGCCCCCGCCGGCTCCCCAGCTACTGAGCGCCCGGTGCCCCTGGGGCCCCGTAGGATGGACCGCATGGCGAAGACCGGTACGACGACCCAGGGGCTGCGCGCCGCGATCGAGCGCAGCGGCTACTACCCGGCACTCGTGGCCGAGGCGGTGGAAGCCGCCGTCGGCGGCGAGCCGATCGCGTCGTACCTGGTGCACCAGGAGACCACGTTCGACGCGAACGAGGTCCGCCGCCATGTCACCGTCCTCGTCCTGACGGCGAACCGGTTCATCGTCAGCCACACCGACGAGCAGGCCGCCGACTCCGGCTCCCCGACCCCGTACGCCACCACGTCCACCGAGTCGGTGAAGCTCGGCCGGATCTCGTCGGTCGTCGTCAGCCGCGTGGTCGCCAACCCGGAGTCGTACACCCCCGGCACGCTGCCCCGCGAGGTCGTCCTGACCATCGGCTGGGGCGCGGTCTCGCGCCTCGACCTGGAGCCCGCCGCCTGCGGCGACCCGAACTGCGACGCCGACCACGGCTACACCGGCAACTCCACCGCCGACGACCTCAGCCTGCGCGTCAGCGAGGCCGGTGACGGGCCCGACACCGTCCGCCAGACCCTGGTCTTCGCCCAGGCGCTCTCCGAAGCCACGGCAGCCACGCGCTGATGGCCCAGCCCGCAGTGTGGCCGGACGACCCCGTCTCGCTCGATGTGTACGCGGCGCCCGCGCCCGAGTACGGCAGCGGCTCGCTCGCCGACCTGCTCCCCACCCTCGCCGCGGGCCAGGGTGTCCCGGGGCTCGAGCAGTCCATCGCCGAGCTCACGCCCGCCGACCGGAACTGCGTCTTCCTGATCGACGGGCTCGGCTGGGAGCAGATCAGGGCCCACCCCGACGAGGCGCCGTTCCTGACCTCGCTCCTCGGCACGTCCCGCGGCGGTACCGGAGCGCCCATCACGGCCGGGTTCCCCGCCACCACCGCCACCTCGCTCGCCTCCGTCGGCACGGGCCTCCCGCCGGGCGTGCACGGCCTGCCCGGCTACACGGTGCGCAACCCGGAGACCGGCGAGCTGATGAACCAGCTCCGCTGGAGGCCGTGGACCTCGCCGAAGGCCTGGCAGCCCTATCCCACCGTCTTCGAGCTGGCGGACCGGGCGGGGGTGCACACCGCCCAGGTGTCGTCGCCCGCGTTCGAGCAGACGCCGCTCACCAAGGTCGCGCTCAGCGGCGGCACGTTCCACGGCCGGCTGACCGGCGAGGAGCGTATGGACCTCGCCGCCGAGCAACTGGCCGCGGGTGACCGTTCGCTGGTCTACACGTACTACAGCGAGGTCGACGGCAAGGGGCACCGGTTCGGCATCGACTCGGATGCCTGGCGCGGACAACTGATGTACGCGGACCGGCTGGTGGAGCGGCTCGCCGACCAGTTGCCGCCCCGCGCCGCGCTGTACGTTACCGCCGACCACGGCATGATCGACATCCCCTTCGACGAGCAGTCCCGCATCGACTTCGACGAGGACTGGGAACTGCGGGCCGGTGTCGCCCTGCTCGGCGGCGAGGGCAGGGCACGCCATGTGTACGCCGTGCCCGGCGCGGAGAACGACGTCCTCGCCGTGTGGCGCGAGGTGCTGGGGGAGCAGTTCTGGGTCGCGAGCCGCGACGAGGCCGTCGCCGCAGGCTGGTTCGGCCCGGAGGTCGACGACAGGGTGTACGGGCGGATCGGCGACGTCGTGGCCGCCGCGCACGACGATGTGGTGATCACCGCCTCCGTCAACGAACCGAACGAGTCCGCCATGGTGGGCATGCACGGCTCGATGACTCCCGCCGAACAGCTCGTGCCGCTCCTCGAAGTACGCTCGTGACCCGCCGAGCCCGTACCTGACCCGCCGGGTAGGCACGTGATCCTCCCCGCCGCCTGACCCGAAAGGTCTCCACCCCCCATGCCCGAGCTGGTGTTCTTCTCCGGAACGATGGACTGCGGAAAGAGCACCCTCGCTCTTCAGATCGAGCACAACCGGTCCGCGCGCGGCCTGCAGGGCATGATCTTCACGCGTGACGACCGGGCCGGCGAGGGCAAGCTCTCGTCGCGGCTGGGACTGGTCACCGACGCGGTCGAGGCCGCCGAGGGCTTCGACTTCTACGCGTACCTCGTCGACCGCTTCTCCAAGGGCGGCCGTTGCGACTATGTGATCGCCGACGAGGCGCAGTTCCTCGCGCCGGAACAGATCGACCAGCTCGCCCGCGTCGTCGACGACCTGGAACTGGACGTCTTCGCCTTCGGTATCACCACGGACTTCCGCTCCAAGCTGTTCCCCGGCTCGCAGCGGCTCGTCGAACTCGCGGACCGGGTCGAGGTGCTTCAGGTCGAGGCGCTGTGCTGGTGCGGTGCGCGGGCCACTCACAACGCCCGCACCGTCGGCGGCGTGATGGTGGTCGAAGGCGCGCAGGTCGTCGTCGGGGACGTCAACCAGTCACCGGACGAGATCGGTTACGAGGTCCTGTGCCGGCGTCACCACCGCCGGCGGATGACGGCCGCCTCTGCCCACGCGGCGGCTCTCTCCCCGGACGTCCTGCCCGTCGAGACCGACGCGGACGGCGGTGCCGACGGCCGTGACGCCCGTGATGTCAGAGGACGTCCGACCGTACGATCGTGAAGACGGCGCCCTCGGGGTCGCTGACGGTCGCCGCACGCCCGCGCGGGCCCGGCCCGGGCGCCTCGACGACATGCCCGCCCAGTTCCACCACCCGGTGCGCGGCCGCGTCGGTGTCCTCGACCTCGAAGTACGTCATCCAGTGCGGGCCGCGGTCGCGCGGCAGGGCCTGGCCCATCCCCCGCACCGTGGCGACGGGACGGCCGTCGAGCCGCAGCGTGAGCCGGTCGGGCCCCGTGCCGTCCTCCTTGGCGTCATGGCCGAAGACCGCCTGGTAGAACTTGCCGACCGACGAAGTGTCCCTGGTCCGCAGCTCGTTCCAGACGGGTGTCCCGTGCGCGCCGTGCACGGCGGTGCCGGTGTGCCCCGCCGCCTGCCAGACCCCGAACACCGCGCCCGCCGGGTCGGAGGCGATGACCAGCCGTCCCGCGTCGGCGGCGTCGAGCGGCCCGACGCCGATCGTGCCGCCGCAGCTGCGGATCGCCTCCGCGGTCACGTCGGCGTCGTCGCTCGCCAGATACGCGGTCCAGGCGACGGGCAGATGGCGGTCGGCGGGCAGCCGGCCGATGCCGGCCACCACCTTGCCGTCGAGCATCGCGCGGACGTAGGGCCCCAGCTGCGTGGGGCCGGGCGAGAACTCCCAGCCGAACAGCGCCGCGTAGAACTCCTGTGTCGCGTCAAGGCCGTGCACCATGAGGCTCACCCAGCAGGGTGTGCCCGGGGGGCGCCGAGTCGCCTCGGTCATCGTCACTCTCTCCTCGGACCATCGTGGTGGCCGTACGGGGGGACCTGGCGCGTCCACGGTCGGGGGAGGCTCTGCGGAGACCGTTGCGCTCGAGCCGATGTTGTCATCACCAAGGGCCTGCTGCGCCCTGGCCGCGCCGGATATGGCGGGTTCCCGCCGGAGGTTGCCCGTTTTGGTGGGGCTCATCCGCTTCGGGGGTGTTACGGTGCGCCAGGCAGGTGCGCAAGGATGGCCGTATGAATCCGATCATCTCCGCGGCCGATCTCGCCGCCGAGCTCGCCGGCCCCACCCCGCCGGTCCTTCTCGATGTCCGCTACCGGCTGGGCGGGCCGCACGGTCGGCCCGAGTACGAGGCCGGGCACATCCCGGGTGCCGTCTTCGTCGACCTCGACGCCGAACTGGCCGGTCCGCCCGGAGCCGGCGGGCGTCATCCGCTGCCCGACGTCGCGGAGTTCGGCGCGGTGATGCGCCGTGCGGGCGTCGGTCCCGCTACCTCTGTCGTCGTGTACGACGCCGACAAGGGCTGGGGCGCGGCTCGCGCCTGGTGGCTGCTGCGCTGGGCCGGGCACGACGACGTCCGGGTGCTGGACGGCGGACTCGCGGCGTGGACGGGGCCGCTCGAGACGACGGTTCCCGTACCGCAGGAGGGCTCCTTCGAGCCGAAGCCGGGGGCGCTGCCCCTGCTGGACGCCGACGAGGCGGCGGCGACGGCCCGTGACGGCCTGCTGCTCGACGCGCGTGCGGGGGAGCGTTACCGCGGTGAGGTGGAGCCCATCGACCCGATCGCCGGGCACATCCCGGGTGCCGTCTCCGCGCCGACCATGGAGAACCTGGACGACCAGGGCCGCTTCCGCCCTGCCGAGTGGCTGGCGGCGCGGTTCATGGAACTCGGGGCCCATGAGGACTCGGGACCCGTCGGCGTCTACTGCGGGTCCGGCGTCTCGGCCGCCCAGCAGGTGCTGGCCCTGGAGCTCGCCGGCTTCGACGCGGCCCTGTACGCGGGCTCGTGGTCCGAGTGGTCGCGGAACCCGGACCGTCCGGTCGCGACCGGACCGCAGCCGGGCTGATCCGCGCACACCACAAGGGCCGGTCCCCATGGGGCCGGCCCTTGTGCGGAACGTTTCTTACTCCTGTTTCTTACGGCGTGTGCCGAAGACGATCTCGTCCCAGCTCGGCACGGCGGCGCGACGGCCGGGGCGGACGCCGTCCGCCTCCGCCTGCCGGTCGGTGGTGCCCGTCAGGCGGTCCCGATGGCCGGCCACGGAGCGCGGCATCAGCACGTCCGCGTACGCGGAACCCGCGCCGGCCGACGCGGCGGGCGCCACCGGCTCCTCCTCGGCCTCGGCCTCCTGGCCGGGCTCGACGGCGGGCGGTTCCGACGCCACGGGCCGCTCGGGCACGACCATGTCGCCGCGGAAGTTCGGCACGGCCTCCAGCAGGCTGGTCAGCGAGTCCCGCTCGTCCTTGTCGTCCGCGTCGGCGGACGGCACGGCCGGGCGCTCGATCTGCCGGTCCAGGGCACGGTCCAGCGGCCGGTCCCTGGGCAGACGCGCGATGCGCGGGACGAACGGGAAGCTCGGCTCCTGCGCGATCGTGTCGTCGGTCTCACCGATCAGGGCGCGTGCCTCGTCGTCGACGGCCTGGACGAGCCGCCTCGGCGGGTCGTAGGTCCAGCTCGCCGAGTGCGGTTCGCCCGCGACCCGGTACACGAGCAGGACCTCCCAGGTGCCGTCGTCGCGGCGCCACGAGTCCCACTGGACGGTGTCCTTCTCGGCACCGCGCAGCAACAGCCGCTCCTGCACGGCCTCGCCCAGCTGCGGACCGGTGTTCTCACCGGGGCGGCGTACGGGCGTCTTACGGGCCCGCTCCGCCATGAAGGCGCGCTCGGCGAGGACCGGGCCCTCGAAGCGGCGCACGCGATCGACGGGGATGCCGGCGAGCTGGGCGACCTCCTCCGCGGAGGCACCGGCACGTATACGGGCCTGGATGTCACGGGGGCGGAGATGGCTCTCCACCTCGATCTCGATCTGGCCGAGCCTGGCACGGTCGTTACGCACGGCGGCACGCAGGCGCTCATCGATCGGAAGCGTGTATTCCGTGCTGTCCGCAGCCTTGAGCACCAGTCGTGTGCCGTCGTTGGAGACGGCCACGACACGCAGTTCGGGCATGGGGACCTCCCGGGTGGTGCCTGCCGACGTCACCTGCGTCGCTGCTTCCGCTAGTCGAGTCGAGTGTGGCCTGCCCGGGTGCAGCCTGCCACAACCTTGCCGAGTTGCCCGGCGTGTCGGGCGCGAGCCCTGGATCGCCGTTATGGCACGGTGATCTATTGGCCACTCAGCGTGATCGGTCGTCACTCTGAGCGATAGATCTCCATGCTTCACCGCGGTGCCGCCGGATCGAGCGCCGCTTTCGGCCCCCAACCTGGGGATCCGGACACCACGAGGGAGGCCGGGCCCAGGGCTCGCCACAGTACTCCATTCGGGCCATCCGGGTGGACAGCCGCGCCGCCGAACTTCGGCAGGGGGGTGCTGGATCGGCGCTCGAACGCGGGCTGACCAGGTGTTGTGCTTCACAGAAGCACCAGAAACGGAACTATTCTCTTCGCTCACATGTCCTATCTCGGTGCGCAGCGGGCAGATGGCGCAAGGCGGCTGAAGGTGAGTCAGAAGCCCGATGAGTGGACGGAACGTCAGGAAGGCGACGAACGGCCCGCGGAGAGCGGCGCATTCGGCCGGCGTCAGTCGCCCAGCACCCGGCGCAGATACGGATTCTGGAAGACCCGGTCCGGGTCCAGATGGTCGCGCAGGGCGGTGAACTCGCCGAACCGCGGGTAGACGTCCGCGAGGTGTCGCGCGTCCCGCGTGTGGATCTTTCCCCAGTGCGGCCGCCCGCCGTGGGCGGTCATGATCGACTCCACGGCGGTGAAGTAGGAACGGTACGGCGTGCCGCGGTACATGTGCACCGCGATGTACGCCGTCTCCCGGCCCGAGGCGGTCGACAGCGCGATGTCGTCGGCGGGGGCCGTGCGTACCTCGACCGGGAACCCGATCCGCAGCGGCGAGCGTTCGATCATCGCCCTGAGCTCGCGCAGCGCCGTGACCGCGGCCTCCCTGGGCACCGCGTACTCCATCTCCACGAACCGCACCCGGCGGGGCGATGTGAAGACCTTGTAGGGAATGTCCGTGTAGGTACGGGCGGACAGCGCGCGGCTGGAGAGCCTGGCGATCGCGGGAACGGCCGCCGGGACCGCGCGGCCCAGCGAACAGGCCACCTGGAAGGCCCCGTTGGACAGCAGCTCGTCCTCGATCCAGCCGCCGACCCTGCCGGGCGGCGCAGGCGGGCCGGAGCTGCGGTTGTTGCGCTTGGTGTTGCAGTTCCCGGTGTGAGGGAACCAGTAGAACTCGAAGTGCTCGTTCTCCGCGTGCAGGGCGTCGAAGTCCGCCAGGACCCGGTCCAAGGACATCGGTTCCTCACGGGCGGTCAGCAGGAAGACCGGCTCCACCGCGAACGTGATCGCCGAGACGACTCCGAGCGCGCCCAGACCGATCCGGGCCGCGGCGAAGACCTCGGGATTCTCCTTCTCCGAGCACGTCAGCACCGCCCCGTCGGCCGTCACCAGCTCAAGGCCCTTGATCTGGGCGGCGATCGAGGCGGAGTCACGGCCGGTGCCGTGCGTACCGGTCGACGTAGCGCCGGCCACGGTCTGCTCCATGATGTCGCCCATGTTCGTGAGCGACAGCCCCTCACGGGCGAGGGCGGTGTTCAACCGCTTGAGCGGGGTGCCCGATTCGACGGTGACGGTCATCTCCGAGCGGTCGATCCGGCGGATCCCCGTCATCAGGTCCGGCCGGATCAGCAGCCCGTCGGTCGCCGCTATGGCCGTGAACGAATGGCCCGTGCCGACCGTCTTGACCCGAAGGCCCTCGGAGACCGCCGAGCGGACCGCGTCGGCGAGCTCCTCCACGGACGCGGGGCGGACTTCCCTCGCGGGCCGGGAGACAACGGTCCCCGCCCAGTTACGCCACGGACTGCTCCCGCTGCTCCGGGTCCTGATCACGCTGCTCACGCTGCCCCTCCCGCATCGGCACCGGCCTGCGCAGCCGGCGGTACCCCAGGAACGCCACCACGGCCGCGAACACCCCTGCGACGCCGGGCACCGCGTACCCCGCAGCGGCGCCCTGCGCGTCGACCACCCAGCCGGCGGCCGAGGAACCCAGTGCGACGCCGACCGCGAGCCCGGTACCGGTCCAGGACATGCCCTCGGTCAGCTTGCTGCGCGGTACGTGCGCCTCGACGAGGGCCATGGTCGTCACCATCGTCGGCGCGATGGCAAGGCCCGCGACAAAGAGCGCCACGGCCAGGAACGGCAGGCTCCCGGCCAGTTGGAGGGGGATCATACTCACGGCCATCGCGCAGACGCCCAGCACCCACCTGCGGGCGGGCTCACCCTTCAGGTGCAACAGGCCGAAGACGGCGCCCGCGAGGCAGGAACCGAGCGCGTAGACCGCGAGCACCCAGCTCGCCGCGGCCTTGTGCCCCGTCTCCTCCGCGAACGCCACCGTGACCACGTCCACCGCGCCGAAGATCACTCCGGTGGCGACGAACGCCGCGACCAGCACCTGGAGACCGGGGGAGCGCAGCGCGCTGCCGCCGGTGTCGTGGGACGCCGGGTGCGGCTTCGGCTCCGTGGCCCGCTGAGCCGTCAGCCACCAGACGCCGACCAGCAGGAACCCGGCCGCGAGCAGCGGTCCGGCCTCCGGGAACCACAGGGTGGACAGCCCGATGGAGATGATCGGCCCGAAGATGAAGCACACCTCGTCGATGATCGACTCGACCGAGTAGGCGGTGTGCAGCTCCCGCGGCGAGCCCTCCAGGAGCGCCGCCCAGCGCGCCCGGGTCATCGCGCCGACGCTCGGCGCACAGCCCGCGACGGCCGTGAAGGCGAACAGCGTCCAGTCCGGCGCTCCCTGCTGGGCGCAGATCAACAGTCCGGTGACGGCGGCGAGCGTGACGAGAGTGGCGGGACGCAGCACCCGGCGCTGGCCGTGGCGGTCCACCAGACGGGAGACCTGCGGGCCCAGCACGGCCGCGGACAGCGCGAGCGTCGCGGTGAGCGTGCCGGCCAGACCGTAGCGTCCGGTGAGCTCGGAGACCATGGTCATGATCCCGATGCCCAGCATGGACAGCGGCATCCGGCCGAGGAGGCCGGCGGTGGAGAACCCCAAAGAGCCGGGGGTGGCGAAAATCGCGCGGTACGGACTGGGCAACAGGGACTCCGGTAAGGCGTAAGGGCAGCCTTCACAGATTACGCGCCGAACCTCCGCGCGCGCACCGCGGTTTTTCCGCTGTCGGAGGCGGGTGGCAGGATCGACCTCATGTCCGATCTGCGTGACCCAGCGCCTTACGACGCCCTTCTGCTGCTCTCGTTCGGCGGCCCCGAAGGCCCCGACGACGTGGTCCCGTTCCTGGAGAACGTGACCCGCGGCCGAGGCATCCCGAAGGAACGGCTGAAGGAAGTGGGGCAGCACTACTTCCTCTTCGGCGGCGTCAGCCCCATCAACGACCAGAACCGGGCGCTGCTCGAAGCCCTTCGCAAGGACTTCGCCGAGCACGGGCTGGACCTGCCGGTCCACTGGGGCAACCGCAACTGGGCGCCGTACCTCACCGACACCCTGCGCGAGATGGCAGACGCGGGACACCGGCGCATCGCCGTCCTCGCCACCAGCGCATACGCCTCGTACTCCGGCTGCCGCCAGTACAGGGAGAACCTCGCGGACGCGCTGGCGACGCTGGAGGCGGAGGGGCGGCCACTGCCGCGGGTCGACAAGCTGCGGCACTACTTCAACCACCCCGGCTTCGTACGGCCCATGATCGACGGCGTTCTCGCCTCCCTCGCCGACCTGCCGGAAGATGTCCGCGCCGGTGCGCACCTCGCCTTCACCACGCACTCGATCCCGACCTCCGCGGCCGACGCCTCCGGCCCCGCCGACGATCACGGGGACGGCGGCGCCTACGTCCGCCAGCACCTCGACGTGGCCCGGACCGTCGCCGAGGCCGTCGCCCACGAGACCGGCGTCGAGCACCCCTGGGAGCTCGTCTACCAGTCCCGTAGCGGCGCCCCGCACATCCCCTGGCTGGAACCGGACATCTGCGACCACCTGGAGAGCCTGCACGCCGCCGGCGCGCCGGCTGCCGTCATGGTCCCGATCGGTTTCGTCTCCGACCACATGGAGGTCCTGTACGACCTCGACACGGAGGCCACCGCCAAGGCCGCGGAGCTGGGTCTGCCGGTGCGCCGCTCCGCGACCGTGGGCGCGGACCCGCGGTTCGCCGGCGCGGTGCGCGACCTCCTGCTGGAACGGGCCGCCAGTGAGCGCGGCATCCCGGCGGAACGCTGCGCGCTCGGAACGCTCGGCCCGAGTCACTACCTCTGCCCCGTCGGATGCTGCCCGGCCCGCGCGCCCAAGCCCGCGGCGGCCGGCGCCGACAGCCCGTACGCGTGAAGGAGACCCCTGTGACCGACCCGCTCACGTCCGAACTGCTGCCCCTCGCCCTGGAAGCCGCCCGTAAGGCCGGCGCGCTGCTCAGGGACGGCCGCCCGGACGACCTGGGCGTCGCCAGGACGAAGTCAAGCCCCATCGACGTCGTGACCGAGATGGACATCGCGGCGGAGAAGCTGATCACCGGCTTCCTCACCGAGCACCGCCCGGACGACGGTTTCCTCGGCGAGGAGGGCGCGGCCACGGTGGGCACCAGCGGTGTGCGCTGGGTCATCGACCCGCTCGACGGCACCGTGAACTACCTGTACGGGCTGCCGACCTGGGCCGTCTCGATCGCCGCGGAGCTCGACGGCGAGACCGTGGTGGGCGTCGTCGAGGCACCGATGCGCCGCGAGACCTTCCACGCGGTGCGGGGCGGCGGCGCGTTCCTGAACGACCGGCCCGTACGGTGCCGGCCGGCGCCCCCGCTGGACCAGGCCCTGGTCTCGACCGGCTTCAACTACGTCCACACCGTCCGCACCCACCAGGCGGACGTCGCCCAGCGGCTGATCCCGCAGCTGCGCGACATCCGGCGCAGCGGCTCGGCGGCGATCGACCTGGCGGACGTGGCGGCGGGCCGCCTGGACGGCTACTACGAGCGCGGGCTCAGCCCGTGGGACCTCGCCGCGGGCGACCTGATCGCCCGCGAGGCCGGCGCGCTGACCGGGGGCCGCCCCGGGGACGGCCCCTCCGGCGACCTCACGGTGGCGGCGGTGCCGGGGGTCTTCGAGCCGTTGCAGGCGTTGCTGGAGGAACTGGGGGCGTGGCACGACTGAGCGCGTGCGCGTGCCGCCTGCGGCGGGCGTTTCCCCTCCCCGCCCCTTCCCGAAACCGGGGGCTCTGCCCCCGGACCCCCGCGCCTCAAACGCCGGCGAGGCTGATTTCGCGGGCCCGCCCCATGCCAGAGGCCCGGACCCGCTTCGCGGGGCCGGGCCTCTGGGCTGCACGGTCGGGGATCAGGCCGCGGTGAGCTTCACCCCGTGCTCGGCGGCGAGGCGGTGGAGGTCCTCCAGCTCCGCCTGCTCGACGTCAGCGAGGAAGTCGTCGCCCGTCTCCCGGGCGACCGTCAGGTCGTCCTCGGCGGCCTTTATGCGCTGCAGCAGTCCGGCAGTGAAAGCGTCCATGATGCGCCCCCTCGTCGTAGGTCGGTGGCACGGGGGTGTGCCGACGGTGGGTTGATCAACCCTGGAACAGGTCGTGGTGCGCCACACACAGGGCGTGATCGGGATGTGCAGTCGTCCTCCCCAGGCCTTCCCGGGTGGAAACCTCAACTGTCCCGGAAATCCTCCTTATTCCGCGGTGCGGTTGTCGAGCCTGTTCGCCTTACAGCCGGTTTACGCGCGTAACGGGCAGGATGGAGCCGCACAGTCAGTGCCCAGACCTGCCCTGTCACGGTGACGGGGCTCCCGAGAGAGGAAGTCGACGTGCGCGTACTCGTCGTCGAGGACGAGCAGCTGCTCGCCGATGCGGTGGCCACCGGACTGCGCCGGGAGGCCATGGCGGTCGACGTCGTGTACGACGGCGCCGCCGCCCTCGAGCGCATCGGGGTCAACGACTACGACGTGGTGGTGCTCGACCGCGACCTCCCCCTGGTCCACGGGGACGACGTCTGCCGCAGGATCGTCGAGCTGGGCATGCCGACCCGGGTGCTGATGCTGACGGCCTCCGGGGATGTGAGCGACCGCGTGGAGGGCCTGGAGCTCGGCGCCGACGACTATCTGCCCAAGCCGTTCGCGTTCACCGAGCTCACCGCACGTGTGCGTGCCCTCGGGCGGCGTACGACGGTGCCGCTGCCGCCGGTGCTGGAGCGTGCCGGCATCAAGCTCGATCCGAACCGTCGCGAGGTCTTCAGGGACGGCAGGGAGATCCAGCTGGCCCCCAAGGAGTTCGCGGTCCTGGAGGTCCTGATGCGCAGCGAGGGCGCGGTCGTCTCGGCGGAGCAGCTGCTGGAGAAGGCCTGGGACGAGAACACGGACCCGTTCACCAACGTGGTGCGGGTGACCGTGATGACCTTGCGCCGCAAGCTCGGCGAACCGCCCGTGATCGTCACGGTGCCTGGTTCCGGTTACCGGATCTGATCGCGTGGCCAGCGTTCCCGCGCCGCCGGAGGCGCCTCCGAAGCCGACCTGGGACCCCAGGGAGCCGGGCCGTCCCTGGTTGCGCCCCACCATCCGGATACGGCTCACGCTGTTGTACGGCGGGATGTTCCTGATCGCGGGCATCCTGCTGCTGTCGATCATCTACCTCTTCACCGCGCAGGCGTTGCACGTCGGCGTCGCGGATCTGCCCTTCAAGATCGTCGAGGGCAAGGTCCAGCCCACCACGGACTGGTGCACGCTCCCGGAGGAGGGTTCCGGCGAGCAGTTCAACCAGGCCGTCTCCGCCTGTCTTCAGCACCAGCGCGAACTGGCGCTGGACGACCTGCTGCGCCGCTCCCTGTTCGCCCTGCTCGGCCTGAGCATCATCGCGTTCGCCTTCGGCTACGCGATGGCCGGCCGGGTGCTGTCGCCGCTGGGCCGGATCACCCGCACCGCGCGCCAGGTGGCCGGTTCCGACCTCTCGCGCCGGATCGAGCTGGACGGACCCGACGACGAGCTCAAGGAGCTCGCCGACACCTTCGACGAGATGCTGGACCGACTGGAGCGGGCCTTCACCGCCCAGCAGCGGTTCGTGGCGAACGCCTCGCACGAACTGCGCACGCCCCTGGCGATCAACCGCACGCTGCTCGAGGTGCACCTCTCCGATCCCGGAGCTCCCGTGGAGCTCCAGCAGCTCGGCAAGACGCTGCTGGCCACCAACGAGCGCAGCGAGCAGCTTGTCGAGGGCCTGCTGCTGCTCGCCCGCAGCGACAACCAGATCGTCGAGCGCAAGCCGGTGGACCTGGCGGAGGTGGCCTCACGCGCCATGGACCAGGTCCGCTCGGAGGCGGAGGAGACGGGCGTGGAGGTGCGGGGCGAGCGCCGGGCCGCGGTCGTCCAGGGCAACGGCGTGCTGCTGGAGCGGATCGCGCTGAACCTCGTGCAGAACGCCGTCCGGTACAACGTGCCGGGCGGCTGGGTGGAGGTGACCACGGATGTCGAGCACGGCCAGGCGGTGCTGCTGGTGACCAACACCGGACCGGTGGTTCCCGCGTACGAGATCGACAACCTCTTCGAGCCGTTCAGGCGCCTGCGCCAGGAGCGCACGGGCAGCGACAAGGGGGTCGGCCTGGGCCTTTCCATCGCGCGATCGGTGGCCCGCGCCCACGGCGGCCGCATTTCCGCGGTGCCGCGCGAGGGGGGCGGGCTGGTGATGCGTGTCACTCTTCCGGTCTGAGTTCCTGGGCCGATGTTCGCTTTAAGCGGAATTTTCGGAAACGGCATCCGGCGAATCCATGTGCGATCAATCACACGGGACGAATCGGATCCATCTACGCTGCGTGATCGATCATCGTGCGGAAAGCCGGTAAAAGCCCGGGTTTCCGGGGGGTGACATCACGGGAAGTACACGGGGTGGCGCTCGTGAAGCACGCTTGCGGACCGTGTACGGTCCCCATCGCCATCCAACCCGATCACTCCCGAGGGGTCCGGTTGGGTGTCGATTGAGTAACAGACCTTGATGTGAGGCAAAATCTCCGCCTCAGGTCGGGCACAAGTCCGGCCTCTCACGCGTTACGTGCGCTGAGACACCGCAACCACCCAGAGGGGGAGAGCGACATGGCAACGGACTACGACACCCCACGCAAGACCGACGACGACGTCGATTCGGACAGCCTTGAGGAACTGAAGGCCCGGCGGAACGACAAGTCCACCTCGACCGTCGACGTCGACGAGTTCGAGGCCGCGGAGGGCATGGAGCTCCCCGGGGCCGACCTGTCCAACGAGGAGCTCGCCGTCCGGGTCCTGCCCAAGCAGGCCGACGAGTTCACCTGCATGAGCTGCTTCCTCGTGCATCACCGCAGCCAGCTGGCGCGTGAGAAGAACGGCCAGCCCATCTGCCGCGACTGCGACTGAGGCAGGGCCGCCAGTGGCAGGCGAGAAACCGTCCGGGAAGCGGCGCTTCCGGCGTCATGGACAGCCGGAGGCGCACCAGGGCGGTACGGGCCCCTCACAGGACGCCGCGGCGTCCGCGGAGGACTTGTCCGCGCTGCTGCCGTACGACGCGACCGAGGGTGTGGAGCGAGGCCTGCCGGCCTCGCTCGGAACCACCGGCCAGGCAGGGTCCCCGACCAGGGCCCGACGCCTGGCCGCGGTCACGAAGGGCGTCGTCAAGGGCGGCGAGAGCGCGAGGGCGGGCCTCGTCCGGCGGGGACAGGGCGCGCGCACCAGGCTCGTGAGGAGCAAGGAGAGCGCCAAGGCGGCGCTCGCGCACATCGCCGACGTGCTGATCGACAACGCGCCGCGTATCCCGGTGCGTGATCTGGAGAAGCTGCGCAGGCAGTTTCCCGGCCTCTCCCCCGAGCAGCTTGCCGACAAGCTGGTCGCGGGAGCGGCCAACGCCACATCCACAGTGGGCGCCGGTATCGGCGCCGCCGCGATGATGCCCGTGCCGCCGGCGATGCCGACCGAGCTCGCGGCGGAGATCGTCGGCGTCGCCGCCATCGAGCTGAAGCTCATCGCCGAGCTCCACGAGGTCTACGGGGTGCGGCCGCCCGGCGGCCTCAAGGACCGCAGCACCGCGTATCTGAACGCCTGGTCCCAGGAGCGCGGAATCGAGGTCACCAAGCCCTCGACGTACAACGTCTCGATGGGCGGACAGCTCAAGCGCCAACTGCGCCAGCAGATCATGAAGCGCATGGTCCGCAATCTTCCGAACCTGATGCCGTTCATGGTCGGAGCCGCCGTCGGCGCCGTGATGAACCGCCGGGACACCAGGAAGCTCGCCGACCGTATCCGCGCCGACCTGCGCAACAGGCAGGTCCCGTGGGACGCGCTCCCCGCACTGCCGCCCCTCGAGCAGCCGCAGCACCCCATCCAGCACCCGCAACTGCCCCTGGGACCGAGCGGCGCCTGACCGACGGCGGGACCGGGCCCTACGCCGCGCGGACGGCCGTCAGGGCGGCGGCCAGCGCCTGCGGGTCCCGTGTCGACAGATAGACGTACGGCGTCGGGTCCTCCGGATCGGTGATCTCGATCCGTACAGCCGTCGGGATGTAGCTGCGCAGCAGCATGAAGGCCCGCGGATCGGCCTTGTGGAGCCGCCAGGCCCGCGCCTCCTCCGCGTCGAGCACCTCAGGCTCGCCGAGCGCGGAGACCGGGATCCGCGCGTCCCCGGCGACGAGGGAGCCGGCCACCACCCGGATCCGGGCCGAGCCGTAGGAGCTGACCAGCGCCGACGCCAGCGCACCCGCGGCGATCACCCCGCCCAGCATCGGCAGGGGCCCCAGCGGCAGCAGGATCAGACCGCCGGAGAGGGCGACGAGGGCGGTGACGGCCCACCAGGCTCGGGGCGCGGTCAGGCGTTCTGCGTACTGCGGGGCGGAAGGCTGCATGAATCCAAGCTTGGCACGGTGCGACCTGCGGGTAGCCGCGCGGGTAAGGTCTGCGCCTGTGAGCAACGCGAACTCCCGGGGGGCGACCCCCGAACCCCCGGCCGGTTCCTCGGCCCTGACCCCGCCGGCCGACGCCACGGCGCCGGTGCGGCACCCCGACGCGCCCGCCCCGGGTGAACTCCTCGGCGCGCACTACGGGCACTGCTTCGGGTGCGGCGGGCAGCAGCCCCACGGTCTGCACCTCGAGGCACGGGCACAGGATGGCGTCCGCGTCACCGCCGAGTTCACCGTCAAGGCCGCGCACCAGGGCGCCCCCGGTCTCGCGCACGGCGGGGTGCTCGCCTCCGCGCTCGACGAGACGCTCGGCTCGCTGAACTGGCTGCTGCGGGTCATCGCGGTCACCGGCAAGCTCGAGACCGACTTCGTGCGACCCGTGCCGGTCGACACCGTGCTGCACCTCGACGCCGAGGTCACCGCCGTCGCCGGCCGCAAGATCTACTCGACCGCCACCGGACGCATCGGAGGCCCCGACGGGCCGGTGGCCGTGCGGGCGTCCGCCCTGTTCATCGAGGTCAAGGTCGACCACTTCATCGAGAACGGCCGCCCCGCCGAGATCCAGGCCGCGATGGCCGACCCCGACCAGGTCCGGCGCGCACGCGCCTTCGAGGTGAACCCCTGATGCGTGATCCCGTCGACGTGCTCATCCGCCGCGTGCGCCCCGAGGTGCCGCTTCCTGCCTACGGTCACCCGGGCGACGCGGGCGCCGATCTGGTGACGTGCGAGGCCGTCGAACTCGCCCCCGGTGAGCGTGCCGTGCTGCCCACCGGAGTGTCGATCGCCCTGCCCGACGGGTACGCGGCCTTCGTTCACCCCCGGTCCGGGCTCGCCGCCCGCTGCGGAGTCGCCCTCGTGAATGCCCCAGGGACGATTGATGCCGGGTACCGTGGGGAAATCAAGGTGATCGTGGTCAATCTCGATCCACGCGAGAGCGTGCGGTTCGAACGGTTCGACCGGATCGCCCAACTGGTCGTCCAGCAGGTCGAGAAGGTGCGCTTCCACGAGGTGGCGGAGCTTCCCGGTTCTGCGCGGGCCGAGGGGGGCTTCGGGTCCACCGGCGGTCATGCCGCCGTGGACGGCTCTACGGGTGGGAATCGATACGCTTCGGTCGTATCCGACCGGGAAGGACAGTGACGTGTTCGGACGTCGCAAGAAGAGTGGTTCCGCCGGGGACGCGGCGGACGCAGCGGACGGCGCCGAGCGAGTCGCCGACGAGTCTGCCGAGCTCGGCACGGAAGCCGGGGACAGCGGCGCCCGCCGGGTGAACCTCCCGCCGGCGCCCCGGCCCGACGGCCCCTGGGACGTCTCCGAGGTCTCCAGGCCCGGCGAGGGCCGGGTCGACCTCGGCGGCCTGTTCGTGCCCGGGGTCGAGGGCATGGAACTGCGGGTCGAGGTCGCCGGTGACGCCATCGTCGCGGCCACCGTCGTGCTGCGCGACAGCGCCGTACAGCTCCAGGCCTTCGCGGCGCCCAAGAAGGAGGGCATCTGGGGCGAGGTCCGCGAGGAGATCGCCTCCGGTATCACCCAGCAGGGCGGCATCATCGACGAGGTCGAGGGCCCGCTCGGCTGGGAGCTGCGCGCCCAGGTGCCCGTACAGCTCCCGGACGGCACCGGCGGTGTGCAGATGGTGCGCTTCGTCGGCGTCGACGGCCCCCGCTGGTTCCTGCGCGGAGTGATCTCCGGGCAGGGCGCGGTGCAGCCGCAGGCGGCCGGTCTGCTCGAGCAGATCTTCAGGGACACCGTCGTGGTGCGCGGCGAAGGCCCGATGGCGCCTCGTGACCCGATCGTCCTCAAGCTGCCGGAAGACGCGCAGATGGTGCCCGAGGGCGTCCAGCAGGAGGAGCAGGAAGGCTCCCGGTTCTCCGGGGGCATGGGCCAGCTCCAGCGCGGCCCCGAGATCACCGAGGTGCGCTGACAGCGGTCGGCGACCTCGTACGACAGCGTTGTGGCCCGTGGGCCCGCACCCCCGGGTGCGGGCCCACGGACCGTTCCGCACGCCTCTCGCACGGGTTTCCGCGCGACCGTTGCCCGTGCGCATGGCCCCTGCACATACTGTGCCGGACACGATCAGGCACGGGGGGACATCCGGATGACCGAGAGCAGCAGCGCACAGTCGGGCACGGCCGTCGTCGACGACGCGTCGCGGCCCATGGTGCGGATCGAGAACCTGCACCGTTCGTACGGCACGGGAGCCGCGGCCGTCCACGCGCTGCGCGGAGTGTCCTTCGAGATCCCCCGGGGCGAACTGGTCGCCCTCAAAGGCCGGTCGGGCTCCGGCAAGACCACGCTGCTCAATCTGGTCGGCGGTCTCGACACCCCGGACCAGGGGCGGATCACCGTCGACGGCACCGACCTCTCCGAACTCGGCGAGAACGGCCTGCTGGAGCTTAGGCGCGACCGGATCGGCTTCATCTTCCAGTCGTTCGGGCTGATCCCGATCCTGAGCGCGGCGGAGAACGTCGGTGTGCCGATGCGGCTGCGCAAGGCGGACCCGCGTGAGCGGGAGGAGCGCGTCGCGCTCCTGCTCGCCCTGGTGGGCCTCGCCGACCATGCCGCGCAGCGCCCGGGCGAGCTGTCCGGCGGACAGCAGCAGCGTGTCGCCATCGCCCGCGCGCTCGCCAACCGGCCCAAGCTGCTCATCGCCGACGAGCCGACCGGACAGCTCGACGCGGAGACGGGGCTGGCCGTGATGGAACTGCTGCGCGCGGTGGTCCGCAGCGAGAACGTGACAGCCCTCGTCGCCACGCACGACCCTCAGCTCCTGGGCCTCGCCGACCGGGTACTGGAACTGGCCGACGGCGAGATCGTCGAGGCCTGACCCGGCCTTCGGCGCCCGACCGGACGAGAACGAACCCGTCCCGCCGGGCGGTCCCGCGCCCCGACGAGGGGGCCGCACGGACCTGAGGCCGGGGGCCCGGGAAGACCCGACGGCCGCGCCCTCCGGCGCCCCGGGACGCCGGGGAGCTGCCCCGCCGCCGTATCAGAATCGCGTCAATACGCACCCCGTGGTCCCGGACCGTCCGCTTCGCCCCTTTCTTTCGACGTAAGGTCGACGCTGCGCAACGCAGTGTTCGAAAGACAATGAGGCCATGGGACGCGGCAAGCTACGGATCTACCTGGGCGCGGCACCGGGCGTCGGCAAGACGTACGCGATGCTGTCCGAGGCGCACCGCCGTGCGGAACGCGGTACCGACTGCGTCGTGGCGCTCGTCGAGACGCACGACCGCCCCCGCACCGCGCGTCTGCTGGACGGCCTCACGCAGATCGAGCGTCGGAGGATCACCCATCGGGGCGTCGTCTTCACCGAGATGGACATCGACGCCGTACTCGAACGCCGCCCCGCGGTCGCCCTCGTCGACGAACTCGCCCACACCAACGTCCCCGGCTCACGCAACAGCAAGCGCTGGCAGGACGTGGAGGAGCTCCTCGCGGCCGGGACGGACGTCATATCGACCGTCAACATCCAGCACCTGGAGTCGCTCGGCGACGTCGTCGAGACGATCACCGGTGTGCGGCAGCGGGAGACCGTCCCCGACGAGGTGGTCCGCAGGGCGGAGCAGATCGAACTCGTCGACATGGCTCCCCAGGCCCTGCGCCGCCGGATGGCCCACGGCAACATCTACCAGCCGGACGAGGTCGACGCGGCCCTGTCGAACTACTTCCGCCCCGGCAACCTCACGGCGCTGCGGGAACTGGCCCTGCTGTGGCTCGCCGACCGGGTCGACGAGTACCTCCAGCAGTACCGCGGCGAGCACAACATCCGCTCCACCTGGCAGGCCCGCGAACGCATCGTCGTCGGTCTCACCGGCGGACCCGAGGGCGGCACCCTCATCCGGCGCGCGGCCCGGCTCGCGGAGAAGGGAGCGGGCGGCGAGGTCCTCGCCGTCTACATCGCCCGCAGCGACGGACTGACGTCCGCATCGCCCAAGGAGCTCGCCGTACAGCGCACCCTCGTCGAAGACGTCGGCGGCACCTTCCACCATGTCATCGGTGACGACGTGCCCTCCGCGCTGCTCGAGTTCGCACGCGGCGTCAACGCCACCCAGATCGTCCTCGGCTCCAGCCGCCGCAAGGCCTGGCAGTACCTGTTCGGGCCGGGCGTCGGCGCCACCGTCGCCCGCGACTCCGGCCCCGACCTCGACGTCCACATCGTCACCCACGACGAGGCGGGCAAGGGCAGGGGTCTGCCGGGCCCCCGGGGGACCCGGCTCGGCCGCTCCCGGATCGTCGGCGGCTGGCTGGTCGGCGTGGTCGGCCCGGCCCTGCTCACCGTGCTGCTCACCAGCCTCGAGAACGGGCCGGGTCTCGCCAACAACGTCCTGCTCTTCCTCTTCCTGACCGTGATCGCGGCCCTGCTGGGCGGGCTGCTGCCGGCGCTGGCCTCCGCCGCCGTGGGGTCGCTGGCGCTGAACTACTTCTTCACCTCGCCCACCCACACCCTCGACATCGCCGAGCCGCGGAACCTCGTCGCCATCGTGATCTTCTTCGCGGTCGGCGTGGCGGTGGCCTCCGTGGTGGACCTCGCCGCACGCCGCACCCACCAGGCGGCCCGGCTGAAGGCCGAGTCCGAGATCCTCTCGTTCCTCGCCGGCAGCGTCCTGCGCGGCGACACCGCCCTGGACGCCCTCCTGGAACGGGTACGGGAGACGTTCGCCATGGAGTCCGTCGCCCTGCTCGAGCGCGAGAGCGACGTCGACCCGTGGACCTGCACGGCGAGCGTCGGCCCCCGGCCGGCGACCCGCCCCGACGACGCGGACGTGGACATGCCGGTCGGTGACCGCATGGCCATGGCGCTCTCCGGCCGGGTGCTGCCCGCGGAGGACCGGCGCGTGCTGGCCGCCTTCGCCACACAGGCGGCCGTCGTCGTGGACCGGCAGCGGCTCGTGGGGGAGGCGGAACAGGCGAGGGAGCTCGCCGAGGGCAACCGGATACGCACGGCGCTGCTCGCCGCCGTCAGCCACGACCTGCGTACCCCGCTGGCCGGCATCAAGGCGGCGGTCACCTCGCTGCGGTCCGACGACGTCGCCTGGTCCGAGGAGGACGAGGCGGAGCTGCTGGCCGGGATCGAGGAGGGCGCCGACCGCCTCGACCACCTGGTGGGCAATCTGCTCGACATGTCCCGGCTCCAGACCGGGACCGTCACCCCGCTCATCCGCGAGACGTCGCTCGACGAGGTGATCCCCCTGGCGCTCGTCGGGGTCCCCGCGGACAGCGTCGAGCTGGACATCCCCGAGTCGCTGCCGATGGTGGCCGTGGACCGCGGACTGCTCGAGCGGGCCGTGGCCAACATCGTCGAGAACGCCGTCAAGTACAGCCCGGACACCGTCCCCGTCACGGTCGCCGCCAGCTCCCTGGGGCGCCGGGTCGAGCTGCGGGTCGCCGACCGCGGCGCGGGAGTGCCCGACGACGCGAAGGAGCGGATCTTCGAACCGTTCCAGCGCTACGGTGACGCCCCGCGTGGTGCGGGCGTCGGCCTCGGACTCGCCGTCGCCCGCGGGTTCATGGAGGCGATGGGCGGCACGCTGACCGCGGAGGACACGCCCGGTGGCGGCATGACCATGGTCCTCACCCTCACGGCCGTGTCCGGCCACGGCGCGACCGCGGCAGGCATCCCGGCCGAGGCCGCGCCATGACCGCGGGCCCGCACCCGGCGACCGGCAGAGACAGCAGCCCACAGGGGCGGAAAGGCGGGCAGCACATGACCAGGGTGCTCGTGGTCGACGACGAGCCGCAGATAGTACGCGCGCTCGTGATCAACCTGAAGGCACGCAAGTACGAGGTGGACGCGGCCTCCGACGGCGCCGGCGCCCTCGAGACGGCAGCGGCACACCACCCCGACGTCGTCGTCCTCGACCTGGGGCTGCCCGACATGGACGGCGTCGAAGTGATCAAGGGGCTGCGCGGCTGGACCCGCGTCCCGATTCTCGTCCTGTCCGCGCGTCACTCCTCCGACGAGAAGGTCCAGGCGCTCGACGCAGGGGCCGACGACTACGTCACCAAGCCCTTCGGCATGGACGAACTCCTCGCCCGGCTGCGCGCCGCCGTACGCAGGGCGGAGCCCGTCGGCGGCGAGGACGACGTGACCACCGTCGAGACGGAGGGCTTCACCGTCGACCTGGCGGCGAAGAAGGTGCACAGGGACGGCCGTGACGTACGCCTCACGCCCACCGAATGGCATCTCCTCGAGGTCCTGGTGCGCAACACCGGGCGCCTCGTGAGCCAGAAGCAGCTGCTCCAGGAGGTCTGGGGCCCCTCCTACGGCACCGAGACGAACTACCTGCGCGTCTACATGGCCCAGCTGCGCCGCAAGCTGGAGGCCGATCCCTCGCATCCCAGGCACTTCGTCACCGAGCCCGGCATGGGATACCGCTTCGAACGTTGATCCGGTCCTGGTGCGGGCCGGTAGGCTTTCTGCATGAGTGCTGTACCCCGTTCCGCCAAGGCGGCGAAGGACGAGACGTCGGCCAGACCGGCCGGCCGCTTCCGGCGCATGCTCGGCCGGCTCTCCAGCTCACAGCAGGACCTCGAGTCCGAGGAGCTCCAGGAGGACGCACAGGCATCGGGGTGCACCCGGATCTGCGACTGCGGCGACCGTCAGATCGTCAGGGTCGCTGGTACGTTGCGCACGGTCACCCTGCGTCCGGTGGCCGGCGTGCCTGCGCTGGAGGCGGAGCTCTTCGACGGCACGGCCCCGCTGGACGTGGTCTGGCTCGGCCGCCGTTCCATCGTCGGCATAGAGCCGGGCCGCAGGCTGATCGCCTCCGGCCGGGTCTCGATGAGCCAGGGCCGCCGGGTGCTGTTCAATCCCAAATACGAACTCCGACCACTCGGACAGGAGTAGCCGGTGGCGTCTGTCGACAAGCCGACCCCTACGACCAACGACCAGCAGGACACCGACGCGGATGTGAAGACCGTGACGGAGGCCGCGCTGTTCGAGGCCTTCGGCGGCGTGCGCGGCATGGTGGAGACGGTCCTGCCGGGCCTGCTCTTCGTCTCGATCTACACGGTCAACAAGGACCTGCACCTCTCGGCGATCGCGGCCCTCGCCGTCGCCCTGGTGCTCGTCGCCGTCCGGCTGATCCGCAAGGACACCGTCAAGCACGCCTTCAGCGGCGTCTTCGGCGTGGCCTTCGGCGTCGTGTTCGCGATGATGACCGGCAACGCGAAGGACTTCTACCTGCCGGGCATGCTCTACACGCTCGGCCTGGCACTGGCCTACATCGTGACCACGCTGGCCGGCGTCCCGCTGATCGGCCTGATGCTCGGGCCGGTCTTCAAGGAGAACCTCTCCTGGCGCACCCGCAACCCCGGCCGCAAGAAGGCGTACGCCAAGGCCAGCTGGGCATGGGGACTGATCCTCCTCGCCAAGTGCGCGATCCTCTTCCCGCTGTACTGGTGGGCCGACACGACCCAGCTCGGCTGGGTCCTGGTCGCGCTGAAGATCCCGCCGTTCCTGCTGGCGGTCTATCTCACCTGGGTCTTCCTGGCGAAGGCCCCGCCGCCCATCGACGTCTTCGCGGAGATGGAGGCGGAGGAACGGGCCGAGGAGGCCCGAAAGCAGGCCGCGGAGCGCGAGGCGTAGACCGCCCGCCGCCGACCACGCCGCGAACGCGCCACGGGGGCGCGTCCACCCTCACCAGGGCGGACGCGCCCCCGGGGGCGTCATCACGGGAAGCGCGGTCAGGCCGGCGGGACCTCACGGCGGACCGACAGCAGGTCCTCCAGCTGTTCCTCACGGGCCTGCGCCGCGACGAACAGCAGCTCGTCGCCCGCCTCGAGCGTCTCCTCGGGGCTCGGCGTCAGCACCCGCGAACCGCGGATGATCGTGACGAGCGAAGTGTCCTCGGGCCACGCCACGTCGCCCACCCGGGTCCCCGCCAGCGCCGACTCCGGCGGCAGCGTCAGCTCGACCAGGTTCGCGTCGCCGTGGCTGAAGCGCAGCAGACGCACCAGATCGCCGACGCTCACCGCCTCCTCCACGAGCGCCGACATCAGACGCGGCGTGGAGACGGCGACATCGACGCCCCAGGACTCGTTGAACAGCCACTCGTTCTTCGGGTTGTTGACCCGCGCCACCACGCGTGGCACCCCGTACTCGGTCTTGGCGAGCAGCGACACGACGAGGTTGACCTTGTCGTCGCCCGTCGCCGCGATCACCACGTTGCAGCGCTGGAGCGCCGCCTCGTCCAGCGACGTGATCTCGCAGGCGTCGGCCAGCAGCCACTCGGCCTGCGGCACGCGCTCCACCGAGATCGCGGTCGGCGCCTTGTCGACGAGGAGCACCTCGTGCCCGTTCTCCAGAAGTTCGCCCGCGATGGAACGGCCCACCGCACCGGCGCCCGCGATTGCGACACGCATCAGTGACCGCCCTCCTCAGGACCTTCCGTGAAGGCCTCCTCGACCTTCGCGATCTCGTCCGTGCGCATCATCACATGCACAAGATCACCTTCTTGGAGCACGGTCTGCGAGGTCGGCAGGATCGCCTCTCCCAGCCGGGTCAGGAACGCGACCCGTACCCCCGTCTCCTCCTGGAGCCGGCTGACCTTGTGGCCGATCCACGCCGGTGAGGTGTAGACCTCGGCCAGCTGGACCCCGCCGCTCGGATCGCTCCACAGCGGCTCCGCGCCGGACGGCAGCAGCCGGCGCAGCATCTGGTCGGCGGTCCAGCGGACGGTGGCGACCGTCGGGATGCCGAGACGCTGGTAGACCTCGGCACGCCGGGGGTCGTAGATACGGGCGGCGACGTTCTCGATGCCGAACATCTCGCGCGCCACCCGCGCCGCGATGATGTTGGAGTTGTCGCCGCTGCTCACGGCGGCGAACGCACCGGCGTCCTCGATACCCGCCTCACGCAGGGTGTCCTGGTCGAAGCCGACCCCGGTGACGCGGCGGCCGCCGAACCCGGATCCCAGACGGCGGAAGGCGGTGGGGTCCCGGTCGACGACGGCGACCGTGTGTCCCTGCTGCTCCAGGGTCTGCGCGAGAGCGGCTCCCACTCGCCCGCATCCCATGATGACGATGTGCACGACCGTCCTTCCGGCTCAATCAGTTGCGGTACAAGCTTTACAAGGCAATACAGGGTCTCAGACCACGGCCCGGACCGGGTACGCACGTCCGCCGAGGGGGCCGGACGAATGGGAAGCGTTAAGATCCCGCAGGTTGTGCCTCTCCGGTTGGGCTTGGCTCATAACGAGCGCTTACGATCCTCAGCGTGTCCAAACTGACCGACGTTCCCAAACGGATCCTGATCGGCCGGGCGCTGCGCAGTGAAAAGCTGGGGGAGACGCTTCTCCCGAAACGCATCGCCCTCCCCGTCTTCGCCTCCGATCCGCTGTCCTCCGTGGCATACGCGCCGGGCGAAGTGCTGCTGGTCCTTTCCGTCGCCGGTGTGTCGGCGTACCACTTCAGCCCGTGGATCGCGGTCGCCGTCGTGGTCCTGATGTTCACGGTCGTCGCGTCGTACCGGCAGAACGTGCGCGCGTATCCCAGCGGCGGCGGCGATTACGAGGTGGCCAACACCAACCTCGGCCCCAAGGCCGGCCTCACCGTCGCCAGCGCACTGCTCGTCGACTACGTCCTCACCGTCGCCGTCTCCATCTCCTCCGGAGTGGAGAACCTGGGTTCCGCGATCCCGTTCGTCGTCGAGCACAAGGTGTTCTGCGCCATCGGGATAATCGTTCTGCTCACACTGATGAACCTGCGCGGTGTGAAGGAATCGGGCAAGCTCTTCGCCATTCCGACATACGTATTCGTCGCCGGCGTGTTCCTCATGATCGCCTGGGGCGCCTTCAAGGGGATCGTCCTCGACGAATCCATGCGCGCACCGACCGCCGACTACGAGATCAAGCCGGAGCACGAGGGCCTCGCCGGTTTCGCGCTGCTCTTCCTGCTGCTGCGCGCGTTCTCCTCCGGCTGTGCCGCCCTCACCGGCGTCGAGGCCATCAGCAACGGCGTCCCCGCCTTCCGCAAGCCGAAGAGCAGGAACGCCGCGACGACGCTGCTGATGATGGGCGCCCTGGCCGTCACCATGTTCTGCGGCATCATCGGCCTGGCCATGGCCACCGACGTCAAGATGGCGGAGTTCCCGGCGAAGGACCTGATCGCGAACGGCGTCCCGGTCGGCCCCGACTACGTCCAGCACCCGGTGATCTCCCAGGTCGCGGCCGCCGTCTTCGGCGACGGCACCTTCTTCTTCGTCCTGCTGGCCGCCGCCACCGCTCTGGTGCTCTTCCTGGCCGCGAACACCGCGTACAACGGCTTCCCGCTGCTCGGCTCGATCCTCGCGCAGGACCGCTACCTGCCGCGGCAGCTGCACACCCGTGGTGACCGCCTCGCCTTCTCCAACGGCATCGTGCTGCTGGCGGGCGCCGCGATCCTGCTGGTCTGGCTGTACGAAGCCGACTCCACCAAGCTGATCCAGCTGTACATCGTCGGCGTGTTCGTCTCCTTCACCCTCAGCCAGACCGGCATGGTCCGGCACTGGAACCGGCACCTGAAGACCGAGCGGGACAAGGCCAAGCGCCGCCACATGATCCGCTCCCGGGCGATCAACACCTTCGGCGCCTTCTTCACGGGCCTCGTGCTCGTCGTCGTGCTCGCCACCAAGTTCACCCACGGCGCCTGGGTGGCCCTGCTCGGCATGGTCATCTTCTACGGCACGATGAGCGCGATCCGTAAGCACTACGACCGGGTCGCCGAGGAGATCGCCGCACCGGAGGAGCCGGGCGAGGACAGCGTGCGCCCGTCCCGGGTCCACGCGATCGTCCTCGTCTCCAAGGTGCACCGGCCCACCCTGCGCGCCATCGCCTACGCCAAGGCCATGCGCTTCGACCGGCTCGAGGCGGTCAGCATCAGCGTCGACCCCGAGGAGACCAAGGCGCTCCAGGCCGAGTGGGAGCGGCGCGGGATCAACGTGCCGCTGAAGGTCCTCGACTCCCCGTACCGCGAGATCACCCGGCCCGTCATCGAGTACGTGAAGGGCCTGCGCCGCGAGAGCCCGCGTGACGTGGTCAGCGTGGTCATCCCGGAGTACGTGGTCGGCCACTGGTACGAGCACGTGCTGCACAACCAGAGCGCGCTGCGGCTCAAGGGCCGGCTGCTGTTCACGCCCGGCGTGATGGTGACGTCGGTGCCGTACCAGCTGGCGTCGTCCGAGGCGGCGAAGCAGCGGGCCAGGAAGCGCCAGGACTGGAACGCCCCGGGCTCCGTGCGGCGGGGGCCGGTGGACCGCCGGCCGAAGGAGCCGAGCGGCAAGGCGTGAGGCACTCCGCGGCGGACGTAGACTGGTCGGTCGTTGTCCTTTCGCCGTACAGTGCCGCACCCCTTTGATCTCTGGAGTCACCCCACCATGCAGAACGCACCCGAGACGTCGCTGGTCGGGCAGGAGTACGAGGTCGAGGTCGGCCCGGTCGCGCACGGCGGCCACTGCATCGCCCGCACCGAGGAAGGGCGTGTGCTCTTCGTCCGGCACACGCTCCCCGGCGAGAAGATCGTCGCCCGCGTCACCGAGGGCGAGGAGACCTCCCGTTTCCTGCGCGCCGACGCGGTGCGCGTGCTCGAACCCTCCAAGGACCGGGTCGAGGCGCCCTGCCCGTACGCCGGCCCGGGGATGTGCGGCGGCTGCGACTGGCAGCACGCCAAGCCGGGCGCCCAGCGCCGTTTCAAGGGCGAGGTGATCGCCGAGCAGCTCCAGCGCCTCGCGGGCCTGACCCCGGAAGAGGCCGGCTGGGACGGCACCGTCATGCCCGCCCCCGGGGACAAGCTTCCGGCGGGCGAGGTGCCGGCCTGGCGTACCCGCGTCCAGTACGCGATCGACGAGGACGGCCGGGCCGGACTGCGCAAGCACCGCTCGCACGACGTCCAGCCCATCGACCACTGCATGATCGCGGCGCCGGGCGTCAGCGAACTCGGCATCGAGAAGCGTGAGTGGCCGCAGATCGCCTCCGTCGAGGCGATCGCGGCGACCGGCTCCCACGACCGCCAGGTCGTCCTCACCCCGCGCCCCGGCGGCCGGCTGCCCCTCGTCGAACTCGACAAGCCCGTCTCGGTGCTCCGCGTCGAGGAACGCGACGGGGGCGTGCACCGTGTCCACGGCCGCGCCTTCGTCCGCGAGCGCGCGGACGACCGTACGTACCGCGTCGGCATGGGCGGCTTCTGGCAGGTCCATCCGCAGGCGGCGGACATGCTGGTCAAGGCCGTGATGCAGGGCCTGCTGCCGCGCAAGGGCGACATGGCGCTGGACCTCTACTGCGGCGTCGGCCTCTTCGCGGGCGCCCTCGCCGACCGGGTGGGGGACCAGGGCGCGGTCCTCGGCATCGAGTCCGGCAAGCGCTCGGTCGAGGACGCCCGCCACAACCTCGAGCACTTCGAGCGGGTCCGCATCGAACAGGGCAAGGTCGAGTCGGTCCTCCCGCGCACGGGCATCACGGACGTGGACATCATCGTCCTGGACCCGCCGCGCGCGGGCGCGGGCAAGCAGACCGTGAAGCACCTTTCCTCGCTGGGCGCCCGCCGCATCGCCTACGTGGCCTGCGACCCGGCGGCGCTGGCGCGCGACCTGGCGTACTTCCGCGAGGGCGGCTACAAGCCGAGGACGCTGCGGGCGTTCGACCTGTTTCCGATGACGCATCACGTGGAGTGCGTGGCGATTCTTGAGCCTGCTGCAAAGGGCCGCTGACCTGCTGTTTCTTCTGATGGGTGCGGGGGGCCACCGTGCGGTGGAACACGTCGCGAGCCCCGCGAGGTGTGGGCCAGGTCGCAGCGGAAGGTGATTTCACTGTCCCGGGCCATCCGCTGAAGCCGGCGACGGGTGGTGTGCTTGCTCATCCCGGTCGCCGCCCCGCGGTCCGGTCGCCGCCCCGCGGTCGAGGGAGCCGAGGTGTCCGTCAGGGCGAGGCTGACGGATTCGAGGGTCCGGGCGCGGCACCGCACCTCGACGTAGGCGACGGTCACGGAGTACGCCGCGTCGTACGCGGTGACTCATTGCCAGGCCGTTCGCGCGCAGTCGTTCCGGGGCGCCGCAGTCGCGTCCACACCCGTTCGAAAGTTTCGAACGTTGGATACATGCTTGCTTTACGTCCCTTCCGCATCTCATTCCATCCCTCACCACGGTTTGCGTGAGAGGTAGCTTGACCAGCGAAGGCGTACTCGCCAAGGCCCTTTCTGGTCATCGAAGTGTTTCCGAAAGAATGTCGAAAGCGTTGACAGGCTCATGGCGTTCTACGAAAACTGTGGCCACCGAACGACAGGAGACTGTCGTTCCCCTCACGTCATGTGACCGGGGATGGCGGTCGGTCGTTGCGGCACGACGACGGGCGACCCCCGCCGTGTTCCATGCAAGGCCGCGGGCAGCAGAAGCCACCCGCCCCCACCAGCCTTCATCGGGAGGACGCATGCAGCAGGACGGCACGCAGCAGGATCAGATCACGCAGAACCCCGCTCCCTTCAGCGGCTTGAGCCGACGAGGCTTCCTCGGCGGCGCCGGCACCGTCGCGCTCGCCACGGCGTCCGGACTGCTGCTGCCGGGCACCGCCCACGCCGCCACCACCATCACCACCAACCAGACCGGCTACGACGGCATGTACTACTCGTTCTGGACCGACGGCGGCGGCTCCGTCTCCATGACGCTCAACGGCGGCGGCAGTTACAGCACCCGGTGGACCAACTGCGGCAACTTCGTCGCCGGCAAGGGCTGGAGCACCGGCGGGCGCAGGACGGTCCGCTACACCGGCTACTTCAACCCGTCGGGCAACGGCTACGGCTGCCTCTACGGCTGGACGTCGAACCCGCTGGTGGAGTACTACATCGTCGACAACTGGGGCAGCTACCGGCCCACCGGCGAGTACAGGGGCACCGTCTACAGCGACGGCGGCACGTACGACATCTACAAGACGACGCGGTACAACGCCCCCTCCGTCGAGGGCACCCGCACCTTCGACCAGTACTGGAGCGTCCGGCAGTCGAAGGTGACCAGTGGCTCCGGCACCATCACTACCGGCAACCACTTCGACGCCTGGGCGCGCGCGGGCATGAACATGGGCCAGTTCAGGTACTACATGATCATGGCCACCGAGGGTTACCAAAGCAGCGGAAGCTCGAACATCACGGTCAGCGGCTGACCTCTGTCCCGGCGAACAACCGGCTGCGGGCTCCGTCCTCGTGGCGGGTCCCGCAGCCGTGGTGAACTCGCCCCCGCGGGAACCATGGCCAACCGCACGGCGTACGCCACACGGGGCGTCAGGTGCCGCGTCCTGACGCCGAGATGACGCTCGTGACGTTCGTCCGACCCTCGTTCTGATTCCGGGGGCCGTAAATGGCCAAGGACTCATCTTCTCCGTCGGTCGGTCCGCGGGGGCGGAGCCGACCGTGCACCGACCGACGGAGCAGGGTTCAGCGGCCGGCCGCCAGGCCGAGGGCGATGTCGAGGATCATGTCCTCCTGGCCGCCGACCAGTCGGCGTCGGCCGGATTCCATCAGGATGTCGCGGACGTCGACGCCGTACCGCTGCGCGGCGGCCTCCGCGTGTCGCAGGAAGCTGGAGTAGACACCGGCGTAGCCCAGCGTGAGGGTCTCGCGGTCGACCCGTACCGGGCGGTCCTGGAGAGGGCGGACGATGTCGTCGGCTGCGTCCTGCAGCTTGAACAGGTCGCAGTTGTGCTTGAAGCCCGAGAGGTTCGCGACGGCGATGAAGGCTTCGATGGGGCAGTTGCCCGCGCCCGCGCCGTGTCCGGCGAGGGAGGCGTCGACGCGGTGGACGCCGTTCTCGACCGCGACCACGGAGTTGGCCACGGAGAGCGAGAGGTTCTCGTGCGCGTGGATGCCGATCTCGGTCGCCGGTTCGAGGACGTCGCGGTAGGCGCGGCACCCGGGCGGCGACGTCGTTCATCGTCAGCCGGCCGCCCGAGTCGGTGACGTAGACGCACTGGGCACCGTACGACTCCATCAACTTGGCCTGCTGTGCGAGCTGTTCGGGTTCGGCCATGTGGGAGAGCATCAGGAAGCCGGAGACATCCATGCCCAGCTCGCGGGCGGCGGCGATGTGCTGTGCGGAGACGTCGGCCTCGGTGCAGTGGGTGGCCACCCGCACCGAGCGGACGCCGAGTTCGTAGGCGCGCTCGAGTTCGTGGACGGTACCCACACCCGGCAGCAGCAGGGTGGTGAGACGGGCGGTCCTCAGGACCGACGCGGCGGCCTCGATCCACTCCCAGTCGGTGTGCGAGCCCGGGCCGTAGTTGAGCGAGCTGCCGGCGAGGCCGTCGCCGTGGGCGACCTCGATCGCGTCGACACCGGCCTCCTCCAGGGCCACGACGATGCGCTTGACGTCGTCGGGCGTGATGCGGTGCCGTACGGCGTGCATGCCGTCGCGGAGGGTGACGTCCTGGACGAAGATCGGGGTGCTCACTGCGTGGCCTCCTTCGCGGCGGCGATCTTCTCGGCCATCTGCACGGCGGCCGAGGTCATGATGTCGAGGTTCCCGGCGTACGCCGGGAGGTACATGCCCGCGCCCTCGACCTTGAGGAAGACCGACACCTGATGGGTCGGCCGCGTGGTCGCGTCGTCGGCGAGCAGGGTCTCGACGGGCTGGTCGGCCGGGATCGCGGTGATCTGGACGTCCTGGACCATCCGGTAGCCCGGTACGTACGCCGAGACCTCGGCGACCATCTTGTGGACCGACTCGGTGATCCGGGCCTTCGCGGTCTCGCCGTCCTCGCCCTCGGGCAGGGTGACCAGGGCGAAGACCGTGTCACGCATCATCAGCGGCGGCTCGGCGGGGTTGAGGATGATGACCGCCTTGCCCCGCTCGGCGCCGCCGACCCGCACGATCGCCGACGAGGGGGTGCGGGTAGCCGGGCCCGATCGCATCTGCCGGAGCCGCGTGTGCGGCTCCGGCATGTCCGTCGCGTCAGGAGACCGCGCGGGACACGTATGCGCGGATGTCGGCGTCCGGATCGGTGGTGGCGGTCGCGAGGGCGGCGCCGGCTTCGGGGTCGGCGCGGTGGGGGAGGAGGGAGAGCACGGCGGCCTTGCGGACGTCCGCGTTCGGGTCGGCCAGGGCTTTGGCGAGAGGGGGGACGGCCTGGGCGGGCGAGGCCGCCCGAAGGGCGGCCGCGGCGCCGGCTCGGACCTGCCAGGCGGGATCGTCGAGGGCGGCAGAGGCCAGTTCGGCGTAGTGGGGAGGGCAGCCGGTGGTGGCCAGCGCGGCCAGCGCGGCACTCCGCACGAGCGAGTCGGCGTCGTCCAGCAGCGGATCGAGCGGAGCCGGGACCGGGGCGTGCACAGCGGCGAGGCCGCGGGCCACCGCGACCCGGACCTCGCGGGCCGGGTCGGCGGCGGCAGCCGCCAGTTCCGGGACCGCGTCCACCGAGACCAGGCCCCGGACGGCGGTGATGCGGACTTCGATGTCCGTGTCGTCGAGCGCGGCGGCGTACATCCCGGCATCGCCCAGCCGCAGAGCCCGCAGTACGTCGAGGGCGGCGGCGCGGACGGCCGGATCGTCGACGTCCAGCGCCTCCCGCAGACCGGCCCCGAACGCCGGCTCGGCGGGCAGGACTTCGACGAGCTCGCGCAGGGCCGCCGCGGCGGCCACCCGGACCTGGGGTGCGGTGTCCCGCAGGCGCTCGGCGAGTGCAGGGCCGGCTCCGGTCGGCACGGTCTCGCCCAGGGCCGCCACGGCGGCCACCCGGACCGCCGGGTCGGCGTTGGTCAGGTAGGGCCGCAGCGCGTCCAGGTCGGGCGACTCCTCGGCGAGGGAGACGAGGCGGAGCAGGGCAGGGCCGGGCGCGGAGAGCTCCTGGCGCGCCGGCACCGGGGCCGTCGCGGGCGCGGCCGGGCGGGCGGCCGGGGCGACGTCCCGTGAACCGGCCGTGGCCACCGGAACCAGCGTGACCTCGCCCAGCCGCCGCTCCGGTCCCGGTGCCGGCGCGAACTCCGGCACCGGGACCACGTACGGCTCTACGGGTCGGGCGGTGAACTCCATGGCCCCTGATGGCGACTTGCGCAGGTCCAGGTGGTGCAGCCAGCCCGCGTCGTCCTGCTTCGGGTGGTCCAGCCGCTCGTGGTAGAGACCCCACCGGGACTCGGTCCGTGCCAGTGAGGCCCGGGCGGCCATCTCCGCGCAGTCCCGGATGAAGGTGACCTCCGCGCACCGCATCAGTTCGTGCGGGGTCCGCGCCCCCATCCCGGCGATCTCCTCCGACATCCGGGTGAACGCCTCCACTGCCAGGGACAGCTTCGCACCCGTCTTCGGCGGTGCCACGTAGTCGTTGACGAACCGCCGCAGCTTGTACTCCACCTGCGGCTGCGGCGCCCCGTCCGGGTTGCGCAGCGGCCGGTAGACCAGCTCGTGGGCGGCGGCCAGCTGGTCCTGGGGGAGTTCTCCCTCGTAGGCCCGGTACCGCGCGGCGTCCTCACCGGCCAGGTCGCCGAACACGAACGCGCCGATCATGTAGTTGTGCGGCACGCAGGCCAGGTCGCCGGCCGCGTACAGCCGGGGCACGGTGGTGCGGGCATGCGCGTCGACGCGTACCCCGGAGGCTGAGTGCCCGCCGCACAGCCCGATCTCCGAGATGTGCATCTCGACGTCGTGGGTGCGGTAGTCGTGGCCGCGGCCCTCGTGGAACGTGCCACGGGTGGGCCGCTCCGTCGTGTGCAGGATCGATTCGACGGCGGTGATGGTCTCTTCGGGCAGGTGGCTGAGCTTGAGGTACACCGGGCCCCGGTCGGAGGCGAGTTCGGCAGCGAACTCGGCCATCATCTGACCGGACCAGTAGTCCGACTCCACGAACCGCTCGCCGTGACGGTTCACCTGGTATCCGCCGAACGGGTTCGCGACGTACGCGCAGGCCGGTCCGTTGTAGTCCTTGATCAGCGGGTTGATCTGGAAGCACTCGATCCCGGTGAGCGCGGCCCCCGCGTGGTAGGCCATGGCATAACCGTCGCCCGCGTTCGTCGGGTTCTCGTACGTTCCGTAGAGGTAGCCCGAGGCAGGCAGACCGAGCCGGCCGCACGCCCCGGTGGCCAGGATCACCGCGCCCGCCCGGACGGTGACGAACGCGCCGGTGCGGGTGTCGAACCCGGCCGCGCCGATGGCCCGGCCGTCGTCGGGGTGGGTCAGCACCCTGACCGGCATGACCCGGTTCTCGATGCGGATCCGCTCCCGCATCTCGCGCCGCCGCAACTGCCGGTAGAGGACCTTCTTGACGTCCTTGCCCTCCGGCATCGGCAGCACGTACGAGCCGGACCTGTGTACCTGGCGGACGGCGTACTCGCCGTGCTCGTCCTTCTCGAACTTCACCCCGTACGACTCCAGGCGCTGGACCATGTCGAAGCCACGGGTCGCGGTCTGCCGGACGGTGGACTGGTCCACGATGCCGTCGTTGGCGCGGGTGATCTCGGCGACGTAGTCGTCCGGTTCGGCCCGCCCCGGAATGATCGCGTTGTTGACCCCGTCCATGCCCATGGCCAGAGCGCCGGAGTGCCTCACGTGCGCCTTCTCCAGCAGCAGCACCTGCGCGCCGCGTCCGGCGGCGGTCAGCGCGGCCATGGTGCCGGCGGTACCACCGCCGATGACGAGGACGTCGCAGGACAGTTCGGTCGCGTCCGCGAGGGCCGGGACCGTCAGTGGGGCGTCCACCAGGGTGTCCACGGGCACTGCCTTTCAGAGGGATTCGAGTATGCGGCGCCGCAGTTCGGCGGTGCCGGAGGAGTGCTGTGCATCGCGGTCACGCGGGTGGGGCACGTCCAGCACCTGCCCGCCTGCCGGCAGGGCGATCCGGTCGCCGAGGTAGAGGGCCTCGTCGACGTCGTGGGTGACGAAGACGACGGTCGCGCCGGTGCCGCGCAAGATGTCGACCAGCAGGTCCTGCATCCCGGCGCGGGTGTGCGCGTCGAGTGCGCCGAAGGGTTCGTCCATCAGCACCGCCCGGGGCCGGCCGGCCAGGGCGCGGGCGAGTTGGACGCGCTGCCGCTGTCCTCCTGACAGTTGGTGCGGCAGCTTGTGGGCATGTCCGGCCAGACCGACCCGCTCCAGCCATTCGCCCGCCGACCGCCGCCGTTCGGCCCGGGGGACCCTGCGGATCGCCAGCGGCAGTTCGACGTTGGCGCGGACGGTCCGCCAGGGCAGCAGGGCATCGTGCTGGAAGACCAGCGCCCGGTCGGCGGCGGGCCGGCCGAGGGGCTCACCGTCCTGGGTGACCCGCCCGTCCAGCGGAGGCAGCAGGCCGGCGAGGGTGCGCAGGAGAGTGGACTTCCCGCAGCCGGAGGGCCCCACCACGGCAAGCAGTTCTCCTGGCGCGATCCGCAGCGCGATCGTGCCGGGGAGGGCGGCGCCGTCCGCGTGACCGAGCCGTACGTCGTGCAGGGTGAGTTCGGCGCCCCTCGGCACGGGGGCGGTGGGCACGGTCGCCGTGCTCATGAGACGGGCTCCTTCCGGGGAACAGCGGTACGGATCCCGGCGGTGGGTTCGGCGCCCACGTCGCCAGGAGCACGGCGGGACCTGCGGGAACCCGGACGCGGTGCGCCGGCACCTCCCTGCCCGGCCGGGCGGGGCAGCCAGGAGGTGGCGCGACGGCCGAGCAGTTCCACCGTGGTGGAGGTGAGCCATCCGAGGGCCCCGATGGTGGCCATGCCGACGAACACCGCCGGGTAGTCGACGATCGTGTAGTCCTGCCAGGTGCGGTAACCCACCCCGTACTCGCCGGAAATCATCTCCGCGGAGATCACGCAGATCCACGAGACGCCGATGCCTACGGACAGGCCGCCGAAGATGCCCGGCAGGGCGCCCGGCAGCACCACGGAGAACAGCACCCTCAGCCGGCCGCCGCCCATGGTGAGCACGGCCTCCTCCCAGACCGGGGTCAGTGCCCGGACCGCGTGCCGGGTCGACACCACCACCGGGAAGAAGGCGGCGGCGAAGGTGATGAAGACGATGCCCTGCTCGTTGGTGGGCAGCAGCAGGATGGCGACCGGGACCAGGGCGATCGCCGGCACGGGCCGCACCACCTCCACCAGCGGCCCCAGCAGGTCGGAAACCCATCGGGACCGGGCGATGGCCGTGCCGGTCGCCACCCCCAGCACCGCGGCCAGCAGGAATCCCAGCAAGATCCGGCGCAGACTGTGGCCCAGGTCCTGCCAGTAGGGACCGGTGCCGATCCGGTCGGCGAAGGCGGACGCGACCTCACCGACTGTGGGGAACTGCTCGAAGCGCAGCCACACGTTGACGTCCAGGGAAGTCAGCAACTGCCACGTTCCGAGGGCCGCGGCCAACGAGGCCACGCGGAGCAGCCGACGGCCGAGGCTCATGACGCCAGCCTCACGGCGTCCGCGTAGCTGATGATCCTCGCTCCGGCGTTCCGGCCGGTGAACTTCTCGGCACTTGCCCGGGTGACGAAGGCGTGAAGCTCGGAGTCGTCCGCGACCCATACCGACTTGTGCGCGAACCAAGGGGTGCCGGTCAGGGCGTCCGGCACATAGGCGGCCCGCACGTCGGCGCCGTTGGCCGCCTTCAGCAGTTCCTTGGGACTGTCGAAGGTGCGGGTGCTGGTCTCGCCGTTCAGCCACAGCTCGGGCTTCACGGTGCCCGCCTTCGGGTAGGCGGAGTCCCGCACGGCCCGCTTCAGCGGCGCCGGGTCCACGAAGGCGTCCACGTCGACGTCGCGCACCAGCCCGGCGGCCTTCAGCACCGGGACGTCCTCCTTGAGAGCGGCGATCAACTCCGGGCGGAGCTCCGGGTCGAAGGTGGCGATGCCGTTGGCGCCGTTGTAGAGGTAGACCACTTCGGCCGGCAGCCCCGTCGTCTCTGCCACCGACTCGGCGGCGGCGACCGGCTGGGCGCGCAGGTGGTCGGTGGCACGGCGCTGTGCCCTGAGGAAGTCGTCGAGGACGCCGGCCCGTTCGTTGGCGAACCTCTCCCGGACCGTGACCCCGTGGAAGGTCGGCAGGTTCAGCTCCGCCCCGTCGTACAGAGCGGTGGCCCGGCCCTCGAAGGCCAGCTTGCCGGGCCAGGCGACGAACTGGGACAGCGCGTCGGCGCTGCCCGCGGCCAGAGCCGAAGCACCCACGCTGGGTTGCTGGTTGAGCTTCTGGATGCCCTTGTCCGGGTCGATGCCGGCCTGCCGCAGGGCCCGGACAAGGGTGCCGTCGGCGGCCGAACCGACACTCGTGGACACCTTCTTGCCGCGAAGGTCGGCCAGCGACCGGAGGGGCGAACCGGGTGCGGTGACCACGGTGTTCAGGCCGCCGCGCATGTTGTATCCGGTGACCGCGACCAGTCTGGTCGGCTGCTTGAGCGCCTTGCCACGGGCCGCGTTGATCAGCAGGGGGAAGTCGCCCATCGAACCGATGTCGATCTTCCCCGCCGTCATCTGGGCGGTGATAGGGGCGCCGGTCGCGTAGTCCTGCCAGTCGACCTTGTAGGAGACGCCGTCCTTCTTCCCGCGGGCGGCGAGCTCATCCTCGAAGTAGCCGAGTGAGCGCAGCAGGGTGCCGGCGGTGACGGTGTTGATGGTCTTGGACTGGTAGCCGACGGTCACGGTGACCGTCTTCCCGTCGCCGTCGGCGTCGGCCGTGCCACCGCAGGCGGCGATCGGCAGGAGCAGCAGGGCGACCGGGGGGAGCGACAGGAGGCGGCTTCTCTTGCGGGGCATGAAGGTTCGGCCTTTCACCGGAGCAGGTAGGGCATGTTGACGGTGACTGCGCCGGTGGGACACCGGGCCGCGCACGGACCGCAGTACCAGCACTCGTCCACGTGCATGTACGCCTTGCCGTTGTCCTCGCGGATCGCGAGCGAATCGAGCGGACACATGTCGACGCAGAGGGTGCAGCCGTCGATGCACTTGGACTCGTCGATGGTCACGGGCACGTCGGCGCGCTGCGGTACGAGAGGCATGGTTGGTCTCCAAGGGGCCCGGCAGAACCGGAACGGCGGGGAACGGAAGGAAGGGTGGGCTCAGTCCCGGACGGAGCGGTGCAGCACGCCGCTCATGGTGATGCGGTCGCCGCGGAACCGGATGAACTCGAGGTCCACCGGCCGCCCGTCGGGCAGACAGGTCAGTCGTTCCAGCATCAGTACGGCGGCCCCGCGCGGGGCCTGGAGTACCGCGGCACAGTGCGCGTCGGCGTTGACGGCTTCCAGGGTGATCTCGGCATGGCCCAGCGGGCCGCCGGTCAACGACTCCAGGAGCCGGAACACGTCCGTGTTCTCCAGGTCGCTGCCGAGCAGTTCACCGCCCACGTCCATGGGCAGGTAGGACAGGTCCAGCGAGAGAGGCAGGCCGTTCAGGCGGCGCAGCCGCTCGATGCAGAGCACGTCGGTGTGCTCGGGCAGGCCCAGTCGATGAGCGACCGGGCCGGGGGCGGTGACCGGTCCGACGGTGCGTACCTCGTTGGTGACCCGGCCGTGCTCGTGCAGGGTCTCGGCCAGGCCCTGGAGGCGGTCCAGTCCGTGCGGGTACTTCTCGCAGACGACCACGGTGCCGACGCCCGGTTGCCGGTGGACGAGCTGCTCGTCGCGCAGCAGGTCCAGGGCCTCCCGGACGGTGTTGCGGCTGGCCCGGTAGTCGGCGGCGATGACGTCCTCGAGGGGCAGGATCCCGCCGGGGAAGCTCCCCGCCAGGATCTGGTGCCGCAAGAGGTCTGCGATGTGCCGGGCCCGGTCCGCACGCAGCCGCCGGCGGCGCGCGGCGGCTACCGGAAGAGCGGCGGGGGCGGGTTCGGCTGGCATGACAGGGAACGTACAAGGAGATCCGCTCCGATGGTGTTGCCGCAGTATTGCGCCACCTGATGCCTCCCACGGACCCGCCTGAGCTGGGGTTTCATGAGCAGGTCACCGAGATCCGCCACTCTGTCGCCCGTATCCTGGAGTCCGGGTGACCACGATGCGGACGCAGACCGCCGGCGCACACCGCCGATGAAGTCGCCCTTCCTCTGGCGCCGCGCCGTGTGTGACACCCGCGCGACCCCAGCGACATGGCGTGTTGCGGGCCCGCCCGTCGGCGCGCGCAGGACCCCTCGTGCGGGCGGGACCGCCCGCTCCACGTACGACAGCACCGGCTCCGGTGCGGGAGCGATGCCCCTGCGGAGCCGGTGCCGTGGGCCGGGTGTACCCGTACGCGGTGGGACGGCGCGCGCATCCAGCGCGATGGCCGGCGGTGGCTACCTCAAGCCCCGTGGCAAGGGGCGGTGTCGGGGCCTTCACGCCGCACGGTGAGGACTGGGCCAGCAGTCCGAACTCCAGGCAGGTGAGATCGAGTTCGCGTCCGTCCGGCTCTGCGACGTGTCGCGCCGTATCGATGCTCACGACACCGCCTCCCGTCTGCTGCACGGGAGGCGCGTCCGTATGGGCGACCGGTCGGATCTCCGGTCGTGTCACGTCCTTCGCGAAGAGCTGGGCGGGATCGGTGACCTCGGGGACGAGCACGAGGCAGTCGAACGCCCGGTAGCAGGGAACCCTTCGACGGGGCGTCGATGCGAGGTGGCGATACTGGGCGGACGTTCGAGATCGGGGGCCGAAGTGGCAGGGTCGGCGGAACTGTACGGAACGGCCGTCGGCCTGATGATCGCGGTGGTGACCGCGCCCGTGGGGGTTTCGGGTGCGGTGTTCCTGCTGCCCGTGCAGCTGAGCGTGTTCGGCGTACCCAGTCCGGCGGTCACCCCCACGAACCTGTTGTACAACGTGGTGGCCGGGCCCGGCGCCCTGTTGCGTTACCGCCGAGGGGGCCTGCTGAACAGCCCGTTGACCCGCCGCCTGGTGATCGGCACCCTGCCCGGCGTGGTCATCGGAGCGGTGGTACGGGTCTTCGCCGTCCCCGGCCCCACCGTCTTCCGCCTGCTCGTGGCCGGACTGCTGATGCCGCTGGGCCTGTGGCTGATCGCCCGCACCCTCCGGCCGGCCCCGGCCGCCCCGGCGGCGGAGCCCTCCCCCCGCACCATCACCGGATTGGCCGTGGCCGTCGGCATCGTCGGCGGGATCTACGGAATCGGCGGCGGTTCCGTCCTCGGTCCCGTCCTGGTCGGCCGGGGCATGCCCGTGAGTCAGGTCGCCCCGGCGGCCCTCGCCTCCACCTTCGTCACTTCCGTGGCAGGCGCCGCGACCTTCGCGCTGCTGTCCCTGACCGGCTCCGGGGACGTCGCCCCCGACTGGTACCTCGGGCTGGCCTGCGGCTTCGGCGGGCTGGTGGGCGGTTACCTCGGGGCGCACCTCCAGTCCCGCCTGCCCGAGACCGCACTGCGCCTGCTGCTCGGCGCCCTCGCCGCAGTCTTCGGCGCCCTCTACGCCGTTCAGTCACTGCGATGAGGCCACGGGTCCCTCCTCCGGGACCTGCGGCTACTCGGCGCCGAGGCCGGCGTCGTCGACCTCGTCCTTGCCTTCGGCCTTGAGGACCTTGTTGAGCGGTGCGAGGTCGTAGATGCCCTTGAGGTCGGGCTGCTCCAGCAGACCGGCCTTGACGGCGTGCTCTGCTTGGGTGTTGAGGGTGGAGGCCAGCGGGTCGTCGAGGAAGGTGATGGACTTCCAGGCCGGGTCGATGACGTCGGCGGGCAGAGCCTTGCCCGAATCCTTCTTCAGCGCCGCGTTCGCGGAAGCCTTCGCCTTCTCCGGGTTGGCGTTGATCCACTCATTGGTCTTCACCGAGCCGCGCAGCACGGCCTCGACGACGTCCGGGTGCTCCTTCAGGAACTCCTGCCGGACGATGATGTTCGTGATGACGAACTTCTTGTCCGGCCACAGGTCGGCCTCGTCGAGCAGTACCTTCGCGCCGTCGGTGACCAGCTTGGACGCGGTCGGCTCCGGCACCCACGCGCCGTCGATGGAACCGGACCTGTAGGCGTCCGGGGTGACCTTGTTCTCGGTGCGGACCACGGAGACGTCGCCCTTGCCGCTCTGCGCGTCGGCCTTCCAGCCCTTCTCCGCGATCCAGTTGAGGAACGCGACGTCCTGGGTGTTGCCGAGTTGCGGGGTGGCGATCTTCTTGCCCTTGAGGTCGTCCAGGGACTTGATCTTGTCGGGGTTGACGACGAGCTTCACGCCGCCGGAGGCGGAACCGCTGATGATGCGCAGGTTCGAGCCCTTCGACTTGGTGTAGCCGTTGATGGAGGGCGACGGGCCGATCCAGCCGATGTCGATGGAGCCGGCGTTCAGCGCCTCGATCTCGGAGGGGCCCGCGTTGAAAGTGGACGCCTTGATCGTGGTGCCGCCGAGCTCCTTCTGGAGCAGGCCTTCCTGCACCCCCACCAGAGCGGTGGCGTGCGTGAGGTTGGGGAAGTAACCGATCTTCACTTCGTCGGTGGACAGCTTCTTGGCGTCCGCGGCCACCTCGGTCCGTTTGCCGTCGTCGGTGGACTCGGAACCGTAGCCGCACGCGGTGAGCAGGAGGGGAAGCGCGGCTGTGGCGGTGATGGTGCGCAGGGCGGTGAGCGGTCTTGCGGCAGACACGACGGTGTCCTTTCAGGCGGCAGGGCAGGGAGGTGCGAAGACGAAACGCGTGGCGCTTCTCGGCGCGCGGCAGCACTCCACTCCGCGGCCGTCGGCGGCAGGCATGCCGGCGCGGGCCGGGAAGTGGAACGGGGGCGTGGTCGGCCGAGGGCGCCCGAACCGCCGACAGAGTTGGGGCGGCGGGCAGGGAACTCGCTTCTGGGCGAGTCAGGTTCTGCGGCGCTGGAGAGGCCTACAGATGGCACTGGACGTACGGCCGAGGTCGATGTGACGACGCGAGGTCAGGAGGGGCAGTGACCGGTCTGTGCGGTCGAACGTTCCCACGGCCACCCCCTGATCCCTAGTTTTCCTACCTGATTGCTAGGGATCGTGGCAGAAGGCGGCGTCGGCACCAAGGGGTGTTTCGCATACTGGGCACCGCCGTCTCGCACTCTGGGAACCGGTGGCGCTCGGTCCAGTGTGTCAGGGGTTCACCCAGGCGCTGGGGGGCTTGGTCAAGTCCGATACATCGGCGGGGAGTCGGGCCGATGCGACATCG
>NZ_JBQHCZ010000017.1:0-179911 GCF_052068155.1 Streptomyces sp. OZ13 | reverse complement strand
GCGTTAGGGAAACGCCCGGTTACATTCCGAACCCGGAAGCTAAGCCTTTCAGCGCCGATGGTACTGCAGGGGGGACCCTGTGGGAGAGTAGGACGCCGCCGAACAATCTTTCAGGACCCTTGGTCCAGCGTTCACGCTGGACCAAGGGTCCTTTTTGTTTTGCCGAGAATGACGAAGCGCGGCCGATCGCCGGCTGCGCGAGAATGACTGTGGTACCCGATGACAGGAGTCACGCCGATGTCCCCCAACTCTTCCGACGATCGTCCGGAACGCGAACCGCGTCGCAAGGACGGTGGTGACAGGGGCGGTTTCCGCGGCGGTCGCGACGACAGGGACCGGGGTCCCCGCCGTGACAACGACCGCGGTGACCGCGGTGGCTTCCGTGGTGCCCGTGACGACCGCGGCGGTCGCCCCGCCGGTGGTGGCGGTGGCGGCGGCTTCCGCCGTGACGACCGCCCCGGTGACCGCGACCGTGGCCCGCGCCGCGAGGACGACCGCGGTGGTTACCGAGGCCCCCGCGACGGTGGCGACCGTGGTGGTCGCCCGAGCGGCGGTGGCGGATACGCGCCTCGTCCCGCCGGCGGCGGCGGTGGCTTCCGACGGGATGACCGTCCGGGTGGCTTCCGTCGTGACGACCGTCCCGGTGGTGACCGTGGTGGTTACCGCGGTCCGCGTGACGACCGTCGTGACGAGCGTCCCGCCGGTGCCGGTGGCGGTTTCCGCCGCGACGACCGTCGTGATGACAGGCGTGATGACCGCGGCGGTCGCCCCGCCGGCGGTGGCGGCGGTTTCCGCCGTGACGACCGTCGCGATGATCGCCGTGACGACAGGCGTGACGACCGTCGTGACGACCGTTCCGGTCAGAGCGGTTACCCGCGTCGCGACGACCGGCAGGGTGGCTTCCGCCGCGACGACCGCTCCGGTGGTGACCGTGGTGGTTACCGCGGTCCGCGTGACGACCGTCGTGACGAGCGTCCCGCCGGTGCCGGTGGCGGTTTCCGCCGCGACGACCGTCGTGATGACAGGCGTGATGACCGCGGCGGTCGCCCCGCCGGCGGTGGCGGCGGTTTCCGCCGTGACGACCGTCGCGATGATCGCCGTGACGACAGGCGTGACGACAGGCGTGACGACCGTCGTGACGACCGTTCCGGTCAGAGCGGTTACCCGCGTCGCGACGACCGGCAGGGTGGCTTCCGCCGCGACGACCGCTCCGGTGGCGCTGGTTACGCGCGGCGTGACGACGACCGTGGCGGCTTCCGTGGCCCCCGTCGCGAGGAGCGCGACCGCGGTGGTTACCGCGGCTCCCGTGACGACCGCGGTGACCGCGGTGACCGCGGCGGCTACGGGCGGCGTGACGAGCGGGACCGTCCCGACCGCGAGCCCGTCAAGCGGCTCCCCATCCCCGACGACGTCACGGGCGACGAGATCGACAAGGACGTCCGCCAGGAGCTCCAGAGCCTGCCGAAGGGCCTCGCGGAGGAGGTCGCCCGTAACCTCGTCATGGTCGCGAACCTGATCGACGAGGACCCTGAGCAGGCCTACGCCTACTCCCGTATCGCGCTGCGGCTCGCTTCCCGTGTCGCCGCCGTGCGTGAGGCCGCGGGCTTCGCCGCCTACGCGACGCAGAAGTACTCGGAGGCGCTGGCCGAGTTCCGCGCGGCGCGGCGGATGACGGGCACCGTGGAGCTGTGGCCCGTCATGGCCGACTGCGAGCGTGGGCTCGGGCGGCCCGAGCGGGCGCTGGCGATGGCCGGCGAGCCCGAGGTGCAGAAGCTGGACAAGGCCGGCCAGGTCGAGATGCGGCTCGTCGCCGCCGGGGCGCGCAGGGACATGGGGCAGCTGGACGCCGCCATCGTGACCCTGCAGAGCCCCGAGCTCGCCTCCAACTCCGTTCAGCCCTGGACGGCGCGGCTGCGTTACGCGTACGCCGACGCGCTTCTCGCGGCCGGCCGTGAGAACGAGGCCCGGGAGTGGTTCGCCAAGGCGCTCGAGGCCGACAAGGACGGCGCCACCGACGCGTCGGACCGACTCGCCGAGATGGACGGTGTCGAATTCGTCGACGCCCTGCACGACGACGAGGACGACGAGGACGCCGAGATCCACGAGGGCGACCGGGGCGCGAACGCCGACGCCGGCGACGACGACCTGAGCACCGGCAGCGGCCCCGAGGCCGTCACCGACCTCGGCACCGGCGCCGAAGGCGCCGAGCCGGACGCCGGCTCGGACAGGTCCGGCGACCAGTCGTAACGCGCGCACATGAATGAGGGCGGCCCCCGGTCCACGGGTGCCGCCCTCAGTCGTTTCCGCCCGGATGTCAGTCCAGCGCGAGGCTCCGCAGAACCAGTCCCGTCGCCGGCTTCGGTCCGAACGACGTCGACTTGCGGGGCATCGTGACGCCTTGGAGCGCCAGCTCCCGCACGACGTCTTCCCGGACCGGGTGCATCAGCACCGCTGTGCTGCCGTCGCGTTCCGCCTTGGTCACGGCCGACGGGGCGTCGTGGATGTAGGCGATGTGCCCGGGGTCGTCAGGGATCTGCCACACCTGTTCCAGGAGCGTGGAGTGCAGCACCGTGGCGTCCAGGGTGCGCCACGCCTCCGGCGGACCGCTCGGCACCGTGCGGTTCAGCAGTCCGGCGTCCGGACGGTCCACGAGGTGGAACCGGCCGTCCCCGGCGAGGAGGAAGGCATTGCCCTCGCCGGCGGCGTCGGCCAGGGTGTCCAGGGCCTGCGGCAGCGGTACGTCGAGGTGCGTGACACGGAAGGAACCGGTCAATGCGGTGAGCGCCCGGTCGACCGGCAGGCCGTGCAACAAGCGGTGGATGGCCCGTACCTGAAGGGGGTAGCGGGCGGAGTCGACCAGCAGCACCAGGCCGTAGTTCCACGGGCCGGGCGACGTTTGTTCCGCGCGCAGCCGCAGATAGGTCGCCCAGCGGTGGTGGCCGTCGGCGATCATCGCCTGATGCCGTTTCAGGTCCTCCTGGACCTCGGCCAGTTCCTCCTCGTCCGTGACGCACCACAGGCGGTGGCCGAAGCCGTCCTCCGTGGTCGTGGACAGCAGCGGCGAGCGCCGGACGGTGCGCTCGATGACGGCCGTCGTGCCCGTGGCCTTGCCGGAGCTGCGGTACGTGAGGAGCAGCGGTTCCAGGTTCGCCGCCGTCGTGCGCATCAGGGAGGCGCGGTCGGCGACGATGTCCGGCATGACGCCCTCGTGGGGCAGGACGACGCCGTCGGACGGCTCCGAGAGCGCCAGCGCCCCGATGACGCCGCGTTGCAGCACATCACCCTTGCGCTGCTCGTAGATGTACAGGGCGGGCCGGTCGTCCGCGGCGAGGACGCCTTCCTCGAGCCAGCGCGTGAGCGTCTGCGCGGCCTGGTGGTGGCGGTCCTCCGGGGTGGTCGCCTGGGGAAGGATCAGGCGCACGATGTTGTGCGGGTCCGCCGACTCCAAGTGGTGCAGGCCGTCCGGTCTGACGACCACGTCGTACGGCGGCGAGGTCACGGCGGCGAGGCTGCCCACCCGCTCGGGGACGTAGCGCAGTCCGCGGAACGGGATCAGATGCAGGCCGCCATCGGCCGCAGGACCTTCGTTGTTCATCAGGGCATCGTATGCGCGTGACGGCATGAGCGATGATCGGGGGAGTGGACCCGGTCACCGGGAGCGCGGGAACCAGCGAGGAGCGGAAGCGGATGAGTCAGCAGGGCGTGAACCGGCCGAGCGGAAGCACACGGGCGCTGAGCGAGGCGTACGACACCGCCCTGCTCGACCTCGACGGGGTCGTGTACGCGGGCGGTGAGGCGATCGTGCACGCCGTCGAGTCGCTGGCGACGGCCAGGGAGCGGGGCATGCACCTGGCGTACGTGACGAACAACGCGCTGCGCACCCCCGATGTCGTGGCCGCCCATCTGACCGAGCTGGGCATCCCGACCGGGCCCGGCGACGTGATCAACTCCGCGCAGGCGGTGGCCCGGCTGATCTCCGAGCAGGTGCCTCCCGGTTCACGGGTGCTGGTGATCGGGGGCGACGGGCTGCGGGTCGCGCTGCGCGAGCGCGGCCTCGTGCCGGTGGAGTCGGCGGACGACGACCCCGCCGCGGTCGTGCAGGGCTACGGCGGTCCCGAGCTGCCCTGGGGGCGGTTCGCGGAGGCCTGTTACGCGATCGCGCGGGGTGTGCCGTGGTTCGCCTCCAACACCGACCTGACGATCCCGAGCGCCCGCGGCATCGCGCCCGGCAACGGTGCCGCCGTCGAGGTCGTCCGGATCGCGACAGGGGCCGAGCCGCAGATCGCGGGCAAGCCGCTGCCGCCGATGCACAAGGAGACGATCCTGCGTACCGGTGCCGAGCGGCCGCTGGTCGTGGGCGACCGGCTGGACACGGACATCGAGGGGGCGTTCAACGGCGGCGTCGACTCGCTGCTCGTACTGACCGGGGTGACGGACGCGGCGCAGCTGCTCACGGCCGTACTGCGGCACCGGCCGACCTATGTGGACGCCGACCTGCGCGGCATGCTGACCGGGCAGCCCGAAGTGACCGAGCGCGACGGCCTGTTCGGCTGCGGCGGATGGACGGCGTCGGCGCGCGGGGACGAACTGTCGCTCGACGGCGACGGCGATCCGCTGGACGGCCTGCGCGCGCTGTGCGGTGCCGCGTGGACGAATGCGGGCGACGGTTCCTGCACCCTCGACGCGGGGAAGGCGCTGGCCCGGCTGGGCTTTTAGGACTCCCCGGCCGGCAGCCTCTCCCCGAGAGGCGATGCGAGGGTAGGCTAACCTAACCATCGTGTTGGTCGAGAGTCCCCCGAAACGGAGCGCGGAGCCTGCGTCCGCACCCGCAACACCCAAGCGCCACGCCCTGCGTGCCTTGGGGCTGCTGGTGTCGTGCGGCGTCCTGCTGCTGATCTGCGTCGCGAGCATCGCCGTGGGCGCCAAGTCGATTCCGCTCTCCGACGTGTGGGACGGGCTGTTCCACAGCACGGGCACCGGCAACGACGTGATCATCAGGGACGTCCGCCTCCCGCGGACCCTGCTGGGGCTCGTCGTCGGCGCGGCTCTCGGCGTCGCCGGCGCGGTGATGCAGGCGCTGACCCGTAACCCGCTCGCCGAACCCGGCCTGTTGGGCGTGAGCGCGGGCGCGTCGGCCGCGGTCGTCTCCGCCATCAGCTTCCTCGGCGTCACTTCGCTCACCGGCTATGTGTGGTTCGCGTTCCTCGGCGCCGCCATGGTCTCCGCCGCCGTGTACGTCCTCGGCGGCAGCCGCGGCGCCACCCCCGTACGCCTCGCGCTCGCCGGCACGGCCGCCACCGCCGCACTGTACGGCTACATCAACGCCGTCCAGCTGCTGGACGCGGCCGCGCTCGACCGGCTGCGGTTCTGGACGGTCGGTTCGCTCGCCTCCGCCGACATGGGGACCATCAGCAAGGTCCTGCCGTTCATCGCCGCCGGACTGGTGCTCTCCATGCTGCTGGCCCGGCCGCTGAACGCGATGGAGATGGGCGACGACACCGCCCGCTCGCTCGGCGCGCACCTGACCCGCACCCGCGTCCTGTCGATGCTCGCCATCACCCTGCTGTGCGGTGCGGCGACCGCGGCCTGCGGCCCCATCGTCTTCGTCGGTCTGATGATCCCGCACGTCGTCCGCGCCGTCACCGGCCCGGACATGCGGTGGATCCTGCCGTACGCGGCGGTCCTCGCGCCCGTCCTCCTGCTCGGCGCGGACGTCGTCGGCCGGGTCGTCACCCGGCCCTCCGAGCTTCAGGTCGGCATCGTCACCGCACTGATCGGCGGGCCGGTCTTCATCCAACTCGTACGCCGCAAGAGGATGGCCCAGCTGTGAAGGCCGTGAAAGCAATACGCACGCCGGGCGGGCTGTCCGTACGGCTCGACGCCCGCGCGGCGTCCGTCGTCACGCTGCTCGCGATGGCCGCGGCGGCCGTCGCGGTGGTCCTCATCGGCAGCGGCGACTTCCCGATGTCGTTCGGCGACGTGACCGCCACACTCCTCGGAAACGGCACCGCCGCACAGGAGTTCATCGTCCAGGACGTGCGGCTGCCGCGGGTGCTGGTGGCGATACTCGTCGGGGCGTCGCTCGCCCTCAGCGGCGCGATCTTCCAGTCCTTGTCCCGGAACCCGCTCGGCAGCCCCGACGTCATCGGCTTCTCCCAGGGGTCCACCGTCGGCGCGCTCACCGTGATCGTGCTCTTCAGCGGCGGCTCGCTCGCCGTCGCCGGCGGCGCGGTCGCCGGCGGACTCGTCACCGGCATCGCCGTCTACACGCTCGCATGGAAGCGCGGGGTGCAGGGCTTCAGGCTGGTACTCGTCGGCCTCGGCGTCGCCGCCATGCTCACGGCGGTCATCCACTTCCTGATCACCAAGGCCAACCTCGTCGACGCCACCAGGGCCACGCTCTGGATGACCGGCTCTCTCGACGGCCGCGACTGGGCGCAGGTGTGGCCGCTGGCCGGCATGTGCGCGGTACTGATGCCGGTCGTGTTCGCGCACGGACGGCCGCTGCGGATGCTGGAGATGGGTGACGACGCGGCGTACGCGCTCGGCGTCCCCGTCGAGCGCACCAGGATCGTCCTCATGGGGTCCGGTGTGCTGTTCATCGCCGTCGCCACGGCCGCCGCGGGGCCCATCGCCTTCGTGGCACTGAGCGCACCCCAGCTGGCCCGCCGGCTCACGCGTTCGCCCGGACCGAACCTGGCCGCGGCCGCCGTCATGGGCGCGGCCCTGCTCCTGGTCGCGGACTGGACCGCCACCAACGCCTTCGGCGACCGCATGCTGCCGGTCGGCGTCGTCACGGCGGTGCTCGGCGGCGGCTACCTGCTCTGGCTGCTCGTCACCGAACGCAAGGCGGGGCGGATATGACGGCGGGTACGGACACGGACAGGGTCAAGGACATGCGTACGGGCGCCGGGGCGACCGCCGCCCGCCTCACAGAGAACTCCAGGAGTACGACGACGATGCAGCGCCTCACCGCGGAATCCGTCACCCTCGGCTACGACCAGCGGGTCATCGCGGAGGACCTGTCCGTCGAGATACCCGACAACTCCTTCACCGTGATCGTCGGCCCCAACGCCTGCGGCAAGTCGACGCTGCTGCGGGCCCTTTCGCGGATGCTGAAGCCCACGAAGGGCAGGGTCCTGCTCGACGGGGAGGCCATCCATTCACTGCCCGCGAAGAAGGTCGCCAGGACACTGGGGCTGCTGCCGCAGTCGTCCATCGCACCCGACGGGATCACGGTCGCGGACCTCGTGGCGCGCGGCCGTTACCCGCACCAGGGACTGCTGCGGCAGTGGTCGCCGGAGGACGAGCGGATCGTCGAGGAGTCGATGGCCGCGACGCGGGTCGGCGAGCTGGCCGACCGGTACGTCGACGAGCTGTCCGGCGGACAGCGCCAGCGGGTCTGGATCGCGATGGCGCTGGCCCAGCAGACGCCGCTGCTGCTGCTCGACGAGCCGACCACCTACCTCGACATCCAGCACCAGCTCGAGGTACTGGACCTGTGCGCGGAGCTGCACGAGTCGCAGGGGCGCACGCTGGTCGCCGTCCTGCACGACCTCAACCAGGCCGCGCGCTACGCCACGCACCTCGTCGCCCTCCGCGACGGCAGGATCGTCGCGGAGGGAGCGCCGTCGGAGGTGGTCACGGCGGAGTTGGTGGAGCAGGTGTTCGGCGTGAAGAGCCAGATCATCGAGGACCCGGAATCCGGCACACCGCTGGTGATCCCGGCGTCGCGGCGGGGGGTCGGCGCGAAGGTGTCGTGAGGGTGGGGTGGGCGGCGCGTGCCGGTGCGTGGCGCCTGCGGCGGGCCGGTTCCCCTACCCGCCCCTTCCCGCTGTACTGATGTGCGGCTCCGCCGCGTGGCGGGGCAGGCCCCGGACCCCGTACCGCCCTGCGGGCGGCGTACCGCGCTCCGCGCGGTGCCCTCAAACTCCCCCTACGGCCTGGCGGCCGTGGGAGGTGCCCCCAGGCGGGCTCAAGTTGCCTGGCAACTTCAGCCTCGCCGGCGATTGAGGCGCGGGGGTCCGGGGGCAGAGCCCCCGAAACACCGCGCGGAGCGCGGTGACGGGCCCGGGCGGAGCCCGGTTTCGGGAAGGGGCGGGGTGGGGAAACGCGCCGCGGCTAGAGGAGCGTGCGCAGGCGCAGCAGGTCGCGGAAGCTCGCCTCCAGGCGGACCCGCCCCGACGCCCACGCCTTCGCGAAGTTCAGCGAGCCGTCCACCATCGACACCAGGTCGTCGCCCGTCATCGCGAGGCGGATCTGGGCCTTCTCACGTGGCGGTCCCTGTGCGGTGTCCGTCACCATGATCCGGCCGTTCGCCAGCCGGCCGGTGAACGTGACGTCCAGGTCCGTGATGTGGCAGCTGAGGGAACGGTCGAGGGCGGCGGCGGTCCGTACGTCGCCGTTCGCCGTCGCCAGGTTGTCGGAGAGTGTGTTGAGCGCGCCGCGGCACTCCTGCGTGGTGGCCATCGGCGGCGACGTTACCGCAGGGCTTCGCGGTAGCGTCTGGGCATGAGCGACTCGATGCCCGCCCCCGGTCCGCAGGAGCCCGACGGCGGCGTGCCGGCGGCGGAGGCGTACGACCCGGCGGGTCCAGCGCCGCTGGGTGTGCAGCGTGTGCCCACCGGCGACGCCGGTGTCGACGCGCTGCTGGAGCGGCTGGGCGATGTCGACCACCTCGCTGCGGACGGACACCTCGAGGTGTACGAGGATGTACACCGGGGGCTCAGGGACGCGCTGACCGCGCTCGACACCCGCCCGGGACCCCAGCCGGAACCGCACAACTACAGGAGCTGAACCGCACGTGGCAGGAGTGGCCCGCCGCCGTCTCGACGCAGAGCTGGTACGCCGGAAACTCGCGCGGTCGCGCGAGCACGCGAGCCAGCTGATCGCCGCGGGGCGGGTGACCGTCGGCCGGAACACGGCCACCAAGCCCGCCACCCAGGTGGAGACGAGTGCGGCCATCGTCGTCGCCGCCGACGACAGCGACCCCGACTACGTGTCGCGCGGCGGACACAAGCTCGCGGGCGCGCTCGCCGCCTTCGTACCGCTCGGTCTGAAGGTCGAGGGCCGCAGGGCCCTCGACGCCGGGGCGTCGACCGGCGGCTTCACCGATGTGCTGCTGCGCTCGGGCGCCCGGCACGTCGTCGCCGTCGACGTCGGTTACGGACAGCTCGCCTGGTCCCTGCAGAGCGATGAACGCGTCACCGTCAAGGACCGTACCAACGTGCGAGAAATGACGTTGGAGACGATCGACGGAGAGCCGGTGGACCTTGTGGTGGGCGATCTGTCCTTCATTCCGCTCGGGCTCGTGCTGCCCGCTCTCGTGCGGTGCAGCGCGCCCGACGCGGATCTCGTGCTCATGGTCAAGCCGCAGTTCGAGGTCGGCAAGGAACGCCTCGGCAGCGGGGGAGTGGTGCGCAGTCCCGAACTGCGGGCCGACGCCGTACGCGCCGTCGCGCGCCGGGCGGCGGAGCTCGGTCTCGGCGTGCGGGGCGTCACTGCCAGCCCTCTACCGGGACCCTCGGGCAACGTCGAATACTTTCTGTGGCTCAGGGCCGGGGCGCCCGAGCTGGATCCTGCGGACGTCGACCGCGCAGTGGCGGAGGGACCTCGTTGACCACGACATCAGGAACGACACCGGGCACCAACGGCAACACTTCGAGACGTACTGTTTTTCTGCTCGCCCACACGGGACGGCCCGCGGCGATCCGCAGCGCCGAACTCGTCGTACAGGGTCTGCTGCGCTGCGGCATCGGCGTACGCGTACTGGCGGCGGAGGCGGTCGACCTGCCGCTGCCCGCCTCGGTCGAGACCGTCGTCGACGCGACGCCGGAGGTCCTCGACGGCTGTGAGCTGCTGATCGTCCTCGGCGGCGACGGGACGCTGCTGCGGGGCGCCGAGTTCGCCCGTGCCTCCGGGGTGCCGATGCTCGGCGTCAACCTGGGGCGGGTCGGCTTCCTCGCGGAGGCGGAGCGCGACGACCTCGACAAGGTCGTCGACCGGGTCGTGACCCGCGCCTACGAGGTCGAGGAGCGGATGACCATCGATGTGATCGTGCGTTCCAACGGCGACGTGGTGCACCGCGACTGGGCGCTGAACGAGGCGGCCGTGCAGAAGGTGTCGCCGGAGCGGATGCTCGAGGTCGTCCTGGAGATCGACGGCCGGCCGGCCACCGGGTTCGGCTGCGACGGCATCGTGTGCGCGACGCCGACCGGTTCGACGGCGTACGCCTTCTCGGCCGGCGGGCCGGTGGTCTGGCCCGAGGTGGAAGCGCTGCTGATGGTGCCGATCAGCGCGCACGCGCTGTTCGCGAAGCCTCTCGTGACGTCGCCGACCTCGGTGCTGGCGGTCGAGGTCCAGCCGCACACCCCGCACGGTGTGCTGTGGTGCGACGGGCGCCGGACCGTCGAACTGCCGCACGCGGCGCGTGTGGAGGTCCGGCGGGGTGCCGTGCCCGTGCGGCTCGCCCGGCTGCACCACGCGTCGTTCACGGACCGGCTGGTGGCGAAGTTCGCCCTGCCGGTCTCCGGCTGGCGCGGGGCGCCCCAGTAGGGGGCGTCGCACAGGACGGCGCCTGCGGGCGCCACGGGACCGGACCGGAGGGTGCTCCCGCGCGAGGCACCCCGGCCCGGTCCCGCCTGTCCCGGCACGGACGGTGACGGGTCGCGGCGGTCGCCGTCACGCCTTCCCGGGCTCCGGTATTGCCCGGGAGAGTGAATCGGACGCCGGGGTCCGTCGCACACCGGGGGCCGGACCTCGTATGGTCGTGTCCGTGTTGGAGGAGATGCGGATACGGTCACTCGGGGTCATCGACGACGCTGTTGTCGAGCTGTCGCCCGGATTCACAGCGGTGACCGGCGAGACGGGCGCCGGCAAGACCATGGTCGTCACCAGCCTTGGGCTGCTGCTCGGCGGGCGGGCCGATCCGGCTCTGGTGCGGATCGGTGCGAAGTCGGCCGTCGTGGAGGGCCGGATCAGGGTCTCCGCCGACGCCCCGGCCGCGCTGCGCGCGGAGGAGGCCGGCGCCGAGCTCGACGACGGCACGCTGCTGGTCAGCCGGACCGTTTCTGCCGAGGGGCGCTCACGGGCGCATCTCGGGGGGCGTTCCGTGCCGGTGGGCATGCTGTCCGAGCTCGCCGACGAGCTCGTGGCCGTGCACGGCCAGACGGACCAGCAGGGCCTGCTGCGGCCCGCCAGACAGCGTGAGGCGCTGGACAGGTACGCGGGTGACGCCGTCGCCGTCCCGCACGCCAAGTACGCGGCCGCCTACCGGCGGCTGCGCGCCGTCAGCACGGAGCTCGAGGAGCTGACCACACGGGCACGCGAGCGGGCCCAGGAGGCGGACCTGCTGCGCTTCGGCCTGAACGAGATCGCCGCCGTGGAACCCCGCGCCGGTGAGGACGTCGAACTCGCGGCGGAGGCGGAGCGGCTCGGCCACGCGGAAGCCCTCGCGTCCGCCGCCTCGGTCGCGCACGCGGGTCTCGCGGGCAACCCGGAGGACCCGGAGGTCGTCGACGCCACGACCCTGGTCGCAGGCGCGGGACGGGCGCTGGATGCCGTACGGTCCCACGATCCGGCGCTGGCGGCGCTCGCCGACCGGATCGGCGAGATCTCCATCCTCCTCGGCGACGTGGCCGGAGAGCTCGCCGGGTACGCCGACAACCTGGACGCCGACCCGCTGCGGCTGGCCGCGGTGGAGGAGCGCCGGGCGGCACTGACGCAGCTGACCCGCAAGTACGGCGAGGACATCACCACCGTGCTCGCCTGGGCGGAGGAGGGCGCGGTCAGGCTCACCGAGCTCGACAGCGACGACGACCGCATCGGCGAGCTGACGGCCGAACGGGACGCGCTGCGCGCCGAGCTGTCCGGCCTCGCCCAGGCGTTGACCGACGCTCGCACGGAGGCCGCCGCGCGTTTCGCCGAGGCCGTGACGGAGGAACTCGCCTCGCTCGCGATGCCGCACGCGCGGGTGTCGTTCGCCGTCCGGCAGACGGAGTCCGCCGACGAGGCCTCCGGCGTCGAGGTCGGCGGCCGCTGCGTGGTGTACGGGCCCTCCGGCGTCGACGAGGTCGAACTGCTCCTGGCCCCGCACCCCGGCGCCCCGCCGCGCCCCATCGCCAAGGGCGCTTCGGGCGGTGAGCTGTCCCGGGTGATGCTCGCCGTGGAAGTGGTCTTCGCCGGGACCGATCCCGTGCCGACGTACCTCTTCGACGAGGTCGACGCGGGGGTCGGCGGCAAGGCCGCGGTCGAGATCGGGCGCCGGCTCGCCAAGCTGGCGAAGTCGGCGCAGGTGGTGGTGGTGACGCACCTGCCGCAGGTGGCGGCGTTCGCGGACCGCCAACTGCTGGTCGAGAAGACCAACGACGGCACGGTCACACGGAGCGGCGTCACCGTCCTCGAGGGCGAGGACCGGGTACGGGAGCTGTCGCGGATGCTGGCGGGCCAGGAGGACTCGGAGACGGCCCGTGCCCACGCGGAGGAGCTGCTGGCCACGGCACGCGCCGACGGTTAGGGTCGCGCGCCCCCGGGGGCTTTCGCCGGGGGCGGGCGCGCCGGGTCCGTGCTTCAAGTCGGTCTCGAGGGCGTAGCCGAGGGGCACGGGCGGCGCCGGCCGGACACTCGCCCGAGGTCAGCCGCCTCGCCGGCTCACCCATGTGAGTGATCCCGGTCCGCCGGAGCCGCGTACGTACACCGGCACGACACCCGGACGGTGCCGGAACGTCCGTACGGACTGGCATCCTTGGCGGGTGACACAGCTGCGTACGGTCCAAGTGCTGGGCGGCGGCAGTGCGGGCAGCAGCGCGCACGTCAGGTCGCTGGCCGCGGGGCTGGTGGCACGGGGCGTGCGGGTGACGGTGTGCGCCCCCGCCCGCATCGACGACGTCTACGACTTCCGGGGCGCCTGCGCGCACTTCGCGCCGGTCCCGCGCCGGAGCGACCCTCAGGCCCTCGGCGCACTGCGCGCGGCGTGCGCCGGCGCGGACGTGGTGCACGCGCACGGGCTCCACGCCGCCGTGCGCGCCTCGCTCGCCCTCGGCGCGCAGCGCTCCCGCATCCCGCTCGTCGTCACCTGGCACACGACGGCCCAGGCCGAGGGCGCGAGGGCAGCGGTCCTGCGGCTGCTCGAACGAAGGGCCGTACGCGCGGCCGCGGTTGTCCTCGGTACCTGCTCGGAGCTGGTCGACCGGGCCCGTGCCTGCGGCGCCCGCGATGCCAGGCTCGCCCCGGTGGCGACGCCCGCCCCGCAGGTCCCGCCCGCTCCTGACGCGAAGCTCCGCGCCGAACTGGGCGTCGTCGGCCACCCGTTACTCGTCGCCGTGGGCAGCCTGGAGCGGCACCGCGGCTACGGCACGCTGCTCGACGCCGCCGGGTCCTGGAGCGCCCTGGACCCCGCGCCGCTCCTATTGATCGCGGGGGAAGGGCCCGAGCGGGCAGCGCTCCAGCGCCGGATCACGGCCGAGGAGTTGCAGGTCCGGCTTCTGGGCCGGCACGACGACGTTCCCGCGCTGCTGGCCGCGGCGGACGTGGCGGTACTGCCCTCCCGCTGGGAGGCCCGTTCACTGCTCGCGCAGGAGGCACTGAGGCTGGGCGTGCCGCTGGTCGCCACGGCGGTCGGCGGGGTGCCGGAACTGGTCGGGGACGCCGCCGAGTTGATCCCTTACGGCGACCCCGTCGCCCTGTCGGCCGCCGTGACCCGCCTGCTGTCCGACCCGGCGCGCCGGGCGTGGCTCTCGCAGGCGGGCCGGGCACAGGCGGGGACTTGGCCGACGGAGGACGAGACGGTCGCGCAGGTCCTCAGCGTCTACGACGAGTTGGCGCTCACCGGCTCGTAGCGGCCGAGCCCCTCCCGGTCAGCGGGTGTGGCGGCGGGCCCGTAGCGCCAGGCTGAGGGCGAGGACCGTCTCCGGGTCCTCCAGGTCGGTGCCGAGCAGTTCCCCGATCCGGGCCAGCCGGTTGTAGAGGGTCTGCCGGTTCAGGTGCAGTTCCCGCGCCGTCTCGGCCTTGCGGCCCGCGTGGGCCAGATACGTCTCCAGGGTGGGGAGCAGCGGAGGGCGTGACGTCGCGTCATGGGCCCGCAGGGGCCCGATCGCGCGGTCGACGAACGCCGCCAGGTCCGGATGCTCGCGCAGTCGCCACAGCAGCAGGTCGATGTCGAGGCGGCGAGCGTCGTACCAGGGCCGGTCGTCCAGCCCCTGCGCCGCGGCTGCCGTTTCCGCCGCGTGGCGCAGCGCGGCGCCGGCCGCGGCCCAGCCGCCCGCGGCGGCGACCACCACGACCGGCGGGTGCGCGCCGGCCCTTTCGAGCCCGGCGCGGGCCACCCCCGCGCGCAGCGCCTGGGCCACCCGGTCCGCGGCGGCGGTCCGGTCCCCCTCCGCGCGCAGTCCGACGAGGAGCGGCACCCGGCCCTCCACCGGCCGGACGCCGAGCAGCACCGGCACCCCGAGCGACGACAGTTCCTCGGAGACCGCCCGTGCCAGCACCGACCAGTTGCCGCTGGGCGTCAGCTCGGCCGCGATCCGCATCACCACCGGCAGCAGCGGCCCCGCGCCCGGTTTGAAGCCGAGGACCCTGGCCTGCGCGGGCGCGTCCTCCGGCGTGATGCGGCCCTCCGCCAGGTCGGTCAGGAAGTCGCCCCGGCCGCGTGCCGCGAGCTCCTCCTCCTGGCGCGCCTGCATCAGCACCACGGCGAGGATGCCCGCCGCCCGCTCGGCCGCCATCCGGTGCACCGGCAGCACCGGGGACGACACGGCCAGCAGCACCAGCCGGGCACGGACCGCGCCCGCCCCTCGTCCGCCGCCGGGCACGTCGACGAGGACCGCGTTCGCCGGGGGGCCGTCCTGCCGGCCGCCCCGCAGCCCCTGCCACACCTGCAAGGGGTCGGCGGCGCCCGGTTCGCCGCCGGGGGTGTCCGCCGCGTACAGGAGCTGCCCGTCGGGGGTCTCGAGGAACACCGGGTCGCCCGTGAAGGACGCGAGGATCGCGAGCACCTGGGGCACCCCGCCGCCGCCGAGGAGGGCCTCCGTGCAGCGGCGGTGCACTTCCTCCGCCTGCTGGAGCAGCGCGTAGTGGCCGTTGACGATCTCGGTGTGGATCTCCTCGGTGACCGTGACGAACGGCACCTCCCGGTGCAGTTGCACCAGCGGCAGACCGGCCGCCCGCGCCGCCTCCACGATCGAGGCCGGCAGCCGGGAGAAACGGGGGCCCAGCTCGACGACCAGCGCGGCGATGCCGCGCTCCGCGAGCCGGTGGACGAACGCCCGCTGCTCCACCGGACGGGTCCCGAGGCCGAGACCCGTCGTCAGGAGCAGCTCCCCGCCCTTGAGCAGGGAGGCGATGTTGGGCACCTCACCGGCGTGGACCCAGCGCACGGTGCGTTCCAGCCGGTCGGCGCCGGCCAGGACCTCCGGGAGTCCGCTGCGGAGGCCCGGGAGTTCCAGTGCCCGCCGCACGGTGATGCCGCCCTGCGTTTCCATGGCCGAGGACGCTACCGGGGCGACAGTTCCAAGGACAACAGCGGACTCCTAGCCACCGTAGGCCCCGGACGCGGTCAGCCGCAGCGCCGTGTCGATCAGGGGGACATGACTGAAGGCCTGGGGGAAGTTGCCCACCTGCCGCTGCAGCCTCGGATCCCACTCCTCCGCGAGCAGCCCGAGGTCGTTGCGGAGCGACAGCAGCCTCTCGAACAGCCGCCGGGCCTCGTCCACCCGCCCGATCATCGCCAGGTCGTCCGCCATCCAGAACGAGCAGGCCAGGAACGCGCCTTCGTCACCGGGCAGCCCGTCGACGCCTTCGTGCGCGCCCTCGGTCGGGTAGCGCAGGATGAAGCCGTCCTCGGTGGACAGTTCGCGCTGGATCGCCTCGATCGTGCCGATGACCCGCTTGTCGTCGGGCGGCAGGAAGCCCATCTGCGGGATCAGCAGCAGGGAGGCGTCCAGTTCCTTGGAGCCGTAGGACTGGGTGAAGGTGTTGCGCTCCGGGTCGTAGCCCTTCTCGCAGACGTCGCGGTGGATCTCGTCACGCAGATCGCGCCAGCGCTCCAGTGGCCCGTCCGCGTCACCGGACTCGATCAGCTTGATCGTCCGGTCGACCGCGACCCACGCCATCACCTTGGAGTGCACGAAGTGCCTGCGCGGCCCGCGGACCTCCCAGATGCCCTCGTCGGGCTGGTCCCAGTGCTTCTCCAGGTAGCGGATCAGCTTCAGCTGGAGCAGCGAGGCGTAGTCGTTGCGCGCGAGGCCGGTCATGTGCGCGAGGTGCAGGGCCTCCGTGACCTCGCCGTACACGTCGAGCTGGAGCTGGTGCGCGGCGCCGTTGCCGACGCGCACGGGACCCGAGTTCTCGTAGCCGGGCAGCCAGTCGAGCTCCGCCTCCCCGAGTTCGCGTTCGCCCGCGATGCCGTACATGATCTGCAGGTTCTCCGGGTCGCCGGCGACGGCCCGCAGCAGCCACTCGCGCCAGGCGCGGGCCTCTTCGCGGTAGCCGGTGCGCAGCAGCGAGGAGAGGGTGATCGCCGCGTCACGCAGCCAGGTGTAGCGGTAGTCCCAGTTGCGCACGCCGCCGATCTCCTCCGGCAGCGAGGTCGTGGGCGCGGCGACGATCCCGCCGGTCGGCGCGTACGTGAGGGCCTTCAGCGTGATCAGCGAGCGGACCACGGCCTCGCGGTACGGGCCGTGGTACGTGCAGTGGTCCACCCACTCGCGCCAGAACTCGGCGGTGGCCTCCAGCGAGCCCTGCGGGTCGGGAAGGGCCGGCTGCTCCTTGTGCGAGGGCTGCCAGCTGAGCGTGAAGGTGATCCGGTCGCCGGGGGCGACGGTGAAGTCGGAGTAGGTCGTGAGGTCCTTGCCGTACGTGTCGGTGTCCGAGTCCAGCCACACCGAGTCGGGGCCGGCGACACCGACCGTGCGGTTGTCGACCTTGTGGACCCACGGCACGATCCGTCCGTAGCTGAAACGCATCCGCAGCGCGGAGCGCATCCGCACCCGGCCGGAGACGCCTTCAACGATCCGGATCAGCTGCGGCGCACCGTCACGCGGCGGCATGAAATCGGTCACTCGGACCGTGCCCCGAGGGGTGTCCCACTCGGATTCGAGGATCAGCGAGTCGCCGCGGTACGTGCGACGGGTCGCGTCCGGCGCCTCGCCGTGCGGCTCGAACGCCGGCCCGAGCCGCCAGAAACCGTGTTCCTCGGTGCCGAGCAGCCCGGCGAAAATGGCCTGCGAGTCGAAGCGGGGCAGGCACAGCCAGTCCACTGTGCCGTCCCGGCAGACCAGTGCTGCGGTCTGCATGTCTCCGATGAGTGCGTAATCCTCGATGCGCCCGGCCACGTGCATCTCCAGTCGAACGGCCATGTCCGCCCCGCGGGGCGCTTACTGCGGTCAAGGGTCGTTGACAAGCCGCGGCGACCCCAAAAACACCACGCGGGAGGTGTTGCCACGTGCCTGGTGGGGGGCGCCGTGTTCCGGGTGACGGTCTGGGGATGTCGTCCGTGCACAGGTCCGGCTCGGCAGCGAGTTTCCGAGCAGGATACGACGCACGTCGACGATCTGTGTCGGGTCCCCGCAACACAGGTGCGGCGAACGGGTGAGCGGCCCGTGGGCCGCGGTGAGCGGTTCCCGCGCGTTGTGGTCACGGTACCTCCGGCGCCGCCGGGACGAGTACACGGGCGCGGCCGGGCGGCGGCCCACCCCCGTCGCTGATACCCTGGTACCCCGTGGACCGGTGGCCGGAAGGCCCCGAAACCGCAGCGACGGCGCCCCCCGATCCGGGTCGGCAGCCGGTACGCACCTCACTTCGCGACCACGGGAGCCCCCTCTTGGCGATGCCGCCCAAATCCATGACGACCAAGCACATCTTCGTCACCGGGGGTGTCGCCTCCTCCCTCGGCAAGGGCCTCACGGCCTCCAGCCTGGGTGCGCTGCTCAAGGCACGGGGCCTGCGGGTCACCATGCAGAAGCTCGACCCGTACCTGAACGTCGACCCCGGCACGATGAACCCGTTCCAGCACGGTGAGGTGTTCGTCACCAACGACGGCGCCGAGACCGACCTGGACATCGGCCACTACGAGCGCTTCCTCGACGTCGACCTCGACGGCTCGGCCAACGTCACCACCGGCCAGGTCTACTCGCAGGTCATCGCCAAGGAGCGGCGAGGCGAGTACCTGGGCGACACCGTGCAGGTGATCCCGCACATCACCAACGAGATCAAGTCCCGTATCCGCCGGATGGCGACCGACGACGTCGACGTCGTCATCACCGAGGTCGGCGGCACGGTCGGCGACATCGAGTCCCTGCCGTTCCTGGAGACCGTCCGCCAGGTCCGCCACGAGGTCGGCCGCGACAACGTCTTCGTCGTGCACATCTCGCTGCTGCCCTACATCGGCCCCTCCGGCGAGCTGAAGACCAAGCCGACCCAGCACTCGGTCGCGGCGCTGCGCAACATCGGTATCCAGCCCGACGCGATCGTGCTGCGCGCCGACCGCGACGTGCCGACCGCGATCAAGCGCAAGATCTCGCTGATGTGCGACGTCGACGAGGCTGCGGTCGTCGCCGCCATCGACGCCAAGTCGATCTACGACATCCCGAAGGTGCTGCACACCGAGGGCCTGGACGCCTATGTCGTGCGGAAGCTCGACCTGCCGTTCCGCGACGTCGACTGGACGGTCTGGGAGGACCTGCTCGACCGGGTCCACAACCCCGACCACGAGGTCACCGTCGCGCTCGTCGGCAAGTACATCGACCTGCCCGACGCCTACCTGTCGGTGACCGAGGCCATGCGCGCCGGCGGCTTCGCCAACAAGGCCCGTGTCCAGGTCAAGTGGGTCACCTCCGACGACTGCAAGACCCCGGCGGGTGCCGCGAAGCAGCTCGGCGACGTCGACGCGATCGTCATCCCCGGCGGTTTCGGCGAGCGTGGCGTCAACGGCAAGGTCGGCGCCATCCAGTACGCCCGCGAGAACAAGATCCCGCTGCTCGGCCTCTGCCTGGGCCTGCAGTGCATCGTGATCGAGGCCGCGCGCAACCTGGCGGAGATCACCGACGCCAACTCCACCGAATTCGACGCGGCCACCGCGCACCCGGTGATCTCCACCATGGAGGAGCAGCTGGCGTACGTCGAGGGCGCCGGCGACCTCGGCGGCACCATGCGTCTCGGCCTGTACCCGGCGAAGCTCGCGGAGGGTTCCATCGTGCGCGAGGTCTACGGCGACGAGCCCTACGTGGAGGAGCGCCACCGCCACCGCTACGAGGTGAACAACGCCTACCGCGCGGAGCTCGAGAAGAAGGCGGGCATCCTCTTCTCCGGCACGTCCCCCGACAACAAGCTCGTCGAGTACGTGGAGTACCCGCGCGAGGTGCACCCCTACCTCGTCGCCACCCAGGCCCACCCGGAGCTGCGGTCCCGCCCGACGCGTCCGCACCCTCTCTTCGCCGGTCTGGTGAAGGCGGCCGTGGAGCGCAAGTCCGGTCAGTGACACGCCAGACGATACGGTTGACCGGGGTACGGACCTGTGAAGGATCCGTACCCCGGTTTCCGTTGTGTGGGTGGAAGGACGCTTTCGATGGCCATCAAGGACACGCCCGAGCACTGGCAGGTCACCGCGACCACGACGCCGTTCCGGGGCAACAAGACCAGCGTCCGCACCGACGATGTCGTCATGCCCGACGGCACCGTCGTCAAGCGTGACTACCAGGTGCACCCGGGGTCGGTCGCCGTGCTCGCCCTCGACGGCGAGGGCCGCGTCCTCGTGCTCCGCCAGTACCGGCACCCCGTACGGCAGAAGCTGTGGGAGATCCCGGCCGGGCTGCTGGACGTGCCGGGGGAGAACCCGCTGCACGCCGCGCAGCGCGAGCTGTACGAAGAGGCGCACGTCAAGGCCGAGGACTGGCGGGTGCTCGCCGACGTCTACACCACCCCCGGCGGCTGCGACGAGGCGGTGCGGATCTTCCTCGCCCGGGAACTGTCCGAGGCCGAGGGCGACCGTTTCGAGGTCTCCGAGGAGGAGGCCGACATGGAGCTGGCCCGGGTGCCGCTCGACGAACTGGTCCAGGGTGTGCTCGCCGGGGATCTCCACAACACGTGCCTGGTGGTCGGCGTGCTGTCCGCGGTGGCGGCCCGTGGGGGCGAGGGCTTCGACGCTCTGCGCCCGGCGGAGGCGCCGTGGCCGGCGCGGCCTTTCGAGGCGTGACCACCCCGTCCGGCCGTACGTGATGTGACGATCCGCTGATCCGATCGGGCGACGACTGCGCCGTGCTCCGCACGGATCGTCGCAGAGCGTGAACTACGCTCGAATCGCCCGCGCGGAGCCCCGTCGGGCTCGGCTCGTGCACGGCGGACTGGAGCGTGGCCCGTGACGGATCAGGCGCTGGACTTGGACGGCCCCGACCGGTCGGTCCCTCCTGAGCCGGCCCACCGCCCCGAGGGGCCGGATGATGCCTCGCCGGGCCCGCGCGTGGTTTCCCTGACCCGGGCGCCGGCCCCTGCGGCCGCCGGGCCCGCCGCCGAAGAGGCCGCCGGGCCCGGGACGGGGGGTCCCGGGCGGCAGGACGCCGAAGAACCGGGGGCCACCGACGCTTCCGATGTGGGCCGGGCGCCGTCCGCCGTCCCTTCGGAACCCGACTCGGCGGCGTCAGCCGAACGTCCCGAACCCGGTTCGGGAGTGGGCGGGTCCCCGGAGGCCGGCCCAGCGGCGTCCTCCGAACGTCCCGAACCGGTCCCGGCGCGAACCGGAGTGCCGCAGCGTGGCCGTGTGGGGGCTGATGCGGCCCTGGAGCGGGACCAGGCAGACGCCGACGTACCCGAAGAGCGCGGCTCGGCGGCGGGCGCCGAGGCTGAACGCGACCCTGCGGAAGTCGGGCTGCTCGGGGAGCCCGGTCCGGAAGTACACGGGCTGGCGGAGCCCGGTCCGGTGGCGATCGGCAAGGACTCCGATGCCCCTCCGACAGGCGGCGGGTCATCCCCGGCGCCACAGGCGCCGCGCGGAGTCGGGGGGCCCGTGCCGGCGGGTGGTGCGGGGCAGGCCCGCAGCGGGACGCAGCCCGGGCAGGACGGCACGCACCCCGGCGGGCTGTTCTTCGGACGACAGCGGGAGCTGAAGGCGCTCGTCGCCGACATCGAGCGCGCCGGTCTCGACACGCTCGCCGGCCGCAAGGCGCCCCGCGCACGGGTGCTCCTGATCGCGGGGCGGCCCGGCTCCGGGCGCTCCGCGCTGGCGCAACAGCTCGCCCTCAGGCTGGGCGACCGCTACCCCGACGGCATCCTCTATGTCCGGCTCACCGAGCCGGACGGCCGGCCGGTCCCCATGGACCAGGCGGCACGCGGACTGCTCGACCGGCTCCGGATCGCCTCGCCGCCCGGCGCGGGCGAAGACGAACTGACCGAGATGGTGCGCGAGGCCCTCGCCGTACGCAGGGTGCTGCTGCTCATCGACGACGCCACGGACGCCGAGCAGGTCGACCTGCTGCTGCCGCAGAACCCGGACTGCCTGGTGGTCGCCGTGTCCCAGGGCCCGCTCACCGGCATCCCGGACGTGAGGCCCTGCACGCTCGGCGGAATGGACGCCAAGTCCGCGATCGAGCTGCTCACCACCTTCACCGGGTCCGTGCGGATCACGGTGGACCCGCAGGCGGCGGAGGCGATCGCCGAGGAGTGCGGCGGCCAGCCCGCCGCGCTGGTGCTGGTCGGCGGCTGGCTCGCGGCCCGCCCGAACGCCTCCGTCGCCGACGCCGCCAAGCGGCTGCGCACTCTCCCCGACGACGCGGGTCGGCCGACCGGCGCCAGGCCCCTGACCAGGGCGTTCCGGCTGGTGTACGAATCACTGCCGCAGTCGGCCGCGCGCACCCTGCGGCTGTTGGCCCTCGCGCCCGCCGGCCGCGCGGACGCGCACACCGCCTCCGCGCTCGCCGGATGCTCCGTCTCGGCCGCCCAGGAGACCCTCGATCTTTTCGCGGGGCTCGGACTGCTGCGCCGTGCCGGGGCCTCGTTCGAAGTACCGGGTGCGCTCGCGCCGCTGCTGCGCACCCTGATGGAGAGCACCGACCGGCCCGCCGAGGTGCAGCTGGCGCGGGCCAGGATGCTCGAGCGGACCGTACGACGGCTCCAGGCCTGCCGGGCGATCACCGAGCCCGAAGGCTCCCCGGCCCGCAAGAAACTGGCCGCCCTGCCCCGCGCCCTGCGGTTCACCTCGGCGTGGGCAGCCGGTGAGTGGCTGCGCGCCGGCCGGCCGGAGCTGCTGGCCGCCGCCCGGCTCGTCGTCGACGACGGCGAGCTGGACACCCTGGCACGCCGGCTCGTCGCCGCCCTGGTCAGGGCACTGGCGGCGCACTGGGGCACCGAGGCGGCAGCCCCCGAGCTGTACGGGCTGCACCAACTGGTCCTCGACGTCGCCGAGCGGCGCGGACTGCACCGTGAGCAGGCCGCCGCGCTGCTCAACCTCGCCGACCTGGACGCGCAGACCGGCCGCACCGCCGACGCGCTGGCCCGCTACCGGGCCGCGCTCGACGCGGGCCGCGCCGCGAACGACCCGTACGCGACGGGCCGCGCGATGGAATCCGTAGGCGGCGCGTACCAGGCGCTGGGCGACTGGCAGCGGGCGGCCGACTGGTACGGCCGCGCCCTCGCGCAGCGCCAGGCCCGCGGTGAGCGTGCCGACGAGGCGCGGCTGTACGGACGGCTCGGCAGCGTGCACACCTACGCGGGACGGTACGGGGAGGCGCTGCGCAGCTGGCGGGCGGCCGCCGCCGGCCATCGCAAGGTCGGTGATCTTCCGTCCCAGGCGCGGGCGTTGAGCGAGGCGGCCCGCGTCCAGGAGTACGCCGGCCGACCGGAGGAATGCCTGCGGACCTGCCAGGACGCGGTGGACCTGGCCCGGCGGGCCGGGGACACACGGCTCCAGGCAGCGCTCCGGCTCAGGCTCGCCGACACCCTGGACCGGCTCGGCGACCCGGCGGCGGCCGGGCTGCACCGCACCACCGCGGAAAGAATGCTTGGAACAGAGGATTCAACCTACGAAATCCGTGGCAGTTCGCTCGAAGATTAATGCTTTGCAAGGCTAGACAGCGGGAAATCCTTCATTAGACTGGCAACGCCACAGCTTCTCGTGGTGTGTCCCGGTATGCCTGCGTGCATCTGGGTACGCGCGTCATCGACCGATAAATCCCCTGAGTCAAGGACCGTGATCGACGTGAAGGTCGGCATCCCCCGCGAGGTCAAGAACAACGAGTTCCGGGTGGCCATCACCCCCGCCGGCGTGCACGAGCTCGTGCGCAACGGGCACCAGGTCCTCGTCGAGCAGAACGCCGGTGTCGGCTCGTCGATCACGGACGACGAGTACGTCGCGGCCGGAGCCCGGATCCTGCCCACCGCCGACGAGGTCTGGGCCACCGCCGACCTGCTGCTCAAGGTCAAGGAGCCCATCGCGGAGGAGTACCACCGTCTCCGCAAGGACCAGACCCTCTTCACCTACCTGCACCTCGCCGCCTCCCGCGAGTGCACCGACGCCCTGCTGGAGTCCGGCACCACGGCGATCGCCTACGAGACGGTCGAGGTGAACCGCACCCTGCCGCTGCTCGCCCCGATGTCCGAGGTCGCGGGCCGCCTCGCCCCCCAGGTCGGCGCGTACCACCTCATGCGTTCGGCCGGCGGCCGTGGTGTGCTCCCCGGTGGCGTCCCCGGCACCCAGGCCGGCAAGGCCGTCGTCATCGGCGGCGGCGTCTCCGGCTGGAACGCCACGCAGATCGCGGTCGGCATGGGCTTCCACGTGACCCTGCTCGACCGGGACATCAACAAGCTGCGCGAGGCGGACAAGATCTTCGGCACCAAGGTGCAGACGATCGTCTCCAACGCCTTCGAACTGGAGAAGGCAGTCGTCGAGGCCGACCTCGTCATCGGTGCCGTGCTCATCCCCGGAGCCAAGGCGCCGAAGCTGGTCACCAACGAGCTCGTCGCCAAGATGAAGCCCGGAAGTGTACTTGTCGACATTGCAATCGATCAGGGTGGCTGCTTCGAGGACTCCCGTCCGACCACCCACGCCGAGCCGACGTTCAACGTCCACGACTCGGTCTTCTACTGCGTCGCCAACATGCCGGGCGCGGTGCCGAACACCTCCACCTACGCGCTGACCAACGCCACGCTGCCCTACATCGTGTCGCTGGCGAACAACGGCTGGGTCGAGGCGCTGCGCCGTGACCCGGCGCTCGCCAAGGGTCTCAACACCCATGACGGCAAGGTGGTTTACCGTGAGGTCGCCGAGGCGCACGGCCTCGAGAGCGTCGAGCTCAGCGCGCTGCTCGGCTGATCGGTCAACCAGCGGCGTCAACCTCACGAGTCCGGCCGGACCTTGCTCAGCAAGGTCCGGCCGGACTCGTCTCCGCCCGCTTTGCGGGGCTCGTTCAACTCGCCTCGAACGTAACCCTTTAACCGTTTCGCGAACCCCCGAAACGTGCGGGCGGAGGCACGCGGAACGGCCTGTGCGCCCTTGACAGAGGGGTGTTCGATTGCCGACACATCGGGCCGGGTCCGGCGGATTGTGTTGCTGCGGACCGGTGACACGCCATAGAGTCGCAAACCGTCGGCATGGTGCCACGCTGACCTATCGATAAGTTTCCTGGTCACGGTCCAAGGAGGTAAGACGACTTGTGAATGAGTCGACATTTACTCCCGGGGGTGGTCGGCCAGGAACGGTTCCGGCGGGCCAGGGCCCGTCGTCCGGTCTCGAGGATGTCGGCTCCGTCGCTGTCCGCACCTTCGCGACGCACCAGCACACGACGCACATGACGACAGCCCACACGATGAAGATGATGGACGGCCAACACGTGAACGCCATGGCCGGCAACGAGAGTGGCCGAGAGTCCACCCACTTCGCCGCCTACGAGGAAGTCCCCGAGGGGCACTTCTACGACCCCGATGCCGAGTACGAGCCCGATCCCGAGTACGCGGCCACCCTCGCGCCCGACGCTGCCCGTCAGCGCCGCGAGCGGATCGGCCCCACCGGGCGTCCGCTGCCGTACTTCCCGATCCCGGGCCCGCTGACCGACCACGGCCCCGCCAAGATCATCGCGATGTGCAACCAGAAGGGCGGCGTCGGCAAGACGACGTCGACCATCAACCTGGGCGCCGCGCTCGCCGAATACGGACGGCGGGTGCTGCTCGTCGACTTCGACCCGCAGGGCGCGCTGTCGGTGGGCCTCGGCGTCAACCCGATGGAGCTCGACCTCACCGTCTACAACCTGCTCATGGAGCGGGGCATGTCGGCCGACGAGGTCCTCCTGAAGACCGCCGTGCCCAACATGGACCTGCTGCCGAGCAACATCGACCTCTCGGCCGCGGAAGTGCAGTTGGTGAGCGAGGTCGCGCGCGAGTCGACGCTCCAGCGCGCGCTGAAGCCGCTGATGTCCGACTACGACTACATCGTGATCGACTGTCAGCCGTCGCTCGGCCTGCTCACCGTCAACGCGCTCACCGCGGCGCACAAGGTGATAGTGCCGCTCGAGTGCGAGTTCTTCGCGCTCCGTGGTGTCGCGCTGCTGACCGAGACGATCGAGAAGGTTCAGGAGCGGCTCAACCCCGACCTCGAACTCGACGGCATCCTCGCCACGATGTACGACTCGCGGACCGTGCACAGCCGCGAGGTGCTGGCGCGGGTCGTCGAGGCGTTCGACGACCACGTCTACCACACGGTCATCGGGCGGACCGTCCGCTTCCCGGAGACCACGGTCGCCGGTGAGCCGATCACGACCTACGCGTCGAACTCCGTCGGCGCCGCCGCATACCGCCAGCTCGCCAGGGAGGTGCTCGCCCGGTGTCACGCCGAGTGAGTCTGCCCGGGGCCGACGAGCTGTTCCGTACGACCGGGGGCATGGCGCTGCAGTCGTCGTCCCCGCGCAAGCAGGGGAACCCGAGCACCCCGAACAACGCTCAGAACACGTCGAACGCCAACGGTGAACCGCGGGTGCCGGCGCAGGGCGAACCGGACGAGGCGGGGGCCGAGCCGGCCTCCTCGTCCACGTCCGCCTCGTCGTCCGAGGAGCACTCCGCGGCCGACGCGGACCCCGCCGAGGAGGGCCGCAGCCGGGCCACGGACGCCGCGGCCGCCGCCGGACGGGCGATGACGCCCAAGGCGCGCCGCCCCCAGGAGGGCGGGGCCGCGGGCCCCGCCGCCGGCGCCGCGCCGCGCAGGCGGGGACGCGGCGCGAACCGCCGGCCCAGCGGGCGCGAACGCCACGACGAGAAGATCACGGTCTACGTCTCCGCCGAGGAACTCATGGACCTCGAGCACGCGCGGCTGGTGCTGCGCGGCGAGCACGGCCTGGCCGTGGACCGCGGCCGGATCGTCCGCGAGGCGGTGGCGGTGGTCCTTGCGGACCTCGAGCAGCGGGGCGACGCGAGCATCCTCGTGAGACGCCTGAGGGGTCGCTGAGCGGGTAGCCTGCGGGCGCGCCTGTTCCTCCCGCTCCCTGGACCGCCATGCCCCCGAACGACGACCCGCCCGGCCCGTCCCGCCGCCGTGCCTTGGGGCGGGGGCCGGGCGCGTCGCGCCAGGGAGCGGTTCCCCCCACCCCGCCCCTCCCCCGAACCGCGGGCGAGCCCCCGGCCCCCGAGCCCCGTGCGCCGCTCGACGACGACACGATGGCGGAGTGGACGGCTGATTCCGGGGCCCCTTCCCTTCCCGACGCCGAGGGCGAGTCTCCGGAGCGGGAGGCCCGTGCGCCGCACGACGGTGGCGATCGGCCCGAGGGGGCCCCGGTCGCGTCGGCGGAGGCGGTCGATTCCCCGAGCCCCTCGTTTTCCGAGACCGGGGGCGAGCCCCCGGAGCCCGGGCGTCGTGCGCTGCGCGACGACGAGGAGGCCGGCAAGAGCCCGGCCGGCCCCGACGGCGACGGCCCCGCAGGCGTGGAGCGGCCGGAGGCGGCCCTTGGCGCGCCGGCCGGGGGAGTCGATTCCCCGCCCCCACTCCTTCCCGAGACCGGGGCCGACCCTCGGGAGCCGGAGGCCGTCGATTTCCCGACCCCGTCCCTTCCCGATGCCGAGGGCGAGCCTCCGGAGCCGGAGGCCAGTGCGCCGCACGGCGGCGACGCCGGCGGCGATCGGTCCGGCGGACCGGAGGCGGCACGCGGTGCGCCGACGGCCGCCGGGGGTGCGGGACGCGCTGGAGCCGGTTCCGAGGAGCAGCACGGGGCGAGCGATGCCGTCGGTGGTGGGGACGGGCGGTTCACCGTGCGGCTCGTCAACTTCGAGGGGCCGTTCGACCTGCTGCTGCAGCTCATCTCCAAGCACAAGCTCGACGTGACCGAGGTCGCACTCTCCAAGGTCACCGACGAGTTCATGGCGTACATCCGGGCCATGGGGCCCGACTGGGACCTCGACCAGACCACCGAATTCCTCGTCGTCGCCGCGACGCTGCTCGACCTCAAGGCCGCCCGGCTGCTGCCCGCAGCCGAGGTCGAGGACGAGGCGGACCTCGCGCTGCTGGAGGCCCGTGACCTGCTCTTCGCCCGGCTGCTCCAGTACCGCGCGTACAAGCAGATCGCCGACATCTTCGACCGGCGCCTCGACGAGGAGGCGCGGCGGTACCCCCGTACCGTCGGGCTCGAGGCCCACCTCGCGGAGCTGCTGCCCGAGGTCGTCATCAGCATCGGCGCGGAGGGCTTCGCCAAGCTCGCGGTGAAGGCCATGCAGCCGAAGGCGAAGCCGCAGGTGTACGTGGACCACATCCACGCGCCGCTGGTCAGCGTCAGGGAGCAGGCCGAGGTCGTGGTCGCCCTGCTCAGGGAGCGGGGCAGGGCGTCGTTCCGTGAGCTCTCGGAGGACGCTCCCGACACCCTCACCGTCGTCGCCCGGTTCCTCGCCCTGCTGGAGCTCTACCGCGAGAAGGCGGTCGCCCTCGACCAGGAGGAGGCGCTGGGAGAGCTGATGGTGGTGTGGGCCGGGGGCGGGGCCGAAGCGGTGGCCGTCACGGACGAGTTCGATCAAGTCGTGGAGGAGAAGCAGTGAGCGAGCTCAAGCCCGCGCTCGAGGCCGTCCTCATGGTCGTCGACGAGCCGGCGACGGAGGAGCACCTGGCCAAGGTGCTGGAGCAGCCCAGGAGGGCCGTGGCGGACGCGCTGCGGGAGCTCGCGGACGAGTACACGATCCAGGGCCGCGGCTTCGAGCTGCGGCTCGTCGCCGGTGGCTGGCGCTTCTACAGCCGCCCGGAGCACGCCGCGGCGGTCGAGCGTTTCGTGCTCGACGGGCAGCACGCCCGGCTGACCCAGGCCGCTCTGGAGACCCTCGCGGTCGTCGCGTACCGGCAGCCTGTGAGCCGTTCCAGGGTCTCCGCGGTGCGCGGAGTGAACTGCGACGGCGTCATGCGCACCCTCCTTCAACGGGGTCTGGTCGAGGAGGCGGGCACGGAACCTGAAACAGGTGCGATCCTGTACAGGACGACGAACTACTTTCTGGAGCGGATGGGCCTGCGCGGCCTGGACGAGCTTCCGGAGCTCGCGCCCTTCCTACCGGAGGCGGACGCGATCGAGGCCGAGACGCAGGAAGGCGTTCCGTCGTTCGATCCGGATGCACCGGATCGTGAGGACGCAGACGACAAGACGGAAATTTGATGCGAAGCAGCAGCGGCAGGAACAGCAGCGGAAACAACGGCGGGAGCCGTGGTGGCAACAGCGGCGGCCGCGGCAGCAGCGGCGGCGGGCGCGGTAACTACCGCGGTGCCGGCAACGACCGCGACGACAAGCAGAAGCGCGCCGGGAAGCCCCGTCCCGAGGAGCGTCGCTACGACGTGGGCGGCACCCCCGAGGCGCCCAGGAAGGGGCGCGGCGGCGCGGCCCGCGGCGGCGCGAAGGGGGGCCCGAGGCAGTCGCCGCAGCGCGGTGGCGGCCGTACCGCACCCGCGCGTTCGCGTGAGTACGACGCCCGCTCCGAGGAGCGCAACCGCGAGCGTTACGCGAACAAGCCGGAGATCAAGACCCCCAAGACCTTCGGCGACCAGGAGGGGGAGCGTCTGCAGAAGGTGCTCGCCCGGGCCGGCATGGGCTCGCGCCGGGCGTGCGAGGAGCTGATCGACGCCGGCCGTGTCGAGGTCAACGGCAAGATCGTGATCGAGCAGGGTGTCCGCGTCGACCCGGAGCAGGACGAGATCAAGGTCGACGGCCTGACCGTCGCGACCCAGTCGCACCTCTTCTTCGCGCTGAACAAGCCCGCCGGTGTCGTGTCCACGATGGAGGACCCCGACGGGCGGCAGTGCCTCGGCGACTACGTCACCAACCGTGAGACCCGGCTGTTCCACGTCGGCCGGCTCGACACGGAGACCGAGGGCATCATCCTGCTCACCAACCACGGTGAGCTGGCCCACCGGCTGACCCACCCCAAGTACGGCGTGAAGAAGACCTACCTCGCCGCCATCCAGGGGCCGCTGCCGAGGGAGCTGGGCAAGCGCCTCAAGGAGGGCATCCAGCTCGAGGACGGCTACGCCCGCGCCGACCACTTCCGGGTCGTGGAGAACACCGGCAAGAACTACCTCGTCGAGGTCACCCTCCACGAGGGCCGCAAGCACATCGTGCGGCGCATGCTCTCCGAGGCGGGCTTCCCGGTCGACAAGCTCGTGCGGACCGCGTTCGGGCCGATCTCACTGGGCGACCAGAAGTCCGGCTGGCTGCGCCGGCTTACCAACACCGAGGTCGGCATGCTGATGAAGGAAGTCGGTCTGTAACGGCACAAACGTACGAAAAAGGGCCCGTGACCTGCCAGGTCACGGGCCCTTCGCCGTCGTAAAAGCCTTGTGGCGGTCGTCGCGGCTGCTTTATAGTCAACATGACTATTAAGGAGGGCGGGCGTGAGTCTCGCAGACATCCTCGGGCCCTTGCAGCAGCCGCTGTTCACCGTGCTCGGGACCCCGGTGAGCTGGACCGAGTTCCTCGGTTTCGGCAGTGGCGCCCTCTGTGTGTGGCTCGTCGCCCGCCAGCACATCGCGAACTGGCCGATCGGCATCGCCAACAACGTCTTCTTCATCCTTCTCTTCACCCAGGCGGGCCTGTACGCCGACGCCGGCCTGCAGGTCGTCTTCATCACCCTCGCCGCCTACGGCTGGTGGACCTGGACCCACGGGGGTGGACCAGGTTCTTCCGTCCTCCCGGTGCGGCGCACCACCCGCACCGAGTGGACCTGGCTGCTCGCGGCGGGGGTGATGGGGACACTCGCCCTCACCCTCCTCCTCGACCGTGCCACCGACTCCACCGTCCCCTTCTGGGACGCGCTGACCACGGCCCTGTCGCTGATGGCGACGTACGGGCAGTGCCGGAAGCGCCTGGAGTCGTGGTGGCTGTGGATCGCCGCCGACGTGGTGTACGTGCCGCTGTACGCGTACAAGGAGCTCTATCTGACGTCGCTGCTCTACATCGGCTTCATGGCGCTGTGCGTCGCCGGGCTGCGGGGCTGGTCGCGCGACCTGTCCGTACGGCGTGAGGCGGTGGCCGTATGAGGCGCTACGGACACGGCCTGGTCCTCGGCAAGTTCTACCCGCCGCACGCCGGCCACCACCACCTCGTACGGACGGCGGCCGACCGCTGCGAACGGCTCACCGTCCTCGTGTGCGCCTCGTCCGTCGAGACGATCCCGCTGGCCGACCGCGTGGCGTGGATGCGCGAAGTGCACCCCGGGGTACGGGTCGTGGGCACCATGGACGAAGTCCCGGTGGACGTGCACGACCCCGATGTGTGGGACGCCCACATGGCCGTCTTCCGCGCCGCCGTCCCCGGCCGGGTGGACGCCGTCTTCACCTCGGAGGCGTACGGCGCGGAGCTCGGCCGCCGCTTCGGCGCCGACGCCGTCTGCGTCGACCCCGACCGGAGTGTCTTCCCGGTCTCCGGCACCGCCGTGCGCAAGGACCCCCTCGGCTGCTGGGACTTCCTCGAGCCGCCGGTGCGCGCCGCGCTCGCCCGGCGGGTCGTCGTCCTCGGCGCCGAGTCCACCGGCACGACCACGATGGCCCGGGCGCTCGCCGAGCACTACCGGCGGCGCGGCGGAGTGTGGGCGCCGACCCGCTGTGTGCCCGAGTACGGACGGGAGTTCAGCGAGCACAAGCTGGCTGCCCTGCGCGCACGGCGCCCCGGCGCCGGCTGGGACGAGGTCACGTTCTCCTCCGACGAGTTCCCGCTGATCGCACGGCGACAGGCGGTGCTCGAGGAGCACGCCGCGCGGGCCGGCTCGCCCGTCGTCGTCTGCGACACCGACGCCTTCGCCACGACGATCTGGCACGAGCGCTACATGGGCGGCCCCTACCCGGCGCCCCCCGCGCCGCGCCGCCAGCACCTGTGGCTGCTGACCGACCACACGGGCGTCGACTTCGAGGACGACGGCCTGCGCGACGGAGAGCACCTGCGGCCCTGGATGACCGGCCGCTTCCGCGAGGAACTCGCCCGCACCGGCCGCCGCACCGTCGAGCTCACCGGACCGCACGAGCGGCGGCTCGCCATCGCGGTCGCCGCCGTGGACGCACTGATCGCCGAGGGCTGGGACCTCGCGGAACCCCTCCCGGAGAAACGATGAGCGACACCCGCCCGGCGGGCTACGACCCGTACGCCTTCGAACCGTTCGCCGTCACCGTCGACCTCGCCGTCTTCACGGTCAGGGAGAGCCGGCTGCACGTCCTCCTGGTCGAGCGCGGACAGGAGCCCTACCGGGGCGCCTGGGCGTTGCCGGGCGGATTCCTGCTCCCCAGGGAGTCCGCGGAGACCGCCGCACGCCGCGAACTGGCCGAGGAGACCGGCCTGACGGAGCAGACCGCCGCCGACCTCCACCTCGAGCAGCTGCGCACCTACAGCGACCCGGACCGCGACCCGAGGATGCGCGTGGTGTCCGTCGCCTACACCGCGCTCGTACCGGACCTGCCGGAGCCGCGTGGCGGCGGCGACGCGGCGCACGCCCGCTGGACACCGCTCTCCTCGGCCACGCCGCTCGCCTTCGACCACGACACGATCCTCGCCGACGCGCACAGCCGGATCGGCGCCAAGCTCGAGTACACCTGTCTCGCCACCGCCTTCTGCCCGCGCGAGTTCACACTCGGCGAACTCCAGCAGGTGTACGAGACCGTCTGGGGCGTCGAGCTGGACCGCCCCAACTTCCGGCGCAAGGTGCTGGCGACCCCCGGCTTCGTCGAGGCCGTCGAGGGCGAACCGCGCCGCACCGGCGGCCGCGGAAAACCGGCCGCGCTCTACCGGGCGGGAGCCGCGTCCGCCCTGCACCCACCACTCCTGCGACCCGAGGGACGGCAGCAGACATGACCACGACGAGGAGCACCAGGACCATCACCAAGCAGGCCGCCACCGGGGCGCTGACCGGGCTCGCGCTCGGCGACGCCCTCGGCTTCCCGACCGAGTTCAACGACGTGCCCGCCATCCTCGCCAAGTGCGGGCCCTGGCGGCAGATGGAACTCCCCACGCCCGCGATCGTCACCGACGACACCCAGATGACCCTCGCCCTCGCACGCGGGATCCGCACGGCCATGTCGCGCGGCCTGCTCGTGGCGTCCCGGCTCGTCAGGCCGGTGCGCGAGGAGTTCGTCGACTGGTACCACTCGCCGGAGAACAACCGGGCCCCCGGCCGCACCTGCCTGGTCGCCTGCCAGAAGCTGGACAGCGACCTGCCGTGGCAGGCGGCCAGCCAGATCGGCTCCAAGGGCTGCGGGGCGAACATGCGCGTCGCACCCGTGGGCCTCGTACCGGGCCTGAGCGAGGAACAGCGCTCCGGCGCGGCGCAGTTGCAGGCGGCGCTCACCCACGGCCACCCGACCGCCCTCGCCGCGAGCGACCTCACGGCCCGCGCGGTGTTCCTGCTGGCGCAGGGGGCGGAGCCGACCGGTCTGGTGGGCCAGCTGCGCTCGTACGCGTACGAGAACCGCAGCCGGTACCTGCACCGCTGGCTCGGCGACCTGTGGACCTACTCGCACGACGCGACGCCCGAGGCCTTCATCGCGCGCGGCTGGGACGAGTGCCTGCAGATCCTCGAACGGCTCGCCACCGCGGTGCGCTCACCGGAGCCGGAGCTCGACCCCTGCCTGGCCACCGGCGACGGCTGGATCGCGGAGGAGGCGCTGGCCACCGGCCTGTTGTGCTTCCTGATGTTCCCCGAGGAGCCGCTCACGGTCCTCCGCCGGGCCGCCTGCACCAAGGGCGACTCCGACTCGATCGCCTGCCTCGCGGGCGCGTTCGCGGGCGCCCACCTCGGCGCCGGCGCGTGGCCGCGCGAGTGGGCGGACCGGATCGAGTACCGCGGGGAGCTCGTCACGCTGGGTGCGCTCTGGGATGCCTGAGCCGGGACCGTCCACGGTCGTGCCCGGCCGGTCATCTCTCAGCCCGCCGACGCCCTCCGGACCCGCACCAGGAAGTCCTCCACCCGGGCCCGGTCCGGGACGGGCGGGAGCGGGGAGGTGGTTTCGGCCGTGTCCGCCTCGGCGGCGAGGCGGGTCATCCAGGACTCGACCCGGTCCCACGGCACCTCGCCCCGTTTGACCTCGAGCAGCCGTTCGCGGTCCGCACCCACGTCGATCACCAGCTCGCCCGTGCGCAGCAGATCGCGGCAACTGCCCAGCAGACGCAGCAGGTGCATGGCGTGCTTCCAGCGCGGTGCGCCGTGCTGCCGCACGTCCGCCTCGAGTTTCCTGCGCTGGCCCGTCGCGTAGCGGACGAACGTCTCGTGGGCGCGGCGCGACAGGAACGCCCCGCGCAGGGACAGCAGTTCGCGACCGGTCTCGTTGACGTGCTCGACGATCGGGGAGTGCAGGCATTCCAGCACGTTCGGGTTGGCGCGCAGCGCCAGTTCGAGGAAGCGCTCCAGCTCCCAGGAGAACTGCTCCTCTGCCGGTCCCTCGACATGCGTCGGCGGCTTCTCGAAGCCCCAGTACAGCGGCGTGGGCGCGAGGAACACACCGCGCCTGTCGGTGTCGCTGTCGTCGGTGGCCAGCCCGAAGGCGCGCGACCCCATGACACAGGAGTAGACCGTGTGGTCGCGGACAAGTGTCAGCGGCGTCATGCCCGAGAGGCTACGGGAAGCGCCAGGTCGCGCCCTGACAGGGCCTAGCCCCGCCGGATCGAGTCCCCCGAGACGGTGATCCGCTCCTGCGGCAGGGGCTTCGTCGCCGGGCCCGCCTCCACGGAAGCGTCCGCGAGCCCGAACTTGCTGCCGTGGCACAGGCAGTTGATGGTTCCGTCGGAGACGTTCGCGACCGTGCAGCCCTGATGGGTGCAGACCGCGGAGAACGCCTTGAAGTCGCCGGACTCCGGCTGCGTCACCACGATCTTCTTGTCGGCGAAGACCTTGCCGCCGCCGACCGGGATGTCCGCCGTCCTGGCGAGCTCCTCGCCACCTGGCGCGGGGGAGTCCTGCCCGGGTTCCGTGGGTGTGGCGTCCGGCGGCCGGGTGGCCGGATCCTCCTCACCGTCTCCGTTCCCGCACCCCGCCACCAGTGCGGCCGCGCCCGCCGCACCCACCGCGAGAACCGTCCGTCGGCTCGTGTCCATGACACTCTCCTCTGTTCGTCGCCCCCGACCGCCCGGGGCACGAGCATCCTGGCCCCCGAACGGGCGGAGAAGAAGCAACCGGGCAGTCGTGTCCGCCCGCCGGCCCAGGCCCAGTGTGCGCCTCCACGCACGGTCGGTCCCAGGGAGCGGCCGGACCGGACGGCCCGCGACTCGCAGAGTCGACGTGTCTCGCAGAGCGGTCGCCGCGGCCGCCGCGCCGCGCGCTGACTACGCTGAAACGGAGCACCCGGCCGGCAGGACCGGCAGGTAGGAACGAAGGAGCACGACGTGGCGGTACGAGCGGTCCGCGGAGCCGTCCAACTGGAACGGGACGACGCCGGACACATGGGCGAGCAGGTCGGCGAGCTGCTCACCGCCATCCTCGAGCGCAACGGCCTGGCCGTCGACGATCTGATCAGCGTCTGGTTCACCGCCACCCCCGATCTGCACAGCGACTTCCCCGCGGCCGCGGCGCGCGGGCTCGGCATCGTCGACGTGCCGCTGATCTGCGCGCAGGAACTCGACATCGCCGGGGCCATGCCGCGCGTCGTCCGCATCCTCGCGCACGTCGAGTCCGACCTGCCCCGGTCGAAGATCGCCCATGTCTACCTCGGCGCAGCCGCCGCCCTCCGCAAGGACATCGCCCAGTGAGAACCGCGCTCGTCATCGGAACCGGACTGATCGGCACGTCCGCCGCGCTGGCCCTCGCGGGACGCGGCGTCGCCGTGCACCTCGTCGACCACGACGCCGAGCGTGCCCGCACCGCCGCCGCGCTCGGAGCCGGCACGGACGAGCGGCCGGAGGGCCGCGTCGACCTCGCCGTCGTCGCCGTGCCCCCGGCGCATGTCGCCACCACGCTGGCCGAGGCCATGCGCGCCGGCGTGGCCCGCGGCTACCTCGACGTGGCCAGCGTCAAGGGAGGCCCCCGCCGGGAGCTCGAGGCGATGGGCGTGGACCTGTCCGCCTACATCGGCACTCATCCGATGTCCGGCAAGGAACGCTCCGGCCCGCTGGCCGCCACCGCCGACCTCTTCGAGGGCCGCCCCTGGGTGCTGACCCCCACCCGGGAGACGGACACCGAGGTCCTGAACCTGGCCCTCGAGCTGGTCGCCCTCTGCCGTGCCGTGCCCGTCGTGATGGACGCGGACGCCCACGACAAGGCGGTCGCCCTCGTCTCCCACACCCCGCAGCTGATCTCCTCCATGGTCGCGGCGCGCCTCGAGGACGCCGACGACACCGCCGTACGGCTGTGCGGGCAGGGCATCCGCGACGTGACCCGGATCGCGGCCTCCGACCCCCGGATGTGGGTGGAGATCCTCTCGGCGAACCCCGGGCCGGTGGCCGACGTGCTGGCCGGCGTCGCGGCCGACCTCGACGAGACGGTCCGAGCGCTGCGGTCCCTCCAGTCCTCCGACGAGTCCAAGCGCCAGGACGGCGCGGAGGGCATCGAGGACGTCCTGCGGCGCGGCAACGCCGGACGGGTACGGGTGCCGGGCAAGCACGGCACGGCACCGGCGGCCTACGAGGTCGTCGCCGTACTGATCAGCGACCAGCCGGGCGAGCTGGCCCGCATCTTCGCCGACACCGGCCGCGCCGGCGTGAACATCGAGGACGTCCGCATCGAGCACGCGACCGGGCAGCAGGCCGGACTCGTCCAGCTGATGGTCGAGCCCACGGCGGCGCCGGTGCTCACCGCCGCGCTGCGGGAACGGGGCTGGTCGATCCGTCAGTAGACGGCCGGCGGCTCGGAGCGCTTCCCGGCCGGGAGGCGGAACGGAGCAGTGGCAGGACCCGGCTCGGCCGCTTCCGGGCGGCCGGCCGAGGGAGCGTCCGAGGGCCGTGTCAAGGGGCCGCTCCGGGGCCCCGGCGTACGGGTGCAGAAGTGGTCGTCCGCACTCGGTAACCTTGTGCTGGGCCCCTCGGCACTCCCGCCGTGCCCACTCCCACGAACCAGGAAGGTGTCCGACACCGTGGAATCCGTGATCGTCGCCATCGATGGCCCCTCCGGCACGGGCAAGTCGAGCACCTCCAAGGCCGTCGCCTCCGCGCTGGGGCTGAGCTACCTCGACACCGGCGCGCAGTACCGCGCGATCACCTGGTGGATGATCAGCAACGGCATCGACATGTCCGACCCTGCCGCGATCGCGACCGCCTCCGGCAAGCCGGTGATCGAGTCCGGCACCGACCCGTCGGCACCGACGATCACCGTCGACGGCCTCGACGCCTCCGGCCCGATCCGCGAGCAGGACGTCACCGCCAAGGTCAGCGCGGTCAGCGCGGTGCCCGAGGTGCGCACCCGGATCACCGAGCTGCAGCGTTCCATCGCCAAGGCCGCCGAGAAGGGCATCGTCGTCGAGGGCCGTGACATCGGCACCACCGTCCTGCCCGACGCCGATTTGAAGATCTTCCTGACCGCGTCCCCGGAGGCCAGGGCGGCCCGCCGCAGCGGCGAGCTCAAGGGCGCCGACGTCGCGGCCACCCGCGAAGCCCTGATCAAGCGGGACGCGGCCGACTCCAGCCGTAAGACCTCTCCGCTCGCCAAGGCGGACGACGCGGTCGAGGTCGACACCACGGACCTCACGCTCCAGCAGGTCATCGAATGCGTCGTCACTCTCGTCGAGGAGCGGCGGAACCGAGACGCAGCGCAGGTCGAGGGGCACTCGGCCGAAGCGGAGTCGAGGCGGAGCGCGACCGGCAACGACGAGAAGCGGGGCGCGGCCGACAGCACGCGGAAGCAGGCCGCCCGGTGACCGTTCCCTCACAGAAGGGCGCGGCCGTCGGGCGGGGCATCGGCATCGGGCTGATGTACGGATTGTGGAAGCCGCGCGTCCTCGGCGCGTGGCGGGTGCCGGCAGCGGGGCCGGTCATCCTCGCGGTGAACCACGCGCACAACATCGACGGGCCGATGCTGATGGGCACCGCGCCCAGGCCCGTGCACTTCCTGATCAAGAAGGAGGCGTTCGTCGGCCCCCTGGACCCGTTCCTCATCGGGATCGGACAGGTCAAGGTGGACCGTACGACCGCCGACCGCACCGCCATAACGGCCGCGCTCGGCGTGCTGGACAACGGCGGCGTCCTCGGGATCTTCCCCGAGGGCACCCGCGGTGAGGGAGACTTCGCCTCCCTGCGTGCCGGGCTGGCGTACTTCGCGGTGCGCAGCGGCGCCCCGATCGTCCCGGTCGCGGTGCTGGGAAGCACCGAGCGCCGCGGACGGTTGATAAAGGGGCTGCCTCCGCTGCGCAGCAAGGTGGACGTCGTCTTCGGTGACGCGTTCGAGGCCGGGGACGGCAGCGGACGCCGCACGCGCAAGGCGCTCGACGAGGCGACGGTGCGCATCCAGGAGCACCTGACCGCCCACCTGGCGGACGCGAAGCGCCTCACCGGGCGCTAGGACAGACTTGAGTAATGGGCCGCGCGACTGACACGGTCCAGTGACGAACGAGGAACGGACTTCATGAACGACCAGCACGACCACGGAGCGCTCGGCGACGCCGAGTACGCGGAGTTCATGGAGCTCGCCGCGGAAGAGGGCTTCGACGTCGAGGACGTCGAGGGCGCGATCGAGGAGGCCGGGCACGGTCCGCTGCCCGTCCTCGCCGTCGTCGGCCGCCCGAACGTCGGCAAGTCGACCCTGGTGAACCGCATCATCGGCCGCCGCGAGGCGGTCGTCGAGGACAAGCCCGGCGTCACCCGCGACCGCGTCACCTACGAGGCCGAGTGGGCCGGCCGCCGCTTCAAGGTCGTCGACACCGGCGGCTGGGAGCAGGACGTCCTCGGCATCGACGCCTCCGTCGCCGCCCAGGCCGAGTACGCCATCGAGGCCGCCGACGCGGTCGTCTTCGTCGTCGACTCGACGGTCGGCGCGACCGACACCGACGAGGCGGTCGTCAAGCTGCTCCGCCGGGCCGGCAAGCCCGTCGTGCTCTGCGCCAACAAGGTCGACGGACCCAGCGGCGAGGCCGACGCGACGGCCCTGTGGTCGCTCGGCCTCGGGCAGCCGCACCCGGTGTCCTCGCTGCACGGCCGCGGCACGGGCGACATGCTCGACGCCGTCCTCGAGGCCCTGCCGGAGGCGCCGGCCCAGACCTTCGGCACCGCCGTCGGCGGTCCGCGCCGGATCGCCCTGATCGGCCGTCCGAACGTCGGCAAGTCGTCGCTGCTCAACAAGGTCGCCCGCGAGGAGCGCGTCGTCGTCAACGAGCTCGCGGGCACCACCCGTGATCCGGTCGACGAGCTCATCGAACTCGGCGGCGTGACCTGGAAGTTCGTCGACACCGCCGGTATCCGCAAGCGCGTCCACCTCCAGCAGGGCGCCGACTACTACGCCTCGCTGCGCACGGCCGCCGCCGTCGAGAAGGCAGAGGTCGCGGTCATCCTGATCGACGCGACGGACACCATCAGCGTCCAGGACCAGCGCATCATCACCATGGCCGTCGAGGCCGGCCGCGCCATCGTCGTCGCCTACAACAAGTGGGACGACCTCGACGAGGAGCGCCGCTACTACCTCGAGCGTGAGATCGAGACCGAGATGCAGCAGGTCGCCTGGGCGCCCCGGGTGAACGTCTCCGCGCTCACCGGCCGCCACATGGAGAAGCTGGTCCCGGCGATCGAGACGGCGCTGGCGGGCTGGGAGACGCGTGTCCCGACCGGCCGGCTGAACGCGTTCCTCGGCGAGATCGTCGCCGCGCATCCGCACCCGATCCGGGGCGGCAAGCAGCCGCGCATCCTGTTCGGCACGCAGGCCGGCACCAAGCCGCCGCGGTTCGTGCTGTTCGCGTCCGGCTTCCTCGAGCACGGCTACCGCCGCTTCGTCGAGCGTCGGCTGCGTGAGGAGTTCGGCTTCGAGGGCACCCCGATCCACATCTCGGTGCGGGTGAGGGAGAAGCGCGGCCGCAAGAAGTAGCCGATGAGGCATCGACGCCGCTGCCCCCGGACCGTGCCCACGGTCCGGGGGCAGCGGCGTTCGCTGACGGCAGGTCAGGATCCCTTGCGGGGAGCGGGGGGCAGCGCCGCGGGCTGGTGGACCGCGTGCCGGCCGGTCTGGTGCGAGTGCCTGCCGCCCTGCTGACCGGTGGAGTAGCCGGAGTGGCCGCTGGTGTGCCCTGTGTGGCTCGTATGGCTCCCGTAGCCGAGGAAGCCGCCGCGGACGCCGTGCAGCCCCGCCCCGAACCCCTTGAAGTCCAGATCCTCCTCCCCGCTGCGGTCACCCGGCAGCGTCTTGAACGCCCTGAGGTACTCGGAGTACAACGCGTCGTAGATCGGCGTGGCCGAGCGGCCCGGCGAACCGTCGCGCGCGGGGCGCATGGAAGGGATCTGGCTCTGGAAGGGCTGGGGGGAGGGGTCGTATGAGTGCACGTACCTGCAACGACGCCGCAGTCCCACGGATGCGGGCTGCGGCGAGCTGCATTCTTCCGGGGGACGGTACGAGCCGTCGCCGGCGCGCGCGGACGTACGCCGGGGCAGGAGAGTGGCCCCGGCGTACGTCTGTGCCCGCCGGGCCGGTCGGCCGGCACGCTGTGGTCCCTGCGCCGGCGGACCGGATCCGGGCGGCGTCGGGGCGGCTCAGGTGCCGGCGAGCGGCATCGCCGCGGCGACCAGACGGCCGTTGGCCGCCGCCTTCTCCAGCGCGTCCCGCAGCAGGTCCTCCCGGGGCTGCTGGCCGATCGAGCCGACCGGGGCGGCGTAGACGAGGACCGTGTTCGTCTTGTTGGCGGCCGTCCGCCAGCCCTCGGTGACCTGGAGCGGCTGGTGCGCCTGCCACCAGGCGACCGGGCTGCCACCGCCGGTACCGGGCTGGAGCACGGCGTGCAGCTGCCCCATGGCGATCAGGACCGACCAGCCGGGCAGCTGGGACGGGCGCCGGTTCACGTCCCCGACGGGCAGGAAACCCTGCTCGATCAGGAGCGGCAGGAAGTCGTCGCCGCCGTGGCCCGTGGTGCCGGGACGGGCGATCGGCGCGGTCGGCTCCACGACGAGGGCGGGGTGCACGTCCCCGTCGAGGAGGATGAGGCCGCTGGTGACACCGAGCACCGCCTGCTGCGGAGCCGCGCCCGGGATCTGCGGCTCCTCGCCGGTGATGGAGCGGACGGCGCCCTGGAGCTGGTCCTCCGCGACCTGCACCACCTGTGAGGGGATGCAAGTGGCGTGGGCGAAGGCGAGCACGGCCGTCTCGTCGCCCACGAACAGCACGGTGCTGGTCCGCTCCTGGTCGGAATCGCCCGGGGTGCGGCAGGAGGTGCAGTCGTAGCTGCCCGGGGCGTTCAGGCCGGCGAGCAGCCGGTCGGCTTCTTCGTCGCCGATCTCGGCGCGTACGTCCTCGCTGACGTCGAGCATGCGCGGCACGGGTGGCTCCTCGGACTTGATCAGGTGTGCCGGGCGGGTCCCGGCACGAAGGTTCAACGTGCGACCAGTCGCGGGGGTCACGCGTGAAACGGCAACGAATCGAACCGCGCCGTGTCACGTCGGCCCACAGGCCCCCGCGGTCACGGCAGGCCGGGAGCGGCTGACGGGCCGGGTCCGGCCGGGGCGAGTTCGACGGGCTCGCCGCTGAACACGACGGAGCCGCGGCGCAGTTGGTGCACGACCACCGGGGCTCCGGGCCCCCGCGTCAGGTCTGCGGAAGCCGCTGCTCGGCGACGACGACCGCGGCGTCGAGCCCGCGCAGCAGCCGGTAGGTACGGGCGGCCACCGCGGGGGCCATGCCTGCGCGGGCTTGTCGAGCGGGACGACACCGGCGGGTGCCGGCAGGGCCCGGGAGACGGCGAGCATCCGCTGCTCACCGCCCGACAGGGTGCCCGCGGTGCGGCCGAGCAGCGGGCGGAGTTCCGGGAAGCCGTCCAGGGTGCGGTCGACATCACCTCCCCGGAGGCGAGTTCGAGGTTCTCCGCGACGGTGAGGCTGCCGTGCACCGCGCCGACGTCGGGCACGAAGCGCACACCGAGGCCTGCCCGCTTCTGCGCGTGCAGCCGGCTCACGTCCCGCCCGTGCAGCACCACGGACCCGGCCGACGGTCCGTCACCGGGCCGCGCCGGGCCGCCTTCTGACCGGACCCTCCCCGTCCGCACGACTCCGGCCGCGATCAGGACCGCGTCCGCGACCAGGAGCGCCCCCCGGAACGGTGGCGGACACGAGGCAGGGCAGCGGCCGCTCGGTCACCCGCTTGCCGGAGACGCCGTACCAGCCGACGACGCAGAGCACCGCACCGCAGGCGACAGCGGCGATCCCACCCCACCACAGCAGTCGGGACGTCGGCATCGAAACGCCTCCTTTCTTGCACTGCGCCCCGAACCGTCGGACGCTGGAAGCCGAGATACGGGTGGTGAGCGACATGTTCAGCACAAGGAACTGCCGACCCGCGGCCTGGGCCGCCGCAGCGGTTCTGGTCCTCGGACCACTCGCCGCCGCTTGCGGGGACGACGGTGACGGAGGCTCCCGGCCGGCGACATCGCCCCCGACGACAGCAGCCACTCCAGAGAGCCCTACTGACGGTGCGGAACCCGCCGATCCGGCGGCGGCCGAGGAGCAGATCAAGAAGAACTGGACGGACTTCTTCGACCCCTTCGTGCCGACGGACGAGAAGGTGAAGCTCCTCGAGAACGGCGAGGCGCTGCGTCCTGTCCTCACGGCCTTCGGCAACGACAAGAACGCCGCCCGGGTGTCCGCGGAGGTGACCGGCATCCAGTTCACCTCGCCCACGCGGGCGACCGTGACCTACAACCTCATGGTCGACGGCAACACGGCCCTGCCGGACGCCAAGGGCACGGCCGTCCTCGAGGGCGACACCTGGAAGGTGTCCCAGAAGGCGCTGTGCGCCCTGGTGGAGCTCAGCCCGAATGCCGGCGATGTTCCGGGCTGCTGAGGCCACCGCGCGCGGGCTTCTGCTTCCCGTCTCCTTCCTGCCCCTCGACGAACCACCCGCCTCGCGACGGGCCTGCCTGTCCGTCGTGCGTCGGCAGGACGGCGGGGGCGGGGTCACCCAGGGTGGCGACATGGACGGGAACTGCTACGACGTACCGCAGATCCCGTACCGCCCCCGAGAGGCGGTTAAAGTCTTGGGTCAGACCTCCTGACCAGGAGGGCATTCGCGCGACCAGGGGGGACGCGGGAGCGCCATGCGCATCTCATTTCTGCTCCACAACGCCTACGGCATCGGCGGGACGATCCGTACGACGTTCAACCTCGCCCGCGCGCTCGCGGAACGGCACGACGTGGAGATCGTCTCCGTCTTCCGTCACCGCGACCAGCCGTCGATGGGCGCCCCTGCCGGTGTGACCATGAAGCACCTGGTCGACCTGCGGAAGAAGAGCCCCGGCTACGACGGGGACGACCCGCTCGCCCGGCTCCCCGCGAAGCTCTTTCCCCGCGGCGACGGCCGGCACCGGCAGTACAGCCGCCTCACCGACATCCGGATCGCCGCCCACCTGGCCACCCTCGACGCGGACGTCGTCGTCGGCACCAGGCCCGGCCTCAACGTCCACATCGCCCGGCAGGCCCGCCGCGGCGTCGTGCGCGTCGGCCAGGAGCATCTGACGCTCGACAGCCACGGATACCGCCTGCGCCGTGAGATCGGCCACCGTTACGCCCTGCTCGACGCCGTCACCACCGTCACGGAGGCCGACGCCCGTGCCTACCGGGAGCGGCTCAAGCTGCCGGGCGTACGCATCGAGGCCGTGCCCAACAGCGTGCCCGCCCCGGGCGTCGCCCCCGCCGACTGCACCGCCAAGTGGGTCGTCGCGGCCGGGCGCCTCACCCGGGTCAAACGCTACGACCTGCTGATCAAGGCCTTCTCCAAGGTGGTCGCGGCCCGCCCCGACTGGCGGCTGCGGATCTACGGCAGCGGTGACGCGACCGGTAACGAGAAGCAGGCGCTGCGCGACCTCATCGAGGAACGCGGCCTCCACAACCACGTCTATCTCATGGGCCCCGCCAGCCCGCTGGAGCCGGAGTGGGTCAAGGGCTCGGTCGCCGCCGTGACCTCCAGCCTGGAGTCGTTCGGCATGACGATCGTCGAGGCGATGCGCTGCGGCCTGCCCGTCGTCTCCACCGACTGCCCGCACGGACCCCGCGAGATCATCGACGACGGCGCCGACGGCCTGCTGGTCCCGGTCGGTGACGTGGACGCGATCGCCGACGCGCTGCTCCGCCTGATCGGTGACGACGAACTGCGCCGGAGCGCGGGCCGCGCCGCGCTGGTGTCCTCCGCACGGTTCGACCCCGCGCCGATCGCGGAGCGCCACGAGGCGCTGTTCACCGAGCTCGTCGCCCACGGTGAGGGGGGACGCTCGCGCAGCGCGCTGCGCGAGGCGCTGCACCGGGCGCGGAGCTCGCTGTACGACGGGGCCTACGCACTGCGTTACGTTGCCGCGGACCTGATCCGCAGGGGGAGGAAGAGCGGATGAGCACCCCGACGACCGAGGAGCATCCGGCGCCGCGCGCCGACTGCCTCGCCGCGAGCGACGGTGGCATCACCTTCGACGTCTCCGGGCCGGCGGCCTCCGGTGCGGTCCTCGTCCTGAGACGGCGCGGCGGCAAGGGTCCGGCGGACGAGCTGCGGCTGCCGCTGAAACCTGAGGGCGACCGCGCCGCCGCACGGGCCGTGCTGCCCGCCACGGCGGAGCTCGCCGAGGGCCGCTGGGACGCGTACACGGAGACGGGGCAGGCCGTCCTGCCCGGCATCCGCGACCTGCGGGTCCTCGTGGACCGGGCCCCGGCGTCCGGCCCGGTCGCCGTACACCTCCCTTACCCGACCGCCGACGGCCGGCTCGCGGTGCGCTGCTGGCGGCGGGCACCGCACGCGGAGGCCGGCGAGCTCGCCTTCGCAGCCGAGCAGGGCGCCATGTCCGTGACAGGCCTGCTGTACGGGGCGAAGCTGGGCGAGGGCGCGAGGGCGCAGGCCCGGCTCCGGGCGGGGGAGCGGATGCACGAGGTCCCCGTCACCGGCGAGGGCCGTGCGTTCGGTTTCACGCTGCCGTACGGGCCGCTGGCCGCGGGCGCCGAGGACGCCGGCGCCGGCAAGGAACGGCTGTGGGAGCTGTGGCTGCGGCCGGCCGCGGGAGCTGCCCCGATGCGGATCTCCCGCATTTTGGACGACGTCTGGGACAAGAAGTCGATCTTCGTCTATCCGAAGCAGCGCATCGCCGGGTACACCGTCGCCCCCTGCTACACCGGCGACAACGACCTCTGCGTCCGCGTCACCCCGGCCGGCTGAGCGCCCGCACCGGCCCGAGGAGTTCATCATCGCGGACAGAAGCTGTCCGCGATGCCTGGCAGACTCGTTCGCATGTTGGAGACCTCGGCACGACTGCTGCGCCTGCTGTCCCTGCTCCAGGCCCACCGCGAATGGTCCGGCGCCGACCTGGCCGACCGGCTCGGTGTCACGCCCCGGACGGTCCGCAGGGACGTGGACCGGCTGCGCGAGCTCGGCTATCCGGTCAACGCCAGCCCGGGCACCGGCGGCGGCTACCAGCTCGGCGCGGGCGCCGAACTGCCGCCGCTCCTGCTCGACGACGAGGAGGCCGTCGCCGTCGCCGTCGGCCTGCGCACGGCGGCGGGCCAGGGCATCGAGGGCATCGGCGAGACCTCGGTACGGGCGCTCGCCAAGCTGGAGCAGGTGCTGCCGAACCGTCTGCGCCGACGGGTGAGCGCGCTCAACGCCTTCACCGTTCCCATGCTGCGCGGACAGCAGCGTTCCACCGTCGACCCCGGTGTGCTCACCGAGCTGGCCAACGCCTGCCGGGACAGCGAGCGGCTGCGCTTCGAGTACCGCGACCACGGCGGCGCCGCCACCCGCCGCACCGTCGAGCCGCACCGCCTGGTGTGCACGGAGCGCCGCTGGTACCTCGTCGCCTGGGACGTGGAGCGGGGCGACTGGCGTACGTTCCGGGCCGACCGGATCGTCCCCAGGCCGCCGCACGGTCCCCGCTTCGCCCCGCGCACGCCCCCGGCCGACGACCTCGCGGCCTACGTCTCCAAAGGCGTCTCCATCGGCGCGTACGCCGCCCACGCGGTGGTCCTGCTGCACACGTCCGCCGAGCAGGCGGCCGGGATCATCGGCCCGTCCGACGGGGTGCTGGAGGCGGTGGACGACAGCCGCTGCCTGCTGCGGACCGGGGCCGCGAGCCTGGATGTGATGGTGGTCCACCTGATGCTCCTGGGCGTCGACTTCGAGGTGGTCGAGCCGCCGGAACTGACCGGGCACATCCGGGCGATCCGTGACCGGCTCTCGCGGGCCCTTGATACGGAAGGGCCGAGCCTGGAGGATTCTGTAAAGGAAATGTGAATTCCTCGCGTTGGGAATTGTCCTGCCGACCGGAATTCGCCGGAATCCCATGAGTCGATGGAAAGCAATTGGCCATGATCCACAGGCGCGTGCCGAATGACACATGAGCGCACCCGAAACGCCCGTTCGGGTGAACCGGTTCGAAGCGATCATGTGTCGTGAAGCTGTGACAGAAGCGTGACCCCCGAGGGATGTGGGGCTGCTGGGGACATGGCCGTCCCGGCTTCCGTCACCGTCCGCTGCCGCCTACGGTGGTGAGCATGGCACCCATACCGACTCCTCCCGCACAGCCCGACGACAGCCCCGAGTCGTACGTCGGCCTCGACGCGGCGGCAGCCGAGCAGCAGGCCCGCGAGCGGGGCTGGTCGACCGTCAGAGCGCTGCCGCCCGGTTCGATCATCACCATGGAGTACGTGGCGGGCCGCCTGAACTTCGAGGTGAAGGACGGCTCGGTGATCCGCTGCTGGAAGGGCTGACCAGGCCCGTGCCCGCAGGCCACGGGCTGAACGGCCGGACACGGAACATGCGTGGGCCCCGGTACTCGCCGAGTACCGGGGCCCACGCATGTTCCGTGTCCGATCTGTGCGTCAGCCGCCCGCCATGGGCCGCGAACGCGGTGGACGCCTGCTGCCCGAAGGGGTCACCGGCGTCCGCTCCGAGCGCGCGTGCGCCCGCGACCGGTCGTGGGTGGCCGTCCTGGTGCCCGCCGCGGGCCGGCCGGGCGTGGGGCCGACCCCGGCCACCGGCTCGCGACCCGTGCCGTCCGCCGGGGCGGCCTCGGTCCCACGCTGCGGGAACACCGCGGGCCGCGGTCCTCCCGAGGCGACGGGCAGCGAGGGGGCGGACGCCCGGCGCCTGCGCCACTGCTCGCGCAGACCGAGGATGAAGGCCTCCGCGCGGGCGATCAGCGGCTCGCACCAGGGCAGGCCGAGCAGGATCAGCAGTCCCGCCGCCCAGCCCAGCAGCACGTCGCTCAGCCAGTGGGTGCTGAGATACACGGTGGTCAGGCCGACGCCGAGGGAGACCACCGCCGAGAGCGCCGACAGATAGCGCCGAGCCCTCGGAGTGGTGGCCAGATAGGCCAGGATTCCCCAGGTCACCACCGCGTTGGCGGTGTGTCCGGAAGGAAATATATCGCCGCCGGCGAAGAGCTCGGCGGAGCCGATCTGCGTCGCGTAGTGGGGGCCGAGGCGGCCGAGCCCGATCTTGACCGCGCCCACGGTGACGTTCAGCAGCAGCAGGGCGGCGCCGAGCGTGAGCAGGGGTCGCAGGGTGTGCTGGCGCCAGGAGCGCCAGCCCAGCCACGCCGCGACCATGACGGCCGTCGGGCCGCGCTGGCCGAGGGTCACGAAGTAGTCGAGAAACGCGTGCTGCTCCGGCCATTGCTCGTAGGGCCGGAAGAGCATGAGCTTCCAGTCGAGGGCAACGAGCGACGTCGACGCCAGCACGGCGACGACGATGGCCAGATAGAACGCCGACGTCCCGCCGAAGAGGGCGAGACGCGTGCGGGTCATCCGCGGGATCTCTATCTTCGGCGGTTCCGGCTCCCGGTCCAGCCGGGCAAAGATGTCGGTACGCACGCAATCGACGTTACAGCGAGTGAGTGTGTGGTCCGGTCGATCCACTCTCTTCGTGATGCCTATGTGATGTGGAGTTTGTCTCAGGTCCAGTTTCATTCCGGGACGGCCAGGAAAAGCAGATGACCTTGTTCCCTATTTATCGGACGGTGCTCTCGGAGCGCTTCCTTCCGTAGGTCGCCAATGGTTCACCGCGACAGCGCGCGCAATTTCCGGCGTGTTCAGGGAGTTCGGGATTTCCCCGGGTGACGGCGCCGAGTGGCGTACGCCACACCGGCCCGCCGGGACCGGTGAGAGATCGACCACGCGCACCGCGCGCGAACTCGCGTACGCTGACCACTCGCTCGCCCGTCGACGCCGGGCCGCCCAGTCGGGACACTCCCGTACCACCGTCCCGGCCGGCCCGCCGAGCGCGAGGGATCACCCGGGAGGTACGTACATGTCCGTGACGCCCACGGCCGGCGCACGCCTGCGCTCCGTCGGCGGCGGCGCCAATCGCTGGGTCGTCCTCTTCGTCCTCTGCGTCAGCCTGCTGCTCGTCGCCCTCGACGCGACCGTGCTGCACGTCGCGGTGCCCGCGGTCACCGAGGACCTGCGGCCGAGCGGCGTCGAGCTGCTGTGGATCGTGGACGCCTATCCCCTTGTCTGTGCAGCGCTGCTGATCCTGTTCGGCACGCTCGGCGACCGGGTCGGCAGACGCCGGGTGCTGCTGCTCGGGTACGGCATCTTCGGCGCCGCCTCCGCTGTCGCCGCCTTCGCGCCCGACCCGCAGATCCTGATAGGCGCCCGCGCCCTGCTCGGCGTCGGCGGCGCGATGATCATGCCGGCGACGCTGTCGATCCTGCGGGCGGTCTTCCCCGACCGGCGGGAGCGGGCTACCGCGATCGGCATATGGACGGCGGTCGCCGCGGTGGGCGCCGCCACCGGCCCCGTACTCGGCGGTTTCCTCGTCGAGAACTTCTGGTGGGGCTCCGTCTTCCTGATCAACATCCCGCTGATGGCTTTGATCCTCCCCGTCGGCCGCTGGCTGCTGCCCGAGTCCAGGGGCGGAGCGGACGGCCCGTGGGACGTGCTCGGCGCGCTGATGGCCGCGGCCGGGGTACTCGGCGTCGTCCTCGGGGTGAAGCGGCTGGGCGTGGGCGCCGGTCCGCTGGACATGGGCGCCATGATTCCGCTGCTCCTCGGCGCGGCACTGCTGGTGCTCTTCGTGGGACGGCAGAAACGCCGCCGGCATCCGCTCGTCGACATGCGGATGTTCGCCAGGGCCGCCTTCTCCACCTCCGTCGGCTGCATCGTCCTCGCCATGCTGGCGCTGGTGGGTCTGGAACTGATCGCCGTCCAGTACCTCCAGCTGATCCTCGGGCTCGGCCCGCTGGAGACCGGGCTGCGGCTGCTGCCGCTGACCTTCGCCGCCATGGCCGCGGGCGCCACCGGCTCGCACACCCTGAACCGTCTCGGCCCCCGCCGGATGGTCGGCTGGGGATTCGCCCTGACCGCCGTCGCGGTGCTGCTGCTGACCGTGATGGGCCAGCACGACCGCCCTTGGCTTCTGACCGGCGCGTTCGTCCTGCTCGGCTTCGGACTCCAGACGACGCTGTTCGGCGCGTACGAGTCGATGCTCAGTGAGGCCCCGGCCGACCAGGCGGGCGGCGCGGCCGCGATAGGCGAGACCTCGTACCAGCTCGGCGCCGGCATGGGCATCGCCCTGCTCGGCAGCGTGATGAACGCCGCGTACGCCCCCGCGGTCGCTTCGCTGTCCGGCGTCCCGGCGTCCGCGAGCTCGGCGGCGGCGCACTCGCTCGGCGAGGCCTATCAGGTGGCCGACCGTCTCGGTGGCCCGGCGGGGGAGCTGCTGCGGTCCACCGCCCGTCACTCCTTCGTGCAGGGCCTGCACATCACCCTGGTGGTCAGCGCGGGACTGCTGCTCCTCGGCGCGGTCGCCGCGCTGCGGCTGCCGCGGATCATGGAGTGCGGCACGTCGGAGAAGTGCCCGCAGTCGGCGCAGGCCGAGCCGGTGTCGCTTCCCGCGCCCCGTGAGTCCGGCGCCTCCGCTGCCCGGACCGCCGGCGCGGCGGTTCCGCGCGCCGGGGCCGGGGTGCCCGCGGGCCGCAGGCCGCAGGTGTCCAAACGGCCCGCCCCCGCCGAGGCGGCGGGGTCTGGACGCACGGCACACTGACCCGTAACGTCTGGCGAGGCCGCAGACTAGCACTGCTAGTTTACGGCCGCGCCGCCCTTCCTCCCCGCACGGCCCACGCCGGGGGAGACGTCCAGTGCCAGAGCCGCCGGAGGTCAGGTCATGTCCGCAACGTCGAAGCTTCCGCCCTTCGATCCCGGCGACCCGCTCGGCATCGACGACCTCCTCCACGACGAGGACCTCGCGATCCGCGACACCGTCCGCGCCTGGGCCACCGACCGCGTCATGCCCCACATCGCCGACTGGTACGAGCGGGGCGAGCTCCCCGGCATCCGCGACCTCGCCAAGGAACTCGGCTCCATCGGCGCACTCGGCATGTCGCTCGAGGGCTACGGCTGCGCGGGCGCCACCGCCGTCCAGTACGGACTGGCCTGCCTCGAACTCGAAGCCGCGGACTCCGGCATCCGCTCCCTCGTGTCCGTGCAGGGCTCGCTCGCCATGTACGCGATCCACCGTTTCGGATCCGAGGAGCAGAAGCAGCGCTGGCTGCCCGGGATGGCCGCCGGCGAGATCATCGGCTGCTTCGGTCTGACCGAGCCCGACCACGGTTCCGACCCGGCCGCCATGCGCACCCACGCCGCGCGTGACGGCTCCGACTGGGTCCTCACCGGCCGCAAGATGTGGATCACCAACGGCTCCGTGGCCGGGGTCGCCGTCGTCTGGGCGCAGGCCGACGACGGCATCCGCGGCTTCGTCGTACCCACCGACACACCCGGCTTCTCCGCGCCGGAGATCAAGCACAAGTGGTCCCTGCGCGCCAGCGTGACGAGCGAGCTCGTGATGGACGAGGTCCGGCTGCCCGCCGACGCGGTCCTCCCGGACGTCACCGGGCTGCGCGGGCCGCTCAGTTGCCTGAGCCACGCGCGCTACGGAATCGTGTGGGGCTCGATGGGCGCCGCGCGCTCCAGCTTCGAGGCGGCGGTGTCGTACGCGCGGACACGGGAGCAGTTCGGCCGGCCGATCGGCGGGTTCCAGCTCACCCAGGCCAAGCTCGCGGACATGGCCGTCGAACTGCACAAGGGGATCCTGCTCGCCCACCACCTCGGTGTGCGGATGGACGCGGGGAAGCTCCGGCCGGAGCAGGTCAGCTTCGGAAAGCTCAACAACGTGCGCGAGGCGATCGAGATCTGCCGCACCTCCCGCACCATCCTGGGCGCGAACGGGATCTCGCTCGAGTACCCCGTGATGCGGCACGCGACCAACCTCGAGTCGGTGCTCACCTACGAGGGCACCGTCGAGATGCACCAGCTCGTGCTGGGCAAGGCGCTCACCGGCCTCGACGCCTTCCGATAGGCCGGCGCGGCCCGGCGGGACCGGCGAGCTCCCCCGGCCGTCCGCCGGGAGGTGCCCCCACTCAGCTCTGGTTGAAGAAACCGTCCTGCGAACGGCCCGCCGGGTCGCCGCTGACGATCTCGGTGTCGGCGGGGGTCAGCAGGAAGACCCGCGTCGCGACCCGCTCGATGGAGCCCCGCAGTCCGAAGGCGAGACCCGCGGCGAAGTCCACGACCCGCTTGGCGTCGCCGGGCTCCATCGACGTCAGGTTCACGATGACGGGAACACCGGACCGGAACAGCTCGCCGATCCCGCGCGCGTCACGGAAGCCGTCCGGGGAGACGGTGGCGATCCGGCGGCCCTCCTGCTGCGCGGACTCGGAGGCGACACGCACCCGCGGGTCGGTGACCCATGCGTCACCCGTCTCCGCACCCTCGGCGTACTCGTCGTCGTAGTAACGCCCGTCGTCCTCGACGAGTCCCAGCCAGGCGCTCGCCTTACGCACCGATCCCATGGACGCCTCCTTTCATCGCGGTCACTTGTCGTTCCGCATATCCCCTATCGTCGTCCATGATGCGGATCGGGCGCCAAGTGGATAGTCGCCGCGCAGGGGATTCGTGACGGTACTGGTGCAGAAGTTGTGGCGATTCGTCAAGGTCCGGCCCCTGGAGGGGGCGTGACGGGATGAAAATATAAAAGTCGGGCCGGACGGGTGACCTTGGGGACGTACGGGTGAACGACCGGGTCGATACGATGCCCACCGCACATCTCAGCGACTCGCGGGGGGCCGTCGTGTTCGGAATCGTCAGACCATGCTCGCACCGGCTCACGGACGGGCTGAAGACCGAGTGGATGGCCCATCTGTGCGGGCTGTGCCTGGCACTTCGCGCGGACCACGGACAGTTCGCCCGTGTCGTGACCAACTATGACGGCCTGATCGTCTCGGTCCTGACGGAGGCTCAGTCCGAGCGCACGCCGGCGCAACGCCGTACGGCGGGGCCCTGTCCGCTGCGCGCCATGCGCACCGCTCCCGTCGCCCGCGGCGAGGGCGCGCGCCTGGCCGCCGCCGTCTCGCTGGTCCTCGCCTCCGCGAAGATCCGCGACCACGTCGCCGACGGGGACGGCGTGTTGGCCCGCAAGCCCGTGGCCGCCGCGGCCCGCCGGATCGCCGGCGGCTGGGACAGGGCGGGCGCGCGCTCGGGCTCCGCGCTCGGCTTCGACACGGCCGTGCTGCTGGAGGCCGTCGACCGGCAGGCGGGGCTCGAGACACTGGCCGGGCCCGGCACGCCGGTCCTCACGGTCACGGAGCCGACAGAAACCGCGACGGCGGCCGCCTTCGCGCACACCGCCGTGCTCGCCGGCCGCCCCGAGAACGCGGCACCGCTCGCCGAGGCCGGGCGGCTCTTCGGCCGGCTGGCGCATCTGCTGGATGCCGTGGAGGACAGGGAAGCTGACGCCGTGTCGGGTGCGTGGAACCCGCTCACGGCCACGGGCACCTCGCTCACCGAGGCGCGCCGGCTCGCCGACGACGCGCTCCACGGGATCCGGCTGGCGCTGCGGGACGCGCACTTCGTCGACGACAAGCTGGTGCACGTCCTCCTCGTGCACGAACTGCGCACCTCCGTCGACCGGGCGTTCGGCACCGTCACCTGCGCGCACCAGGGGTACGGGGCCCAGCCGCCCTCGTACGGGAGCCCTCGGAATCCGTACGAGGGCGGCGCCGCAGGCCCGTACGGCTCGAATCCGTACGGTGGCGGCCCCTACGGCGGCGGGGCGGGTGCGCCAGGCGGCCCCGGCGGGATGCCGCCCGGTCCAGGAGGGCACCAGGGGCGCCCGCCGCGCCGGGGGTTCTGGGCCGGCTGCGCCGTTTTCATCGGCCTGTGCTGCACCTGCCGGCTGTGCTGCGCCAAGGAGTACGAAGGCCCCTGGTCCCGCAAGAAGCGCGAGGGCTGCTGCCGCGACTGCGACTGCCCGGACTGCGGCTGCGACTGCTGACGCACCGTCACCCGGCTGCCGGGGCCCGCGGGGCGGCGGAAGTGATCCGTCCGTCCCGCGGTCTTGTGTGTCCGGTCCCCGGAAGCCACTATCTCTGGCAGTGCATGTCAGGAACACGCCATCCTGGCCGGCGCCTCACGGGCCCGCCACCGCGGGCTCTTCCCCTCTTCCCAGGAGGAGCACAGTGAGGATCAAGCGCACCAGAGCACTGCTCGCCGCGAGCGCGGCCCTGGCGGTCACCGCCGCCGTCGCGCCGTCCACCGCCCAGGCCACCCCCACGCCCGGACCCGCCCCTGCGGCCCAACTCGCCCGCGCCGACGCCGCAGTCCTCGCGGCCGGTGTGGAGGGCACCGCATGGTACGTCGACCGGACACTCGGCCGTGTCGTCGTCACCGCGGACTCCACCGTCTCCGACACCGAGATCGCCTCGATCCGCTCGGCCGCCGCCGCGGACGCCGGCGCGATCACGGTCAAGCGCACGCCCGGAGTGTTCAAGCCGCTCCTCGGCGCGGGCGACGCCATCTACGGAAGCGGATACCGCTGCTCGCTGGGCTTCAACGTGCGCAGCGGCAGCACGTACTACTTCCTCACCGCCGGCCACTGCGGCGACGAGGTGCCGACCTGGTACGCCAACTCCGCGCAGTCCACGCTCATCGGCCCGACCGTCGGATCCAGCTTCCCGGGCAACGACTACGCCCTCGTCCGCTACGACAACACCTCGCTCAGCCACACCGGCGGCTTCACCGCCGCCGACGCCTACGTCGGCGAGTCCGTCAGGCGCTCCGGCTCCACCACCGGCACCCACAGCGGCACCGTGACCGCCCTGGGCGTCACCGTCCACTACTCCGGCGGTGGCACCGTCCGCGGCATGATCCAGACGAATGTCTGCGCCGAGCCCGGCGACTCCGGCGGCGCGCTCTACGACGGCACCAAGGCCCTCGGCCTCACCTCCGGCGGCAGCGGCAACTGCAGCACGGGCGGCACGACGTTCTACCAGCCCGTGACAGAGGCCCTCGCCAAGTACCGGGTCAGCCTCTACTGACCTCCCCGTGCTCCCGCCGCCCTGCGCGGCGGGGAGGCCGTACGGCCGAAAACGCACCCTTGCGGCATGTGACCGTATGGCTTGAAACTCCCCCACAGCGCCGGCCTCAGGGCCGCGCCTCACGGGCCCGGCACCCCCACTGCGGGTCCCTGATTCCCCTCTGGAGGAACGACAAGTGAGGACCAAGCGCACCACCTCCCGCACCCCCACCACCGCCAGACGCACCCGGCTGCTCGCCGTCGCCACCGGCCTGACAGCCGCCGCGGCCCTGGCCGTCCCCACCGCCAACGCCGAAGAGACACGGACCTACAGCGCGCACCAGCTCACCGCGGCGGGCGACGCCGTGCTCCAGGCGGACGTCCCCGGTACCGCCTGGCACGTCGACGAGGCCACCGGCACGCTCGTCGTCACGGCCGACAGCACCGTCTCCCGGGCCGAGATAGCGAAGATCAAGCGCGAGGCCGGAACCAACGCCGGCGCACTGCGCATCGAACGCACCCCCGGCACCTTCTCCAAGCTGATCTCCGGCGGCGACGCGGTCTACGCGTCCGGCTGGCGCTGCTCGCTGGGCTTCAACGTCCGCAGCGGCAGCACCTACTACTTCCTCACCGCCGGTCACTGCACCGACGGAGCGGGCACCTGGTACACCAACTCCTCGCGTACCACGAGCATCGGTCCCACGACCGGCTCGAGCTTCCCGGGCAACGACTACGGCATCGTCCGCTACTCCAACACGTCACTGTCCCACCCCGGCACCGTCGGTGGCACGGACATCACCAGCGCGGCCAACGCCACCGTCGGCATGTCCGTCACCCGCCGCGGCTCCACCACGGGCACCCACAGCGGCTCCGTGACGGGCCTCAACGCCACGGTCAACTACGGCGGCGGCGACATCGTCTACGGGATGATCCGCACGAACGTCTGCGCGGAGCCGGGCGACAGCGGCGGGCCGCTCTACTCCGGCAGCCGGGCGATCGGCCTGACCTCCGGCGGCAGCGGCAACTGCAGCACCGGCGGTACGACGTTCTTCCAGCCGGTCACCGAGGCACTGAGCCGCTACGGGGTCAGCGTCTACTGACGCGTCGTCCCCGGCACGGCAGCCCGAGACCGTCGAGCCCTCGTCCGTATGACAGGACGAGGGCTCGACGTATGGTCCTGGTTTGAGAGGATGTCAGGACGGCGGGGGAGCGCAGTGACGGGGGTTGCGACGCAGTGAAACGCATCGGAGTGACGGGACACCGAGGCATCCCGGCCGAGGCCCGTGCCCATATCCGCGCCGGTCTGCGGGCCGTGCTGTGCGGCCATCAGGGCTCGATGGAGGCCCTGTCGAGTCTCGCGGTGGGCGCCGACCAGCTCTTCGCGGACATCGCCCTGGACTGCGGCGCGGAACTGACCGCCGTCATCCCCAGCGGCGACTACGAACAGGGCTTCACGGCCCCGGAGGAACTGGCCCACTACCGCCGGCTCAAGGCCCTGGCCACCCGGGAGGTCAGGCTGGCCTTCCCGTACTCGACCGATGAGGCCTACTACGCGGCCGGCGCCTACATCGCCGACCACTGCGACCGGCTCCTCGCGGTCTGGGACGGGCTGCCCGCCCGGGGTCACGGTGGGACCGGCGACATCGTGCGGTACGCCAGGGACCTCGGCAAACCCGTGACCGTCATCTGGCGCGAGGGCCTCGAACGGGACTGACACGCGCCTCCAGCCGAAGCTCAACTGCGGTGTCTGACCAGCCAGTCGGTGTGCTGCGGGGAGACGATGCGCTCGGTCTCGTAGACGGCCGAGGGCCACTGGGCGTCGGTCACCGTCGTCTCCATGGCCGTGTGCATGGCCGCCAGGTCCTCCTCCACGAGCGAGTGGGCGGCGATCAGCGGCTGGTGGCGGCGGATCTCCCCCCAGGCCAGACACGCGGCGGCGGCAGCGGACAGCACGCCCTGGGCGTGGAAGGAGTCCGCCACGGAGAAGGTGCGCAGCGTCGCGAAGAACAGTGCGAAGAGGGTGAGCAGGGCGATCGACGCGGACCAGAGCGCGGTCGCGCGACGGGACATCTCCGTACGCCGGTGGTACCAGTTGCGCTGCTCGATCAGCCGGTCCCTGACATAGGTCTCCTTGCGGACGCTGAAGGGCTTGGCCCGCAGCCGGCGCATCGGGGTGGTGATCAGGTCGCCCGCCGCGGTCTCCCCGTCCGCCGTGCGCGGATCCTCCCAGCCGACCTTGGCCAACTCCCGTAACCCTTCCTCCAGACGGGTGGAGAACAGGTCATCGGCACCACGGTCGGAGACATGCGAGTCGAAGGGAGCGCCGTGCACCGCGTACCGCCAGCACATCGACTTGATGAACTCCGCCGCGGAGCGGTTCAGTTGCCAGTGCGACTTTGCTCGACGCCGGGAGGAGCGGTACCCCAGCACCAGTACCCCGGCGTACGCCAACGCGCTGAGAAACGCGGCGACTTGGAAGGATTCGCCGACCTTCAGCGAGGTGGGGAGCGAGGCCAGAGCGGCGCCTGCCACCAGCAGGAGCAGCTGGGACCGGGTGGCCGTGACGGCCTCCCGCTGGCGGGCGACGGCGATGGCGTCCGTGCGGTGGTAGAGAACCGGTAGATCGCCGTTGCGGAAGACCATGCTGTGCAAAGGGCTGGAAAGCTCGCTCATACACACCCCCGTCTGCGGTTTTGTGTTCACTCATTAGGCGGAATCGCTTGTTCCTTGCGGCCCTGCGAGAATGTGGTGCAACTCTTTTGTTGCTTATCCCCGTGCTGAGTTGCTGAGAGTGGCCATGAGAGTAAAGTCGTGCCGCCGGCATCGCAACGGTGCGTGGTATCCCCGCAGACACAGCTTTGAGCTGGACACAACATCAAGGACGGCCCCCCGATGACCCTTCACTCCTCCGCATCCTTCGCCGCTGCGAAGAAGAATCGCGTTCCACTGGCGCAGATCGACGTCCGCGGTGCCGATGCCGCGCAGAAGCTCGCCCGCGTCCTTCCCGCTTCCGAAGCACGCGGTCTGCGCGTCACCACCTTCAACTCGTCGCTCTGAGCGGCTCCGCGGGGCCGCGGACCGGCCCTAGACTGGTGGAATGACAGGACCCACACTGGTCCCCTTCCAGCAGATCGTTGTGAAGGTCCACAGCAGGTGCGATCTTGCCTGCGATCATTGCTACATCTATGAACACGCTGATCAGAGCTGGCGTACCCGCCCGAAGGCAATCTCTGACGAAGCGATTTCCTGGACAGCTCTGCGACTGGCCGAGCATGCCAAGAGCCATGCCCTGCCCTCCGTGTCAGTGATCCTGCACGGAGGGGAGCCTCTGCTGGCAGGCCCCGAGCGTCTGCGCCGCGTCTGCGAGGAGTTCACCGCAGCCCTTGAACCGGTCGCCGCGCTCGATTTACGGATCCACACCAACGGCATTCAGCTGAGCAGCCGTTTTCTCGACCTGTTCGACGAATTCGACGTCCGGGTCGGCATCTCCCTCGACGGGGACCGCAGCGCCAACGACCGTCACCGCCGCTACGCGGACGGCCGCACCAGCCACCCGCTCGTCCTGCGGGCCGTGGACCTCCTCCGCCAGGAGCGCTACCGCCACCTCTACCTCGGCCTGCTGTGCACCATCGACGTCGCCAACGACCCGGTCGCCGTGTACGACGCCCTCGCCGAACTCGAACCTCCCCGCATCGACTTCCTCCTGCCCCACGCCACCTGGGACGACCCGCCGGCCAGACCGGACGGCTCGCCCACCGCCTACGCCGAGTGGATCCTCGAGGTCTTCGACCGCTGGGACGCCCGGGGCAGGCCCGTGCCGGTGCGGCTCTTCGACTCGGTGTTCTCCACCCTGGCAGGCGGCCCCAGCCTCACCGAATCCCTGGGCCTCGCCCCCTCCGACCTCGTCGTCGTCGAGACCGACGGCACCCTGGAACAGGTCGACTCCCTGAAGAGCGCCTACGAGGGCGCGGCCGCCACCGGGTTCGACGTCTTCCGGCACCGCTTCGACGACGTGGCCCTGCACCCGGGCGTCCAGGCACGCCAACTCGGCCTCGCGGGCGTGAGCAGGACGTGCCGTCAGTGCCCGGTCGTCCGCTCCTGCGGCGGCGGCCTCTACACACACCGCTACGCCACCGGCTCCGGCTTCGACAACACCTCCGTGTACTGCAACGACCTCAAGGCGCTCGTCCGCGGCATCGAGGAGCGCACGGCGCAGTCCACCGCGTCCCCGGCCGTGAGCGATCCGGAGGCGCTGCTCATCCTCCAGCAGGACCTGACCCGCTACACCCTCGCCCGGCTCAACGAGGAACTCGGCGGCCGGGGCGGAGAGCGGTGGTCGGCCGCCTGGGAACTCGCGTCGGCCATCGAGGAGACATCGCTCGGCCTCGACGAGATCTACGCCCACCCCTACACCCGCACCTGGCTTCACACCTGCCTCGACGCCCTGCGCGAGCAGCGCCCCGACGCTGTCGGACTCGCCCTGCGCCTGGAGTCCTACGTGGCCGCCGCCGCCGTACGGAGCCGGCTCGGCGTCCCCGTACGGGTGGGCTGCCCCACCGGCACGCTCGTCCTGCCGACCCTCGGCGAGCTCCGGCTGACCGCCGACGGCTCGCCGTGCGAGGCCGAGGTCGTCGGCGGGCCCGACGACGTGCTCGTGAGCGTGCCGGGACGCGAGGCGTTACGCGTACGTCCCGGCGAGGCCGCGCCCGGCTGGCGGCCCCCGCGGCGGCCCGGACTCGAAGGCTGGCCGGGGCTCGTGCTGGAGGACGTCGACCCGTTCCGGGACTGCTACGACGAGCCGGTGAGCGGTGTGGGCGACACGGGAGCGCTCTCCCGGGCGTGGGCCCTGCTGCGGGACGTGGCGCCGGAGCAGGCGGCCGAGATCGCGGCCTCCCTCACCACCCTGACACCCCTGCGGAGCGGCGGTCCTTCGGTCGGACGGCACGCCTACGGCGCCCTGGGCCTCCACCTGGAGGGAAGCCCCGCGGAACTGGCGGCCGCGCTGCTGCGGGGCTTCTCCCGGGCCAAACTGCGCGCGATCGGGGAAGTGGCCGACCTCCTGGCCGAGGACGGCGCCTGGCTGCACCCGGCGCCCTGGCAGGACGAGCCGCTGCCCGCCTCGCGGTTGCTGGCCGGGGCGTACGAACGCGTCCTGCTCGCGCCCCTCGAACCGTCGGCCGCCGCCCACGCCGTCCTCGCCCTCAAGGCTCTGCGCGACGCACCGGAACCGACCGTCAGCGGCAAGCGGCTCATCGCCGCCCTGCACAAGGAGGCAGCCCGTGACTGACCCGTCAGGCGACCGCGAACCGTTACGGGCCCTGCGCGCCCTGGGAGTGCGCAGCGGCATGACGCTCCTCGTCCATGCCTCCCTGCACGCCACCGGGCTCGGCGCCCGCCGGCTGCGGGAGGCGCTCCTCGAGGCCCTCGGCCCCGAGGGGACCCTGGTCGTCCCGGCCTTCACGGCGGAGAACTCGGACACCTCGTCCGCGTACCTGGCCCGGGTGCGCGGCATGACACCCGAGCAGGCGGCGGCCTTCCGGGCGGACATGCAGGCCTTCGACCCGGCCACCACGCCCGCTCAGGGGATGGGCCGGCTGGCCGAATCCGTACGGACCGCTCCCGGGGCGCTGCGCAGCGCCCATCCGCAGACGTCGTTCGCGGCGCTCGGCCGGCGTGCGGCGGAACTCCTCGCCGAGCACCCGCTGGACTGCCATCTCGGAGAGCGCTCACCGCTCGGCGCGCTCGACCGCGCCGGAGCGCACGTACTGATGATCAATGTGGGCTTCGCCAAATGCACCGCGTTCCATCTCGCCGAATACCGCGTCGGATCTCCGCTGCGCACCTACCGTTGTGTGGTGCGGCGGCCGGACGGCGGCTCCGAATGGACCGAATACACCGATGTCGTGCTGGATGACAGCGATTTCGAGGCGATCGGCGCCGCCTTCTCATGGGGAGTGGAACGAAGCGGACAACTCGGCGGAAGAACCGCAAGGCTGTTCGCGATCAGGGACGCGGTCGACCACGCGAGGGGTTGGATGACCGAAAAGCGGTGATGATTGACCGAACGGCGGGGGGATGGAGCGTGACCCGCTCCGGAATGATTACTTCGCTCGCGTCCTTCACCGAAGGCGGGTGTCGGGCCGGGCGTTCACGCAGGACGGGGGTCGTGTGTCGGATTCAGCGCAGCGGGCGGCGGACCATCGGCCGTACTTCTTCTTGAGCTACGCGCACACACCGCGGTACGGGGCCGGAGGTCCTGACCCCGACATGTGGGTCGAGCGGTTGTTCCGCGACCTGTGCGGCCATGTGATGGCCATGACCGATCTGCCGGCCGGCGCACCCGCCGGCTTCATGGACCGGGAGATACGTTCGGGGGAGGGCTGGTCGGAGCGGCTGGGTGAAGTGCTGGCCAGCTGCCGGGTGTTCGTCCCGCTCTTCTCCCCCCGCTACTTCGCCAGCGAGATGTGCGGCAAGGAGTGGTACGCCTTCGCCCAGCGGGCCATCTACCACCACGCCAAGAGCAACCGCCCCGCGGAGGCGATCGTCCCGGCGTTATGGGTGCCGATGCCGCCCGAACAACTCCCGGGCCCCGCGGAGCGGTTGCAGTTCAACCACCGTGCCTTCGGCGACAGGTACGTGACGGACGGCCTCTACGGGCTGATCAAGCTCCGGATCTTCGCGGAGGAGTACGAGGCAGCCGTCTACGAACTGGCGAAACGGATCGTCAGCGTCGCCGACACCATACGGCTCGCCCCCGGCAGCCCCGTCGAGTTCCGCCAGGCGCCCAGCGCCTTCGGCAGACCCAGCGTCGGCCCGCGGCCCATGCACGTCACCGTCGCGGCGCCCACGAGCCACGATCTGCCGCCCGGCCGGTCGGCCGACTACTACGGCAAGCAGTCACAGGACTGGAACCCGTACCACCCGGACTCCGCCCGCCCGCTGGCGTACGTCGCGCAGGACCTGGTGCGCTCCCTCAACTACCAGCCGACCGTCTCCTCTTTCGACCACGAGCCGCTGCCGGCCGCAGGCCAGCCGCCGACCCGCCCCGAGATCCTGCTCATCGACCGCTGGGCCCTCGAGAACGAGGAACGGCGCCGCAAACTCGCCGCCTTCGACGCCCATCCGCACCCGTGGGTGAGCGTCGTCGTCCCCTGGAACCGCGACGACCCGGACAGTCGCGACGCGGAGGCCGATCTGATCGAGAAACTGGAGCGCACCATGCCGCACCAGATGAGCCACGGCCGGGCGGCCTGCCAGGCGGCGGCCAAGGGCGTCTACAGCATGGAGGCCTTCGGGCACCTGCTGCCACAGGTCGCCGAGGCGGCCGCTCAGGAGTACCTGCGCCACGCCGAGGCCTTCCCACCGGCCCCGCCGGGCGGCGGCAGCCACAGCGAACGGCCCCGGCTGCGCGGTCCGATGGCCGAGTACAGCACCACCCACTACGTCCCGAACGTGCGTGACATCGCCCCTGATGCGGAGGACACGGATGACAGCCAGTCGTGACGGGCGCATCGTCACCTTCTACTCGTACAAGGGAGGTACGGGACGCACGATGGCCATGGCCAACGTGGCCTGGATCCTCGCCGCGAACGGTAAGCGGGTGCTGGCCGTCGACTGGGACCTGGAAGCACCCGGCCTGCACCGCTTCTTCCACCCGTTCCTGGACCCCTCCACGCTGGGCGCCACCACCGGTGTCATCGACCTGATCACCGAGTACGCCTGGGCCGCGACCAATCCCGAGCCGCGCCGCGTCGACTGGCACCTGGACTACGCGCGCATACAGCCGCACGCCGTCTCCCTCACCCCCGAGAGCCTCGGCTGGGAGTTCCCCGAGGGCGGCACGCTCGACTTCGTCTCCGCGGGCAAGCAGAACCGCGAGTACTCCGCGACCGTGTCCACCTTCGACTGGGACAACTTCTACGACCGGCTCGGCGGCGGGCACTTCTTCGACGCGCTGCGCGACGACATGAAGGCCAACTACGACTACGTCCTCATCGACAGCCGCACCGGCCTCAGCGACATCGCCGACATCTGCACCGTCCACCTGCCCGACGTCCTCGTCGACTGCTTCACGCTCAGCGACCAGTCCATCGACGGCGCCGCCGCGGTCGCCCGGCAGATCGACGAGCGGTACGGCGGCCGGGGCATCCGGATCTTCCCCGTCCCCATGCGCATCGACGAGGGGGAGAAGGAGAAGGCGGACGCCGGACGGGCCCTCGCGCGCCTCAAGTTCGACCGCTTCCCCACGGGCCTGACCGGCGAGGAGGCCACCGCGTACTGGGGCGCGGTGGAGATCCCCTACCGGCCCTACTACGCCTACGAGGAGACGCTCGCGACCTTCGGCGACGAGGCCGGGCTCACCAGCTCCCTGCTCTCCGCCTTCGAACGCCTCACCGCCGTCGTCACAGATCAGCAGGTCACCGCGATGCCGCCGGTCAACGAGGACGTCCGGCTGCGCATCAGGGACGCCTTCACCCGCCGGCGCCCCGCACTGCCCGCCGACCTGTTCCTCAGCTACGTCGCCGAGAACCGCATGTGGGCCGACTGGGTCGAGTACGTGCTCAGCAGAGCCGGCTTCCGGGTCGTGCCGCGTGACGTGTCCGCGGAACACGATCCCGTGGAGGTCGACGCGGCCGCCGCGGAGAACGCCGCCCGTACCGTCGTGCTGCTGTCCAGCGCCTACCTCAAGTCGGCCCGGGCCGTGGAGGTCTTCCAGCGCGCGGCGGCGGAGGACCCGAGCGGCGGGCGGCGGCACCTGCTCCCGATACGGGTCGGCGACGTCCGCCTCACCACCCCCTACATCGACCGCAACCCGGTCGACCTGTTCCGGCTCGACGAGGTGCACGCCACCGGCGCCCTGCTGCGGGCGCTCGACCGTCCGGTGCAGCTTCCCGAGCCGTCGTCGCCCGGACCGCGGTTCCCCGGAACGGTGCCCAAGATCTGGAACGCGCCGCCCCGCAACCCCGGTTTCACCGGCCGTTCCGTCGTGCTGGAGCGGATGCGCGACCAGCTCGGCGGCGGCATGGCCGTGGCCGCGGTCCTGCCGCAGCCCCAGACGCTCTACGGACTCGGCGGCGTCGGCAAGACGCAGGTGGCCCTCGAGTACGTCCACCGGTTCATGGCCGACTACGACCTGGTGTGGTGGATCTCCTCGGAGCAGCCCGACGACGTCGTCGCCGGACTCGCCGAGCTCGCCGTCCGGCTCGGCGCGCAGGGCGGCGAGGACATGGCCGCCGCCTCGCAGGAGGCGATCGACCTGCTGCGGCGCGGAGTGCCGTCGTCACGGTGGCTGCTCGTCTTCGACAACGCCGACGACCCCGAGCAGCTCAAGCGCTTCTTCCCCGCGGGCGGCCCCGGCCACGTCCTGGTCACCTCCAGGAACCAGACCTGGTCGCAGTACGGCGACGCTCTGCCCGTCGACGTCTTCCTGCGCGAGGAGTCCATCGAACACATACAGCGGCGCGCCCGGGGCCTGAGCGCCGAGGACGCCGACCAGGTCGCCACGGCCGTGGGCGACCTGCCCCTCGCCGTCGAGCAGGCGGCGGCCTGGATAGCGGAGACGGCCACACCGGTCGCCTCCTACCTGGAGCAACTGCGTGAGCAGGCCGCCAGCGTGCTGGCGCTCAACCAGCCCGCCGGCTACCCGGAGCCGGTCGCGGCGACCTGGAACGTGTCCATCGAGCGGCTGAAGGAGCGCTCTCCCGCGGCCGTCCGGCTGCTTCAGCTGTGCGCCTTCTTCGCACCCGAGCCGATCTCCGCGAACCTGCTCTACAGCAAGGAGATGATCGACGCGCTCAAGCCGTACGACGCCTCCCTCCAGGAGAAGCTGGTGCTGGGCCGGGTCATCCGGGAGATCGGCCGGTTCGCCCTCGCCAAGGTCGACCAGGTCTCCAACTCCATCCAGGTGCACCGGCTGGTGCAGGCCGTCATCAGGGCGCAGCTGAGCGAGGAGGAGCAGATGGACGCGCGCCACGCCGTCCACCGCATCCTCGCCGGCGCCAGGCCCGACGACGACGAGCCGATAGACAACCCCGAGACCTGGCCGCGGTTCAACACCATCTGGCCGCACCTCGGCCCGTCGGAGGCCAGGTACTGCAAGGAGCCGGAGACCCGCAGGCTGCTGATCGACCGGGTGCGCTACCTGTGGAAGCGCGGCGACTGGAAGACCGCCTACACCCTCGCCAGCGATCTGCGCGAGGCGTGGAAGGACATGCTCGGCAACGACGACCTCCAGTACCTGTACCTGCGCTTCCACCTTTCCAACATCCTGCGCTCGCAGGGCCGTTACGTGGAGGCGAAGGACCTCGACGAGGTGACCCTGGAGCGGCAGCGCGCGGTCCTCGGCGCCTCCCATCCGCACACGTACATGACCACCAGCGGTCTGGCGATGGACCTCGGCACGCTCGGCGAGTACGGCAGGGCGATGGAACTGGCGACCGAGGCGCACGAAGGGTTCAGCCAGATCTTCCACGAGTCCCACCCGCGCACGCTCGCCGCCGCCAACAACCTGGCGCTGAACCTGCGGATGGTCGGGCAGTACGCGCGGGCCCGCGAGATCGACCAGGAGGTCTTCGACCGGCGCACGGAGGTGCTCGGCCCGGAGCACCCGTACACGCTCTCCTCGGCGATGAACCTCGCCCGCGACCTCAGGGAGGTCGGACGGTACGAGGACTCCGTGTCCGTGCTCAGCCGCACCTACGAGGTCTACAAGGAGCAGCTCGGCCGGGCGTTCCCCGGCACGCTGGCCGCGGGCAAGAGCCTCGCGGTGTCGCTGCGCAGGGCCGGCCGGCTGGAGGACGCGCGGCGGCTGACGACCGCGACCCGCAACCGCTACCGCGCCAAGTACACCTCCGCCAACCCCGACTCGCTGGCCTGCGACCTGAACCTGGCGGCGGACCTGTTCGCCGCCGGCGAGCCCGTCGCGGCAAGGGACCTGGCCCAGGAGGTCGTGGACCAGTACCGGCAGGTCCCCGGCGAGCGGCACCCGTACACCCTGGCCGCGATCAACAACCTCGGGATCTACGAGTGGGGCTGCGGAACGCCGGAGACGGCCGAGCGGCTGCTGCGGGAGGTGGTCGAGGTGATGCGCGAGGTCCTGGGAGAGGACCATCCGCACGCCCTCTACAGCACGATCAACCTCGCCAACGCCCTTGCGGACCTGGGCCTCTGCGACGAGGCGCTGGTGATCGAGCGGCGGACCGTGGGCCGGCTGCGCGAGGTGCTGGGAGCGCACCACCCGGAGGTGCTCGGCATCGCCTCCAACATGTCCGTCACGCTCGGACTGCTGGGGCGCAAGGACGAGGCGGCCCAGCTGCGCGTGGAGACGGTCGAGGAACTCCAGCGGCTGCTGGGCGAGGAGCACGCGCTCACCCGCATCGCCAAGGACGAACGCCGCGTCTACCGCGACCTCGAGCCGCTGGCGGTGTGACGGCGGTGTGACGGTGCGGGCCGAGGTGCCCGCAGGCGCGCCGGCCCTCGGCCGGCGGCCGAGGTCAGTCGTCCAGCAGCCAGGTGAGGATGCGGGGCAGCGCGTGCAGGGCGTCGAAGTGCGCGGCGGCCGGTTCCAGGACGGCCGTCGCCCCCGGGATGCGCTGGGCGAGCCAGCGCGAGTGGCCCACCGGGGAGAAGACGTCCTTCTCCCCGTGCCACAGCATCACCGGGCTCTTGATGTCCGCCGGGTCGAAGCCCCACGGACTGCAGAACGCCAGCGCGTCGTCGATCCAGCCGTACGCCGAAGTGCGTAACGCCTCCTGGTAGTTGCGCAGCAGCATGGACCTGACGCCGGCGTCGGAGACCACCATCCGGTCGGAGTCGGTGAGCTCTCTGCGCAGGTCGTTCAGCAGCCTGACCGGATCCTGCCTGATCTCGGCGGAACGCAGCGTGAACCGCTCCACGAGTCCGGCCGGGTCGTCGGAGGCGCTGGTGTACTCGGTGACGTTGGACGCGGCCATGCCCTCGAACCAGTCCAGCCCGTCCGCGTCCCGGGGCGCGAGGGTCACCAGCGCCGCGGCACGGGTCACCCGGTCCGGCATCAGGGCCGCGCACGCCAGGGCGTGGGGCGCGCCTCCGGACCGGCCCACGACCGCGAAGCGCTCCAGGCCGAAATCGTCGGCGATCGCCCGTACGTCCTGCGCCACGTCGGCGACGCTGCGGCCCGCGAGCCGGTCCGAACCGCCGTACCCGGGACGGTCGTAGGCGATCAGCTGTGTGCCGCGCTGATAGAGCACCATGCCGCGCGGCGCGGGGCCGAGCCTGCTGCCCGGCGTACCGTGCAGCAGGAAGACCGGTCTGCCGCGCGGATCGCCGAGACGCTCCACCATCAGATGCCGCCCGTCCGCTGCGCGCACCCGACGTCGCACCCGAACGCCCCCTTCGCCGTACATGCCCCGTGCCGTCCATGCCCGGGCAGACATCATGAGCTTCCCCGTCCGGCCGGTGATTACCCATCAGGCGGCCGACTGCCGGGGGCATTCGGTGCGGGTTCCCGGATTCTGTGAAGGGGCTGTGAGCGGAGCAGTGTTGTCGTGTGCCCGTCCCGTAGTCGACCTTGTGTGCGACTGCGACGCCTCGGAATAGTGGGCGACTCATCCTCCGCGTCCGGGCACCCCACTTGCTCCGGGCGCGGCCCCCACAGGAGGTCGAAGTTGAAGCACCGACGCATACCCAAGAGGAAAGCGGCAGTAGCGGGCGGCGCGGTCGTCGCCATCGTTGCCGCGGGCGTCACATTCCAGAGCGCGAACGCCAGTGACCACACCGCGCAGTTCGACGTGAAGGCGCTCACGGCGCCGGCGGCCGGGGACCTCGCCGCCACGCTGAGGGCGGACCTGGGTGCCGAGGAGGCCGGCGCGTACTACGACGCCAAGGCCAAGGCGCTCATCGTGAACGTGCTCAGCGAGGACGCGGCGCAGACGGTGCGCGAGGCGGGCGGCAAGGCCAGGGTCGTCGAGAACACCCTCGTCGAGCTGAAGAGCGCCCGGCAGACCCTCACGGACAAGGCGACCATCCCCGGCACCTCGTGGGCGACCGACCCGGTCACCAACAAGGTCGTCGTCACCGCGGACCGCACGGTCGGGGGTGCCGACTGGGCCAAGCTCCAGGAGGTCGTCAAGGGTCTCGGCGCCAAGGCGGAGCTCAAGAAGACCGCGGGCGAGTTCAGGCCCTTCATCGCCGGCGGCGACGCAATCCACTCGGGCGGCGGGCGCTGCTCGCTCGGCTTCAACGTGGTCAAGGACGGCGAGCCGCACTTCATCACGGCCGGACACTGCGGGCAGTCCGGCAGCGAGTGGTCCGACTCGGCGGGCGGCCCGGCCGTCGGCACGATGGTCGACTCGCAGTTCCCCGGCAACGACTTCGCGCTCGTGAAGTACAACGGCGCCACGGAGCACCCGAGCGAGGTGAACCTCTACGACGGCGGGTCCCAGGCCATCACTCAGGCGGGCGAGGCGACCGTCGGCATGCAGGTGACGCGCAGCGGCTCCACCACGCAGGTCCACGACGGTGAGGTGACGGGCCTCGACGCCACCGTGAACTACGGCAACGGCGACATCGTCGAGGGCCTCATCCAGACGAACGTCTGCGCGGAACCGGGCGACAGCGGCGGCTCCCTCTTCTCGGGCGACGCGGCGATCGGCCTCACGTCGGGCGGCAGCGGCGACTGCAGCTCGGGCGGCGAGACGTTCTTCCAGCCGGTGACGGAGGCGTTGTCGGTCCTGGGTGCGGAAATCGGCTGACGCCTTTCTTCCGTCCGGCCGGCCCCGGCCCCGCCGCTGCCGCGTGGCAGCGGCGGGGCCGGGGTTTTTTGGGGTGCGGGGCTGGCAGTTGGCCGCTGCGCGGAGCTTGTCCCCACCCCGCCCCTTACCGAACCGGGCTCCGCCCGGACCGGTACTGCGCTTCGCGCCGTGTCCTCAAACGCCGGACGGGCTGACTCTGTCAGGCCGCCCCGGTCCTACGTCCCGCGGCGACTCCTCCGCGCGGCGCTTCCGCGCCACCGCGCATGCCAGCGTGACCGCCGAGCCCGCCACCGCCCACGCGGCAAGCACCAGCATCGGTCCGCCCGCCCCGTTCCCCCTGAAGTACGCGATGGAGCGCGCCGCATACGTGCCCGCTCCCGGTGGCAGCGCCGGGCCGATCGTGCGCCAGAACGGCGGGAGGAGCGGGTACGGGTAGGCCCCGCCCGCGCTCGGGTTGCCGAGGACGACCACGAGCAGGATCGCCAGGCCGATGCCGACGATCCCCGCCAGTCCCTGAAGCGCCAGCGTGAGTGCTCCGACCGCGAAGACGAGCAGTGTGCCGAGACCCCACAGTGCCCAGACGCTGCCGGGGAGTGCGTCCAGGACCGGGCCGGCGATCAGCGCGCCGAGCAGTCCCGCGGTGATCGAGTAGAGCAGCAGCGCGCCGAGCCGGATGACGGCGCGCGCCCCGTAGGCGGGCCGGGCCCCCGCGCTGATGGCGAGGATCGCCGCGCACAGGTAGCCGCCCACGCACCAGCCGACGACCAGGTAGAACGAGGAGAGGCCGCGCGCGTCGCCCTTGGCGCCCGGGACGATGTCCACGACCTCGATCCTGCGCTGCTGCGACTGTTCCGCCTTTCCGACGACCGCGGCGAGCGCCTCGGAGAGCGCTCCCCCCGCGCCGCCCGCGACCAGCAGGCGGTCGGTGGTGCCGCGTGGGTCGATGACGAGCGCCCCGTCGACCTCGCGTTCCAGGATCTGCTGCCGGGCGGCCGCCTCGTCGCCGACGGTGCGCGGTTCCAGCGGGTCGCCCGGCAGCCGGGCGAGCCGGTACAGGGCCTCGTCGGCGATCTGTGTGTCGGGCGAGGTGATCGCCAGCGGGATCATGTGCGGCTTCGGCTGGTGGAAGGCGCCGATGTACGACGTGATGAACCCGAGTTGGAGCGCCAGCACTCCGATGACCAGGATCGCGGCCCGCACGGTCACCGCTTCCTTGACCTCGTCGAGGAACCCCTTGCGCGGCTCGCCGTCTGTCTGTGCCGTCTGTGCCATGGCCCCAACGCTCGACGGCACCCGCCGCCCGCGCAGTCGGTAGCGTCCGAATGGCTGAGGTAGACACTGTCTACGGACTGCGGTAGACAGTGTCTATGACTGCTGCGACGCAACACGACGAGAGTCTCCGGGCGAGGCTGGTGGCCGCTGGGGTCGAGCTGGTGACCACCCGGGGAGTGGAAGCGCTCTCCCTCCGGGAGATCGCCCGCAGCGCGGGCGTCTCGCACGGCGCCCCGCGCCGCTACTTCCCCACCCACCTGTCCCTGCTGTCCGCGATCGCACGGGAGGGCTTCACCGACCTGGCGCGCCGGGCCGCCGAGGTCGTCGACGGCGGTGATCAGGACCCCCGCGCCCGGGTCGCCGCACTGTGCCGTCTGTATCTGGACTTCGCGCGGACCGACGGCGGCATGTTCGAGCTGATGTTCCGCCACGACCTGCTCAAGAGCGGTCATCTCGGTCTGCGGGAGACCAGCCTGCCGCTCTTCGGCACGTTCGTGGACGCGGTGGCGCGGGTGCGGCCGCGGCCCGGTGACGCCCCGCCGCAGGTCGTCGCGACCGCGCTGTGGGCGAACCTGCACGGCATCGCCCAGCTCTGGGGCTGGGGCAGCCTCCAGCTCGCGACGGGCACCGACGACGTCGAACCGCTGCTGCGTACCGTGCTGGACGCCCATCTCGGGCCGGCCCCCCGTTGAGTACGGCCCCGAGCCCGGGCCACGCGGGCCGAAGCGCAGGCAAGGGCACGCACCCGAGCGGGCACCCCCCGACCGCGGGCCGGAGCGCCGCCCCGAGCGTGGGCCGGAGCGCGGCCCATCGGCGGATCATGCTCGCCGGCAGTGTCGTCGGCGCCTCGGTCGTCGCCCTGGACGGCACCGTGCTGACCATCGTGCAGCCCGTCATGCAACGGGATCTGCTCGCGTCGTTCGAACAGGTCCAGTGGACCGGCACCGGTTATCTGATCGCGGTGGCGAGCCTGCTGGTCCTCGCCGGGCGCATCGGGGACCGGTACGGCCACCGGCGCGTCTTCGCCGTCGGGATGCTGGGCTTCGGCGCCGCGTCCGCCGGGATCGGCCTGGCGCCGGACATCGGCTGGGTCATCGCGTTGCGCGTCGCGCAGGGTGTCTTCGGCGCGCTGCTGCAGCCGGCCACCCTCGGCATGCTGCGGGCCGCCTTTCCGCTCGACCGGCTGGGCATGCCGATCGCGCTGCGCACCAGCGCGATCGGAGCGGCGGCCGCCGCTGGGCCGGTCGTCGGCGGGGCGCTGGCCGCCGAGCTGGGGTGGCGGTCCGTCTTTCTGCTCAATGTCGCACCGGCGCTGGTGATCGGACTGCTCGTCCTCGTCGTGCGGGACCCGGAGCCCGCCCCTGCCCCAAGGGCCGGGCTCGACCCGGTCGGGGCCTGCCTGCTCGCGGTGACCCTGGTCTGTCTGGTGCACACGCTCGTCGGCATGCCGGGCACCGGCCGGGCGGCCCTGACCGTGGCGGGGTGCGGCGCGGTGGTCGTCGCGGGCTGCGCGTTCGTACGGCACGTACGGCGCGGCCGGGACCCGCTGGTGCCGCCGGAGATGCTCGGGTCGGCCGCCGTCGCCCCGGCGCTCGGGGTGCTGGTGTGCGCGTCGGCGGTGCTGTCCGGGGCCCTGTTCGCCGGTGTCTACTTCCTTCAGGACGTCCTCGGTCTCGATCCCTTCCGGAGTGCTCTGCAGGCCCTGCCGGGGGCGGTCGCGGTGGTCCTGGGCGCGCCGGTGTCCGCGGTGGCGCTGCGCCGGTACGGTCCGCGCCGGACGACCGTGGTGGCGATGTCCCTCCTCGCCGTCGGCGTCCTCGCCCTCTCCCGCCTCGACCGGGCGGCGGGCGCGGTGCCGGTCGGTGGCGGTTTCTTCCTGGTGGGCGCCGGTTTCGGCGCCGCGATGGTCGCCGCGACGGCGGTCGTCGTACGTGGCGCGCCCGCGGAGCACGCCGGGGTCGCGGGCGGGCTCCAGCAGACCGCCATGAACATCGGTCCGGTGCTGGGGGTGGCCGTGGCGACCGCGCTGATGGCGTTCGCCGCACCCGGCGCGGGGCCGGCGGGGCCTGCGGTGATGTCCGTCTCCGCGACGGGGCCGGCGCTGACCGTCCTCGCGGCCGTGGCGGCGGCCGGTGCGCTCCTGGCGGCGGCGCTGCCGGGCCGCCGTACCGCCACCGGCCCGCCGCGGCCGGGCACCACTCCGTAGCCCCGCGCGGCACCTCACTGCCGCCCCGCGGGGGCGGAAACGCGGGGCTGCGGGAAGGCTCCGGGAATGTGTCGTACGCATGTTCGAAACTGGTCTATGGTTGGAGGTGGGGGAGGTGAGAACGACTGATTCAGGAGGTGCGGATGCCTTACTTCACGCATCTGCACACCGTTTCCGGGTTCTCCCTGCGGTACGGGGCCTCCCACCCGGAGCGGCTGGCCGGCCGCGCCGCCGAGCGCGGCATGGACGCCCTCGCGCTGACCGACCGCGACACCCTTGCGGGCGCGGTCCGTTTCATCACAGCCTGCGCCAAGGAAGGCGTACGGCCGCTGTTCGGGGTGGACCTCGCCGTGGGGGAGCGGGCCCGACAGGAGGGACCCGCCGAGCGGCGCCGCACCCCTGTGCGCGGCGGAGCGTTCGTCGACGAGTCCGCGCCCCGCACCGTCTTCCTGGCCCGCGACCGCCGAGGCTGGGCCGACCTGTGCCGGATGATCACCGCCGCCCACGCCACCGACCCCCGCAGCCCCCTGCTGCCCTGGGACGACAACCACGGCGACGGGCTGACCGTGCTGCTCGGCCCCTCGTCCGAGGTGGGCAGGGCACTGGCCGCCGGCCGGCCCGACCGCGCGGCCAAGCTGCTCGTCCCCTGGCGGGAGCGGTACGGCGACCGGCTGCGCCTGGAGGTCGTGCACCACGGCGGGGGCGGTACCGGTCCGGGCTCGCTGCGCCATGCCGCCCGTACCCTCGGCCTCGCCGCCGAGCAGGGCGTACGGCCCGTGCTGACCAACGCCGTCCGCTACGCCGACCCCGGCCAGGGCCCCGTCGCCGACGTCCTCGACGCCGCCCGCCGCCTGGTGCCGGTCGACCCGCGCAAGGGCCTCGACAGCGGTGAACGCTGGCTGAAGGACCCGGCGGCGATGGCCGCCCTCGCCGCCCGGGTCGCGGAGGCCGCCGGTTTCCGGCGCGAACTCGCGCACCGGCTGCTCGCCGTGACGGAGGAGACGGCCGCCGAATGCCTGGTCGACCCCGAGGACGACCTCGGGATCGGCAGTGTCCACTTCCCGGAGCCGGCCCTCGTCGGCGCCGAGTACCGCACCGCGCAGCGGGTGCTGGCCTCCCGGGCCGCCGCCGGAATGGTGCTGCGCGGTTACGACGGACGGCGCGAGTACTGGGAGCGGATGCACCACGAGCTGGACATCATCGCCCACCACGGCTTCGCCTCCTACTTCCTGACGGTCGCTCAGGTCGTGGACGACGTGAAGGGCATGGGTATCCGGGTCGCGGCGCGCGGTTCCGGGGCCGGTTCCCTGGTCAACCACCTCCTCGGCATCGCGCACGCCGACCCGGTCGAGCACGGGCTGCTGATGGAGCGCTTCTTGTCCAAACGGAGGCGTGTCCTGCCCGACATCGACATCGATGTGGAGTCCGCCCGCAGGCTCGAGGTCTACCGGGAGATCATCGGCCGCTTCGGCGAGGAGCGGGTCGCGACCGTCGCCATGCCGGAGACCTACCGGGTCAGGCACGCGATCCGGGACGTGGGCGCCGCCCTGTCCATGGATCCGGCGGAGATCGACAAGCTCGCCAAGTCCTTCCCGCACATCCGGGCCCGCGACGCCCGCGCGGCCCTGGCCGAACTGCCGGAACTGCGGGAGGTGGCAAGGGAGTCGAAGCAGCGGGAACGGATGTGGGAGCTGGTCGAGGCGCTGGACGCGCTGCCCCGCGGGGTCGCCATGCACCCGTGCGGCGTGCTGCTCTCCGACGCCTCGCTGCTCACCCGCACGCCGGTGATGCCGACCAGCGGCGAAGGCTTCCCCATGTCCCAGTTCGACAAGGACGACGTGGAGGAGCTCGGTCTGCTCAAGCTCGACGTCCTCGGGGTGCGGATGCAGTCGGCGATGGCGCACGCGGTCGCCGAGGTGCGCAGGGCCACCGGCGAGGAGGTCGACGTCGACGCCGTGCCGCCGGGCGACCCGGCCACCTACCGGCTCATCAAGTCGACCGAGACGCTGGGCTGCTTCCAGATCGAGTCGCCCGGTCAGCGCGACCTGGTGGGGCGGCTCCAGCCGGAGACCTTCGGCGACCTGGTCGTCGACATCTCACTGTTCCGCCCGGGTCCGGTCGCGGCCGACATGGTGCGGCCGTTCATCGAGGCCAGGCACGGCCGGGCACCCGCCCGCTATCCGCATCCCGACCTGGAAGGGCCGCTGCGGGAGACATACGGAGTGGTCGTCTTCCATGAGCAGATCATCGAGATCCTGGACATCATGACCGGCTGCGGCCGGGACGAGGCCGACCGGGTGCGGCGCGGTCTCTCCGACCCGGAGTCGCAGGGGAAGATCAAGACCTGGTTCGCGCAGAACGCCGGGGCCAAGGGCTACGCGCCCGAGGTGATCGGCCGGACCTGGGAGATCGTCGAGGCCTTCGGGTCGTACGGCTTCTGCAAGGCGCACGCGGTCGCTTTCGCCGTGCCCACGTACCAGTCGGCCTGGCTCAAGGCGCACCATCCGGCGGCCTTCTACGCCGGGCTGCTCACCCACGACCCCGGGATGTATCCGAAGCGGTTGCTGCTGGCGGACGCGCGGCGGCGCGGGGTGCCGGTGCTGCCGCTGGATGTGAACCGGTCGGCGGTCGCCCACCGAATCGAACTGGTGTCTGATGATGCATCGTCCCGGGCCGGTACCGGGACCGGTCCTGGCGCCGACGCCCAACCCGGCTCGGGTCCTGGTTCCGGCACTGCCGCCGGCTCCCGTCCCGGACAGGGCCGTTGGGGGCTGCGGCTCGCGCTCTCCGACGTGCACGGCATCAGCGAGGCGGAGGCGGCGCGCATCGAGGCGGGGCAGCCGTACTCCTCGCTGCTGGACTTCTGGCAGCGGGCCTGCCCCTCGCGGCCGGTCGCCGAGCGGCTGGCCCAGGTCGGCGCGCTCGACACCTTCGGCGCCAACCGCCGCGATCTGCTGCTGCACCTCGCCGAACTGCACCGCACCCAGCGCGGCGCCGCGCCCTACGGCAGCCAGCTCCCGCTGGCCCAGGGGCGGAAGACCGCACCGGTCGGGCTGCCCGACCTGGGGGACGCGGAACGCCTCAGCGCCGAGCTGGGCGTGCTCGGCATGGACGCCTCCCGTCATCTGATGGCGGATCACCATGCCTTCCTGGCCGAGCTCGGTGTGCTCTCCGCGCAGAGGCTGCGCGATGCCCCGCACGGGCGGACGGTGCTCGTCGCGGGTGCCAAGGCGGCCACCCAGACCCCGCCGATCCGCTCCGGCAAGCGAGTCATCTTCACCACGCTCGACGACGGCACCGGCCTGGTGGACCTCGCCTTCTTCGACGACAGCCACGCCGCCTGCGCCCACACCGTCTTCCACTCCTGGCTGCTGCTGGTGCGCGGTGTGGTGCAGCGGCGCGGGCCGCGCAGCCTCAGCGTGGTCGGCTCGGCCGCCTGGAATCTGGCGGATCTGGTGGAACTGCGGCGCACCGGCGGCCTCGACGCGGTCGCCGCCCGGCTGGCCGCCCCGGCGCCGGAGCCGGACGGCGAGGCCGGATCGGACAACGGCCGCCGGATCCAGCTGCCGACGGGTTACGAGCTCAACCCCTGGGCGGATCTCAAGCCCGCCGGTGAAGCTGCCGCGGGCGGAAGGAAGTTGTGGCATCAGAGCCCCGGGAGTGCCGGATGATCCTCTACGTGCGTTTCCTGCTGCCGCCCATGTACGAGGCGGCGCTGCCCGCGCTGCTCGCCGTGGCGGAGGACATCAGCCCCGTCGTCCAGGCGCTGCCGCCGGACGCCGCGCTCGTCGACGTCCGGGGTGCGGAGCGGTACTTCGGGCGGGACGCGGCGCAGCTCGCCTCCCTGCTGCGGGTGCGGGCGCTCGCGCACTGCGGCGTGGACTGCGTCATCGGTGTCGGACCCGTACCCATGATCGCCAGGATGGCCGCGCGCGAGGCGGTGCCGGGCACGACCCTGGTGGTGACTGAGAAGGAGACCGCGGCCTTCCTGGCGGACAAGCCGGTCGCCGCGCTCGACGGGGTGGGGCCGGTGACCGCCCGCACCCTGTGCGCGTACGGTCTCGACTCCGCCGGCCGTGTCGCCGGCGCGCCGCTCGCCGTGATCCAGCGGATCCTGGGCGCGCGGGCCGGGCGCGAGGTGTGGGAACGGGCCCGCGGCATCGACCGCACGGCGGTCGTCCCGAACGCCCTCTCGCGCTCGATGGCCGCCGAACGGGCCTTCGACCTCGACGAGTTGGACCAGGTCGAGCACCGGCGGGCGCTGCTCTCGCTCGCGGAGGAGCTGGGTTCGCGGATGCGGGGCGAGCGTCAGGTCTGCAGGTCCCTGACGCTCACGGTGCGTTATGCCGACCGGTCCACGACCACCCGTACCCGCACCCTGCGGGAGCCGACCGCCCACTCGGCGGCGCTCGCCGACGCCGCATACGCGCTCCATCGGGCGCTCGGGCTTCAGCGGGCCAGGGTGCGGGGGCTGTCGCTGCGCGCCGAGGACCTGACGGCGGCCGAACGGGCAGCGCGGCAGCTGACGTTCGACCCTGCCGACGAGCGGGCGCGCCGGATCGAGGAGGTCGCGGACCGGGCCCGCGCGAAGTTCGGTCCCGGGGCGGTCGTGCCGGGATCGCTGGCGGCGTAGGGCGCCGGGCGGCCGAGCCGTGGCCTCCTGCCCGTGCACCCGGCTGCCGGAGCGGTGCTTGCCCGCACACGTTCCTCCGGGGCACGGTCTGCCCCCGCCACCTGGCGGCCGCCTGTCCGCCGTCGCGGAGCCGGTACATAGCAGATCCGCTCCGTAAGAAGGGGCAGTCTTTACCGACGCGTAACTTCCCAGTTCTGGTTACCCGCCCGTAAGTTGACGTGAGCACAGCGAATCCAGCCATCGCAACTCCCTTGAGCCGCAAGGAGACAGATCGATGCTGCCTTGGAAACGTGCGCTCAGACCACTGTCAGCCCTCATGCTCGCAGTGGCCGTCGCCCTCACCCCGGCCGCCACCGCCACCGCGGAACCCACCACTGCCGCCCCCAGCAGTGGCTGGAACAACTACGACTGCAAGCCCTCCGCCGCCCATCCCCGCCCCGTCGTCCTCGTCCACGGAACCCTCGGGAACTCCGTCGACAACTGGCTCGTCCTCGCCCCGTATCTGGTGAAGCGCGGCTACTGCGTCTTCTCCCTCGACTACGGGCAACTCCCGAACGTGCCCTTCTTCCACGGCCTCGGACCCATCGACAAGTCGGCGGAGCAACTCGACGCCTATGTCGACAAGGTGCTCGCCGCGACCGGCGCGCCCAAGGCCGACATCGTCGGCCACTCCCAGGGCGGCATGATGCCGCGCTACTACCTCAAGTTCCTGGGCGGGGCCGAGAAGGTGAACGCCCTCGTCGGCATCGCCCCCAGCAACCACGGCACCACCCTCAATGGCTTCACCGGGCTGCTGCCGTACTTCCCCGGCGCGGCGGACCTGCTCGGCCGGCACACCCCGGCCCTCGCCGACCAGGTCACCGGATCCGCCTTCCTCACCAAGCTCAACGCGGACGGCGACACCGTGCCCGGTGTGCGCTACACGGTCATCGCCACCCGCTACGACCAGGTGGTCACCCCCTGGCGGTCGCAGTACCTCAGCGGGCCGAACGTCCGCAACGTGCTGCTCCAGGACCTCTGCCCACTCGATCTGTCGGAGCACGTCGCGATCGGCGTGCTCGACCTGATCGCCTACCACGAGGTGGCCAACGCGCTCGACCCGGCGCACGCGAGACCCACCACCTGCGCGTCCGTCTTCGGCTGACCCGGCGCACGGCAGAAGGCCGCCGCCCGTGCCCGGTCTCCCGGCCACGGGCGGCGGCCCCGCCGTGTCGCACTCAGCGGCTGTGACGTCCGCCCGGCGTCACGGTCCTGCGCCGGCCCAGCCCGAACAGCGCCGCCGCGCCGACCGCGAGCGCCGCCGCACCGCCGATCGCCATGTAGGTGGTGCTGCTGTCACCACCTGTCGCGGCGAGATTCTCGTCCGACGTCTCCGGGGCGGCCGGGGCCGCCGCGGGCTCGTCGGCGCCCTTCGCCTCCGGGGCGTTCTCCGCCGGCTGCTCCGCGGGCTTCCCGGCCCCGTCGCCCGTGCCCGTGCCCGTGCCCGTACCTGTCCCGGCGCCCGCGCCCGCCTGATCACCGTGGTCGTCACCGCCGTGACCGCCGTGGTCGACCGTGGACTTGTCGGCACCCTTCTCGATGTCCTGCTCGGAGGGCGCACTCGCGGCGGGGGCCGCCGCACTTCCACCGCTGTCCTTGCCGAAGACCACGTCGGAGCAGGTGTAGAAGGCCTCGGGGGAGTCCGAGCGCTGCCAGATCGAATACACCAGGTGCCGACCCGACTTGTTCGGCACGATGCCGTCGAAGACGTACGCGCCGTTCTCCAGCCTGGGGTTCGTGACCTTCGCGAACGGCTTCTCCTCCAGGTCCGACCACTTGAGCGGCTTCGTGGGGTCGTAGCCGTCCTTCGTCAGATACAGCTCGAAGGTGCCCTTGTGCGGTGCGGTCGCCTTGTATCGGAAGGTGTGGTTGCCGGAGGCGAGCGGCGAGGAAGGCCAGTCGGCGCGCGGCAGATCGAGACCCTTGTACTTGTCGCGGCCCGCGCTGCACAGCTTGCCGTCCGGTATCAACTGCTTGTGGTTGCCCGCCGCATTGGCGATGTTGACCTCGTTCCAGTCGTACAGGGGCTGCGTCCCGCCCGCCGCGACCAGCGCCTTGCACGCCGCCGAGTCCGGGCTCTCCGGCCCCTCCGCGAAACAGGCCGAGATCCGGCTGACCGGGTCCGTCATCGATCCGTGGGCGGACGCCGGCGCCGTGGCGAGACCGGCGAGAGCGAGCGGCGCGAGGCCGAGCGCGGCGACCGTGGTGACCTTGCGGCGAGCGGTCATGGGGACGTTCTCCTTCAGACGGCTATGGGGGGACACCGGGGCCGGTTCGAGCAGGCGGCGCGGCCCCCCGCGGACTACGGCACCGACTGCTCGAACCGGCCCCGGCGATCTGCAAGTTAGCCGCTCCCGATGCCTGAAATCGCCTGCTGGGTGGGGGTGCGCCGATCCTTATGGCCCTCTTAAGGCGACGCTAAGCAGCCGCTGAGGATGTGGGCGGCAGCGACAGTGACGCGCCCGTCCCATGAGGAACTGTCCTCAAACCGCCGGGGCGGCACGCTTCGTGTAGGAGGTGATCATCACCGTCTCCATGCGGTCGATGCCGTCGAGCGAGCCGATGCGGTCGGTGAGGTAGGTGTGCAGAGCGCCGGCGTCCCGGCAGACGGCGATCGCGACCAGGTTGTGAGGGCAGGTTGTGCTGCCCACGAAGGCCGCTTCGGGATGACCCGCCAGGGTCCGGGCGATGCCATCGAGCCGGGCGGGCACGACGGTCAGCCAGAGCAGACACTGCACGGAGAAGCCGAACAGACCCGAGTCGACCTCGACGTCGAACTGTAGAACGCCTGACCGGTCCCGAGCAGTTGGTCTTCATCGCCGTCGCTCCGTGGGCGGGCGGCCGGCGACGCAGCCGGTTTCCGTCCGTCGATGTCCGGGCGGGGGAGCGGGACCTTGGTGAGGCCGGGCCGATAGCTTGAGTCTCCTTCCGGGGGAGACATCAGGGTGGGGGCATGGACGGCGACGCACTCCTTTCGATCGGCGAAGTGGCCCGGCGGACCGGACTCACGGTCAAGACCATCCGGTTCTACTCGGATCACGGGATCGTGTCGCCCGCTGAACGCAGCCCGGCCGGCTACCGCCTCTACCGTCCCGACGCCATCGCCCGTCTCGGCCTCGTGCGGACATTGCGCGACCTGGGGCTGGATCTCGCCACCACTCGCAAGGTGATGGACCGGGAGCGCTCACTGCCGGAAGTGGCGGCGGCGCACGCAGCTGCGCTCGCGGTGCAGATCCGCACCCTGGGCATGCGGCGCGCGGTGCTGATGGCGGTGGCCGAACGCGGCTCCACCCCGGAGGAGACAGCTCTCATGCACAAACTGACACGGCTTTCCGAAGACGGACGCCGACGCCTGATCGGCGACTTCCTCGACGCCGTCTTCGGCGGCCTCGGCGACGGCCCCGGCATGGCGGGGGCCATGCGGTCGATGACGCCGGAACTGCCGGGCGACCCCGACCCGGAGCAGATGAAGGCCTGGGTGGAACTGGCCGAGCTGTCGAAGGACCCGGACTTCCGGGCCGCCGTGCGACGGCCGGCCGAGGACCTGGCGGCCCAGTACGCCCACACCGGCGCCCGGACCCCGCACCGGGATCTCGCCGCGACCGTTCGCGACCTCGTGGGCCCGGCTCTGGCCGGCGGCGTACGACCGGAGTCGCCCGAAGCCGAACCGGTCGTCGCGGCGCTCACAGCACATTGCGCGAATGTCCTGAGCCGCGCCGACGGCGTCGACCTCCGCCGTCATCTGCTGACGCGGCTGGAGGGCTTGCACGACGCCCGCAGAGAGCGGTACTTCGAACTGTTGGCGATCATCAACGGCTGGCCGGCGCCGGAGAGTCTCGCGCCGGCGCTCGCATGGTCCGTCCAGGCCCTGCGGGTCCGGCTGCCCCGCACGGCCGACGGGCACGCCGGCGCGTACGACCGAGCGGGACGGCGGGCCGTCGTCCTGCGTGCGCAAGCGGCGCCGGACGTTCCCTCGCTCCTCCTTCGCCCGTGGTGCGAACAGGACGTCGCCGCGCTGATCGAGGCGTATCAGGAGCCTGCCATGCGCCGATGGGCCGGCTCCGCGATGGAGACCGACGCCGACGCGGCCCGCTGGGTGCAGGCCCAACGGCAGGGATGGGCCACAGGGACCCGGTTCGCCTTCGCGGTCCTCGCGACGCGTCCCGGCTCGTCCGCGGATCACTTGGTCGGCAACGTGGTGCTCAAAGAGGTGTCCGCCGGCAAACCGTTCGCGGAGGTCGGCTACTGGACCACGGCACGTGCGCGCGGACGCGGTGTGGCCTCCCGAGCTCTCGAGGTGCTCACCCGGTGGGCCTTCGACACGTTCGGGGGCGACGGGCTGGAACGGCTCGAACTCCTTCACCAAGTGGACAATCCCGCGTCGTGCCGCGTCGCGGAGAAATGCCGCTACGCATTCGACAGGGTTCTGCCCGCGGCGCCTCCCGCTTTCCCTCTCGACGGCCACCTCCACACCCGTCACAAGGACGTCTGACCACCGCCGGGGAGTGGCGCGCAGCGGCCGACCGGCCGGATGCGGGTGCCAGGCGGCCGCCGTACGGTGGGACGGCACCGGGTACCACCGACGTCGGGAGAGGGCATGGCCGGGGAGATCTCGTTCTTCGAACTGGGCGTCGCGGACTCCGAGCGGGCCCGGACGTTCTACGCCGGGCTGTTCGGCTGGACCTTCGAGGCCGGGACGACGGAGGGCGGCGGCTACTCGATCCGCACCCCCGGTGTCCCCGGCGGAGTGCACGGAGGGGACCCCGGAGCCGGCCCGTACGTCTTCTTCCGCGTCGACGACATGCAACAGGCCGTCGTCCGCGTGCGCGAGCTCGGCGGCACGGTCGACGACATCGACGTCGGCAGCGGCGACGAGGACACGGTCGCCCGCTTCGGCCGCTTCCAGCTGTGCCACGACGACCAGGGCTCGCCCTTCGGCCTCCACCAGCCACCGGCCGGCACCTGACCCGCACCTTCGAAGACGCGGCACCCGCCGCGCCCGTGCCACCTGCCGCACCCGCGGCGCCCCCCGCGCCCCCGTGTCAGCCGACGCGGCGGTAGCGGCGCTCCGGGCGACCCGTGCCGCCGTAGCGGAGCGTCACCTCGGCCCGGCCCGTCTCGGCGAAGTACTCCAGGTACCGCCGTGCGCTCACCCGCGACAGGGAGCCCGCCGCCGCGCACTCGGAGGCAGAGAGATCGCCCGGGTGCTCCCGCAGGATGCGCTCCACCAGCTCCGCCGTGTGCGGGGCGAGGCCCTTGGGCAGTTCGCGGGAGCCGGGCGGGCGGGTGCCGAAGATCTGGTCCACGTCCTCCTGACGCGCCTCGTCCAGCCGGTCGAGGCGTGAGCGGAGCGCGGCCACATGCCGGAGCTGCTCGTGCAGCGCGGCCTGGTTGAAGGGCTTGATCAGGTAGTGCAGCGCGCCCGCACGCAGTGCGGAGCGGACCACCGCCGCGTCCCGTGCGGCCGTGATGAACAGGGCGTCGGCGCTGGGCCGGTCCGGATCACGCTCCTCCGCCGCCCGCAGCTCGCGCAGCACAGTGATCCCGTCCATGTCGGGCAGGTAGACGTCGAGCAGCACGAGGTCGGGCCGCAGCCGCTCCGCGGCGCGCAGCGCCTCGCCGCCGCTGTGGGCCACCCCGGCGACCGTGAAGCCCTCCGCCTGGGACACATAGCGGCTGTGCAGCTTCGCGACCATGAAGTCGTCGTCCACCACCAGCACCTTTGTCACGCCGACACGCTAAGCCGCGACCACAAGGACCACAACGTCCGTTGATTCCGGAAGAGAGACAGCTTCTTAACGCGCAGGCAACATGTGGGCCACTTCACACATCTACGACGAGAGGCGATCCCGTGCGACTGCGCACCCCCATTGCCCTGCTCGGGGCGGCACTGCTGGTGCTCGTGGGGCCGCCGCTGCTCACCTCGGGCAGCGGCGCAGAAACCGGTACCCAGATCCCCGGTCTGCGGTTCATGGTTCCCAACACCCCCGGTGGCGGCTACGACATCACCGCCCGCACGGCCGCCAAGAACGCCGAGGACGCAGGGCTCACCCACAACATCGAGGTCTTCAACCTGCCCGGCGCCGGCGGCACCGTCGGTCTGACCCGGCTCGTCGGCGAGCACGGCAACGGCAAGCTGGCCATGTCCATGGGCCTCGGCGTCGTCGGCGCCGTACACACCAACAAGTCGCCGAAGACCCTGGCCGACACCACACCGATAGCCCGGCTCACGGAGGAGCAGGACATCGTGGTGGTCGCCAAGGACTCCCCGTACAAGAACATCGGCCAGCTGATCGAGGCGTGGAAGAAGAATCCGGGCAAGCTTCCGGTCGGCGGCGGCTCGTCGCCCGGCGGGCCCGACCACCTCGCGCCCATGCTGATGGCGCAGGCCGCCGGGATCGCGCCCAAGTCCGTCAACTACATCCCCTTCGACGGCGGCGGTGAGCTGCTGGCCTCGATCCTCGGCAACAAGGTCGCCTTCGGGGTCTCCGGTGTCGGCGAGTACCTCGACCAGATCAAGTCGGGCGAGCTGCGGCTGCTGGCCGTGACCGGGCCGAAGCGTGTCCCCGGTCTGGACGCCCCCACCCTGCGTGAGGCCGGACTCGACACCGAATTCACCAACTGGCGCGGCATCGTGGCACCGCCCGGCCTCACCGACGGCGAGCGCGACAAGCTCGTCGGGCTGGTCACGAAGCTGCACGAATCCAAGCAGTGGCAGGACTCCATGAAGAAGAACGGCTGGGACGACGCCTTCCTCACCGGCGACAAGTTCGGCGACTTCCTCGACGAGCAGGACGAAAGCGTCGACCAGGTGCTGAAGGAGCTGGGGCTGTGAGCTCGACCAGGTCCACGACCAGAACCCCGGACAGGCGAGCCTGGCTCCGGGAACACTCCGAACTCGGTGTCGGCGCGCTGCTCCTCGTGATCGGCGTCCTCGTCCTCACCGACGCGCTCACCATGGACGTCGACATCGCCCAGCGCGGGCCCGTCGGACCCACGACCGTGCCGATCGCCGTCGGCATCGGCCTGCTGGCCGTCGCCGTCCTTCTCGCCGTCGACGTGCTGAGAGGCGGCCGGGGAGAGGCGGAGGGCGGAGAGGACATCGACCTCTCCGAGCCGAGCGACTGGCGGACCGTGCTGCTGCTCGCCGGTGTCTTCCTCGCGAACGCGGTCCTCATCGGGCCGCTCGGCTTCCCGGTCTCCGGGGCGCTGCTCTTCTGGGGCTCCGCCTACGCGCTCGGCAGCCGGCGCATCGACCGCGATCCGCTGATCGCGGCGGTCCTGTCCGTCGTCACCTACTTCGTCTTCAACAACCTGCTCGGCGTCCCGCTGCCCGGCGGCCCGCTGATGGGAGTGCTCTGATGGATTCCCTGAACTCCCTCCTCGACGGCTTCGGGACGGCGCTCACCCCGGTCAACCTGCTCTGGGCGGCGATAGGCGTCCTGCTCGGCACGGCCATCGGCGTGCTGCCCGGCATCGGCCCCGCCATGGCGGTCGCACTGCTGCTGCCGGTGACGTACGGGCTGGAGCCGACCGGCGCGTTCATCATGTTCGCCGGCATCTACTACGGCGCCATGTTCGGCGGCTCCACGACGTCGATCCTGCTCAACACGCCCGGAGAGAGCGCGGCGGTCGTCGCAGCGATCGAGGGCAACCCGATGGCCAAGGCCGGGCGCGGCGCGCAGGCGCTGGCGGCCGCGGCGGGCGGCCACTTCGCGGGCGGCCTGATCGGCACCATCCTGCTGGTCGCCCTCGCCCCGACCGTCGCCGCGCTCGCTGTCGACATCGGCGCGCCCGACTACTTCGCCATCATGGTGCTGGCGTTCATCGCGGTCACCTCGGTCCTCGGCTCGTCGAGGATCCGCGGCCTCGCCTCGCTGCTCATCGGTCTCACCCTCGGCCTCGTCGGCCTCGACCAGATGACCGGTCAGCAGCGCCTCACCTTCGGCTCCCTCCAGCTCGCCGACGGCATCGACGTCGTCATCGTCGCGGTCGGTCTCTTCGCCATCGGCGAGGCCCTCTGGGTCGCCGCCCATCTGCGGCGCAACAGCGGTGACGCGATCCCGGTCGGCAGGCCGTGGCTGGCGAAGTCCGATGTGAAGCGCACCTGGAAGCCGTGGCTGCGCGGGCCCGTCATCGGCTTCCCGTTCGGCGCGATCCCGGCCGGCGGTGCGGAGATCCCCACCTTCCTGTCGTACGTCACGGAGAAGCGGCTCTCCAAGCACAAGGACGAGTTCGGCAAGGGCGCCATAGAGGGCGTGGCCGGGCCGGAGTCCGCGGCCTCCGCCTCCGCGGCGGGCACGCTCGTCTCCATGCTGACGCTCGGCCTGCCCACGACGGCCGTGGCGGCGGTCATGCTGGCCGCCTTCCAGCAGTACGGCATCCAGCCCGGACCGCTGCTCTTCGAACGCGAACCGGACCTGGTGTGGGGCCTGATCGCCTCGTTGTTCGTCGGCATGGTGCTGCTGCTCGCGCTGAACCTGCCGCTCGCGCCGCTCTGGGCGAAGTTGCTGCGCATCCCGCGCCCGTACCTCTACGCCGGCATCCTGTTCTTCGCGGCGGTGGGCGCGTACGCGGTCGGCGGCGAGGCCATCGACCTGGTGATCCTGCTGATCATCGGTCTCATCGGCTTCGGAATGCGCCGCTACGGTCTTCCCGTGCTGCCCGCCGTCATCGGTGTGATCCTCGGCCCGGCGGCCGAGCAGCAGCTGCGGCGCGCGCTGCAGATCAGCGACGGCAGCGCCGTCGGGCTGGTCAACACACCGTTCTCGGTGACCGTCTACGCCGTGATCGTGGTGCTGCTCGCCTGGCCGTGGCTGAAGAAGCTGATCGTCAAGAACCGGTCGGCCGCCTAGAAGCGAAGCCGACATGAAGAAGTGAGGGGCGGGCCACGGTCGTGGCCCGCCCCTCACCGTGTCACCGGTCCAGCAACTGCGTGAAACTGCCCGCCCGGGCCCGCTGTTCCAGCTCGTCCAGGGCCCGTACGGCTTCGGCCGCGGCCTTCGGGTCACGTTCGCGGAGACCGCTCTCCTCGAACTCGTCCTCGTCCAGCCGGAGGATCTCCTTGCCGTCCGCCGACACCCACAGGTCCAGATCCAGGTCCTCGACGCTCAGCCCGCCGGCCTCTTCGAGCTCTGCGGGCCGTGTGATGTCGCAGTACCAGCCCTTGAGCACGCCGTCGTCCCTGCGGACCTCTTTCACCGAGTACCAGCGGTCCCGCCAGTAGTGCTCGGTGAACACATCGCCGGGCTCGAAGCGTACGAAACCGAAGTCACGCACCCCGGGAGCCGCCCACAGGGCGCGGACCGTGACATGTGTGCCGTCGTCGGAGAGCAGGTCCGCCGGATAGCGGATCTTCGTCACCCCCGCCTTGATCAGCCGTACCTCAATCGAGGGTGCGGACATGGCGGACCTCCGAGGCGCAGATCTCGTACCCGAACCACTTGTTGATCGCGAGCATGGGGCCGTTGTCGCCGTCGTTGCTCGTGAACGCGTCGGTGTAGCCCGCCGCACGGGCCCGGCGCAGCGAGTCGGTCTTGGCGAGCTTGGCGTACCCCTTGCCGCGGTGGGCACGCATCGTGCCCGTCATGCCGGACAGATAGCGGGTGCCGCCGTCCGTCATGGCGGCCGTGTACGCGGCGACCTCGCCGTCGACCATCACCACGGAGCTGAGCCGCCGGTCGAGCAGCGGTTGGTTCCAGGTGTGGCTCAGCCAGTCCTCGTAGTCACGGAAATCGGTGGGGATGTCGCTCGGTTCGTCCGACGTGGCCTCCGCGTCCGCCTCGAACATCGGCCGCGGGTCCGCCTCGAAGTCGGCGGCGGTCCGCAGCTCCACGCCCGGGGGCGGCGCGGGCAGTTCCGGGAGCGGCCCGTTCGCCAGATCGAGGCGCTGGAAGTGCGCCGAACGGGTCGGCCGGTAGCCGCGCTTCTCGGCGAACGCGAGGTTCCGCGGCTCCTTCAGCACCCACGCGTACACCTTCGCCGCCCCCTCCGCCCCGAGATGGTCCTCCGCGACGCGCAGCAGCAGCCCACCCGCGCCGTGGCCCTGGTGGTCGGGGTGGACGTGCGGGGTGACGAATCCCTGCCCGGGCTCCGCCGCGTCGTACGCGATGCCGACATGGGCGGTGCCGATCAGCTCCCCGTCCTTCTCGGCGACCAACAGCCGGTACTTCTTCGCCGGGTTGGCGTTCTCGACCTCGAAGAGGAGCGACTCGGGGGTCATCACCTCGAACGGCAGCGACGCGCGGCGTACCCGCGTCACGGCTTCGGCGTCCTCAGGGCGGAAATCACGGACGATCACAGTCATGGGCAGGCACGGTACGCGCCGACGGGCACGATCGCCCGGGAATTTCCGGGCGGTGCGAGAATCGGCCGGTGACCTTGAACATCACCATCGACGCCGACGCGCCGGACGCGCCCTACGAGCAACTGCGCGCGCAGATCTCCGAACAGGCGCGTTCGGGCGTGCTGCCCGTCGGCCACCGGCTGCCGACCGTCCGCGGCCTCGCGGAGGAGCTCGGGCTCGCTGCCAACACCGTGGCGAAGGCGTACCGGGCGCTGGAGGGGGACGGCGTCATCGAGACGCGCGGCCGCAACGGCACGTTCGTCGCGGCGGCGGGTGACGCGGCGGAGCGGCGGGCGGCGGCGGCCGCGACGCAGTACGCGGCCGAGGCACGCCGTCTCGGCCTGAGCCGGGCGGCGGCGGTCGAGGCGGTGGAGACGGCGCTGCGGGTGGCGTACGACGCGGAGGCATGACGGGGCCCCGCCGCGGGCGGGCGGCGCCTGCGGCGGGCTTGTTCCCCAACCGTCCCCCTACGACCTGGCGGCCGTGGCGGGACCCCCACTACCCGAACCAGGGCAAGCCCCGGGCCCCGTACGGCCTTCGGCCGTGCCCTCAATCGCCGGGCGGGCTGGAAATGCCGCTGCGCGGCATCCAGCCCGCGGGCGGAGGAGAATTCAGCCCCGCTGGGGTCCCTCCCACGCCCGCCCGGGCGTAGGAGGAGTTCGAGGCGCGGGGGTGCGGGGGCCCAGCCCCGAAACACGCGCGGTGCCGGGTCCGGGCCGCAGCCCGGATTTGTGACCGGGTCCCGCCTCATGGGCGGGGCGAGGTGCGCCTCAGGTTCCCGACGCCGGGCCCGGCGGGAGGTGGACGGTCATGATCAGGTGGCAGGTTTCGGTGCCGGAGCCGCGGTAGGTGTGGGGGGCGTCGCCGTCGAAGGCGGCGGTCTGGCCGGATTCAACGGTGTGCTCGGTGCCGTCGACCACCAGGATCATCCGGCCGGCGGTGACGCTGACGGTTTCCACGACTCCGGCCTGGTGGGGATGGCTGGGGTATTCCTCGCCCGGTTCCAGCCGCCAGCGCCAGACCTCGACCGGGGCAGGGCCCGAGGTCGTCAGCATGAGCCGGGCCTCACTGCCCTGCGCTCCGGTCCACAGCGGCGCGACGGCGTCGGCGGTCACGACGCGGACGCGTCCTTCGGGTGACCCTTCCATCAGGGCGGACACGGAGACGCCGAGTGTGTCGGCCAGCCGTACCAGGGTGCCGAAGTTGGGGTTTCCCTGAGCCTTCTCCAGGCCCACCAGCGCACCTTTGCTGACCTGGGCGCGTCGGCTGAGCTCGTCGAGGGAGAGCCCCGCGCGGTTGCGGGCCGTCCTGACGTTGTGCGCGAGCGTCCGCAGGGCGGCGGCCGTCTCGGCCATCCGATCACCATCCTCGAGTCCGGTCACTGCAATGCGCCGCACGGTCATTCGGTTGACATCGGGCGGTCGTTCCGTTGTACGGTTCAGTCGTTCCGTTGAAATAGTAAGGGATGTACGTACCGTGATCGCTCTGCTGCTGGCTCTGGGCAGCTCCCTCGCCTACGGATGCGCCGACTTCCTCGGCGGTCTCGGCGCCCGTAAGGCTCATGTGCTGCGCACCGTGATGATCGCGGCACCGGCCAGCCTTGTGGTCGAACTGCTGCTGTGGCCGGTGCTCGGCGCCTCGTTCAGCCCCGGCGCCCTCGCCTGGGGCGCCGCGTCCGGTGTCGCCTCGGCCGCCGCGTTCGCCCTGCTCTACCGCACCCTGGCGATCGGCCCGATGAATGTGCTCTCGCCCGTGACCGCGCTGGTGTCCGCCGTGCTGCCCGTCGGTGTGGGCCTGATGCAGGGCGAGCACCTGGCGACAGCCGGACTGGTGGGCCTGCCGCTCGCGCTGGTGGCGGTCGTGCTGGTCAGCGCGGGACACGGCGCCGGGACGGCACGTCCCTCCCGTACCGCGCTGCTGCTGGCCTTCGGCGCGGGCGCCGCGATCGCCCTTCAGCTGATCTTCCTGCACCAGGCGCCGTCCGACAGCGGAGTGGCGCCGTTGATCGTCGGCCGGGCGGTCGCCTCGGCCGTCACCCTGACCGCGGCCGGCCTGATGTACCGCAGGCTGGGCTCCGAGCGGCCCGCCTACGCCCTGTCGGCGACAGCCGGCGTGCTGGACTCGGTGGCGAACCTGCTGTTCCTCCTCGCCGCCCGCAGCGGGGACCTCGCCGTCGTCGCCGTGATCACCGCCCTCTACCCGGCCGGCACCGTCCTGCTCGCCCGCAGCGTGCTCGCCGAACGCATCCACCGCGGCCAGCTCGTCGGCCTGGGCGCCGCCGCCGTCGCCGTCAGCCTCCTCGCCCTGACCTGATCGGCCCGCAGCCCTCCCGACAGCACCGACCACGTACGGAGAGAAGCATGTTCATCCAGCCCTGGGACGCCGGCCTGGACGAAGCCGAATGGCAGACCTGGATCGCCGAAGGCCACGACTTCGGACAGCTCACCGTCAACGGCCTGCCCGGTCACCCGCCCGTCGCCGTCCCCACCCACTTCACCAGCGAGACCGGCCATCTCCTGGTCCACCTCGCCCGGCCCAACCCGGTCTGGAAGGCGATCGAGAACGACCCCGGTGTCCTGTTCACCGTCTTCGGCGACTACGCCTTCATCCCCGGCCCCTGGCGCGCGAAGACCGGCACCCCGCCCACCGACGGCGTCCCCACCAGCTACTACACGGCCGTCCAGTTCACCTGCCGCGCGCACATCGTCGACGACCCCGAGGCCAAGGCCGAGCTGCTCCGCCGCCAGCTCGCCCACTTCCAGCCCGACGGCGACCACGCACCCGTCGCCGTCGACCAGCCGCCCTACGGCCGGATGCTGCCCGGGATCCGCGGCCTGCGCCTTGAAGTCACGGACGTACGGGCCAAGTTCAAGTACGACGACCACAAGCCCGTCGAGCACCGCACCGCCGTCGCCGGCCACCTCACCGAACGCGGCCAGGGCCTCGACGCCCCCACCGCGCGCCAGCAGCGCCGCCGCCTGGGCCGCATCGGCCCCTGGCAGCCATGACCATCGAGCCCGTAGGTGCACACGAAAGGGAGAATCCGCCGTGCCCGCCTTCCGTATCGCCCCAGCCGTCGCCGACGCCTTCCCCGACACCCTCATCGCCCTGGTCACCGCCACCGGCCTGCACGGCCACGAACCCTGGCCCCGCACCACCGCCGCCGTGGAAGAACTCGAGCAGCTGCTTGCCGACGGCACCTGGCATCCCGCCGACGAGAGCGACCCCCGCATCGAGGCCTGGCACACCGCCTACCGCTCCTTCGGCACCAACCCCCGCCGTATCCGCCCCAGCGTCGACGCCCTCGGCCGCCGCCTCGCGAAGAAGGGCACCTTGCCACGCATCAACCCGGCCGTCGACTCTTACAACGCCGTCTCCGTCCGCCACGCTCTGCCCGCCGGCGCCTTCGACCTCGACCACGTCACCGGCGACGTCGACATCCGCCACGCGGACGGCACCGAGTCGTTCACCCCCCTCGGCGAACCCGGCACCGTCGAGCACCCCAAGCCCGGCGAGATCGTCTACACGGACGCCACCGGCGTCCTGACCAGGCACTGGAACCACCGCGACGCCCACCGCACCCGCGTCACCGAGAGCTCCACACACGTCGCCTTCGTCCTCGAAACCCTCCACACAACCCGCGACGGCCACCTCCTCAAGGCCGCCGCGGAGGAACTGCGGAACCTGCTCACGCCGCACGCCGAGCAGGCCACCGTGCACTACATCAGCGCGGCACAACCCCGAGCCACCACCACCTGAGGCGTCGCGCCGACGCCGAGGCGTGACGTCGCCACGGAGATCATCACCCTCAGAGGTAAAGTCCCGCGTCCGGGCCCGGCGTCTGGGAGGGGACCGACGCCGGCGTCGTCCCGCGCCGGAGCGCGTACAGCTCCGCAAGCGTGGCGCCCTCCCGGTTCACGCCCTTCTCCGTGCCGAGCCAGGCCACCGACTCCCCGCGGGTCAGCGGGCCGACCTCGATGCGGGCCAGGCAGCGGCCCGGGCGGACGACCGCCGGGTGGAGACGTTCGAGGTCCTCGTTGGTGGTGACGCCCACCAGGACGTTGCGGCCCTGGCCGAGCAGACCGTCCGTCAGGTTGAGCAGGCGGGACAGGGCCTGGCCCGCCGTGTGCCGTGCCTCGCCGCGGATCAGCTCGTCGCAGTCCTCCAGCAGGAGCAGCCGCCAGCGTCCCTTCGAGGTGCCCTCGTCCTCGCCGATCGCGATGTCCATCAGATAGCCGACGTCGTTGAACAGCCGCTCCGGGTCCAGGACGCAGTCGACCTGGCACCAGTCGCGCCAGGAGCGGGCCAGGGTCCGCAGCGCGGACGTCTTGCCCGTGCCGGGCGGGCCGTGGAGCAGCAGCAGCCGGCCCGCGATGTCGTCGGGGGTGACCTTCATCAGCCGGTCCATCGCGTCGGCGACGGGCGCGGTGTAGTTGGCCCGGACCTCTTCCCATGTGCCGGCCGCGATCTGCCGTGTCGTGCGGTGCGGGCCCCGCCGCGGCGAGACGTACCAGAAACCCATGGTCACGTTCTCCGGCTGCGGCTCCGGCTCGTCGGCCACGCCGTCGGTGGCCTCCTTGAGGGTCTTCTCCGCGAGGTCGGCGCTGACGGCGGTGACGGTGACGTCCGCGCCGCGGTTCCAGCGGGAGACCAGCAGCGTCCAGCCGTCGCCCTCGGCGAGCGTGGAGCTGCGGTCGTCGTCGCGCGCCGAGCGCAGCACCGTCGCCCCGGACGGCAGCATCGTCGCGCCGGGCTTGACGCGGTCGATCGAGGAGCTGAACGAGTACGGCTGCTCGCCCGTCGCGAAGCGACCGAGGAACAGCGCGTCGATGACGTCAGAGGGTGAATCACTGTCGTCGACGTTGAGCCGGATCGGCAGCGCGTCCTGAGGGTTGGCAGACATGGCGCCCATGATCCGGCACGGCCCCTGCCGCCGCACCGTGTTTTGCCCGGTGCGGCGGCACGGACCGGTTCAGCGGCGCGCCGTGGCGGAGGGCGTGAACGCGTTCAGGTGCGCGGCGGCCCGGCGGGCCCGGCGCACGACGGCGTAGCCCTTGGTGAAGGCCCGGTCCTTCGCGAAGTTCCTGACGAGGTCCCGCCCTTCGACGAGCCGTTCGAACTCCGTCGGCCCGGTGCTGCGCCGTACGGTCAGCCGCCGCAGCGCGTACGGCCCCTGGCGCCGCGCCGCGAGGGCGTTGCCGACGGCGAGGGACTGGGAGAATCCCGCGGCGCGGACGGTGCCGCGCACCCGCCGGTCGGAGTAGCCGTAGGGGTAGGCGAAAGAGACCGGCGCGGTTCCCAACTCCTGGGCGATGACGTCCCGGCAGTGGGCCGTCTCGTGGGCGAGACGTTCCCCTTCGAGCTGGTCGAGCTGGGGGTGGGTGTGGGAGTGGCCGCCGATCTCCGTCCCCGCCGCGGCCAGTTCACGCACCTGGTCCCAGTCGAGCATCGTGTCCGGTGCGCCTCCCTCGTCGTGTTCTCCCCGCAGCCACCCGGTGGACACGAACACGGTGGCCGCGAAGCCGTGTGCGGCGAGAACGGGGAGGGCGTGCCGGTGCACCCCCTCGTATCCGTCGTCGAACGTGATCAGCACGGGCCGGTCGGGCAGCGGCCGGCGTCCGTCCGATCGCCAGGCGTCGCCGAGTTCGGCGGTCGTGACGGGGGTGAACCCGCGTTCCGCCAGCATCCGCATCTGCTGTGCGAAGGCCCTCGGCGCGACCGAGAGACCGTGGGCCGCGGGAGCGGGCCGCTCCCCGACGGCGTGGTACATCAGGATGGGTACCGGCTCGTTCACCGCGCGGCCTCCCACGGCGCCGTGCTCGCGATCGGCCCCGAGGAGAACGCCGCGGCGCCCCTGCGCGCCCGTACGCCGCCGACCACGTACCCGGCCGCGGCCGCCGCGACTCCCGCGACGATCGCGCCCGCCCGGCCCGCGCCGCCCCGCCGGCCGAGGGCCGCGTCACGCAGCCCTCGGGCGACGCCGGCCGGCAGGACCCGGGTGGTGTAACGGCGTTCCGACTCGAGCCCTTTGCCCGCCCCGACGCTGCGGGCGACGAGCGCCTTGGACAGGCCCTCCGCGTAGCTGCGGCTGCCGAAGTAGCCGAACCGCTCACGCGCGGCGGGGACCCGGTGGTGGATGACCGCGCGGTCGTCGATCAGCAGCACCGCGTCCGGCAGCGCCCGGGTGAGCCTGATGCACAGTTCGGTCTCCTCGCATCCCAGAGGCCGCCGGTCGCCGTCCCGCCCGATGCCGGTGGCGAAGCCGCCGCAGGCGTCGAACGCGGCGCGCCGGAAGGAGGCGTTGCCGCCGAGGACGTTGCGGACCCTGACCTTCCCGGGCGGCAGGCCCCGGTAGGTGCAGCCGACGACCCAGTCGAACTCCTCCGGGAACCACACGGGTCTGCGGCCGGAGGCCCACGCGGGCAGGGTGCGCCCGCCGACGGCCATGACATGCTCGTCGTCGTAGCCCTCGGCGAAGTACCGCAGCCAGTCCCGTTCGGCCACGGCGTCGTCGTCGAGGAAGGCGACGAAGTGGCCGAGGGCCGCGGCGATCCCGGTGTTGCGGCCGGAGGACAGGCCACGGGGGCCCGCGTTGGCGAGCACCCGCACCTCCCGTTGCCCTGCGTACCGGTCGTGAAGCCGCCCGAGCAGCGCCGGGTTGTGGTCGACGACGAGCAGCGTCTCGAGGGCCGGCAGCGTCTGCCGTCCGACCGAGGCGACCGCCGCGAGGATGTCCTCCCAGCGGTCCTCGGTGTACGCGCAGATCACCACGGAGAAGTCGCGGCCCCCGGCACCGGGGCTCAAGACACCTCTCCCCGGACGGTCGTGACGCCGATGGCCGCCGGCCGGCGGCGCGCGGCGCGCCGTACGCCCTTCTCCTGGAGGATCACCTTCAGGACCCGCAGTCCGTCCCGCACGGCCCGCAGGTTGCTGACGCCGTGGATGCGGAGGTACTCGTGGCTCGGGACTTCCTGGACCCGCAGCCCGGCCTTGACCACGCGGATGTTCATCAGGGTCTCGATCTCGAAGCCGGTGCAGTCCAGGGCGATCTCGTCGAGGCAGTGCCTCCAAAAGGCGTTGTAGCCGTAGCACAGGTCGGTGTAGCGGGCGCCGAACTTGGCGTTGACGACCGCGCACAGGACCCGGTTGCCCAGCCGGCGCACCCGGGTCATGTCGTCCGTGCCGCCGCCGTTGGCGAAGCGGGAGCCCTTGGCGAAGTCGGCACCGGAGACCAGGGCGGAGACATAGGAGACGATCTCCTGCCCGTCGGCGGAGCCGTCGGCGTCGACCATCACGATGATGTCGCCGGTGCAGGCGGCGAATCCGCTGATGAGGGCGTCGCCCTTGCCTTTGCCGCGCTGCTGGACGACCTTGACCCCGGGCCACAGGTCGCGGGCCACCTCGACGGTGCCGTCGGTGGAGTTCCCGTCGACGAGCACCACTTCGTGGATCCAGTCGGGCAGCGTCTTGAAGACGTACGGAAGGTTCTCCGCTTCGTTCATCGCGGGAATCACCACGCTCACGGGCGGGGTGATGGCCAGGTGCGACGAGATGGGCCGGTATCTGGCCGACGGGCGGGCGAGTTCGTTCACCGGATCTTGCCCCGGGGCCGCCGGGTGCAGGACTGAGCTCATGGCCTTCGTTCCCTCTCTCCACCGGTGGACCGCCCTCCCCAGGGCGGTCCGGATGAGTGTCCGGTTCGAAAGGGGGGTGTTCTGCTCATCGGCCCATGGCGAAGCGCCGCTCCGTGCTGGGTCGGTCGAGCCGGCATCACTGGCCGCGCGGTCCACGGCCCGTCATGAACGCGAGCGTGGAACCGGCACGGCACCCCCCTGCCGTAACACCCGCCCGGAGTCCATCGCGGTGCCGTTGCCCTCCCCTGAGCCGCTTGCGTGATGGACCGGTGCGGGTGGATGTACGACGGTATTGATGATTGGGACTGTATGACAAGACCGCGTCAGAGAGGCCTGTTTTCGTCTTTTTTGACGGTGAATCAACCACCAGGTGCCGTACCGTCCCAACCGCACCACTGACTCGTCAGTAACATTTTTGGCATGGACACTTCCGGTGAACTCTGTCCCCTGGTACGAAAGTTGAGGCAGAGATCCTGCTATAGGGAGGTTCCATGAAACTGTCCCGAGCCGCGGCATTCTCATCCTCACTCCTCCTCGGTGCCGTCCTCGCTCTCACCGGAGCAGGTCAGGCGCAGGCCGACTCGACCGCCCAGTCCCTGGACTACGTGGCCCTCGGCGACTCCTACTCCTCCGGCGTGGGAGCCGGCAGCTACGACAGCGCGAGCGGCAACTGCAAGCGCAGCACCCGGGCCTTCCCCAAGCTCTGGGCCAACGCGAACTCACCCTCGTCGTTCGCCTTCACGGCTTGCTCGGGCGCCCGTACGGGTGATGTCACGGCGAGTCAGCTCGGTCCCCTCAACTCGTCCACCGATCTCGTCTCCATCACCGTCGGCGGCAATGACGCGGGCTTCGCCGACGTCATGACCACGTGCGTCCTGCAGTCCGAGTCCACCTGCCTGAACCGCATCGCACAGGCGAAGGCGTACGTCGACTCGACACTGCCGGGAAGGCTCGACCAGGTGTACTCGGCGATCAGTGCCAAAGCCCCGGCGGCGCGGGTCGTCGTCCTCGGCTATCCCCGTTTCTACAAGCTGGGCGGCAGCTGTATCGCCGGCCTCAGCGAGAACGAGCGGGCCGCCATCAACGGCGCCGCCGACCACCTCAACACGGCGATCGCCAAGCGCGCGGCCGACCACGGCTACGGCTTCGCAAGCGTCGTGGGGACGTTCACCGGCCATGAGATCTGCTCCGGTTCCGCCTGGCTGCACAGCGTCAACTGGCTGAACATCGGAGAGTCGTACCACCCGACCGCGGCCGGCCAGTCCGGCGGCTACCTGCCGGCGTTCAATTCCAACGCCTGACCGCTTTCCGGCCCTCCGTCAGCAACCGGTTCACGGCAGGCCCGTGGCTTCCCCCGCGGGCCTGCCGTGTTCCTCCCGGACAGGCGCCACGGTCTCAAGCGCCCCCGGCCACCAGCCAGACGAGGGCGACGGCGAAGAGCAGCAGCAGCGCCACCCCCACGGCCAGGACCGTCGTGGCCCGTTTCGAGCCGTCGCTCTGCGGCTCGGTCACGGCGGTCACTGCCGGGGGCCGTCCGGGGGCCGGCTCCGCCTCCGGCCCGGACCGCGGCACGGACTCCTCTGTGGCCGAGGGTGTGGCCGCCGACACCGGCACATCCGTACGCGCACCACCGCCCGCGCTCGCCAGGCGCAACCGGTGCTCGGCCTCCGCCGCGTCGAGCCGCTCCGCCGGATTGCGGTGCAGCAGTTCCGTGACGACCGCGCCCAGGGTGTCCGCCCTGCCCGCCTCGGCCTGCTCGCCGCGGCCGTGGTCCGTGCCGAACGCGGACCGCCCATCCGTCGCCGCGTGCAGCATCGCCCCGAGTGACCACAGGTCGGACTCCGGGCCCGGGTCGCGGCCCGCCAGCACCTCCGGGGCACCGAAACCGGGGGAGTCGCGGGCCGTCAGCGCACCGAAGCCGGTGACCATCACCCGGCCGTCGTTGGCGATCAGCACGTTCGACGGCCGCACGTCCAGGTGCAGCACACCCGCGGCGTGCGCCGCCCGCAGGGCCGCCAGTACCTCCGCCCCGATATGGGCGGCGCGGCGCGGTGGCAGCGGCCCCTCCGCGTCGAGCACGTCGGAGAGGGACAGCCCGCGCACCAGTTCCATCACGATCCACGGCCGGCCGTCCTCCGCCGCCACGTCATGGACGGCGACCACATTGCGGTGCGAGACCCGGCCGGCGGCGCGGGCCGCGTTCTCCAGGTGCTCGTACAGATCCCGGACGTCCCCGGCTCCGAGCGAGGCCGGAGGCCTGACCTCCCTGACCGCGACCTGGCGGCCGAGGACCTCGTCGCGGGCCAGCCACACGACTCCCGTGGCGTCCTCGTCCAGCGGGCTGAGCAGGTGGTAGCGGCCGGCGACCAGTCGTACCGCTCCCGGCGTTTCCGGCACGTCGCTCATGGTGGGCCCCCTGTCCGCGACCTGGAGCCGCAAGCCGGTGGAAATCACTTCAAGCTAACTCAACTCCAGGCGTTTCAAGAGTCGTTGATTGGTCATCAGTACGAAGGAAGACCGGAAGTCGCGGACGCGCTGTCCAACTCGCCCTGGAATCAGCCGCATTCGGAGAGTAATTGTCAACCCGCGTACGGGTGTGGTGAATCATGCGGGCGGGATACACGGGTGTCCCGGCGGGGAGATAGGGTTAACCTGCCCGGGCCGGGTGCCTCGTACGGGTGGGGAGTGACATGGAACAGATAACAGTGCGCAGCAGGCCGCGTGTGCCTGCCATCACATGCGGAAGCGGTGCGACGAGTTCGCGTCTCGACCGGCACCTCTCGGTGCTCGGCGGACCGGCCGTCCCGCAGGTCGAGGCGGCGGAGGCGACGCTGCTGATGCGTGAACTGACCTCGCGCGACGTGACGCGCAGCCGCAGGAGCAAGAGTGCGCGCGTGTCGCTCTTCGCACCGTTGCGCAGGCTCCGCCGTTCACTGTTCGGCAGCCGCGGCTGACCCGACCCCCGGCCGAACCACCCACGGCTCCCACGCGTCGGGACGAGCGCGCCCACCCCGCTCAGGCGACCACACCGTCCCGGCGCAACAGCGCTGCCGCCTCATCCGTCATCCCCAGGCCCCGCAGCAGCGCGTCCGTGTGCTCACCCAGACCGGGAATCGCCCCCATCCGAGCCGGTTCCCCGCCCGGCAGTGTGATCGGGGGCAGCATCGCCTTCAACGGCCCCGCCGGTGAGGCGATTTCGCGCCACCGGTCCCGTGCCGCGAGCTGAGGATGGGCGGCCACGTCCGCCATGCTGTTCAGCCGTGCGCAGGCGATCCCCGCCGCCTCCAGCCGCGCCACCGCGTCCGCCGTGTCCAGCCCCGCCAGGGCCTTGGCCACCGCCGCGTCCGTCCGCTCACGGTTCGCCGTGCGTGCCCGGTTGGTCGCGAAGTCGGGATCGAGGGCCAGTTCGGGCCGGCCCAGGACCTGTTCGGCGAGCCGCCGCCACTCGCGGTCGTTCTGCACCGACAGCAGCACCTGACCGCCGTCGGCGGTCGCATAGGCGTCGTACGGGGAGATGACGGCGTGCGCGAGTCCCGTACGGGCCGGCGGCTCGCCCCCGTGCATCCCGTGGTGCAGCGGGTGCCCCATCCACTCGGCGAGCGCCTCCAGCATGGAGATCTCCACGACGCCGCCGCGGCCGGTCGTCCCCCTGCGCAACAGGGCGGCGAGCACCCCGGAGAACGCGTACATGGCCGCCGCGATGTCGGCCGCCGGAACGCCCGCCTTCACGGGCTCCTCCGCCGTCCCGGTCACCGACACCAGCCCCGCCTCGCACTGCACGAGCATGTCGTAGGCACGCTTGTGCGCGTACGGGCCGCCGGAGCCGTAGCCGGAGATGTCGACGGCGACGAGCCTCGGATGCGCCTCGCACAGCGCGGCGGCGTCCAGTCCGAGCCGGGCCGCCGCGCCCTGCGCGAGGTTCTGCACGAACACATCGGCGCCGGCGACCAGCCGGTGCACGATGTCGAGGCCGCGCGGATCCTTCAGATCCACCGCGATGGACTCCTTGCCCCGGTTGCACCACACGAAGTGCGAGGCGAGACCTCGGGCCGCGGTGTCGTAACCGCGGGCGAAGTCCCCGCCGTCCGGCCGCTCCACCTTGATCACCCGGGCGCCGAGGTCGGCGAGCTGGCGGGTCGCGAAGGGGGCGGAGACGGCCTGCTCGACGGCGACGACGGTGATGCCGTCGAGGGGAAGGGGCAGGGGCGGCGGCTGTGGGCTCATGACAGCCGTGCATATCGTGTAGGTGGCACCTTTGTCACCACCACCGGGCCCGGGCGCGGTCAGGACCGGGCGTAGCGCCGCACCGCGAGCGGCACGCAGACCGCCAGCAGCAACAGTGACCAGCACACCGCTCCGGCCACCGGATGGGCCACCGGCCAGGCCGCGTCCGCCGCCGGGGAAGCGTTGCCGAAGAGGTCCCGCACCGCGGCGGTGACCGCGGAGACGGGGTTCCACTCGGCGACCGTGCGCAGTGCGCCAGGCAGCCCGTCGGTCGGCAGATACGCGTTCGACAGCAGCGGCAGCATGAAGGTCGCGCCACCCAGCTGCCCCGCCGCCTCCTCGCTGCGCGAGGCGAGGCCGAGGAGGATGCCGGCCCAGGTCGAGGCGAAGCGGAAGAGCAGCAGGATCCCGAATCCGCCCAGGGCCTCGAGGGCGCTGCCCTCGATCCGCCAGCCCATCACGAGGCCGACGAGCAGGAGCGGCACCAGGCCGGCCGCCGCGATCACGAGATCCGCGGCCGCCTGGCCGAACGGGACCGCGCCGCGGCTCATGGGCAGGGAGCGGAAGCGGTCCATGACGCCGCGGTGGGAGTCCTGGGCGGCGGTGAACATCCCGGTCATGATGCCGTTCGCGGCGGTCGCCACGAGCATGCCCGGGACCAGGAAGGCCCGGTAGTCGGCGCCCGGCATGGCCATCGCGCTGCCGAAGACGTAGCCGAAGAAGAGCAGGAAGACGATCGGCATGGTCTGCGTCATGACGGGGATCGCGGGGGCGTGCTTCATGCGCAGCAGGTGGCGGCCGAGGACGGCCGTGCTGTCGAGGACGACGGTGCTCATGCGACGGGCTCCTTCACGGGTCGGCCGGTGAGGCGCAGGAACACCTCGTCCAGGGTGGGCGGGCGCAGCCCGGCGTCCAGGACCGCGACCCCCGCCGCGTCGAGCTCCCGTACGAGCCGGGGCAGGGTGAGCGTCGGGTCGGTGGTGACGGCCCCGGCGGACCGGCGCTCCACGTCCACGACCGGCTCCGCGCCGGTCAGCTGATCGAGGACGGCCGCCGCGGCCGGCAACGCGGTCCGGTCGAGGACGACCACCTCCGCGTAGTTGCCGATGAGCCCCTTGAGTTCGGCGGGGGTGCCGTTGTGGGTGGCGCGGCCACCGTCGATCAGTACGACGTCGTCGGCGAGCCGGTCGGCCTCCTCGAGGTACTGGGTGGTCAGCAGCACGGTCGTGCCCTCTTCGGTCAGTCGCCGCACCGCGTCCCAGATCTCGTTCCGGCTGTGCGGGTCGAGACCGGTGGTCGGCTCGTCCAGGAACAGCACCTCGGGGCGCGTGATCAGCCCGGCCGCCAGGTCGAGCCGGCGGCGCATGCCGCCCGAGTAGGTACGGGCCGGGCGGCCGGCGGCCTCGGTCAGACCGAACCGCTCCAGCAGCTCGGCGGCCCGGGTGCGGGGGGCGCGCAGCAGCCGGGCGAACAGTCGCAGGTTCTCCGCGCCCGTCAGGTCGCCGTCGACCGAGGCGTACTGCCCGACGACGCCGATGCGGCGGCGTACGGCGGCGGGATCACGCCGCAGGTCCTGCCCGGCGACCGTGGCGCTGCCCCCGTCGGGCCTGGTCAGTGTGGCCAGGATGCGTACGGCGGTCGTCTTCCCGGCGCCGTTGGGGCCGAGCACCGCGCAGACCGTGCCCCGGGCGACGGCCAGATCGAGGCCGCGGAGGGCGCGGACGTCGCCGAACCGCTTCTCCAGACCCTCACTAAGTACAGCGTACGTAGTTGTCATGGGTCGACCGTACCTCACTACGTACGCTGTACGTAACTAGGATGTGAGGGAGGTGATGATCCATGGCGGGCCGAGCGGCCGAACCGGAAGTGATCTGGGCGCGCCCCGAGCGCACGGGCAGAGGTCCGAAACCGGCGTACAGCCGGAGCGACATCGCGGCGGCCGCCGTGCGCATCGCGGACGAGGAGGGCATCGACGCCCTCTCCATGCGCAAGGTCGCGGCGCTGTTGGGCTGCGGCACGATGTCGCTGTACAACTACGTGCCCCGCAAGGAGGACCTGTACGAGCTGATGGTCGACGCGGTCAGCGGCGAGTACGAGCTCGGGGAGCCGTCGGACGACTGGCGCGCGGAGATGCTCGCCCTCGCGCACCAGGCGCGGGCCATGATGCTCCGCCATCCATGGCTCGCCCGGGTGATGTCACCGCTGTACGGCTTCAGCCCCAACGTGCTGCGCTACCTGGAGTGGTGCCTGCGCGCGCTGGAGGGCCTGGACGCGCCGTACGGCACGAAGTTCGAGCTGATCGCGATGGTCAACGGCACGGTGATGACGACGGTCGCGACCGAACTCGCGATGGCCGAACGCGCCAGGTCCCTCCCGTGGTCGCCGGAGCAGGAACAGGCGGCACGCCGCGCGTATCTGGCGGGTCAGGTGGCGGGCGGGGACTACCCACGGCTGGCGGCGGCGCTGGGGGAGGCGGCGGAGCCGGGGGACGCGGAGGAGACGTTCGAGCGGGTGCTGAGGCGGGTGATCGACGCGTTCGCCTGACGGCGTGCGGGGCGCGTGCGTGGTGGCATGGCGCCTGCGGCGGGCTGTACCCCACCCCGGAAGCGGTCCGGGGGCGGAGCCCCTCGGAACACGGACGCCTCACAGGAGGGCGAACTGCCCCTCCGGGCCCTCCTCCTGGTGGTCGAGGACCGACGCCGGGCGGCGGGTCGCCGGCGGTGGGGGCAGGACGCCCGACGCGTGCAGTTCCGTGGCGGAGATCAGGGGGCCGGTGGACGTCAGCGCGGCCCGCCGCGGGGCCAGTTCCGCCAGCAGTGCCAGGACCGTGACCAGTTCCAGCAGCTCGGAGGTCCACTCCTGCGGCCAGGTCGCCGGGCGCAGTGCCTCCAGCGTGCCCGCCTCGCCTGTCGACGTGCGCCGGTCGAACCAGAGCTCCAGCACCCGGACCCCGCCCACCTCGAAGTCCCATGCCGTGCGCGGGACGGGGGAGATGCGGCCGGTGCCGCCGAGGAGCAGGGCCTCGTCCTCGGGGGCGTAGTCGATCGAGTCCGGCCGGGCCGGCAGCGCGGCGCGGACGTAGGGCCGGCGGCCGCCGGGGAGCCGGGGGCGGTCGCCGCCCCGCGCGCCGCGCAGCATGACGCGGATCATCTCCTGGCCGAGTGCCACCCCGGTGGACCAGACGCCGGCGTCCGCCGTCAGGGGCACCACGCATCCGGCGGGGGAGGGCGCCGCGGCCGCGACCGTCCAGGCGGCCAGGTCCTCGGCGTCGACGGGCTGCCCGTACCGCTCGGCCAGCAGGCCGGTGAGTCCGGGTGTGATGTTGGGTTCGTGTCCGCCGGGCCGCCGGTACAGAGGACGGATGCGGCCGGGACGCCCGGCGGGCGAACGGCCGTCCGGGAGCAGGGCGGTGACCGTGAGCGCGGGTCCGGCGGCCTTCGGCACGTATCCCTGTTCGACGACGAACAGCTGCCGCTCGTCCCGTACCCGCCACAACTCGGGCCGGGCGACGTCGATCAGCCGGTGGTCGGGGATCAGCCACTGTTCGTCGAAGGCTCCGTGCAGCACCCGCACGGGTTCCGGGCAGCGGCCGGTCTCGCGCGCCATGCGTCCCGTACCGGTCGGCTGACCCGGCAGCTGGGCCACCGTGCCGTGCGTGCCCCGGGCCCTGGAGACCCGGAACAGTGTCTCGCGGGTGCCGTCCTCCGCCCGTACGAGGGCGTCCCAGCGGGCCCGCAGGGACGCGGCGTCCGGCGCCATCACCCAGTCCCTGCCCAGCCGCAGCGGCGCCACGGACCAGGGCATGAGGTCGTCGAGCAGCGGCACGTCCTCGGTGAGAGCAGTCACCGTCGCATGCTAGTCAGGCTCAGTCCGCGGCATCCACGGTGACCGAGAAGGAGAACCGGTCCCCGCGGTAGCGGATGCGGGCCACGTCCACGACCCGGCCGGTGTCGTCGTAGGTCACACCGGTGTAGTGCAGGATCGGGCTCAGCAGGGGCACCCGCAGCAGTTCCGCGGTCCGCGGGTCGGCGAGCCGGGCCTCCACCGTGTCGGTGATCCGGCTGATACGGACACCGAGGGCGTCCCGCAGCACCTTGGTCATCGGCCAGCGTTCCAGGTCGGCGACGTCCAGCCCGGCGGCGACATCGGGATGCAGGGCGTTCTCCGCCCAGTTGGTGGGCTCGCCGCTGTCGCCGTCGCAGCGCAGCCTCCGGTACACCACGACCTCGGCTGCCCCGGGGAAGTGCTCGGTGAGCTCGACCGGCACCGGCTCCGGGCCGTGGCCGAGGACCGTGGTGCGTTCGCCGGACTGCTGGGCGACGATCGCGTCGATCGAGCCCAGCAGCCGCCGGGGCGCGCCGCGGCGTGCCCCCGGTTCGATGAAGGTGCCGCGCCGGCGGTGCCGGCTGATCAGACCCTCCTCCTCCAGCTCCTTGAGTGCCTGACGCATGGTCAGGACGCTCACTCCGTAATGCTGGGCGAGCTGTTCCTCTGTGGGCAGCCGCAGCGACGCCTCGGGCGTTCGGCCCAGTATCGAGGCGCGCAGGGACTGCGAGACCTGGTACCACAGCGGCAGCTTGCGGTTCAGGACCAGCGAGTCGGGGGCGAAGGAGGTCACGGCATCTCCGTACTACGACGAACTACGACCTGAAGTGGCGCTGAAGACCCTGCCACACGTCGTCGTACCCCATCTGCAGATGGTCGGCGTTCGCCGCCTGAGCGGTGGCGGTCACCGGCCAGCGGGTCTCGAACATGAAGGCAAGGCCGTCGTCGATCTTCTGCGGCTTCAGCTCGGCCGCGCTCGCCCGGTCGAAGGTCTCCCGGTCGGGGCCGTGCGCCGACATCATGTTGTGCAGCGAGCCGCCGCCGGGCACGAAACCTTCGGCCTTCGCGTCGTACGCACCCTCGATCAGGCCCATGTACTCGCTCATCACGTTGCGGTGGAAGTACGGCGGGCGGAAGGTGTCCTCGCCGACCAGCCAGCGCGGTGCGAAGACGACGAAGTCGACACCGGCGAGCCCCGGGGTGTCGGAGGGCGAGGTCAGCACCGTGAAGATCGACGGGTCGGGGTGGTCGTACGAGATCGTCCCGATGACGTTGAAGCGGCGCAGGTCGTAGACGTACGGGACATGGGTGCCGTGCCAGGCGACCACGTCGAGCGGGGAGTGGTCGTAGGTCGCCGCCCACAGGTTCCCGCAGAACTTGTTGACCACCTCGACCGGCTGCTCGACGTCCTCGTAGGCGGCGACGGGGGCCAGGAAGTCGCGGGCGTTGGCCAGGCCGTTGGCGCCGATCGGACCGAGCTCGGGAAGCTCGAAGGGCTGCCCGTAGTTCTCGCAGACGTACCCGCGGGCGGTGGCGTCCAGCAGCTCGACCCGGAAGCGGACGCCGCGGGGGACGAGGGCGACCTCCCCGGGCCGGGCGGGCAGCAGCCCGAACTCGGTCACGAGCAGCAGCCCGCCGTGCTCGGGGACGATCAGCAGTTCGCCGTCCGCGTTGCTGAACACGCGGTCGGTCATGGACGTATTGGCGTGGTAGAGGTGCACGGCCATGCCGGTGCGCTGCGTCACGTCGCCGTTGCCGCCGAGCGTCCACAGCCCGGCCAGCCAGTCGGTGCCGGTGGCCGGCTCGGGAAGCGGGTTCCAGCGCAGCCGGTTCGGGTCGGGCACGGTCTCGGTGAACGGGGCGGTACGGACGTGGCCGTTGTCGACGCGGACGAAGGGAGGGTGTGCGGCAGAGGGGCGGATGCGGTACAGCCACGAGCGGCGGTTGTGCGCCCGGGGCTCGGTGAAGGCCGAGCCGCTGAGCTGTTCCGCGTAGAGGCCGAGGGGGGCGCGCTGGGGGGAGTTGCGCCCGTGCGGAAGTGCGCCGGGCTCCGCCTCCGAGCTGTGCTCGTTGCCGAAGCCGGGGGAGAACGACGCCTCCGTCAGCCCCTCGACAATCTTCCGCGCCTGTCCGGTGCCACTCATCGCCCGCTCCTGGTGCTGAAGGATTTCTCAATCCATTCCTATGGACAACCGTAGGATTGCACCTCGGCCCCGTCAACGGCAACGGACCGGCATGATGGGCCGCGTGTCCCAGCCACCACTGCGCCGCCGTCCGGTCCAGCGGCGAAGCGCCGACCGGCTCGCCCGCATCCTCGACGCGTGCGCCGCACTGCTGGACGAAAGCGGCTACGAGCAGCTGTCGACCCGGGCGGTCGCGGTGCGGGCGGGAGTGCCCATCGGATCCGTCTACCGCTTCTTCGGCAACAAGCGCGCGCTGGTCGTCGCGCTCGGCCACCGCAATCTCGACGCCTACGCCGACCACGTCTCCCGGCGGCTCGTCGCATCCTCCGGTGAGGACTGGGGCGCCGCGATCGATGTGATGCTCGACGAGTACCTGGCGATGAAGCGCACCTGCCCCGGCTTCACCCTCGTCGACTTCGGGGCCCAGCTGCCGGTCGGCGCGCCGGTGGACGGCGTGCACCACGAGGTCGCCGACCGGCTCGGCGAACTGCTGGCCTCTCACCTTGGGCGCGAGTCCGACGCGGAGCTGCGCAGGGCGGTGCTGGTGTGCGTGGAGGCGGCGGACGCGCTGCTGCAACTGGCGTTCCGGTCGAGGGCCGGCGGTGACGAGGCGATCATCGCGGAGACCCGACGGCTGCTCCACGCCTATCTCTCCGACGTCCTGGACGCCCCCGGGCGGCGTGAAAACCGGGCGTGAAAGACCCTCCCGCACATGCATACCGGTCGGTATGCTCAAGTTCGGCATCCATGCCGCCGCCGTCCACGCCGTCGCCGCCCACGCCCGTCCGGGGAGGACCCGTGTCCCGCACCGCTCCAGCCGAATCCACCGCCGCCGCCCCGGGGGAGCCCACCCGCACCGCACTGCGGGTCTGCCCGCTGTGCGAAGCGACCTGCGGGCTGACCCTCACCATCGAGGGCAGCCGCGTCACCCGCGCCCGCGGAGACCGCGACGACATCTTCAGCCGTGGCTTCATCTGCCCGAAGGGCGCCTCCTTCGGGGAGCTCGACGCCGACCCGGACCGGCTGCGCACACCCCTGATCCGGGAGAACGGCGAACTGCGCGCCGCCACCTGGCAGGAAGCCTTCGACCTGATCGCCGCGCGGATCAGGCCGCTGATCGAGGAGCACGGACCGAACGCCGTCGGAGTCGTCCTCGGCAACCCGAACGTCCACACCATGGCCGGCGCCCTCTACCCGCCCGTCCTGCTCTCCGCCCTGGGCACCCGCAACGTCTACTCCGCGTCGACGCTCGACCAGATGCCCAAACACGTCTCCAGCGGACTGCTCTTCGGCAGCGCCACGGCCATCCCCGTGCCCGACCTGGACCGCACCGACCACCTGCTGCTGCTCGGCGCCAACCCGCTGGAGTCCAACGGCAGCCTCTGCACCGCGCCCGACTTCCCCGGCAAGCTCAAGGCCCTCCGCCGCCGCGGCGGGACCCTGACCGTCGTCGACCCGCGCCGCACCCGCACCGCCCAGCTCGCCGACCGGCACGTCGCGATCCGGCCCGGCACCGACGCGCTGCTGCTCGCCGCCCTCACCCAGGTGCTGTTCGAAGAAGGACTCACCGACCTCGGCGCACTCGCCGCCCATGTCGAGGGGGTGGCCGAAGTGGAGGCCGCCGTGAAGGACTTCACACCTGAGGCCGTGGCGGCGGCCTGCGACATGGACGCCGAGGAGATCCGCACGATGGCCCGCGAGCTCGCGGGCGCCCCCACCGCGGCCGTCTACGGGCGCATCGGCAGCTGCACCGTCGAACACGGCACGCTCGCCAGCTGGCTCGTCGACGTCCTCAACGTGCTGACCGGCAACCTCGACAGGCCAGGCGGCGCCCTCTTCCCACTGTCCGCCACCGAACGCGCTCCGCGGCCGGCCGCCCCCGGCAAGGGGTTCTCCCTCGGCCGCTGGAGGAGCCGGGTGAGCGGCCACCCGGAGGCCAAGGGCGAACTGCCCGTCGCCGCCCTCGCGGAGGAGATCGAGACCCCGGGCGACGGACAGATCCGCGCCCTGATCGTGATCGCGGCCAATCCGGTGCTCTCCGCCCCCGACGGCGACCGCCTCGACCGGGCCCTGGCCGGCCTCGGCCTGATGGTGAGCGTCGACCCCTATCTCAACGAGACCTCACGCCACGCCGACGTGGTGCTGCCCCCGCCGCCGCCCTCCCGGAGCGCGCACTTCGACTTCGCCTTCAACGCCTTCGCCGTCAGCAACCAGGCCCGCTTCAGCCCCGCCGCCGTACCGCTGGAGGAGGGGCTGATGGACGAGTGCGAGATCCACGCGCGCCTGATCCTCGCCGTCTCCGGCATGCACGGCGCGGAGCCGTCAGCCGTCGACGACATGGTCATCAACAGCACCCTCGCCAAGGCGGTCGCGGACCCCGCGTCCCCGGTGCACGGCCGCGCGGCGGAGGATGTCGCCGCCGAACTCACCGGACGCACCGGCCCCGAGCGCCGTCTCGACATGATGCTGCGCCTCGGCCCGTACGACCTGACCCTCGACATGCTGCTGGAGGCTCCGCACGGCGTCGACCTCGGCACCCTGCGGCCCCGCATCCCGCAGATCCTCAAGACCCGCAGCGGACGCGTCGAGCTGCTGCCCGGCCCCGTCGCCGACGATCTGCCCAGGCTGCGCGCCGCCCTCGCGGCCCGGCCGGAGGGCCTCGTGCTGGTCGGCCGCCGCCATCTGCGTTCCAACAACAGCTGGCTGCACAACGTGCCCGCGCTGAACGGCGGTTCCAACCGGTGCACCCTGCACATGCACCCCGACGACGCGGCCCGGCTCGGACTCGAGGACGGAGCGACGGTGAGCGTCACCGGCGACGGAGGCGTCGTGTCGGCCCCCGTCGAGATCACGGACACGGTGCGCCCCGGTGTCGTCAGCCTGCCGCACGGCTGGGGCCACGACCGTCCCGGCATCCGCATGTCGGTGGCCGCCGGCCGTCCAGGAGTCAACGTCAACCAGCTGCTCGACGGCTCCCGGCTGGACCCCCTGTCGGGCACCGCGGTGCTCAACGCCATCCCGGTGGATGTAGCGCCAAGCCGATGACCTGGGGTTTTGCTCGTATTGCTCACGGGTCAACGTCTTGTTAACGGCAGATGGCGACACCTAACGTCATCCGGACCCACCGGTGGGCCGCTCCTCCGGTGGCAGTTCAAGGATGAACGTTAGGTGTCCCCATGCTGACAGTCCTCGGCTTCGCCATGATCGCGACCTTCCTGGTCCTGATCATGATGAAGAAGATGTCGCCGATCGCGGCGCTGGTCCTCATCCCCGCACTCTTCTGCGTCGCCGTCGGGCAGGGCGCGCAGCTCGGGGACTACGTCCTCGAAGGTGTGGGGAACCTCGCCCCGACGGCGGCGATGCTGATGTTCGCCATCGTCTACTTCGGCGTGATGATCGACGTCGGGCTGTTCGACCCGATCGTGCGGGGCATCCTGCGCTTCTGCAAGGCGGACCCGCTGCGCATCGTGATCGGTACGGCGGTGCTCGCCGCCATCGTCTCGCTCGACGGCGACGGCTCCACGACCTTCATGATCACGGTCTCGGCGATGTATCCGCTCTACAAGCGCCTGAAGATGAGCCTCGTCGTGCTGACAGGCATCGCCGCCACGGCGAACGGCGTGATGAACACCCTGCCCTGGGGCGGTCCCACCGCCCGTGCCGCCACCGCGCTCAAGCTGGACGCGGCCGACATCTTCGTGCCGATGATCCCCGCCCTCGGCGCCGGACTTCTCTTCGTGCTCGTCCTCGCGTACGTCCTCGGCCGTCGTGAGCGCAAGCGCCTCGGATACCTCACGCTCGACGAGGCGCTCGAGCCCGAGCCCGGCACGGTGCTCGTCAAGGCCGGCGGGGTCGGCGGGCACCCCGGCGGGACCACGGGCTCCGGCACCGGCGCCGAGGTCGCCGGATCCGGTCCGGGAGCGGACACCGGGTCCGCCCGCGAGGGGGACGAACCCCCGCTCCAGGACGGCGGTTTCCAGGGCCTCGACCCGAACCGCGGGACGCTGCGGCCCAAGCTGTACTGGTTCAACGCCGGTCTGACGCTTGCCCTTCTCACCGCCATGATCATGGAGCTGCTGCCGATCCCGGTGCTCTTCCTGCTCGGCGCGGCCCTCGCCCTGACCGTCAACTTCCCCTCCATGGCGGACCAGAAGGCACGCATCGCGGCCCACGCGGACAACGTCCTGAACGTCGCCGGCATGGTCTTCGCCGCCGCCGTCTTCACCGGAGTCCTCACCGGCACCGGCATGGTCGAGCACATGGCGGACTGGCTCGTCGGCGCCATCCCCGAGGGCATGGGCCCGCACATGGCGATCGTCACGGGCGTACTGAGCCTGCCGCTCACGTACTTCATGTCGAACGACGGCTTCTACTTCGGTGTGCTGCCGGTCCTCGCGGAGGCGGGCGCCGCCCACGGCGTCTCGCCGCTGGAGATCGCCCGCGCCTCCCTCGTCGGCCAGCCGCTGCACATGTCCAGCCCGCTCGTCCCCGCCGTGTACGTCCTCGTCGGCATGGCGAAGGTCGAGTTCGGCGACCACACCCGCTTCACGGTCAAGTGGGCAGCCCTGACCAGCCTGGTGGTGCTGGGGGCCGGGATCCTGTTCGGCATCGTCTGACATGGGTCGCCTCTGGCTGCTGCGCCTCGTCATCGCCTTCGGGTTCGCCCAGGCGGCGGTGTCGATGGCGCGCCCGGCCGTCTCCTACCGGGCGCTGGCGCTCGGTGCCGACGAGCGGGCGATCGGTGTGATCGCCGGTGTGTACGCGCTGCTTCCGCTGTTCGCCGCCGTACCGCTGGGCCGCAGGACCGACCACGGCCGCTGCGCGCCGCTGCTGTACGCGGGCGTCGCGCTGATCGCCGGCGGCTGCGCGCTCAGCGGACTCGCCGGCTCGCTGCCGGCGATGGCCGCGTGGAGCGGTGTGATGGGACTCGGCCACCTCTGTTTCGTCATCGGCGCCCAGTCGATCGTCGCCCGCCGGTCCGCCCCCGCCGAACAGGACCGCAACTTCGGGCACTTCACCATCGGCGCCTCCCTGGGCCAGCTGGCCGGACCTGTTGCCGCGGGCGCGCTGATCGATGACGACATGGCCCGCACGAGTGCGCTGGCGCTCGTCGTCTCCGCGGCCGTGGCGGCCGTATCGCTGACCTCGATGTGGCGTATCGAGCTACGGCACAAGGGAGTCGGGCACAACCGGGACGCGGCCGCCGCGAAGGTTCCCGTGCACCGCATCCTGCGTACCCGCGGCGTACCCGCGGGGATCTTCATCAGCCTCGCCGTGCTCTCCGCCACGGACATCCTCACCGCGTATCTGCCGGTGGTCGGCGAGCACCGCGGTATCGCGCCCACCGTCGTGGGCCTGCTCCTGAGCCTGCGGGCCGCCGCCACGATCGCGTGCCGGCTGGTGATGACGCCGATGATCCGCCGCCTCGGCCGTACCACCCTGCTGACCGTGACCTGTCTGCTCGGCGGGGTGCTGTGCGCGGGCATCGCACTGCCGGTGCCGCTGTGGGCGCTGGCGCTGATGCTGGCGGCGCTCGGCTTCTGCCTGGGCGTGGGGCAGCCGTTGTCCATGACGACGGTGGTGCAGGCGGCACCGGCCGGCGCGCGTTCGACGGCGCTCGCGCTGCGGCTGACCGGCAACCGTCTCGGCCAGGTAGCCGCGCCGGCCTCCGCCGGACTGGTCGCCGGGCTCGCCGGTGCCGCGGCGCCCTTCGTGATGCTCGGTGTGCTGCTGGTGGTGTCGGGCGGTACCGCGGTGCGCACCGGCCGCGCCGGACGCGGACCGTCGGCGGGCGTCGGCCAGAACGGCGGTTCCCCGGACGGCTCCGCGGGTGGCGCTCCGGACGGCGGTGCTGAGGGTGGCGCTCGGGGCAGCATGGCAGGCGGCCTGCCTGGTGGCGCCATGGGTGGCGCTCGTGGCGGCGCTGCGGGCAGCACCGCGGGCGGCGCTTCCCGGGAGGCCGGCGGGCCGGGGCGGCGGTGACCGGGGCGGACCGTTCGCCCGGCGGTGGGTCGGGCGGTGCCGATCAGGGCGCCGACACGCCCGAATCGCTCGGTCGGCACAGCCGAGGTGTCCGCTAGTAGGGGCATTTCTGACGGCTTCTCAGCGTTTCGATGCGTCTTCACGTCGAATTCGTGACATTTAGTCAGGCGATCGCGTGATCAGTATGACAATCGCATCGGCTTGAAGGAGCCTCGCATGAGCACGACCGCAACTCTCCGCCCCCGCCGTGCCCGCACGGCGGCGGCCGCCCTTGCCGCCCTGGCCTACGCCGGCATGACGCTGGCGACGGCGCCGGCGGCCTTCGCCGCCATCGGCGACAGCGGCGACATCAAGATCCACAAGGCCGGCGTCGAGCACTGGGACACCCGGGACGACATCAAGGGAGTCTGCAAGTTCAGCCTCAGCGCCTTCAACTTCGAAAGCCTGTCGCAGGTCACCTGGACCATCACGCCGCAGCCCCCCACGGCCGCAGGACCCACCCTGACCGACAGCCTCGTGCTGAACGCCGGCCGGGGCCACACCGAGGAGTACGCACTCCCCAACGGTCACTACCTGCTCGCCTGGACGGTCCCGAGCGGTGTGCCGAAGCAGAAGGTCTTCGAGGTCGACTGCGACAAGTACGGCGACAAGCACGAGGAGAAGAACAACGGGGACAAGGGCCCGGAGAACGACAACGGGGACAAGGGCTCGGAGAACGACAACGAGAAGGGCACGATCTGGGAGAAGGACGACAAGGACGCGCCCCATGGCGCGGTGCCCGCGGGCGGCGGCGGCATGGCCGGCGACGGCAGCGAGGGCTCCGGGGACGACGGTTCCTCCGTCGGCGCGGCGACGGCGCTCGTCGCGGGCGCGGCCGGTGCGGCCGGACTGGTCCTCGTCCGACGGGCCCGCCGCCGCGCCCATGGCGCCGCGTAACGTACCGAGTCGCCGACGCCGACGACGCGGACCCAGCCGTGCCTGCCGTCTGACCATCACGCTCAGCGTGACGGCCACCCTGGTCACCGGCGTCGTCCGGGGGTGTCAGGACGCACCCCCGGACGCGCCGCCGGTCACCGTCGCGGCGGACAGCCCGCTCGGCGCGAAGCCGCCCGCGGCCGACGAGGCCGAAGAGAACGCCGCGGGACGGGACGGAAAGGCAGCCGGGCGCGACGAGCCGGCCGCGGCCGGCGGTCCGGCCGGGCACGGCGGACCTAAGGTGATCGACCTGCCGCCGCTCACCGTCCGCTCCGCGGAACCGGCGAAACCGGTGGCCCCTGTGCCGCCGCCGTCCCCGGCCCCGGAGGCGGCGCGTCCGCCCCGGCCCGCGACACCGCCCCCCACCGTCGCATCGCCCCCGACCGTCGCGCCGTCCCCGACCGTCGCGCCGTCCCCGACGGCACCGCCCGCGGCCGCCCAGGGAGAGCTCGCGCTGCCGCCCTCCCCGCCCAGAAAGCTGGCCATCCCGGCCATCATGATCGAGTCGCCCGTGATGAGGCTCGGTCTCGACAAGAAGGGCCGGCTCACCGCCCCTCCGGTAAACAATCCGCGTCTGGTCGGCTGGTATCAGAAGGGGCCCGCGCCCGGCGAGAAGGGCACCGCGCTGGTGGTCGGCCACCGCGACACCAAGACCGGCCCCGCCGTCTTCCTCAACCTCAACGCGCTGAAACCCGGTGACAAGGTCAACATCGCCCGCGCGGACCGGCGGACGGCCGTGTTCACCGTCGACAAGGTGCGCACCTACACGAAGGAGGCCTTCCCCGACGCGGAGGTGTACGGCCACACAGGCCGGCCCGAACTGCGGCTGCTCACCTGCGGCGGCAGCTTCGACAAGAAGAAGGGCTACTCCGCGAACGTCGTCGTCTTCGCACACCTCACGGACGTCAGGCAGGTGTGATCCGGTCATGGGTGCACGGGGCCGGCCGAGCGGTCGGCCCCGGCCCTGCGGCCGTGTGGCGCACGAACGGCCGATAGTCGTGCGGCCAGGGGCAGTTGGGCGTACGGCCCACCATGCGGAAATGGCCATTTCCGGCCGCTCGACGGTGCTGGTCTCGCATGGTGGACACATGCGTAACAAGCGCCCCGCGCATCGTGCGCGATCCATTCCCTGACGGGACATAGTGGGCTAGCTTCTGGCGACGCAGCTGCCCCTTCTCATCCCGGGCGGGACCCTATGACTCGCGCCATCGCTCTGCACAACGTCAGCAAGAGATACGGCCGTGCTCCCCGCGCCGTCGACAACTTCTCCCTCGGTGTCCGGCCGGGGGAGTTCCTCGTCCTGTTGGGCCCCTCCGGCTGCGGCAAGTCGACCGTGCTGCGGATGATCGCCGGACTGGAGGACATCACCGAGGGCGAGCTCCTGCTGGACGGCGAGTACGCCAACGACATCCCGCCGCGTGAACGCGACATGGCGATGGTCTTCCAGAACTTCGCGCTCTACCCGAGCATGACCAACCGGGAGAACATCGGCTTCCCGCTGAAGCTCGAGAACCCGCGGGCCGACCGCAACCCACGGGTGGAGGCCACCGCCAAGATGCTCGGCATCGAGGACATCCTCGACCGGTTCCCCGCGCAGCTCTCCGGCGGCGAACGCCAGCGCGTAGCGATGGGACGGGCGATCTCCCGTCGGCCGTCGGTCTTCCTGATGGACGAGCCGCTCTCCAATCTCGACGCCAAGCTCCGCAACCATCTGCGGGCCGAGATCGCCCGGCTGACCGCGGAGTTGGGGGTGACGACGGTCTACGTCACGCACGACCAGGCGGAGGCCATGTCCCTCGGGGACCGCGTCGCCGTGATGCGCGGCGGAGTGCTCCAGCAGGTCAGCTCCCCGCGCGACACCTACGCCCTGCCGGCGAACGTCTTCGTCGCCGCGTTCATCGGGACGCCCCGGATCAATCTGCTCCAGGCCGTCGTCCACGCGCCGCTGGACGGCCGGATGTCCATCGACCTGGGCCGGCAGCGGCTGCCGCTGCCCGAGCCGCTCAGCCCCGACCACCAGCTGCTGCGCATCCAGCAGGGCCGGCAGATCATCGTGGGCCTGCGGTCGGAGGCCGCCCGGATCGCGCCGCCCAGCCAGGCCCGCCCGGGAGAGGTGGCGCTGACCGGGATCGTCGAGCACATGGAGTACCAGGGGCACGAGGCGCTGGTGCACTTCAACACCGGTTCCCGGCCCGCCGTGGTCGCCGATCTCGAGTCGCCGCGTCCGCAGACGGCCGTGCGGCGGCGAAGAAGCCCCGGCCCCGGAGTGCTGACCCGGCTCAAGGACCGGGCGATGGCTCAGGTCGCGGGGCCGGTGGCGGTGCTCGACGAGCCGGTTCCCGAGCCCGCCCACGAGAGCAGGATCACCGCGCCGAGCGACCTCGTCGTCCGTACCGGCCCCGACCTCCGGCTGCGCACCGGGGCCCAGGTGCCGCTGCTCGTGGACCTCGCCCACCTCTATGTGTTCGACCACCAGGGCCGCCGCATCTGCCCCGCCCCCATGGACCTTCCGGGCCTCGACGCCTGAGTCCTCCGCCACGGAACGTGGCCTCCGGCACGTCCGATGCCCCTGGCGCCGTAAAACTAACGGCGCTAGTTTGGGGCGCGGACACTACCGCGAGGCGTGGAGGACATCGATGAAGGCCCACGACGGCATGTACATCGGCGGCCGGTGGCTGCCTGCCGCGGCACAGGAAACGATCGCGGTCGTCGACCCCGCGGACGAACAGGTCATCGCCCACGTGCCGGCCGGCACGGCGGAGGACGTCGACGCCGCCGTACGTGCCGCCCGCGCGGCCTTCCCGGGCTGGGCGGCGACGCCGCCCGCCGAGCGTGCGCGGTACATCGCGGCCCTGCGGGACGAACTCGGCCGGCGCGCCGAGGAGATCGCGGGGACGGTGACCGCCGAACTCGGCGCACCGCCCGCCCTGGCGCTCGCGGTCCACGCGAGCCTGCCCGTCGCGGTCGCCGGCTCCTACGCGGAGCTCGCCGGCTCCTACGCGTTCGAGGAGAAGATCGGCACCTCCACCGTGCTGATGGGGCCGGTCGGCGTCGTCGGCGCGATCACGCCCTGGAACTACCCGCTGCACCAGATCGTCGCCAAGGTGGCACCGGCGCTGGCGGCCGGCTGCACCGTGGTGCTCAAGCCGGCGGAGGACACCCCGCTGACGGCGCAGCTCTTCGCGGAGGCCGTCCACGAGGCGGGCATCCCCGCGGGCGTTTTCAACCTGGTCACCGGGCTCGGTCCGGTGGCCGGCCAGGCGCTCGCCGAGCACGAAGGCGTCGACCTGGTGTCCTTCACCGGATCGACCGCCGTCGGCCGGAAGATCGGCGCGACCGCGGGCGGCGCGATCAAGCGCGTCGCACTGGAGCTGGGCGGCAAGTCCGCCAACGTGATCCTGCCGAGCGCCGACCTGGCCAAGGCGGTGAACGTCGGCATCGCCAACGTGATGTCCAACTCGGGCCAGACGTGCAGCGCGTGGACCCGGATGCTCGTGCACAAGGACCGGTACGAGGAGGCCGTCGAGCTCGCCGCTGCCGCCGTCGCCAAGTACGTCCCCGGCGAACGGGTCGGCCCCCTCGTCAACGCCAAACAGCAGGAGCGGGTGCGGGGTTACATCGAGAAGGGCATCGAGGAAGGCGCCCGGCTGGTCGCCGGCGGCCCCGAGGCGCCGCTCGGAGTCGGCTACTACGTCAGCCCGACCGTCTTCGCCGACGTCACCCCCGGCATGACCATCGCCCAGGAGGAGATCTTCGGGCCGGTCGTGTCGATCCTGAAGTACGAGGACGAGGACGACGCCCTCGAGATCGCCAACGGCACCGTGTACGGCCTCGCCGGCGCCGTCTGGGCCGGCGACGAGTCCGAGGCGGTGGCCTTCGCCCGCCGTATGGACACCGGCCAGGTCGACATCAACGGCGGCCGCTTCAACCCGCTGGCGCCGTTCGGCGGCTACAAGCAGTCCGGCGTCGGCCGGGAGCTCGGACCGCACGGCCTCGCCGAGTACCTCCAGACCAAGTCCCTCCAGTTCTGAGCGGTAAGGAAACCATCGTGGTCCGTGCAGCCGTCCTGCCCTCCGTCGGCGCTCCCCTGGAGATCACCGAGATCTCGCTGCCGGAGCCCGGCCCCGGCCAGGTCCGGGTCAGGCTCGCCGCCGTCGGGGTGTGCCACTCCGACCTGTCGCTCTCCGACGGCACCATGCGGTTGCCCGTCCCGGCCGTCCTCGGCCACGAGGGCGCGGGTACCGTCCTGGCCGTCGGCGAGGGCGTCACCCATGTCGCACCCGGCGACGGCGTCGTCCTCAACTGGGCGCCCGCCTGCGGCCGTTGCCACGCCTGCTCCATCGGCGAGGTGTGGCTGTGCGCCGAGGCGCTGACCGGCGCGGGACGGGTGCACGCCGTCGCGGCCGACGGCACCGAGCTCCATCCCGGCCTGAACGTGGGCGCGTTCGCGGAGGAGACGGTCGTCGCCGCGAACTGCGTGCTGCCCGTCCCCGACGGTGTCCCGCCGGCGGACGCGGCACTGCTGGGCTGCGCCGTCCTCACCGGCTACGGCGCCGTCCACCACTCCGCGCGGGTACGTGAGGGTGAGTCCGTCGTGGTCTTCGGTGTCGGCGGGGTCGGGCTGGCCACCCTCCAGTCCGCCCGGATCGCCGGAGCGGGCCCGATCATCGCCGTCGACGTCTCCCCGGAGAAGGAGGCGCTGGCGCGCGGCGCGGGCGCCACCGAGTACGTCGTCGCCTCCTACAGCACGGCGCGGGAGATCCGGGCGCTGACCGGCAAGCGCGGCGCCGACGTGGCGATCGAGTGCGTCGGACGCGCCTCGACGATCCGCGCCGCCTGGGACTCCACCCGCCGCGGCGGGCGCACCACGGTCGTCGGCATCGGAGGCAAGGACCAGCAGGTCACCTTCCACGCTCTCGAGCTGTTCCACTGGGGCCGCACGCTGTCCGGCTGCGTCTTCGGCAACTCGGACCCGGCCGCCGACCTGCCGGTCCTCGCGGAGCACATCCGAGCCGGCCGGCTGGACCTGAGCGCGCTGGTCACCGAGCAGATCGCCCTCGACGGCATCCCGGCGGCCTTCGAGAACATGCTCGCGGGCAAGGGCGGCCGGGCGCTGGTCGTCTTCTAGAGCCCACGCACGACACACCCCGGCCGCCGTCGCGGCCGGGGTGTCCGTGCTGCTCGAACGGTATTCCCCGGCGGTCGGAGCCGCCGTGGAAACTTCCCCCGTCCAACCCGTTGACCCCATACCCACCGGTCGGTACGGTCCCCGGAACTCCCCAGTGCCACCCCCTTCTCCGACTCCGTCCCCGCATCCACCGGAGTGTGCACGTTCATGGACACCGCAGCTCAGCTCACCGACACCCCCGGCTCCACGCCCTCCGACCCCCGGCGGCGACGCGTCGCCACCGCCGCCGCCCTCGCCTCGGCCGTCGAGTGGTACGACTACTTCGTCTTCGGCATCGCCGCCGCCCTGGTCCTCGGCGACCTGTACTTCCCCGCCGGCAGCTCCTCCGCCGGTGTGCTGGCCGCCTTCGCCACCTTCGCGGTCGGCTTCCTCGCCCGCCCCGTGGGCGGCGTCATCGCCGGGCAGCTCGGCGACAAGCGGGGCCGCAAGCCGATGCTCGTCCTCGCGCTCACGCTGATGGGCCTCGCCACCGCCGGCATCGGCCTGCTCCCCACGTACGAGACGATCGGCATCGCCGCGCCCGTACTCCTCGTCCTGCTCCGCATCGTCCAGGGCATCGCGGTAGGCGCCCAGTGGGGCGGCGCGATGCTGATGGCCACCGAGTACGCCCCAGAGGGCAAGCGCGGCCTCTACGGCAGCCTCGTCCAGCTCGGCGTCCCCATCGGTGTCGTCACCGCCAACACCGTGTTCCTGGTCGCGGGCTCCCTCACGAGCGACTCCGCGTTCGCCGCCTGGGGCTGGCGAGTGCCGTTCTTCGTCGGCTTCCTCGTCCTCGGTCTCGCCTGGTACATCCACACCAAGGTCGAGGAGACGCCCGAGTTCCGTGCGGCCGAACGCGCGCTCGCCGAGAAGGAGAAGAGCGAGACCCGCTCCCCGCTGCGCACGATCCTGCGCGACCACCTCGGGACCGTGTTCCTGGCCGGCGGCTCGTTCGCCGTCAACACCGCGACGTTCTACATCATCATCACCGGCGTCCTGGACTACGCGACCCGCGAGCTCGACATGAAGCGGAGCGCCGTCCTCGCCGTGTCCCTCGGCGTGAGCCTCACCCAGCTGGTGCTGATACCCGCCGCGGCGGCCCTGTCCGACCGCATCGGACGGCTGCGGATCTATGCGGCCGGCGCCGTCGGCCTGCTGGCGTGGGCCGTGCCGATGTTCCTGCTGATCGACACCGCGTCGCTGCTCTGGCTCGGGGTCGGGACGTTCGTCACCAGCTGCTTCCTGAGCATCATGTACGGGCCCCAGGCGGCGCTCTTCGCCGAGCTGTTCACCGCGGAGATGCGCTACACCGGTGCCTCTCTCGGCTACCAGATCGCCGCCGTCTTCGGCGGCGGCCTGGCGCCGTTCATGATGGTCCTGCTGCTGGAGGCGACGGGCACGTCCATGGCGGTTTCCGGCTACATCATCGGCCTGGCCGTCATCGCGCTGATCTCCATCAAGATCCTTGCCTCCCGGGCGGCGAAGGCCGCCCCGGCGCCCTCGGCTCCCGCCCCGGCCGACGCGCACTCCGACTGACCGCCGCTCGCTCCGACCGGCCCCGGATCCGTCGCCGCACGAGGCGGCGGGCCCGGGGCCGGGGCGTTACGGAACGGTTCAGGCGCGGGGGCCCGTGAGCTCGCTCTCGGGGGCCGGCGCCCGGCCGCGGGACCGGGACACCGCCACACCCGCGAGGCACAGCGCCCCGCCGCAGAGGGTCAGCCATCCCGGCACCTCGTCCAGCGCGAGCCAGGACATCAGCACCACCAGCGCCGGGACCGCGTACGTCGTCGCGCCCATCCGGCCGGCGGTCGTACGCGCCAGTGCGTACGCCCACGTCGTGAACGCCAGCGCCGTGGGGAAGATGCCCAGGTAGACCATGTTGAGCGTGGCCGGCACCGGCGCCCGGGACGCCTCCTCCACCAGCTGCCCGGCGAACGGCAGGCACGCCACCGCGCCCACCAGACAGCCGAACGTCGTCGCCTGGAGCGCGCTCGCGTGCGCCAGCGCAGGCTTCTGTGCCACCACGCCACCCGCGTACCCGACCGCCGCCAGCAGACAGAGCACCACGCCCAGCGTCGAGGCCCCGCCCTCGCCCGACATCGACAGGCCCACGACCACGGCGCCCGCGAACGACACGGCCATCCCCGCCACCAGCCGCGGGCCCAGTCCCTCGCCCAGCAGCCGGGCGCCCAGCAGCGCGATGAGGATCGGGCCGATGTTCACCACCATCGCCGCCGTGCCCGCGTCGACCTGCTGCTCGCCCCAGTTGAGCACCACCATGTAGACGCCGAACCACAGCAGACCGGAGACGAGGATCCCCGGCCAGGCGGCGCGCGGCGGCAGGCCCTCCCGCCGGATCAGCAGGACACAGCCCAGCGCGAGGGAGCCGGCGAGCAGCCGGCCGAGGGCGAGCGCGCCGGGGGAGTAGGCCTCACCCGCGCTGCGGATGGATACGAAAGCGGACGCCCAGAGCACGACGGTGACGGCGGCGGCGGCCAGGGCGGGCCACTTCGTGTGGCGGATGGGGTTCGTCATGGTGCGACCGTAAGGGCTGGACCTTTCGGGGTTCACCGCAATATCCCCGGCTCGATCCCGAGGAGCGTGTGCAGCGCCCGCTCGCCGTCGTCCGTCACCTTCACGGCCCGGTCGGAGCCGATGCGTACGCACCAGCCGGCGTCCAGGGCGTGGCCGCACAGCCGGGCGCCGGCGACGCCGGCGAGGTGCGGCCTGCGCTCCGTCCAGTCGAGGCAGCCCCGTACGAGCGGGCGGCGGCCCTTGGCCGTGAGGTCGATCCCCAGGTCACCGAACCATCGGGCGCCGCGGTCCGTGAGCGCGAAGCCGGTGTCCTGGGTGAGCAGTCCGCGGGCGGTCATGGCCCGGGTGATCGTGATGCCGAGCCGTCCTGCCAGATGGTCGTAGCATGTCCGTCCCCGCGCCAGGGCTCCGGCGACGGTGGACTCGCGCAGGGACCGCGGCTCCGGAGGAGGTCCGGGCGACGCGTGCGCGGCGAGTTCCTCGACGAGGTGCGCCACCCGGTCGTCGGCGAGCCTGACGTACCGGTGCCGGCCCTGCCGTTCCTCCGAGAGCAGCCCGCCCGCGACGAGCTTGCCGAGGTGCTCGCTCGCGGTCGACGGGGCGACCCGGGCGTGCCGGGCGAGCTCCCCGGCCGTCCAGGCCCGCCCGTCGAGGAGGGCGAGGGCGAAGCACGCGCGGGTCTCGTCGGCGAGCAGCGCGGCGAAGGCGGCGAGGTCGCGGGAGGAGGTCATGCCTCCCAGGATGCGTCAGGGACGTTTCGGCGCCGACCGAAGGGTGGCGCCGTGGCGGACGGTCTCGTACTGGAGCGCCAGGCCGTCGAGCAGGGCCTCGAGTCCCGTCTCGAACGCCCCTTGGTCCACCTGCTCCTGCCGGTCCGCCAGCAGGTGGGCCTGGCCCAGGTGCGGGTAGTCCGCCGGGTCGTACGCCGTCGCGTCGTCGACGAAGCCGCGGGCGAAGGAGCCCAGCGCGGAGCCGGTGATGAAGTAGCGCATCAGGGCGCCGATACGGGTCGCGTGGGCGGGTGGCCAGCCGGCGCGCACCATCGCGCCGAACACGGCGTCCGCGACCTTGAGGCCGGCCGGGCGGCGGCCGGGCCCGCGGGCGAGGACGGGCACGGTGTTGGGGTGGGCGCTCAGGGCGGCCCGGTAGGAGACGGCCCAGTCGTGCAGGGCGGTGCGCCAGTCGCGGTCGTCGTCCTCGTCGAACATCGACAGGTCGACACGGGCGCTGACCGCGTCGGCGACCGCGTCGAGGATCTCGTCCTTGTTGCGGAAGTGGTTGTAGAGGGAGGGGCCGCTGACGCCGAGCTCCGCGGCGAGCCGGCGGGTGGAGACCGCGTCGAGGCCCTCCGCGTCCACGAGCGCGCTCGCCGTCTCGACGATGCGTTCTCTGCTGAGGAGGGGCTTGCGCGGGCGGGCCATGCGGCACATAGTAGGCCCTGCACAAATAAACTAGCAGTGATAGTTAAAGTGGGGTGCCCGCAATGAACCTGGAGCTCGACGAGGAGCAGACGGCCGTCCGGCAGCTGGCGAAGGACTTCGTGGCCCGTGAGATCACACCGCACGTCGTGGAGTGGGACCGCGCGGAGAGCGTCGAGCGGGGCATCGTCAAGAAGCTGGGCGCGCTCGGCTTCCTCGGCCTCACGATCGACGAGGAGTACGGCGGCTCCGGCGGCGACCACCTCGCCTACTGCCTGGTGACCGAGGAGCTCGGCCGCGGTGACTCCTCCGTGCGCGGCATCGTCTCCGTCTCCCTCGGCCTGGTCGCCAAGACCGTCGCCGCCCACGGGACCGAGGAGCAGAAGCGCGACTGGCTGCCCCGGCTCACCTCCGGCGAAGCCCTCGGCTGCTTCGGCCTCACCGAGCCCGGCACCGGCTCCGACGCGGGAAACCTGATCACCCGGGCCGTCGCCGACGGCGGCGACTACGTGATCAACGGCTCCAAGATGTTCATCACCAACGGCACCTGGGCGGACGTGGTGCTGCTGTTCGCCAGGACCAACGACATGCCCGGCCACAAGGGCGTGTCCGCCTTCCTCGTCCCCACCGGCACCCCCGGACTGACCCGCCGCACCGTCCACGGAAAGCTGGGGCTGCGCGGCCAGGCCACCGCGGAGCTGGTGCTCGAGGACGTCCGGGTCCCGGCGTCCGCCATGCTCGGCACCGAGGGCAAGGGGTTCTCCATCGCCATGTCCGCACTCGCCAAGGGCCGGATGTCGGTCGCCGCCGGCTGTGTCGGCATCGCGCAGGCCGCCCTCGACGCCGCGGTCGGATACGCCAAGGAGCGCGAGCAGTTCGGCAAGCCCATCGCGCACTACCAGCTGGTGCAGGAGCTGCTCAGCGACATAGCCGTCGACGTGGACGCCGCCCGGCTGCTGACGTGGCGGGTCGCCGACCTGATCGACCGGGGGGAGCCGTTCGCCACCGCCGCCTCCCAGGCCAAGCTGTTCGCCTCCGAGGCCGCCGTCCGCTGCGCCAACAACGCCCTCCAGGTCTTCGGCGGCTACGGCTACATCGACGAGTACCCCGTCGGCAAGCTGGTGCGCGACGCCCGTGTGATGACGCTGTACGAGGGCACCAGCCAGATCCAGAAGCTGATCATCGGCCGTGCGCTGACCGGGGTCTCCGCGTTCTGACGCCGTTCGCCCGGCAGGAGACGGGCCGGATCGTGAGCCGGGCGGCACGGGCCGGCCCCTGGGAAGCCGCTCGCGGAGCACGATCCGTCCCGGAAGCCGTGCTCAGGCTCTAAGCGCTTGCTCACCGTCGGGGTATGGTGTTCGTCCTGTGCCACGAAAGGGGCGAACGAGCGATGAGTGCGGCGGACGAGACGGCGGACCGGGCGGCCGGCGAGGAGCAGCCGTGGGACGAGGTCACACCCGAGGCGGCCAGGAAACTGCTCATCGCCGCCGTGGAGGCCTTCGCCGAGCGCGGTTACCACGCGACCACCACCCGGGACATCGCCGGCCGGGCCGGCATGAGCCCGGCAGCGCTCTACATCCACTACAAGACCAAGGAAGAGCTGCTCCACCGGATCAGCCGGATCGGGCACGACAAGGCCCTCGAGATCCTGGGCGCCGCCTACGCCGGCGCGGGCACGCCCACCGACCGGCTGGCCGACGCCGTGCGCTCGTTCGTCCGCTGGCACGCCGGCCGGCACACCACCGCCCGAGTGGTGCAGTACGAACTCGAAGCGCTCAGCGAGACCCACCGCACCGAGATCACCGGCCTGCGCAGGCAGAGCGACGCCGTGGTGCGCCGCATTCTCGAAGAGGGTGTGGAGGCCGGCGAGTTCGACGTGCCGGACGTGCCCGGGACGGCCGTCGCTGTGCTGTCGCTCTGCATCGACGTGGCGCGCTGGTTCAACACCAAGGGGCGTCGGACGCCCGACGAGGTCGGCGCGCTCTACGCCGACCTCGTCCTGCGCATGGTGAGCGCTCAGAAGAAGTAGCGTGACAGCGACTCCGCCACGCACACCGGCTTGTCGCCGCCCTCGCGCTCGACGGTGACGAGGGCGGTCACCTGCACGCCCCCGCTGCCGGCCTCCTCGACGCTCTGCAGCACCGCGGTGGCCCGCAGCCGCGAGCCCACGGGCACGGGGGCGGGGAAACGGACCTTGTTGGTGCCGTAGTTGATGCCCATCTTCATGCCCTCGACCCGGAGCACCTGCGGCACCAGGGCGGGCAGCAGCGACAGCGTCAGATAGCCGTGGGCGATCGTCGTGCCGAACGGGCCGCTCGCGGCACGCTCGGGGTCCACGTGGATCCACTGGTGATCGCCGGTGGCGTCGGCGAAGAGATCGATCCGCTTCTGGTCGACCTCGAGCCAGTCGCTGTGTCCCAGTTGCTCGCCCACCCCTGCGCGCAGCTCCTCTGGGGAAGTGAAGATCCTCGGCTCTGCCATGTCCTGGTGCCTGCCTCTCGACCGTTGTGACACTCATGTCTAAGCGCTTGCTCAGCATGGTTGGGCGGGCGCCCTCCTGTCAACGACGGACCAGTAGGCTTCGAGGAGTGCCACAGATTCCAGAGAAGATCCACGAGCTCACGGTCGGCCAGCTCTCGGCGCGCAGCGGAGCCGCCGTGTCCGCCCTGCACTTCTACGAGTCCAAGGGCCTCATCAGCAGCCGCCGCACCAGCGGGAACCAGCGCCGCTACGGAAGGGACGCACTGCGCCGGGTCGCCTTCGTGCGCGCCGCCCAGCGCGTCGGCATCCCGCTCGCCACCATCAGGGACGCCCTCGCCGAGCTGCCCGAGGAGCGGACGCCCGACCGTGACGACTGGGCGCGGCTCTCCCGGGCCTGGCGCGGCGAACTCGACGAGCGCATCAAGCAGCTCAGCCGGCTCCGCGACCATCTGACCGACTGCATCGGCTGCGGCTGCCTCTCCCTGGAGACCTGCGTCCTGTCCAACCCGGACGACGTGTTCGGCGAGCAGCTGACCGGTTCACGGCTGCTGCCGGAGCGGCGCCGCGCGGGCGAAGGGGGCTGACCCGGGACGCGACGGGCCCGGTCCCCCCGGACCGGGCCCGCGTGCGCCCCGCGCGTACTCGCTCGTTCGGGCAGGAGTCACTCGAACTCCGTACCGCCCTTGCGGGTCAGGTACGCCGGGCTGACCGCCTTCGCGATCGCCCGCCCGCCGGTGACCGGGCTGTACCGCTCCACCACGGGCCGCACGACGACGCCCTCCCGCAGGTGCAGTCGCCGGCCCGACACCGTCTCACGGCCGTTCGCCAGCTCCAGCACCGTGTCCACGTCGAACGGGCCCTTGAACAGCCGGGGCACCACCGGCAGTTCACCGCCGAGGACGGCCGCCGCGTCCAGCCAGCGGACCCGGCCGTCGATCTCCGCGGAGATGTCGAACACGGCATAGCCCGGCGCGGTCTCCGTCCTGGCGTTCTTGCCGTAGCCGAGGTCCTGCACCCCGGCGCCGTACACCTCGGCGAACACACCCACCCGGCTCGCGCCCAGCTTCTCGGCCAGGCGTGCCGCGATCTTGGGCACGCCGTGCCCGCGGACCGCGCGCCAGTACAGGTTGGCCGGGTCCTCCTTGAGCGCCAGGCCCTTGGCGCCGAAACCCTTGGACGAGACCTGCACCCGGCCGCCGTCCGCCGTGCTGCAGGTCGTCAGACAAGCGGTGCCGTGCAGCTTCTCGGTGATCACGACGGCCTCGCCCGGCTCGAAGATGCCCGGATAACGCTGGAGATTCTCGATGTCCACCCAGGGCAGCAGGCCGGGCGCCGCCTCGATCTCGCCACTCATCCTGGACGGCACCGGCGGCGCCCACTTGGTGATCGAGAGCAGCTCCGCGAAGTCCGTTCCCTCCGCGGCCGCCCGCACCAGATCGACGTCCGCCAGCGCCCGGGGCCGGCACACGATCCCCTGCGAGAGCTCGCCCCGCAGCCGCACCGCCTTGACCCGGTCGGACTCGCCGCCCGCCAGACGGCCGGTCAGCCCCAGTTCGTCGATGAGCGCCGCCGGGAGGACCGCCTGCTCGGGGATGTAGAGCGCGGCGTCACCGGTGCGGTAGACGCCCTTCGCGACGACGGCCCGGTACAGGCCCACCTGGGCCACCTCCAGGGCGTCGGCGTTCGGATGCTCGTGAACGGTCAGCAGTTCGGCGGTGACGCGCAGCGTCGACATCTCATGGCTCCTCGTTGGTGGTTCGCATCACTGCCAACTGTCGTGCCGCCCAATCCCGGTGGCCCACCGGTTTTCCACCCTGGTAGCGTCGCGCCCTTCGGCGGGCGGAGCCGCGACCGGAGTACTCGACAGGACGTGGCGCACATGGCCTCACCGGCACTCGACGCGGCGGTGGACCGCATACGGACGGTCTTCGCCGGCATGACCAGCCCCGTGGAGACGGGCTGCGGCATGTGCCATCTGCCCGAGGAGACGGCGCTGCTGCGCACACCGGACGTGGAACTGCCCGACGACGTGCTGCGGCTGTTCGCCCACGAGGTGCCGAACCACTTCGACGACCATCCGGCGGTGATGCGCCGGATCCTGCCGCAGCTGGCGACGCGGCTGGCCACGGGCCGGTTCGCCGGTCTCGACGCCTACGAGCTGACCGGCCTCGCCCGCTCCGGCTGGTCCGCCTGGCCCGCCGAACAGGCCTGCGCCGTACGGGCTTTCCTCGAGGCGTGGTGGGCGGACACGGTCACCTCCGAGGCACCGCCGTACCCGGTGCACGATGTGTTCGAGTCGTGCGTGACCGCCGCCTCCACCGTGACGCCGTATCTGGTCGTGTGGGCCGGGCAACCGCTCGGCGGACCGGCCGACCGGCATCTGGCCGATTGCCTCGAGCGGTGGATCGACGATCTGATCGGCGACCTCACGTCGCCCCTCTTCAGCTGGTGGAGCCACCCCTACCGCGACGAGCCCCTCGCGGAGTTCCAGGCGTGGCTCGTCGAGCACGCGCTCCCGCGACTGCGCGCCGGCGGCGCCGACCCGCTGCTGCTGTTCCGGACCGGGCTGCTGGCCCTGCCGTACGACCGGCGCTGGACCGAGGAGGTGTGGGCCACGGCTCCGGACTCCTGAGCCGGGCGGGTTCCGGCCCCCGTACCGGAACCCCCGCGTCTCAGGCGACGGACGCGAGCTCGCGCCGGCCCGCCCGCTTCGCCGCGGCGACGGCTTTCGCCGTCAGCACGGGCTGGGGGACGACGATGCCGCAGCCGGTGCAGACCGGACCGGACCACGGTTCGTGCTCCAGGTCCTGCCGCCACACGATGTGCGTGTCCGAGCACACCGGGCAGGCTCTGCCCGGCTCCGCCTCCAGCGCGCCGATCAGGCGGCGCAGCACCTCGGCCAACGGCGCCGACGGGTGCTCCGTCCAGGTGTCGCAGCGGGCCACACCGTTGCCGCCCCACGTCCTGCGGTGCCAGTCGTCGATGTGTCCGGGCCGCCGCAGCCCGTCGTGCTTCTCCCGTTTGCGGCGGTCCGCGAAGTTGTCCTCGTAGGCGAGCCAGACGGCCCGCGCCTCTTCGAGTTCCTCGAGCGCGGCCACCAGCCGCGCCGGATCCGGGGCCCTGTCCTCCGGGTCGATACGGTGCCTGCCGCACAGGTGGTCCCATGTGGCGCGGTGCCCGTACGGGGCGAAGCGTTCCAAACATTTGCGCAGTGAGTAGCGCCGCAGCGCCAGGTCACACCGTGGGTCACGCACCTGTCTCGCGAGACTCCGGAAACCGGCCATCGCAAGTCCACCTCCGTCGCTGGTACATCGGCGTTGAAGAATGGACGTAGGAGTGCCCGTTTCGGCTCCATCGAAAAGAGAAACGTGCCGGTTCGGCCGGATCACGTCCCTGGCACGGCGCCCCCTATCCGTCCAGCCGTCAGCACCACCCGTGCCAGTTCCTCATGACAGATGTCACCGTGAGCGCCCGTCGGCGGACGGCCGTGGCGCACCACGGCGGAGGCGTCGACGCTGACGCAACCCGCGGCCGGAACCCCGCCGCGCAGCGCCTCGTCCAGCGTCAGCCGGGGCGTGTTCGCGACGCCCTGGATTCCGTCGTGTCCCATCGCCCACCACCGCGGGTCCGTGCCCGCCGCGTCCGGCGTGTCGCCGGCCAGGCTCGACGCCAGTGGGTAGAACACTCCGAGCGCGGTGTCGTGCCGTGAATGGCACGCCACCACCGGCCCGTCGACCAGCTGCTCGAAGCCGCCCAGCACCCCGCGGCGGGACGGCGCGTGCGGCAGGCCGGTGGCGAACGCGTAGTGGGAGAACGCCGCCTGGAGCAGCGTCACCGACTTCACGTTGCACGCCCCCTCCGGCAGCCCGCGCAGCGCGAACGCGACCAGCCTCGCGCCGTGACCGTGGCCGACGAGATGCACGCGCACCTGCGGTGCGGAGCGGGACAGCCGTCCCAGCAGCGGACCGAGACCCAGCTCGCCGACGGTGCCGGCCCGCCGTTTCATCGCGTAGTACGTCGTCTGGCGCAGCAGCTCCTTCGCGCCCCGCCAGGCCGGCCCCGCAGCACCGTCCGGTGCGTGGACGCCGAGGGCCGCCGCGAGACGTCGGCAGAGCGTCAGGGTGTCCTCGTACAGGACGGCCGGCGGTCCCTGCTCGTCGCGCGGCAGGTCCTCGGCGAAGCCCGCCTCCAGGCCGCCCGGCGGGACCGCCGCCAACTGCCTCGCCAGCATTCCGAATTCGGCGAAGGCCGCCCGGGAGTCCGGCTGTTCGCCGAGCAGCCACGCCAGCCGCCCGACGGTCCCCGTGTGTCCCGGGAACAGACCGGTGAGCAGCTCGCGCGTCGCCCCGTCCAGCCCGGCGCCCCGCGCCGGCGCGTCGACGGCCTGTTCCGAGCCTGGGAACGGCTCGTCGGGGAACCGCATCGAGGGCCACAGCACGCCGGCGTACCCGACCTGCGTGCCCGGCCTGCCGCCCGCCAGTTTGGGGAAGGGCGCGAAGAACGCGGAGTGCAGCCGGCGGGCCAGAGCGGGGGAGTTGTTCCAGCCATGTGCGAAGACGACGAGATCGGTGACCTCCAGCCCGGCGAGCGTGTCGTACGGACCGCCGCCCGGGTCGCCGTCCGCGTCGAAGCAGATCTCCCGGTACGGCTGCACACTCATGCCCGCCATGGCCCGCCCCTCCCCTTGCGCTCCGCTGCTGGCCCAGCATCCTGCGCAAGAGGAGAAACGGCCATACCCCGCGAGAGGTCAGAGACGGTCGGCCGCGCTGACGCGGTGCAGATGGACCAGGACGTCGTACGAGGAGAGCAGCCGCAGCGGTTCGGGTTCGGCGGGCCAGGCGTTGCCGATGTCCCTCGACGGCCGGGTGCCTCCCAGCCACGCACGGGCGGCCGGGGGAGCGGTACGCAGGTCCAGGTAGTAGTCGTGGGGCGCCACCCGCTCCAGCGTGTGCTCGTTGCTGCCCGGCGCCGGCCGGCCCACGGAGAAGGTGCGCAGGGGTTCCGCGGGATCGGTGAGGTCCAGGGCGTTGAACGAGCCGCGGCCGAAGGTGAAGCCGACGCTGACGTAGTCGTCGCCCACCATCTCCCGCAGGAAAGTGCCCTGGACCTTCGGATAGCGCTCGGGGCTGTTGGTCTCGAGGCGGACATGGCCGTTGTGGGCGGAGAGCAGCATGCGGTGCCCGGTCCGCCGCTGCCACCAGACCGTGTTCTCCGCCATGACCTGGTCCCGGTAGCGCATCGCGGCCCCCACCTGAGCGGGGTCGAACAGGTCGTAGGAGAACTCGGTCCCGGTCTGGGCGATCGCCCTGGCGTGCTGGACGATCCAGGCATGCCTGACCCGGTCGGGTCCCGGCCGCTGCCGCTCCAGCAGGGCGAGGGCCCGCTGTACGTCCTGCGCCATGGCACGGCGCTCGGGGAGCGGCCGGCGCAGATTGCCCTTGATGGTGTCCTCGACGCCGCCCGTCGGCCGGGACGCCGCATAGAGCCGGCGGAACTCGGGCAGCAGCCACGGGTAGTGCTCCGCGACGTAACCGGTCACCTCGTCGAACAGCCGCGGACCCGCGTAGGCGAGGTCGTTGCCCATGAACTGCACCTGCCGGTGCGGGTGACGGAGGTTGTGCTGCCGCATCCAGCGGACCAGGTCCAGATACTCGCGGGTGTGCCAGATCAGATACGACTCCTGGAACTCCTCGCGCATGATCGTGCGAGGGTCGCCCTTCCCGTACAGGACATAGTCGTTGAGCCGGAGCCCGGCGCTCCAGTTCGCCTCCAGGGCGTAGGTGGTGAAGCCCTTGTGCTCGACCAGGTACCGGAACAGCCGGTGCTTGGTGGTGAAGAACTCGGAGGAGCCGTGGGTCGCCTCGCCGACGCCGACGATCGTCGCGGATCCGACCGCCTTCTCCAGCGGACGCAGGTCCCGCAGCGGCTCCGCCGCCCGCGCGATCGCGCGCACGGGGGAGTCGTGGTGGGGATCCGCGCGCACCGGCCCTGCCACGACGAGCGACAGCAGGGCCGGCAACAGGAACAGCAGCCAGGGCCGTAAGGGGTGACGCGGTGAATGATCCATGGACCCAGCCTCGCGACGCGGCGGCCGCCCGGCGATGGGGCGGGTCCCCTTACCGCGGTGGGGATTTCCCCACCGGACTCTCCACCGGCTTCCCCGCCGGCCCCTTCGCCGCGGGCGCGGTGGTGCCGGCCGTGCGACCGTCACTCAGTAGCGCAGGTACCGCTTCCGTACGGCCCTGAAGGCGGCCAGATCGTCCTGCCAGGCGCCGACGACCTCGTCGGTGTCCGCGCCCGCGTCGATCAGGGTGCGTACGCGGGTGGAACCGGTGAGCTTGTCGATCCAGTTGTCGGAGCGCCAGGCGAAGCCGCTCCAGCTCCGCTTCGCCGTCACCAGCAGGCCGATCCCCGCGCGGACCGGGTCGAAGGCCTTGCGGTCGTGGACGTGGAGCTGCACTCCGCCGACGGTCTTGCCCTGCCACTTGGAGAAGGTGGGCGCGAAGTACGCCTCACGGAAGCGGACGCCGGGCAGACCGAGACCGTTGGCCGCCTCCGCCCAGGCCGGGCCGATGCCCTCCGCGCCCAGCAGCTCGAAGGGGCGGGTGGTGCCGCGGCCCTCCGAAAGGTTCGTGCCCTCGAACAGGCAGGTGCCGGAGTAGACCAGCGCTGTCTCCGGGGTGGGCATGTTGGGGCTGGGCGGGACCCACGGCAGGCCCGTGTCGTCGAAGAAGTCCCCCCGCCGCCACCCCGACATCCGTACGATGTCGAGCTCGACCGGCCGGGACAGGAACTCGCCGTTGAACAGCAGCGCCAGTTCGGCAACGGTCATGCCGTGTGCCTGGGAGATCGGTTCCCGGCCCACGAACGTCGCGAAGGCCTTGTCGAGCACCGGCCCGAGCGCCGCCCTGCCGGTGACCGGGTTCGGCCGGTCGAGGACGACGAAGCGCTTGCCGGCGAGGGCCGCCGCCTGCATGCAGTCGAACAGCGTCCAGATGTACGTGTAGAAGCGGGCGCCCGCGTCCTGGATGTCGAAGACGACGGTGTCCACGCCGGAGGCCGTGAAGATGTCGGCGAGCGGCTGTCCGCTCTTGAGGTACGTGTCGTAGACGGGCAGCCCCGTCGCCGGGTCGTCGTAGCGGCCCTCGGAGCCGCCGGCCTGCGCGGTGCCGCGGAAGCCGTGCTCGGGGCCGAAGACCGCGACGAGGTCCACGCGGTCGTCGGCGTGCATCACGTCCACGATGTGGCGTACGTCGCGGGCGATGCCCGTCGGGTTGGTGACCATGCCGACGCGCTGCCCGGACAATGCCGCGTACCCGTCGGCCGCCAGGCGTTCGAAACCGGTGTGGACGCGGCCGCGACCCTGGGCCGCGGCGGGCGTGGGGGCCGCGGCGAGTGCACCCACCGCGCCGCCGCCCGCGACCAGCAAACCCCGTCTGGACAGGCTCATCGAGCTACCTCCGTGATCGCCGTGTGTCATGACCACTGCACGCTAGCGCTCATGTCGGTCCCGGGGAACGACCCCGGCAAGTGGTTGTGCCCCCCTTCCGAAGTGACATACCGACTGGTTAGTCTGCGGCCACGGGACCTGGGTACGGAAAGGCGGAGCTGATGAGTACGGTGCAAGGTGCTGGGGTTGTGGTCACGGGCGCGGGCGGAGGCATCGGAGCCGCACTCGCCCGCCGCTTCGCCGCGGAAGGCGCCAAGGTGGTCGTCAACGACATCGACCCCGGCAAGGCCAAGACCGTCGCCGACGAGATCGGCGCCGTCGCCGTGCCCGGCGACGCCTCACAGATCGTCGAGGAGGCCCGTGACGCCCTCGGCGGCGTCGTGGACGTCTACTGCGCCAACGCCGGGCTCGCCTCCGGCGGCGACGCCTTCGCCGACGAGGACGTATGGGCCGCGGCCTGGGACGTCAACGTGATGGCCCATGTCCGCGCGAGCAGGATCCTGCTCCCGGACTGGCTCGAGCGCGGCTCCGGACGCTTCGTGTCCACCGTCTCCGCCGCCGGACTCCTCACCATGATCGGCGCGGCGCCCTACAGCGTCAGCAAGCACGGCGCCCTCGCCTACGCCGAGTGGCTCTCCCTCACCTACCGGCACCGCGGCATCAAGGTCCACGCGATCTGCCCCCAGGGTGTACGGACCGACATGCTGACCGCCAGCGGCAGCGCCGGCGAACTCGTCCTCACCCCCACCGCGATCGAGCCCGAGGACGTCGCCGACTCCCTCTTCGAGGCCATGGCGGAGGACCGCTTCCTCGTCCTGCCGCACGCGGAGGTCGCCGGATACTACGCGGCCCGCGCGACGCAGAACGACCGCTGGCTGGCCGGCATGAGCCACCTCCAGCAGAAGTGGGAGGAGGCCCGCCGATGAGCTCGATCTACGCCGCCAGGCCCTGGCTCTCCCAGCTCAGCGACGCCCAGCGGGCGCCGGTCGACCCGCCCGCGACCGTGCTGCACGCCTTCCGCGCCGCCGTCGGCCGGGCCCCCGGTCACACGGCGCTCGCCTACTTCGACGGGCGCCTGACCTACCGCGAGACCGACGAACTGTCCGACTCCGTCGCCGGGCACCTCGCCGCCCGCGGGATCTCCCGCGGGGACCGGGTCGCGATCATGCTTCAGAACACCCCCCACTTCGTGATCGCCCTGCTCGGCGCGTGGAAGGCCGGAGCCACCGTCGTCCCCCTCAACCCGATGTACAAGTCGGGCGAGGTCGCGCACGTCCTCGCCGACGCCGAGGTGAGCGCGCTGATCTGCTCCGACCGCGCCTGGGAGGGACACCTGCGCGACTGCGCCGCCGCGTCGCCCGTCCGGATGGCCCTCACCGCCTGCGAGCTCGACCTTCAGACGCGGGGCGACGAACGGGTCCTCGGCTTCGAGCGCACCGCGCCCGCCGACGACGCGGACGACCTCCTGGCCGTCGCCCGCCAGGGCCTCCCGGCGCCGGCCGGCCGTGAACTCACGGCCACCGACGTCGCACTGATCAGCTACACGTCCGGCACCAGCGGCACCCCCAAGGGCGCCATGAACCTGCACGGCGGCATCACCTACAACGCGGAACGCCAGCGCACCGGCCACCCCGTGCCCGAAGGCGCCTGCTACTTCGTGCTCGCGCCGCTGTTCCACATCACCGGCATGGTCTGCCAGCTCGCCGCTTGCATCGCCAACGCGGGCACCCTGGCACTCGCCTACCGCTTCGAGGCCGGTGTCGTCCTCGACGCGTTCCTCGAGCACCGCCCCGCGTACACCGTCGGCCCGTCGACCGCCTTCATGGCCCTCGGCGCCCACCCCTCGGCCACGCCGGAGCACTTCGAGTCCTTCCGGGTGATCTCCTCCGGCGGGGCGCCCGTGCCGCCCGCGCTCGTCGAGAAGTTCAGAGCCGGCTTCGGCCCCTACATCCGCAACGGCTACGGGCTCACGGAGTGCACCGCCCCCTGCGCTTCCGTCCCCCCGGAGAGGGAGGCCCCCGTCGACCCGGCCTCCGGCACCCTCTCCGTCGGACTTCCCGGCCCCGACACGGTCGTCCGGATCATCGACGACAAGGGCGAGGACGTGCCCTTCGGCGAGCAGGGCGAGATCGCGGTCTCCGGCCCGCAGGTCGTGCCCGGCTACTGGCGGCTCCCCGAGGCCACCGCGGAGGCCTTCCCCGACGGCGAACTGCGCACCGGCGACATCGGCTTCATGGACGAGGACGGCTGGCTCTACGTCGTCGACCGCAAGAAGGACATGATCAACGCCTCCGGCTTCAAGGTCTGGCCGCGCGAGGTCGAGGACGTCCTCTACACCCACCCCGCCGTCCGCGAGGCGGCCGTCGTGGGCATCCCCGACGCCTACCGGGGCGAGAGCGTGAAGGCGTTCGTCAGCCTGCGGCCCGGGGCGGTGGCGGAACCGGAAGAGATCTCCGCGTACTGCGCCGAGCGGCTGGCCGCCTACAAGTACCCCCGCGAGGTCGAGGTCCTGCCGGAGCTCCCCAAGACGACAAGTGGGAAGATCCTCAGGCGGGAACTGCGTTCCCCCGCGTAGCAGCCGACCGAGCACGGCACGGACAGCACACCGAAGACAGCGAGAAAGGCGGGTGGCGGCAATGGCCAGGACGACGGACGGGGACGGCACCCCCGTCCCGCAGAGGCTGCTGGCCGCCGCCACCCGCCTCTTCGCGGAACGCGGCTACGACCGCACATCGGTCCAGGAGATCGTGGAGGCGGCCGGCGTCACCAAGGGCGCGCTCTACCACTACTTCGGTTCGAAGGAGGACCTCCTCCAGGAGGTCTACGCCCGCGTGCTCCGCGTCCAGCAGCAGCGCCTCGACGCTTACGCGGACGCCGACGAGCCCGTCGAGACCCGGCTGCGCGGGGCGGCGGCGGACGTCGTCGTCACCACGATCGAGAACCTCGACGACGCGGACATCTTCTTCCGCTCCATGCACCACCTGAGCCCGGAGAAGCACAAGCAGGTACGCGCGGAACGCCGCCGCTACCACGAGCGCTTCCGCGCGCTGGTGGAGGAGGGGCAGCGGGACGGCGTCTTCTCGTCGGCCACCCCGGCGGACCTGGTGGTCGACTACCACTTCGGCTCGATCCACCACCTGTCGACCTGGTACCGCCCGGACGGCCCCCTGACGAAGCAACAGGTCGCGGACCACTTGGCGGACCTGCTGCTGAGGGCGCTGCGGCCATAGCGGGGCGGTCGTGCCCGCCGCGTGGCTCGTCCGCTGCGCGGGGGGCGTGGCGTCGGGGCGGGCATGTCGCCTGCGGCGGACTTCCGCTGCCGGGGCGTGCGCCTGCGGCGGGCCTGTCCCCGCCCCGCCCCTTCCCGCAACCGGGCTTCGCCCGGACCCTGTACCGCCCTGCGGGCGGCGGTTCCGTGATGGGTGTGGATCCGTACCGCCTTGCGGGCGGCGATCCGGGCTGCGCGCGGACCGTACCGCCCTGTGGGCGGCAGTTCCGTGATGGGTGTGGACCCGTACCGCCTTGCAGGCGAGGTTCCGGGCTGGGCGCGGACCTGTACCGCCCTGTGGACGGCGGTTCCGGGCTGGGCGCGGACTTGTATCGCCTTGCGGCGGTGTCCCGGGCTGGCGTGCGGTGCCCGTACCCCCTTGCGGGCTGCGTACTGTGCTGCGTGCGGACCGTACCGCCCTGCGGGCGGCGGTTCCGTGATGTGTGCGGACCTTGTATCGCCTTGCGGGCGGCGATCCGGGCTGCGTGCGGCCCCCCGGCGCCTGGCGGGATTCGCTCCGCGAATCGGCCCCGCCGACGGAGGCACTCCGGCCTGGCCGGGCAACTCCGGCCTCGCCGGCGTTTGAGGCGCGGGGGTCCGGGGGCAGAGCCCCCGAAACACCGCGCGGAGCGCGGTGCCGGGTCCGGGCGGAGCCCGGTTCCGGGAGCGGCCCCGCCCAGCGGGGCCGCCCCGACCACGTCACATGTACTTCTTCAGCTCCCGCCGCGCCAGCGACCGCTGGTGCACCTCGTCCGGCCCGTCCGCCAGCTTCAGCGTCCGCGCCGACGCCCACAGCTCCGCCAGCGGGAAGTCCTGGCTGACGCCGCCCGCGCCGTGCGCCTGGACGGCCTTGTCGAGGATGTCGACGACCGCCCGCGGCGTGGCGATCTTGATCGCCTGGATCTCGGTGTGCGCCCCGCGGTTGCCGACCGTGTCCATCAGCCACGCCGTCTTCAGCACCAGCAGCCGCAGCTGCTCCACGGTGACCCGCGCGTCGGCGATCCAGTTCTGGACGACGCCCTGCTGCGCGATCGGCTTGCCGAAGGCGGTACGGGAGACGGCCCGCCGGCACATCAGCTCGATCGCGCGCTCCGCCATGCCGATCAGCCGCATGCAGTGGTGGATACGGCCCGGTCCCAGCCGCGCCTGGGCGATGGCGAAGCCGCCGCCCTCCTCGCCGATCAGGTTCGTCGCCGGGACCCGCACGTCGTCGAAGACGACTTCGGCGTGGCCGCCGTGGGAGTGGTCCTCGTAGCCGTACACCTGCATCGCGCGTCGTATCTGCACGCCGGGGGTGTCGCTGGGCACCAGGATCATCGACTGCTGGCGGCGGATGTCCTCGCCGTCCGGGTCGGTCTTGCCCATGACGATCAGGATCTTGCAGTCCGGGTTCATGGCCCCGGAGATGTACCACTTGCGGCCGTTGACGACGTAGTCGTCGCCGTCCCGGTCGATGCGGGTGCGGATGTTGGTCGCGTCGGAGGAGGCCACCTCGGGCTCGGTCATCGCGAACGCCGAGCGGATCTCGCCCGCGAGCAGCGGCTCGAGCCACTGCTTCTTCTGCGCGTCGGAGCCGAACTGGGTGAGCACCTCCATGTTGCCGGTGTCCGGGGCCGCGCAGTTCAGCGCGGTCGGCGCGAGGTGCGGGCTGCGGCCGGTGATCTCGGCGAGCGGTGCGTACTGGAGGTTGGTCAGCCCGGCGCCGTACTGGGAGTCGGGGAGGAAGAGGTTCCACAGTCCCTGCTTGCGGGCCTCTGCCTTGAGTTCCTCCACGATCGCGGGCGTGTCCCAGGGGGAGGCGAGCTCGGCGCGCTGCTCCTCCGCGATCTTCTCGGCCGGGTAGACGTGCTCGTCCATGAAGGCGAGCAGTTTTCCGCGGAGTTCTTCGGTGCGCGCGTCGAATGCGAAGTCCATGAGGTACTCAGCCTTCCTGAAGGGTGGTGAGGCCGTGCTCGATGAAGAGGGGGACGAGATCGCCGATCCGGTCGAATCCGGCGCCGACGGTCTGGCCGAGGGTGTACCGGTAGTGGATGCCCTCGAGGATCACCGCGAGCTTGAACCAGGCGAACGCCTCGTACCAGGAGATCGCCGAGGTGTCCCGGCCGGAGCGCTCCGCGTACCGCTCGATCAGTTCGGCGGGGGACGGGTGGCCGGCGGCGCCCGCGGTGGTGCTGACGGGGGAGTCGGGCAGTTCCAGCCGCTTGCTGTACATGACCAGCAGGCCGAGGTCGGTCAGCGGGTCGCCGAGGGTCGACATCTCCCAGTCCAGGACGGCCTTGATCCGGTCGTCGTCGCCGATCAGGACGTTGTCGAGGCGGTAGTCGCCGTGGACCACGGTGGCGGCGGGGGAGTCGGGCAGCGCGCGCCCGAGCGCGGCGTGCAGCTCGTCGATGCCGGCCAGGTCGCGGCCCCGAGAGGCCGCCAGCTGCTTGCCCCAGCGCCGCAGTTGCCGGTCGAGGAAGCCCTCCGGCCGGCCGAAGTCGCCGAGCCCGACGGCCGCCGGGTCCACGGCGTGCAGCTCGACGAGGGTGTCGACGAGGGCGAGGACGGCGTCCCGGGTGCGCTCCGCACCGAGCGGGGCCAATTGCTCCGCCGTGCGGTAGGGGGTGCCGTCCACGAACTCCATGACGTAGAACGGCGACCCGATGACCGATTCGTCCTCGCACAGCAGCACGGGCTGCGGCACCGGGACGGCGGTCGGCGCCAGGGCGCTGATGACCCGGTGCTCGCGCTTCATGTCGTGCGCCGTCGCCAGCACATGGCCGAGCGGCGGCCGGCGCACCACCCACCGGTTGGTGCCGTCGGTGACGGCGTACGTGAGGTTGGAGCGGCCGCCCTGGATCAGCCGGGCGCTGAGCGGTCCGCCCACCAGTCCGGGCCGCTCACGGTCGAGATGGCCGCGCAGCTGCTCGGGATCGAGGCCTGGGGGGACTGAGCTCATGGTGCGCACCTCCGGGGGGCGGTCCTGGGAACGCGTTCATGATGACCGACCAGTCGGTATGTCGTCCAGTGGCCCGGTGGAAAGCGATGCCAGGATCACACTCGCACGACAGGCGCCGGCCCCCTCGGGGACGGCCCGCTCGAGGGGGCGGAACGCGCCGAGAGGTCAGGCGTGGCAGGCCACCGGCACCCCGCCGTTCATCGCCGCCATGTCCGCGAACACCACGGCGGGATCGAGCGGGGAGCCCTGGGGGAGCCCCTCCAGCTCCGCGTACGCCCGGTGCAGGTTGGCCACCAGCCGTTCGCTCTCCCGCAGTTCGGCGAACACGCCGAGATCCGCCGCGCGTGCCGTCTCCAGCGGACTGAGCCCCTTGGCGTGGCCCTCCTCGGCCACTTCGGCGACGAAGCGCAGGTAACGCTCCGTCGCGTCGTAGGCCGACGGGTCGGTGATCGGTCCGTGGCCGGGCACCACGGTCTCCGCCCCCAGGGAGCGCAGTACGTCGAGCGCCCGCAGCGAGCCGCTCAGCGAGCCCATCGGGACGAACGGCGTACCGCCCTGGAAGACCAGGTCACCGGTGAAGACGATGTCCTGCCGCGGCAGGTGGACGATCGTGTCCCCCGCGGTGTGGGCCACCCCGCCGGGATGGACGAGCCGCACTTCGGCGTCCCCCACATGGACCGTCATCCGGTCGCTGTACGTGACGGTCGGCGCGGTGATCCGGATGTCCCCGAAATCCGTCTGCGGCCAGATCAGGTGGAGCTGGCGGCCCGCCGCGAGCACCTCGCTCCGGCACGATGCGTGCCCGACGACCACGGCCTCCGGCAGGAAGACCCCGTTGCCGTAGGTGTGGTCGCCGTGGTGGTGGGTGTTGACGACGGTACGGGGAAGAGGCGCGCCGGTCGCGAGCAGCGCCTCGCGCAGCGCCCGGGCCCGACGCTCGGTGGCCGTGGTGTCGACGAGGAGCGTCGACTCCCCGTCGCTGACGAAGCCCGCGTTGTTCAGGCACCAGCCGCCGTCGGGCTGGACGTAGGCGTGCACGCCCGGCGCGAGCCGGACGGTGTAGGGATCTGTGGCAGGCACGATGGCTCCCCCGGAGACGTGTCGACGGTGAATCGGCCCTCAGGGCCTGCCGACTGACCCGCGTACGCGTCAGTCAGTGGTCGTCCCAGTGCCCGTCGTGCCCCGCGTGCCGGTGCCCGTCGTGGAGGTAGTCGACGTGGTCGCCGTGCACCACGGCAGGGTGGCCGCAGCCGTCGCCGTGCTCGTGCGCGTGACCGCTGTGCGACACGTGCTCACCCGGCTCGCACTCGTCCCAGTGCCCCCCGTGCTGCCGGTGGAGATGCCCGTCGTGCGCGTAGTCCATGTGGTCGCCGTGGGGGATCTCGGTGTGGCCGCAGGACGGGCCGTGCGTGTGCTCGTGTGCGGTGTGCTCCTGGTGTGCAACGGTCATGGCGCTCACCTCTGGGTGCTTTCGTGCCGTTCTGTCCGTCTTCCAGGCTAGTCGGCGGCTCCGGCGCCGGCCGCGCGCCGCCCGTCACGCCACGAGGGAACAGATGTCCGACACGGAGCGTCACCCGCTGTCACACCACGATCGCCACGGCGCACGCGGCCAGAGCCAGCACGCACCCGACCGCCGCGATCGCCCCGCGCACCGGCATCGCCGCCGGCCTGGCCGCGTCCATCGCGCGCAGGCGCCGGTGCGCGACCCACAGGAACCCCAGCCACGCGACCACGCTCAGCCCTGCCGCGAGAGCCGTGTCCTGCGCCGTCTGCCGGGCGGCGAGGACCGCCACCACCGTGCAGGTCAGCGTCGTCCGGCGCCAGGCCAGCCGGGTCCGCTCGGGCTGAAGCCCCGGATCGCGAGCGGGAGGCGCCGTCACAGGTCGCCCCAGGCCACCACCGCCACCATGGCGAGGGAGACGACCGCGACGACGACGGCCAGCAGCGCCGGGAACCGGGACACCGGCAGATCCTCGCCGCGTCGCATCGCCAGCTCGCACCGGACCCAGTGGTTCACCGCGCGTACCGCGCACACCGCCCCGACGCCGATCAGCGCGAGCGCCAGCCCGGCCCGTACACCCCAGCGCAGGTCCGGCAGGAACTGGTCGACGGCGAAGCCGCCGCCGATGAGCGCGAGCGCCGTACGGATCCAGGCAAGGAACGTCCGCTCGTTGGCGAGCGAGAACCGGTAGTCGGGCGTGTCGCCCTCTTCCCGGATCCGCGCCGGCGCGAACCACAGCCGCAGGCTCTGCAGGAAATCGCTCACGCAGCGCACCCTACCCGCGCACTGTCGGTGGCTCCGGCCCAGCTCCGGGCACAGCCCGGCACCGTCCGGCCCGGGTTCCGAGCCAGGACGCTCAGCCCGTTCGGTGCGCCTTGAGCCGCTCGTACGCGGCCAGCCCGTCGGGCACCCACTCCCACGCCCCGAGCCTCGCCTCCAGTTCGGCGTCCGTCAGGAAGCCGTACCAGTCGATCTCCTCCGGCTGAGGCTCCACCGCCAGCTCGCAACGGACCTCGTAGACATACGACCACCAGGTGGGGCCGGGGCCGCCGTCCCCTTCGTAGAGGAACTTGAACAGTGGTACGGGGCGGGGGAGTCCGCGTACGCCGAGCTCCTCCTCCGCCTCGCGCAGCGCCGCGTCGTCGTAGCTCTCCCCGGCGCCCACGACACCGCCGACGAACATGTCGTACATCGAGGGGAAGACCAGCTTCGTGGCCGTGCGCCGGTGCACGAAGACGCGTCCCGCGGCGTCCCTGACGAGGATGAACGCGCACCGGTGGCGCAGTCCGCGCGCGTATGCCTCGCCGCGCGGGGCCTGTCCGATCACACGGTCGTGCTCGTCGACGATGTCGAGGATCTCTTCTGCGGGCTGCACGGAAGTCATGGAACCCATGAAAACACCGCCGTACGCCGCCTTTGACCGGTCCGCCATTGACGAGTTACCCACCCGTAAGGAAGATCGGGTGCCACCGGCCCGACGGAGAATGGACAACCATGGCGTACGACGCTGACGTGATCGTGATCGGGGCAGGACTCGCGGGCCTCGTGGCCACGGCCGAACTCGTCGACGCCGGACGGAAGGTCATCCTCCTCGATCAGGAACCCGAGCGGTCCGTCGGGGGGCAGGCGCACTGGTCCTTCGGCGGCCTCTTCTTCGTCGACTCGCCCGAGCAGCGCCGTATGCGCATCAAGGACAGCCACGCCCTCGCCATGCAGGACTGGCTGGGCACCGCGGGCTTCGACCGCGAGGAGGACCGCTGGCCGCGCAAGTGGGCGGAGGCCTACGTCGACTTCGCCGCGGGGGAGAAGCGGGCCTGGCTGCACCGGCAGGGCGTGCGGTTCTTCCCCGTGGTCGGCTGGGCGGAGCGCGGCGGCTACGACGCGAACGGCCACGGCAACTCCGTACCCCGCTTCCACATCACCTGGGGCACCGGCCCCGGCCTGGTGGCCCCCTTCGAGCGGCGCGTTCGTGAAGGAGTCGCCAGAGGGCTGGTGCAGCTGAGGTTCCGGCACCGGGTGACCGGTCTCGGCAGCAGCGCGGGCGGTCTGGACACCGTCACCGGTGAGATCCTCGAGCCGTCCGACGCGGAGCGCGGCGCGGCGAGCAGCCGCGAGGTCACCGGCGCCTTCGAGCTCAAGGCCCAAGCGGTGATCGTCACTTCGGGTGGTATCGGCGGCAACCACGACCTCGTCCGCGCGCAGTGGCCGAAGCGGCTCGGCACCCCGCCGAAGAAGATGCTCTCCGGCGTCCCCGCGCACGTCGACGGGCTGATGCTCGGCATCGCCGAGCGCGCCGGCGCGAGCCACATCAACCGCGACCGGATGTGGCACTACACCGAGGGCATCGAGAACTGGGACCCGATCTGGGCCAGGCACGGCATCCGCATCCTGCCGGGCCCGTCCTCCCTCTGGCTGGACGCACGCGGCAGACGGCTGCCGGTGCCGCTGTTCCCCGGCTTCGACACCCTCGGCACGCTCGAACACATCATGCGTACCGGCCACGACTACACCTGGTTCGTGCTCGACCAGAAGATCATCGGCAAGGAGTTCGCCCTCTCGGGCTCAGAGCAGAACCCGGACCTGACGGGCAAGTCCGTCCGCGACGTCTTCGTACGGGCCAGGGCCGACGTGCCCGCGCCGGTGAAGGCGTTCATGGACAAGGGCGTCGACTTCGTCGTGGAGAAGGACCTGGGCGCGCTGGTGCGCGGCATGAACGAGCTCACCGGGGACGGACTGATCGACGAGGCGGAGCTGCGGCGCGAGATCACGGCGCGGGACCGGGAGGTCGCCAACCCGTTCACCAAGGACCTCCAGGTCACGGCGATCCACGGCGCCCGCAAGTACCTCGGCGACAAGCTGATCCGCACCGCCGCGCCGCACCGTCTGCTGGACCCCAAGGCGGGTCCGCTGATCGCCGTACGGCTGGGCATCCTGACCCGCAAGTCGCTCGGCGGCCTGGAGACGGACCTGTCCTCGCGGGTCCTGGACGGGTCCGGCGCCCCGCTGCCGGGCCTGTACGCCGCGGGCGAGGCGGCGGGCTTCGGCGGCGGCGGCGTCCACGGCTACCGCTCCCTGGAGGGCACGTTCCTCGGCGGCTGCCTCTTCTCGGGCCGCGCGGCGGGCCGTGCGGCGGCGAGGGCGGTGTCATAGGGACGGGGGGCGCGGCCCGCCCCCATGTGTGACGGAAGTCTGACGGCACCCCCGCCACCCCTGGCGTCCGGCCCGGCCAGGTGCTCGAATCGAAGGGTGACGTCCCCACACTCCGACCCGGCCGGCCAGGACGGTCCCGGCCCTGACGGTCCCGGCGCCCCCGTCGGCCGCCGTGTCGTGCTCGGCATGCTCGGTCTCGGCGCCGCCGGTGTCGCCGGCGCGCCCTATCTGCAGCGTGGCCTGGAGAGCTTCCTCGGCGCCGCGGCCGACAAGGACCCGACGGGCCTGACCGGGCTGCTGCCGAACGGCGGCGGATTCCGCTACTACTCGGTCGCGTCGTCCGTGCCCCGCAAGACCGCGGAGACCTACCGCCTCACCGTCGACGGCCTCGTCCGGAAGCCGGCCACGTACACACTGGCCGACCTCCGGGCCATGCCGCAGACGCGGATCGTGCGGGACGTGCAGTGCGTCACCGGGTGGCGCGTGCCGGACACGCCCTTCGAAGGCGTGAAGCTCTCGCAACTGCTGGACGCCGCCGGTGTACGACCGGAGGCACGGGCGATCCGGTTCACCTGCTTCGACGGGACCTACAGCGAGAGCCTGACGCTCGCACAGGCCCGGCGGGACGACGTCCTCGTCGCGCTGCGGATGCAGGACAAGCCGGTCAGCCATTCGCACGGCGGCCCGGTCCGGCTGTACGTGGCGCCGATGTACTTCTACAAGTCGGCGAAGTGGCTGTCCGGAATCACGGTCACGTCCGCAGTCCGGCCCGGTTACTGGGAGGAGCGGGGCTATGACGTCGACGCCTGGGTCGGCCGGTCCAACGGCCGCACCGACACCCCCACCGTCTGAGCCCGCCGCACCGGACGAGGCGATGGAACGCACCGCCCGCAGACGGCGCTTCACCCGCGCCGAGCGTCTGCTGCACCGCACCACCGCCGCGCTGATGCTGCTGTGCATCGTGACCGCCGCCGTGCTCTACGTGCCGCAGCTGGCCGAACTCGTCGGCCGCCGGTACCTCGTGGTGACGGTCCACCAGTGGGCCGGGCTGCTGCTGCCCGTGCCGTTCGTCCTGGCGCTGGCCTCCCGCGCGTTCCGCGCGGATCTGCGCCGGCTGAACCGCTTCGCGCCGTACGACCGGGCGTGGCTGCGTGCCGTGCGCCGGCGCGAGCACGGTCCGTCGGCGCGTCCGGCGGGCAAGTTCAACGCCGGGCAGAAGGTCTACGCGGCCTGGACCGCCGGAGCGGCGCTGGTCATGCTCGGCACCGGTCTGCTGATGTGGTTCACCGGCCTCGCGCCGCTGGTGTGGCGGACGAGCGCCACCTTTGTGCACGACTGGCTCTCCCTGGCTGTCGGGATCGCCGTCGCCGCGCACATCGCGATGGCGCTCGCCGACCCGGAGGCACGCCGTGGCATGCGCACAGGGTCGGTCGAGCGCCAGTGGGCCCGCGAGCACCACCCGAGGTGGCTAGAGGACGAGTGACAACAGCAGCACGAACACGATGCCGACGACCGAGATGATCGTCTCCATCACCGACCAGGTCTTGATCGTCTGGCCGACGCTCATGCCGAAGTACTCCTTCACCAGCCAGAAGCCGGCGTCGTTGACGTGGCTGAAGAACAGCGAGCCGGCGCCGATCGCGAGGACGAGCAGGGCCGCGTGCGAGGTCGACATGTCGGCCGCCAGCGGCGCCACCAGGCCGGCCGCGGAGATCGTGGCCACGGTCGCGGAGCCGGTCGCGAGCCGGATCGCGACGGCGATCAGCCAGGCGAGCAGCAGGGTCGGGATGGCCCAGTCCTTGGAGAAGTCCAGGATCATCTGTCCGACACCGATGTCGATCAGCGTCTGCTTGAAGCCGCCGCCGGCGCCGACGATGAGCAGCACACCGGCGATCGGGGCGAGCGACTTCTCGACGGTCGAGGAGAGCCGGCTCTTGGTGAACCCGGCGGCCCGTCCCAGCGTGAACAGGCCGACGATCACGGCGGCGAGCAGGGCGATCAGCGGAGAGCCGATGACGTCGGTGACGCGCTGGACGCCGTTCTCCGGGTCGTCCACCACGATGTCGACGAGGGCCTTGGCCATCATCAGGACGACGGGGAGCAGCACCGTGGCGACCGTGGCGCCGAAGCTCGGCCGCTTCTCCAGGTCGTCTGAGGCGCGCTGCGGGATCATCTTCTCCGGCGCGGGGATGTCCACCCAGCGCGCGGCGTACTTGGAGAACACCGGACCGGCGATGATGACGGTCGGTATCGCGACGACCAGGCCGAGGGCCAGGGTGACGCCGAGGTTGGCGCCGATGGCGTCGATCGCGACCAGCGGGCCGGGGTGCGGCGGGATGAGGCCGTGCATCACGGACAGACCCGCGAGCGCCGGGATGCCGATCCGCATCAGCGAGTAGTTGCCGCGCTTGGCGACCATGAGCACGACCGGGATCAGCAGGACGATGCCGACCTCGAAGAACAGCGGAAGTCCGATGATCGAGGCGATCAGCACCATCGCCCAGGGCATGGCCCGCCCGCTCGCCTTGGCGAGGATCGTGTCGACGATCTGGTCCGCGCCGCCGGAGTCGGCGAGCAGCTTGCCGAGGATCGCGCCCAGGGCGATCAGCACACCGACGCCCGCGACGGTCGAGCCCAGGCCGGCGGTGAACGAGGTGATCGCCTTGTCGAGCGGTGCCCCGGCGAACGCGCCGAGCGCGAGCGACCCGATGGTCAGCGCCAGGAAGGCGTGCAGCTTGAACTTGGTGATGAGCAGAACGATGACAGCGATGCCCGCGAGGACGGCGATGCCCAGCTGTGCGTTGCCCGCCGAGGTGATCGGCTCGACGGCGTCCGCTGCCAGCATCTCGACGCTGAGACTGGTCACGGTGATTCCTTAGTCTTCGAGCCCGCGCAGCGCGGCGACGGCCCGTTCGGTGATTTCTTCGGGGGTTCCGGACACATCGACGGCGACGCCCGCCTCGTCCTCCTCCAGCGGCTGGAGGGTCGCGAACTGGGAGTCCAGCAGCGCCGTGGGCATGAAGTGGCCCTTGCGCTCCGCCATCCGCTGCTCGATGAGCTCGCGGCTGCCGGTGAGGTGGAGGAAGACGGCGTCGGGCGCTGCCGCCCGCAGCCTGTCGCGGTACTCACGCTTGAGCGCGGAGCTGGAGACCACTCCGCCGAGCCCGGCCCGGCCATGGGCCCACGTGCCGATGGCGTCGAGCCACGGGCGGCGGTCCGCGTCGTCCAGGGGGACGCCGGCCGTCATCTTGGCGATGTTCGCCGGGGGATGGAAGTCGTCGCCTTCGGCGTAGGGGACGCCCAGGGCGGCGGCGAGCAGGGGGCCGATCGTGGTCTTGCCGGTTCCTGCTACGCCCATCACCACGACGACGTGGGGGGTGCTCATTACGTGCCTCGCTGTCCTCGTCGACCGCTCGACGTCGGTCCGTCGCGCTACTGAAACCTATTAGGTACGACGTATTCAAGAGGCTGAGACATAAACGTCATACTTTTTGTTCCCGCGGGCGTCCATGTGATCCACGCCCCGTAGGCTTTGCCCATGACCACAGAAGGCCGAGGGCTTCACACCCATGTGCTCGACACCCTCGGTCTCGCCATCACGGCGGGCGAGTATCCGCAGGGCAGCGTGCTGCGTACCGACGAGGTCGCCCAGCGCTTCGACGTGTCACGCACGGTCGTCCGTGAAGTGGTCCGCGTCCTCGAGTCCATGCACCTCGTGGAGTCCCGCCGCCGCGTCGGCGTCACCGTGCGTCCCACCGAGGAGTGGAACGTCTACGACCCCCGCGTCATCCGCTGGCGGCTGGCCGGCGCCGACCGCCCGCGCCAGCTGCGCTCACTGACCGTGCTGCGCTCCGCGGTGGAACCGGTCGCGGCCGGACTCGCCGCCGTCCACGCGACCCCCGAGCAGTGCGCGGCGCTGACGGAGGAGGCCCTCGGCATGGTCGCCACCTCCCGCGGCCAGCAGCTCGAGGGGTATCTGAAGCACGACATCGCCTTTCACCGGGTGGTGCTCAACGCCTCCGGCAACGAGATGTTCGCGCGGCTCGGGGATGTCGTCGCCGAGGTCCTCGCGGGCCGTACCCACCACCATGTGATGTTCGACGACCCCGACCCGGCGGCGGTGACGCTGCATGTCCAGGTGGCGGAGGCCGTTCGCGAAGGCGACGCGGAAAGAGCCGAGCGTCTCACCCGTGAGATCGCCGTCGGGGCCCTCCAGGAGCTGGACGTACTCGCTCCCTGAACTTCATGACGACCTGGCTTACCTTGTCGAAACCTCTGAAATACCTCAGATGTCTGTCTGAGTGAGGTTCGCCACTGCCAAAATCCCAGGGTTGCCCTGACGATGAGCCCTTGGGCCATTCATGCCCGCAACCGGGCCGGGGCGTCCCCTTCCTTCACCCCTGGGAAGGCGCCGGCGCAGGCCGGGTACCGCACACCCCCTCACGAAGGCGAACAACCTCAATGAGTGACCGCACCATGGCTGCGGCCGATACGCCCGTCGCCGGCGCGACGGGTTCCCCCCACGTGGACGCCGGAGACGTCGGGTACCGCAAGGACCTCAAGTCGCGGCACATCAACATGATCGCCATCGGCGGCGCCATCGGTACGGGGCTCTTCCTCGGCGCCGGTGGCCGCATGGCCGGAGCAGGCCCCTCCCTGTTCATCGCCTACGCCGTCTGCGGCGTCTTCGCCTTCTTCGTCGTGCGTGCGCTCGGCGAGCTCGTGCTCTACCGGCCCTCCTCCGGCGCCTTCGTCTCCTACGCCCGTGAGTTCATGGGCGAGAAGGGCGCCTACACGGCGGGCTGGCTGTACTTCCTGAACTGGTCGACGACCGCCATCGCCGACATCACCGCGGCCGCGACCTACGCCCACTTCTGGGCGATGTTCAGCGACGTTCCGCAGTGGGTGCTGGCCCTGATCGCGCTCGCCGTGGTCCTCACCGCCAACCTCATCTCGGTGAAGTACTTCGGTGAGATGGAGTTCTGGTTCGCGATCATCAAGGTCGCCGCGCTCGTCGTATTCATGCTCATCGGCATCTACCTGGTCGTCACCTCCCACGACATCGGCGGCCACACCCCGGGCTTCTCCACCATCAGCGACAACGGCGGCATCTTCCCGAGCGGCTTCATGCCGATGCTGCTGCTCATCCAGGGCGTCGTCTTCGCCTACGCCTCCGTCGAGCTGTGCGGTGTCGCCGCCGGCGAGACCGAGAACCCCGAGAAGATCATGCCCCGCGCGATCAACTCGATCATGTGGCGCGTGGGCCTGTTCTACGTCGGCTCCGTCGTCCTCCTGGCGCTGCTGCTCCCGTACACGGCGTACTCCGGCGACGAGAGCCCCTTCGTCACCGTCTTCGACAAGCTCGGCATCCCCGGCGCGGCCGGCGTGATGAACCTGGTCGTCCTGACCGCGGCCCTGTCCAGCCTGAACTCGGGCCTCTACTCGACCGGCCGCATCCTGCGTTCCATGTCGATGTCCGGTTCCGCGCCCCGGTTCACCGGCGTCATGAACAAGGGCGGCGTTCCCTACGGCGGCATTCTGCTCACCGCCGCCTTCGGTGTTCTCGGCGTGCTGCTCAACTACGTCATGCCGGGCGACGCCTTCGAGCTGGTGCTCAACTTCGCCTCGATCGGCATCATCGGCACCTGGGCGATGATCATGGTCTGCTCGCTGCTGTTCTGGCACCGCTCCCAGGACGGCCGCGTCACCAGGCCCGCGTATCAGCTGCCCTGGGCCCCGTACACGCAGATCGTCACGCTGCTCTTCCTGGGCTCCGTCGTCGTCCTGATGTGGATGGACGAGGGCATCTCCCGCACCACCGTCAACTGCCTGCCGCTGATCGCGGCCGCGCTGGTCGGCGGCTGGTTCCTGGTCCGTAAGCGGGTGCGCGCCGTGGCCGCCGCGGGCAAGGAACTCTGACCCTTCGCCTCGAAACCCCGTCGAAGGCCCCCGCGGGCACGTCCCGCGGGGGCCTTCGACGTGCCCGTGCCCTGCCCGGTACTCGAACAGTCCATAGTGGGTGGCGACGTCCACTCCACGAGGAAGGGCAGGTTCCGCGATGCCGCAGCAGGTGCAAGGTGTGATCGCACCCGGGAAGAACGAGCCGGTACGGGTCGAGACGATCATCGTCCCCGACCCGGGGCCGGGCGAGGCCGTGGTGAAGGTGCAGGCGTGCGGGGTCTGCCACACCGATCTGCACTACAAGCAGGGCGGGATCAACGACGACTTCCCGTTCCTGCTCGGCCATGAGGCCGCAGGCGTCGTCGAGTCGGTCGGCGAGGGCGTCACCGACGTGGAGCCGGGCGACTTCGTGATCCTCAATTGGCGTGCCGTGTGCGGCCGCTGCCGCGCGTGCCTGCGCGGGCGCCCCTGGTACTGCTTCGACACGCACAACGCCCGGCAGAGGATGACCCTCACGGACGGCACCGAGCTCTCGCCCGCGCTCGGCATCGGAGCCTTCGCGGAGAAGACCCTGGTCGCCGCCGGGCAGTGCACCAAGGTCGACCCGGCGGCCTCCCCGGCGGTCGCCGGACTGCTCGGCTGCGGTGTGATGGCCGGCATCGGCGCCGCCATCAACACCGGCCAGGTGGGCCGCGGTGACTCGGTGGCCGTCATCGGCTGCGGCGGCGTGGGCGACGCTGCGGTCGTCGGCGCGCGGCTGGCCGGGGCCGCCCGGATCATCGCCGTCGACATCGACGACCGCAAGCTCGAGACGGCGAAGAAGATGGGCGCCACCCACACCGTCAACTCGGCCTCCACCGACCCCGTCGAGGCGATCCGCGAACTCACCGGAGGCTTCGGCGCCGACGTCGTCATCGAGGCCGTGGGCCGGCCGGAGACGTACGAACAGGCCTTCTACGCCCGTGACCTGGCCGGCACCGTCGTCCTCGTCGGCGTGCCCACCCCCGAGATGAAGATCGAACTGCCGCTGCTGGACGTCTTCGGCAGGGGCGGGTCGCTCAAGTCGTCCTGGTACGGCGACTGCCTGCCCTCCCGCGACTTCCCGATGCTGATCGACCTGCACCAGCAGGGACGCATCGACCTCGGCGCGTTCGTCACGGAGACCATCGGACTCGGCGACGTCGAGAAGGCGTTCGCCCGGATGCACGAGGGCGACGTACTGCGATCGGTGGTGCAGTTCTGATGGCGGCCCGTATCGATCATCTGGTCACCTCCGGCACCTTCTCGCTCGACGGCGGCACCTGGGACGTCGACAACAACGTCTGGATCGTCGGCGACGACCACGAGGCGATCGTCGTCGACGCCGCGCACGACGCGGACGCGATCCTGGCCGCGCTCGGCGGCCGTACGCTGCGCGCCGTCGTCTGCACCCACGCGCACAACGACCACATCGACGCGGCCCCCGCGCTCGCCGCCGCCACCGGCGCACCGATCCTGCTGCACCCCGACGACCTGCCGCTGTGGAAGCAGACCCACCCGGAGCGCGCCCCCGACGGCGAACTCGTGGACGGAGCGGTGCTCAGCGTCGCGGGCACCGGTCTGACCGTGCTGCACACACCCGGCCACGCCCCCGGCGCCGTCTGCCTCCACGCCCCCGAGCTCACCACCGTCTTCACCGGCGACACCCTCTTCCAGGGCGGACCGGGCGCCACCGGCCGGTCGTTCTCCCACTTCCCGACGATCGTCGACTCGATCCGGGACCGCCTGCTCACCCTGCCGCCGGAGACGGTCGTCCGTACCGGCCACGGCGACACGACGACCATCGGCGCGGAGGCGCCGCACCTTCAGGAGTGGATCGACCGCGGCCACTGAACGAACTCCAGCCGGCTGCGGAAGCTCCGCGGTTCACCGGTCACCGGATCGGTGAACTCCAGCCCACGCGCGAGGAGTTGGAGCGGACGGGCGTAGTCGTCGGGGCCGTCGGGCAGCACCACCGGATACAGCGGGTCGTGCAGGATCGGCAGCCCCAGGGCATTCATATGGACGCGTAGCTGATGGGTACGGCCGGTGGCCGGCAGCAGCCGGTACCGGCCGAGCCCGTCCCGCACCTCGAGCAGCTCGATCCGGCTCTCGCTGTTCGGCTCTCCCGGCTCCTCCACGGCCGCGAGCACCCCGCGTTCCTTGACGATGCGGCTGCGCACGGTACGCGGCAGTGCCACGGCCGGGTCGTGGGGCGCCACGGCCTCGTACTCCTTGCGCACCCGCCGGTCCCGGAACATCGTCTGATAGGCGCCCCGGTCGCCGGGCCGTACGACGAAGAGGACCAGCCCGGCCGTGAGGCGGTCCAGCCGGTGCGCGGGCTGCAGCGCAGGCAGCTCCAGGTCCCGGCGCAACCGGGCGAGCGCGGTCTCCCGCACGTGGCTTCCGCGCGGCATGGTGGCCAGGAAGTGCGGCTTGTCGGCGATCACGACGTGCTCGTCGCGGTGCACGAGGCCGATCTCGAACGGCACCCGCTCCTCTTCGGGGAAGTCACGGTGGAACCACAGATCCCGTCCCGCCGTGTAGGGCTCGTCGTCGATGACGGGCCCGTCCGCGGTGACGAAACGCCCTTCGCGGACCATCGTGTCGACTCTCTCCGCGCCGATGGCGGCCCCGTACCGCGCCAGCAGATGGTCACGCACGGTCGGCCAGGCCCCGTCAGGGTCCTCGGGCAGTCGCAGCCGCACGGGATCGATGCCGTCGCGCTGGGGAAGTGGCGCGGGCAGGTGCGGTCGGTTTCTGCGTCTCACGACGAGACTGTAGACCGGATGGGTCCGCTGCCACGGTGACGCCGGCAGCGTCCGGGCCGGGCCAGGACCGCCCGCGCGCCCAGCCGGTCCTGGCGCGTCAGTGCTCCATCCCGCCGCCGACGTACATCACGACGACCCCGATGATGACGAGGGCGATGCCGATGAGCGTCGCCGGTCTGACCGGTTCGTCGAAGAGGACGACGCCGCCGAGGAACGCGCCCACCGTGCCCACGCCCGACCAGATCGCGTACACCGGGCCGACGTTGAGCGTCTTGAGCGCCTGCGCCAGCATGACGAAAGCGACACCGTAGCCGATGACCACCAGGACGGTGGGGCCGAGGCGGGTCAGGCCGTGCGAGGCACGCAGCGAGAGGGTCGCGATCACTTCGGAGATGATCGCTCCCGCGACCAGCAGGACCCCCATCAGCGCGCCTCCCCGGCGGTGTCGGCCGGACCGGCGCCGGCCGGACCGGTGCCGACCGGAACCGCACCGGCTGGGCCGGTGTTCGCCGGACCGGTGCCGGCGCGACCCGTGGCGATGAGATCGGTGACGAGCCGGCGCAGCTCGACATGTGCCGCACCGTGCGGCGGGGCGAGGTGGAGCAGGCGCGCCGTCCACCAGCCGTCGACGGCCATGCGTACCAGCGTGCTCACCCCCGGCGGCAGGCCGTCCGCGTCCAGTCGTTCCTGCCAGGTCCGGTAGTGGCGCCGGAGGACGTCGAGCACCTCGGCGCCGCCCGCCGCGGCCAGCAGCGCTACGGGGACCTCCTCGCGGCCGGTGGCGCCCGGCTCCGGTGTCACTTCGGGGATCGAGGAGTCGAGCCAGGCCATGGTGTAGGCGCCGGGCGGGGCGTCCGGACCGGGAAGCACCGCCTCGAACCGGTCCACCAGCCGCTGCACCACGCCCTCGACCAGGGCGCGCTTGCTGGGGAAGTGGTGCAGCAGACCCCCCTTGCTCACGCCCGCCTCCGCGGCGACGGCGTCCAGCCTGACCGCGTCAGCGCCGCCCTTCACCAGCAGCCGTTCCACGGCGTCGAGGAGTCGATCGCGCACGGTCCCGCCCGTCTCTCGTACTGATCCGTCGGATTCGTCGGACTCGTCGACCGACCGTCTGGACGGTCGATGGATGCTAGCACCGGTGCCGGCGGGCCCGTGGAAGGACCACGCCATGCGGAACGGCGCACTTGGGGTTCGTCGTGGCGCTCGGGGAAGACCCGGACCCCGGAGCGATGGTGGTCCTGGTCGGCGTCGGGGCGGGCGGGACCGGCCGCGATCACTCGGGAGCGGGGATGAGGGGGCACAGGGCAACAAAAAGATCCCCACGGAATTCCGTGGGGATCTAGATGGTGTCCGAGGGGGGACTTGAACCCCCACGCCCGATAAAGGGCACTAGCACCTCAAGCTAGCGCGTCTGCCATTCCGCCACCCGGACAAGGTGTCTGTCTCGCGGCCCTGGGCCGTTCCGACGTGGAAAACCATAGCAAACATTCGGACCCCCTCGATCACACCCCCGGTTCACCCGACGGCCGCTGCGACGGCCGGGGACCGGCCCTTGGGTGGAGGGCGTGATGACGAGAGGATGAGGCGGACCACCAGCAGCGACAGCGGGAGGAATCAGCGTGAGCGAGTCGAACACGGCCCGGGCGGTCACGGGCGAGGACGAGGTCGTCGATCTCTGCCGTGAGCTGATCAGGATCGACACCAGCAACTACGGCGACCACTCAGGTCCCGGCGAGCGCGCGGCCGCCGAGTACGTCGCGGAGAAACTCGCCGAGGTCGGTCTGGAGCCGCAGATCCTCGAGTCGCACCGGGGCCGTGCCTCGACCGTGGCCCGCATCGAGGGCGAGGACCCCTCGCGGCCCGCCCTGCTGATCCACGGCCATCTCGACGTCGTGCCCGCGAACGCGGACGACTGGACCCACCACCCGTTCTCCGGCGAGATCGCGGAGGACTGCGTGTGGGGCCGGGGCGCCGTCGACATGAAGGACATGGACGCGATGACCCTCGCGGTCGTACGGGACAGGCTGCGCAGCGGCCGTAAGCCCCCGCGCGACATCGTGCTGGCCTTTCTCGCCGACGAGGAGGCCGGCGGCACCTACGGCGCCCGGTACCTGGTCGACGAGCACCCGGACCTGTTCGAAGGGGTCACGGAGGCCATCGGCGAGGTCGGCGGCTTCTCCTTCACCGTCAACGAGAACCTGCGGCTCTACCTCGTCGAGACGGCGCAGAAGGGCATGCACTGGATGCGCCTGACCGTGGACGGCACCGCCGGCCACGGCTCCATGACCAACAACGACAACGCCATCACGGAGCTGTGCGAGGCCGTCGGCCGGCTCGGCCGCCACACCTGGCCGGTCAGGGTCACCAAGACCGTGCGCTCGTTCCTCGACGAGCTGTCCGACGCGCTCGGAACGCCCCTCGACCCGGAGGACATGGACGCCACGCTCGCCAAACTCGGCGGCATCGCCAAGATGGTCGGCGCGACCCTTCGGAACTCCGCGGCCCCCACCATGCTCGGCGCCGGCTACAAGGTGAACGTCATCCCCGGCCAGGCGACCGCGCACGTGGACGGGCGCTTCCTGCCCGGCTACGAGGAGGAGTTCCTCGCCGAACTGGACCGGCTGCTGGGCCCCCGGGTCAGGCGCGAGGACGTGCACGGCGACAAGGCCCTGGAGACCAGCTTCGACGGGGCGCTCGTCGACGCGATGCAGGTGGCGCTGAAGGCGGAGGACCCGATCGCAAGGGCCGTGCCCTACATGCTGTCGGGCGGCACCGACGCCAAGTCCTTCGACGACCTGGGCATCCGCTGCTTCGGCTTCGCCCCGCTCAAGCTGCCGCCGGAGCTGGACTTCGCCGGCATGTTCCACGGCGTGGACGAGCGGGTGCCGGTGGACGGCCTGAAGTTCGGCGTGCGGGTCCTCGACCGGTTCATCGACCAGTGCTGAACTCGTCCGCCCTGGCGGCCGGCCGGGCTGCTGGGATGACGCTCCGATAATCGCCTACGCGTGCGTATGTGACTTGAAAGAGTGAATGGGGGTTACGGCTCGTAGCCCCGGTGCCTCCTCCTCGTTACAGGTGATGCGGTCCGCGGCTGGGACCGCATTTGCCAACAGGAGGAATAATGATCAAGAAGGTCGTCGCGACTGCGGCTGCCGCCGGTGGTCTGGTGCTCGCGGGTGCGGGCATGGCCATGGCTGACTCCGGCGCCCACGGTGCCGCTGTGCACTCCCCCGGTGTGCTGTCGGGCAACCTGGTCGAGGTGCCGGTGCACGTGCCCGTGAATCTTTGCGGCAACACGGTGGATGTCATCGCCCTGCTGAACCCTGCCTTCGGCAACACCTGCGTCAACGCCTGACGTTGCGTTCCGGCCCACTTGAGGCCGGGAGTGAATCCGGGCGGCTCCGGAGTGCGTGCCATGCACTCCGGAGCCGCCCGCTTCTTCCAACCCCCTCGGCGTGTGCCCAGGGATATTCGTGAAGCTGGAAGGCAGGGCATCAAGACATGCGACAGGTCACGCGCAAAGGCCTGATCACCGTTGCCGCCGCAGGAGGCGTACTCGCCCTCGGCGGCGGTTACGCCCAGGCGGACTCCGGGGCGTACGGAGAGGCGTCGAACTCGCCGGGCGTGCTGTCCGGCAACTCGGTCCAGGCTCCGGTGCACGTTCCCGTGAACGCCTGCGGTAACACCGTGGACGTCGTCGGGCTGCTCAACCCCACGTTCGGCAACGAATGCGCCAACGTCTCCGGGTCGGGCCACAACGGCGGCGGCGGCTCCGGAGCCGACGGCAGCGTCAGCAACTCGCCCGGCGTCGGCTCGGGCAACCAGGTCCAGGCGCCGATCGACGTGCCCGTCAACGCCTGCGGCAACAGCATCAACCTCGGTGGTCTGCTCAACCCGTCGTTCGGCAACGACTGCACGAACGACTCGGGCGGCACCCCGCCTGGTCCCGAGGAGCCGGGCAACCCCGAGGAGCCGGGCAACCCGGAGGAGCCGGGCAACCCGGAGGAGCCGAACAAGCCGGAGGAGCCGAACAAGCCGGAGGAGCCGAACAAGCCGGAAGAGCCCAACAAGCCGCAGACTCCGGAAACCCCCGGGACCCCGGCCGAGCCGAACACGCCGGGCCCCCAGAGCGTCACGCCCGGTGGCAGCGACGGTCAGCTCGCGGAGACCGGCATGGACGCGCTGGACATCCTGGCACCGGCGGGCGTCGGCCTGCTGCTCGCCGGAGCGGTGCTCTACCGCAGGGCCCGCGCGGCCGCGTAGGCGCACGCCGGAGCCACGGCGGTCACGGGCACGGCCACGGCCCTGTCCCGTACCGCGGTACGTCGAGGAGCGGGTCCCGCGATCGCGGGCCCGCTCCTTTCCTGTACCTGCTCCTGTACCTGCTCGCGATCACCAGGTGGCGCGTACCTGGCGGATGATGCGCCGGCGCAGCCGCACTCTGCGGCTGCCGTCCCGGTGCAGGCTCAATCGGTCCAACTCCCAGTGTCCGTACTCGGCATGGTCGGTCAGCAGACGGGTCGCTTCCTTGCGGGAGACCCCGCGCGGCACGTACACGTCGACAAATTCGTATTCCGGCATCGCATCTATTGTGCGTGCACCGCCCCGGTACGGATAGCGTCTGCACTATGTCTGATGCTGCGCAGCCCACCGCTGCCGAGGTACGTGCCGCCGCCGAGGCGGTCAAAGCCGCACTGGACCGTCACCTCGAGGCGGTCGAGAACCGCACGGGAGACGACGACCCGGCCGTCTACGACGCGTTCAACGCGCTCGCCGCGGCAGCGGAGGCGTACGACGAGCGGCTCTACGACCGGTACGACGAGGTCACCCCCTTCGAGATCCCCGGCGCGGACGACTCGCTGCCGCCGTACGCGGGCCCCGAGGAGCCGAACGCGCTGAGCGTGCTGATCCGCCGTGACTACGCGGTCGTGGAGCCGCAGCGGCTGCTCGCCCAGGCGCAGCGCATCGCGGACGTCGATCCGGACGAAGTGGGCGCGGGCGCCCCGGTCGTCGGCACGAGCGTGCACGCCGCCCTCGGCGTGCTCTTCGGTGAGTACGAACCGGACGAAATCGCTTCCCGGCACAAGGAGTTCGGTCTGGAGGAGGGCGACTCCACGCTGTGGGTGTCCGCCGCGGACGAGCTTCCGGAGCCCGGCGAGTGGCTGAGCGTTCCCTTCGACCAGGCCGACCCGGAGCGGGTCGTCTGCCGCTTCGACGTCAGCTCCGTCTTCGACGAGGACGAGCTGCGCGAGGAGCCGCTGGACCTGCACGACGAGGACTGACCGCCCGCGTCTGTCCGTGACCGCCCGCACCCGTCCGTGACGCCCCCCCCGGGCCGCCGGACGGATCCGGCCGTTGTTCCACCGGTACGGCCCGGCCCCGGCCCGTGGCGACCGCGCGGTCGCCACGGGCCGGGGGCCGTCACTCTGCCCCGCCCGGCGCCGGCTCCGCCAGCTGGCCCTCCAGCAGCGTCCGCAGCCTGGTGGTGCGCTCGGCTCCGGGCTGCTCCGCGACAGCGCGCGGCAGAGCCTGGTCCACGCCGTGCACCACCGACAGATGGCGCTCCGCCCGGCCGAACGCCGTGTACACCCACGGCCGGCTCAGGGACTGGGCGGCGTCGCCCGGCAGCACCACGACCACCGCGGGCCACCGCATGCCCGCCGCCTGGTGCGCGGTGAGGGCCCAGCCGTGGCGCAGCGCGGACTCCACCCGCTCCCTCGGCACGACGGTCCTCGTGCCCTCGCAGTCGAGGTGCAGTCCGTCGGGGCCGGCGGAGACGACCGTGCCGGTGACCGTCCGGCCGAGCGCCTGGGCATGGGCGACCCGGTCGCCCGGGTCGAAGCCGGCGAAGCGGCCTGCTCCCGGATTCAGGCGCTGCTTGAGCGCCGCGTTGAGGGCACGCGTCCCGGCGGAGCCGCCGTGGCCGACGGTGATCACCTGGGTCTGCTCCGCCGGAACCCCGATGGCCCGGGGCACGGAGTCCGCCACCAGCTGGACCGTACGGTGCACCGCCTCGCCGGCGTCGCGCACCGGGACGATCACGACCTCCTTGCCGGGGGCCTCGACCTGGTTCAGCTCTCCGACGCCGATTCCCGAGACCAGTTCCCCGAGCGGGCCGGGGTCGGGCGTACGGGACGCGACCTGCGGACACACCCGCGCGGCGAGGACGTCCGCGAACACCCGGCCCGCGCCCGCGCCGCCCAGCACCCCGGGGTCGCCGCCGAGCACCAGCCTGCTGCCGTCGGGCATGGATTCCACCAGCATCGCCGCGGTCTCCACGTCGAGCTGCGGCGCGTCCAGCACGACGAGCAGGTCGAGAGCGAAAGCGCCGTCCTCGTCGCGGCCGGGCCCCGCGGCGCCCGACAGCAGGTCGGCGACGGTGACCGCGCCGACGTCCGGACCCAGCCGGCGCACCCCGTTCTCCCCGTGCACCGCCACAGCCGCCCGCAGCCCCATGGCGCGGGCCTGCTCCGCGAGCGCCACCGGCTCAGCCCTGGCGGCCTCGCCACCGGTGTGGAGGACCAGGCCGTTCGCGCCCGCCGCCCGCACGAGCCCGGCCCCCTCCCAGACGTCGGAAGGCCCGGTCCTGATCAGCCTCGCCAGGCCGTCCGCGAGGCTCTCCTCCGCCATGGCGTACCGATCGAGTCCGAGGAGGACCGTGACGGGAACGTCTTCCTCCACGCCCTCCTGGAAGACCAGCACCGTGCCGTCCGCGACCGCGTGCTGCACGGCCTCTTCCGGGTCCGGCACCGACCGCTCGGCGAGCGCGGCGTGCAGGGCCGAGGCTTCGAGGGCGGTGTGCCCCTGGAGCGCGGCACGCTCCAGCACCCAGGTGACGAGGGCGGACGTCCGGCGCTCGTCGCCGGGGGTCGCCTCCGCGCCGAGCAGCGCCCGCGCGAATCCGTCCGCCTGCTCCGGCCGCACGCCGGGCACCGAGAGCAACCGCCAGGGATCCTCAACGAGCGCCTCGCCCGCCGACTCGCCGAGCAGCTCGGCCACTTGCGGGGCGAGCGCTTCGGGCGCGCCGCCATTGAGCAGCACGGCCCGCGCGCCGGCGAGTGCCTCCGCGGGGACGGCGGCCGGCGCAGGCTCGACGGCCCGGGCCCGTACGGGCGGGGCGGCGACGGGAGCGGCCCGCCGCGGCTCGGGCGGGGACGAATCGAAATAGGCGGTGGCCGCCTTCTCGCCGCTCTCCACGGCCCGCACGGCGGCGAGCAGGTCCGCCGCCTTGCCGCTCAGCTTGGCCCCGCTGTCGATGGGCCCTTCCTTTTCGGCCTTGCGCTGCTCGATCCGCGCCCGGAGCTCCCGCTGCGCGGCGATCTCGGCCTCGGCCTCGCTCACCCCGCCGCCGGCCGCCTCTTTCCCATCGGCTGTGACGGCGGCGTTCTCGTCCGCGACGCCCGTGCCGTCGTCTTCCGACCCGGCGCCGACCTCGCCCGCGTCCGCCTCGCCTTCGGCGGGGGAGTGATCCGTCGCCCCGCTCGCGTCGTCGTCCTCAGGCCCGTCGCCGTCGGCGTGGGCCTCGTCCGCGTTGTCGGCCATGGAGCCGGCCGCCTTGTCGCCGTCGGCTGTGTCGTCGCGGCTCTCGCCCGCGACGCCGTCCTTCAAGCCGTCACTGCCGCCCGCGCGGGCCTCCTCCGCGTTGTCGGCCCTGAGGGCGGCCGCCTCTTCGCCGTCGGCCGTGGCGTCGTCGCGGCTCGCCTCCGGGACGCCCGCGTCCTCCGACCCGGCGCCGACCTCGCCCGTGTCCGCCTCGCCTTCGGCGGGGGAGTGGTCTGTCGCCCCGCTCGCGTGCGCGTCGGCGGCGCCTGGATCGCTGCCGGCAAGGCCGTCGCCCGCCGCGTCGTCCTCCAGCCCGTCGGCGACGCCTGCCGCCTCGTCACCCGCATCGGCGGCCGCGACGCCTGCCGCCTCGTCACCCGCGCCCGCCGCGTCGGCGGCCGCGGTGCCCCCCGCCGCCTCCGTGGCGCCCGCGTCCTCGGTCGGCAGCGAGCCGCCGGGACCCGGCGCGACCGCCTCTTCGGCGGTGTCGGCGGGCGGCCCCGCGGCCGGGGAACCGGGGGGTGTCCCCCGGGAAGGCGCAGTCACAGCGTGCTCCAGTCCTGGTCGGGATAGCGGTGGACGGGCGCCGACACATCGTCGAGCGCCCGGCGGATCTCGTCAGGAAGACTAAGCGCCTCCACCGACAACGCCGCCATGAGCTGCTGTGCGTTGCGTGCGCCGACGATCGGCGCCACCACGCCCGGCCGGTCCCTCACCCACGCGAGCGCCACCTCCAGCGGCGTCGCCGCCAGGCCGTCGGCCGCCGTGACGACCGCGTCCACGATGCCGCTCGCCGCCTCGTCCAGATACGGCTCCACGAAGGGCGCCATCTGCTCCGACGCGCCCCGGGAGTCGGCCGGCGTGGCCGTCCGGTACTTGCCGGTGAGCACTCCGCGCCCGAGCGGCGACGACGGCAGCAGCCCCACCCCGAGGTCGAGGGCGGCAGGGAGCACCTCCCGCTCAACGCCTCGCTGAAGCAGCGAGTACTCCATCTGCGTGCTCGCGAGCCGGGTGCGTACGCCCGGCGCGGCCAGCTGCCAGGTCGCCGCCTTCGCGAGCTGCCAGCCGCAGAAGTTCGACACGCCCGCGTACCGGGCGCGCCCCGTGCTGACGGCGATGTCCAGCGCCTGGAGCGTCTCGTCCAGTGGTGTGTCCGGGTCGAAGGCGTGCACCTGCCACAGGTCCACGTAGTCCGTGCCCAGGCGCGCCAGCGACGCGTCGAGCGCGGCGAGGAGGTGACCGCGTGAGCCGTCGAAGCGCCGGTCGGGATCCGGCACGCTGCCCGCCTTGGTCGCTATCACGAGCTCGCTGCGCGGCACGAGCCGCTCGACCAGCTGCCCGAGCAGATACTCCGCGTCCCCGCCGCCGTACACGTCGGCGGTGTCGACCAGCGTGCCGCCCGCCTCCCAGAAAACCTTCAGCTGGTCGGCCGCGTCGTGCTCGTCGGTGTCCCGGCCCCATGTCAGGGTGCCGAGTCCGATGCGGGACACGCGCAGGCCGGTGCGGCCGAGATGCCTCTGCTCCATGGGCGCTGAGATTACTGGCCAGGGGCCCACCCTGAGAGAGCCTGTGGACAACGTGCCCCTGCCGGATCGACCGCACCCGCGCTAGAGTCCGGAGACAGGCACGTTACTGATCAGTAAGAGGGAGCGGTTATGCGGCTCGGCATCAACCTCGGCTACTGGGGCGCGGGCATGGACGGCGACAACCTCGCCGTCGCGCAGGAGGCCGACAGGCTCGGCTACGACGTCTGCTGGGCGGCGGAGGCGTACGGCTCGGACGCCCCGACGGTGCTCAGCTGGGTCGCCGCCCAGACCGAGCGCATCGACGTCGGCTCCGCGATCCTGCAGATCCCGGCCCGTCAGCCGGCCATGACCGCGATGACCGCGGCCACCCTCGACTCGCTCTCGGGCGGCCGTTTCCGGCTCGGCCTCGGCGTCTCCGGACCGCAGGTCTCCGAGGGCTGGTACGGCGTGAAGTTCGACAAGCCGCTCGCCCGCACGCGCGAGTACGTCGAGATCGTCCGCAAGGCGATGTCCCGCGAGCGCCTGTCGTACGAGGGTGAGCACTGGACGCTGCCGCTGCCCGACGGGCCGGGCAAGCCGATCAAGCTCACCGTGCACCCGCAGCGTGAGCACATCCCGCTCTACATCGCGGCGATCGGCCCGAAGAACCTGGAGCAGACAGGCGAGATCGCCGACGGCGCTCTGCTGATCTTCCCGTCCGCCGACCACATCGAGGACACCGCGCTGCGCCACATCCGCGCGGGCCGCGAGAAGGCGGGGAGGACGATGGAAGGCTTTGACGTCTGCCCGACCCTGCCGCTCGCCGTCGGCGACGACGTGGCCGGTCTGGCCGACATGTTCCGGCCGTACACCGCGCTGTACGTCGGCGGCATGGGCAGTCGCAAGCAGAACTTCTACAACCAGCTCGCCCAGCGCATGGGTTACGAGAAGGAAGCCGCCGAGATCCAGGACAAGTACCTCGGCGGCGACAAGGCCGGCGCGGCCGCCGCCGTCCCGCACGCGCTCATCGACCAGACCGCGCTGCTCGGGCCCGTGGAGCGGATCGCCGACCGGATGCAGGCCTACGCGGCGGCCGGGGTCACCACCCTGACCCTCGCCCCCGCGGGCTTCACGCTCGATGAGCGGATCAGCGCCCTGCGCGCCGGAACCGAGGCCCTGGAGCGCGCGGGCCTCGCCTGAGGCCACAGGGGGCTCCGCCACGGGAAGTCTGCGGCCGTGGTGGGGGCTCGGGGGTCTTCCCCGCCACGGCCGTCACGCGGTACAACGCGCGACGGCCGTGGCGGTTACTGCCGACTGTGTCCTTCCCCTGGTCCGTTCGGGCGAGTTGGCCCGCCACCTGTTGCCTGGGCCGACGTCTCGCATTTGACTCGTTCTTTGCGGATGTCCCGAAGGTCCGACGGAGGTGGCAGTCATGCTCTCGGCCCGGATTCTCTTCCAGGAGATCGTCGACAGCGACGACACGTTCCAGCTCTTCTGCTCCATCGCCGCCAGTGGCGAGACGCAGGGAGGCTGGGAGAACGGGCGCATCGCCGCGCTCGTACCGGAGAGCATGCGTGAACTGGCTCCGAGGATCTCCCGGCACGGGGCGGACGAGGACAAGCACGGCCGCCTGTTCAACGCCCTGCTCAAGAAGCGGCAGTTGGACCCCGTCCCCGTGCCGCCGGAGACCGACTACACCATGCTGCTGGAGCAGCGCGGCATCGGCCTCGCCCACGAGAAACTCCGCCGTGACGAGCGGCTGACGGAGCACGACATCGTCGTCTACCTCTCGCACAGCCGGGTCACAGAGCAGCGGGCCGCCGACCAGATGGAACTGCTCGTCAGGTACTTCGGCGACGATCCGGAACTCGGCAAGGCCATCAGGATGATCTGCGACGACGAGGCGAACCACCTCGCCTACTGCCACGAGGAACTGCTGCGTCTCGCCGCGGCCGGCCACGGCCGCACCATCCAGCGTGTGTTGCGCGAGAGCGCGCTCGCCGAGATCCGGGTCCACCGCGATGTGAGCCTCGCCGTCATGGCGCACATGGGACACCTGCTGCGCTGGCCCAAGGCCAAGTCCGCCGCGCTGGCCGCGGGCATCCACGCGATGCACGCGTACGAGCGCCTCGGCGACTGGCGGCGCATGGTCGACCTCAGGATGCCGGAGCGCCGCGGCGCCCTCGACGGCCCCGCCACCCCGGCTCCCGCCTTCTGATGTGAACCGGACCCCGGCCCTGGCGCCCGTCCGCCCCCGCGCCCGGATCTGGCCGGGCCCGGAACGCCGCGCGGCCGACGGACTGCTGTGGATCGGCGCCGTCGCCGTCGCGTACACGGTGGTCCAACTCGCCCTGGCCGTCCGGGGTACGGGCCTCGGCTGGGACGAGTCGGTCTACGTCAGCCAGGTCTCACGCGGATCGGAAGCCGCCTTCTTCAGTGCCCCGCGCGCCCGCGGCATCACGTTCCTCGTCGCTCCGGTGACCGTTCTGACCTCCTCCCTCGGGGTGCTGCGCGTCTTCCTCGCGGTGCTCTCGGGCGCCGGCCTGTTCGCCGCCCTGGCCGTGTGGCGGACGCTGCTTCCCCCTCGTGTGCTCGCCCTCGCCGGGGGCCTGTTCGCGGGCCTGTGGATCACCGTGTTCTACGGTCCGCAGGTCATGCCCAACCTCTGGGTCGCGCTCGGGGCGCTGTTCACGGTCGGCTGCTTCCTGCGGGCGGCCAGGGACCCCTCCGACCGGGCAGGGCTCGTCGGCACGGGCGCGGGCCTGGTGTTCGTCGCGCTCATGCGGCCGAGCGACGCCGTCTGGCTCCTGCTGCCGCTCGCCGCCGTCGCACTGCTGACCCGCGAGGCCCGCCGGCCGGCTCTGCTCGTGGCGCTCGTCGCGGGCACCGTCGTCGGCTGTCTGCCGTGGATCGTCGAGGCCTACGTCGCCTACGACGGGCTGCTCGCCCGGCTGCGGCGGGCCGGCGAGATCCAGGGACACCTGGGCCCGCACTTCGCCGTCGACGACCAGTTGCGCGCACTGGAAGGCCGGGCGCTCTGCCGCCCCTGCGACGTACCGTGGCGCAAGCCGGTCACCGCGGTCTGGTTCCTCGTCCTGTGGCCACTGGCCGCCGGGGGCGCACTGGTCGCCGCACGCAGGCGGTGCCCCTTCACCACGGCCCCGACCGCCGTGCGTCCCTCCGCCGTGCTGGTGCCCGCCCTCGCGGGGCTGGTGCTGGCCGTGCCGTACCTGCTGCTGATCGGCTACGCCGCGCCGCGCTTCATGCTGCCCGCGTACGCGCTGCTGGCGCTCCCGGTCGCGGTGTGCCTGGGGCGGATCGCCGCGAGCGCGCGGCCGCGGGCCGCGGCGGCCGTCGTGCTGGGCCTGGCACTCGTCGGCCATCTGGCAATCCAGTACGCCGTGCTGAACGGCACGCTGGAGCGCGGCCGGGTCAACCGGAAGGCCTTCGACAGGATCGTCTCGGAGCTGCACCGCAACGGTGTGCGGCCACCGTGCGTGGTCAGCGGCAGCGTGGCGCCCCCGCTCGCCTTCCATGCCGGCTGCGCGTCCCGGCAGACCGGCGGACACGACGGCAGCATCACCCGGGCCGGGCTCCTACGGCTCGGCGACGAACGGGCGGTGGCCTACGTGGTGGAGGGCCGCAACCGGCCTCCGTCGTTCATCCGCGGCTGGCGGCCGCTGACCCTGCCCGGACTCCCGTCCCGTCCCGAGCTCCGCGCCTATCTCAGTCCCGCGGCCGTGCCACCCGGGACGGGACGCTGACCGCCGCCCCGAGCGGGCAGGGCACGAGAAGATCAGAGCCAGCCGCGCCGCTTGAAGAGCCGGAAGAGCCCGTAGACGGCACCCGCCATCAGCACGAGCACCGCCGGGTACGCCCACACCTGTTTGAGCTCCCACATGTGCTCGAAGTTCATCCCGTAGATCCCCGCCACCATCGTCGGCACCGCCGCCATGGCCGCCCACGCCGAGATCTTGCGCATGTCGTCGTTCTGCCGCACGCCCATCTGGGCGAGGTGGGCGGACAGGATGTCCGACAGCAGCCGGTCCAGCCCTTCCACCTGCTCGTTCGCCCGCGTCAGGTGGTCGCTGACATCCCGGAAGAAGGGCTGCGCGTGCTCATGGACGAACGGCACGCCCGCACCCGCGAGCCGGGCCATCGGCGCCGCCAGCGGCCCTGCCGCCCGGCGGAACTCGAGCACCTGCCGTTTGAACGTGTAGATCCGGGCCGCCGTGTTCTTCGCGTCCCTGCGCGCCGGTTCGAAGACCTCGGTCTCCATCTCCTCCAGGTCCACCTGAAGCTCGGCCGCCACATCGATGTAGTGGTCGACGATGGCGTCGCTGACCGCGTACAGCACGGCGGTCGGGCCGTGCCTCAGCACCGCCGGCTCCGCCTCGAGTCGTTCGCGGACGGCGTGCAGCGGAGCACCCTCGCCGTGCCGGACCGTCACCACGAACGAGTCGCCTATGAAGACCATCAGCTCGCCCGTGGTCACGGAGTCGCTCTCCGGCTCGTACACCACGGGTTTGAGGACCACGAACAGCGAGTCGTCGTACACCTCGAGCTTGGGCCGCTGATGGGCCTTGAGCGCGTCCTCGACGGCGAGCGGATGCAGCGAGAACTCGGCGGAGACGTGGTCGAACTCCTCCTCCGTCGGCTCGTGCAGCCCGATCCACAGGAAGGCGTCACCCGTGGCCCGCGCCTCGTCGAGGGCATCGGAGAAGTCCGACGGGCCTTCGCTGCGGCGCCCGTCGCGGTAGATGGCACAGTCCACGATCACGGCGCGCATTCTTCCCTGACCTCCGCCCCGGCACACCCCTGGCCCGCCGGAAGCCCGGGGATCGTAGGCTGGCCCCCATGGCCACGCTGATCCTCGTACGCCACGGACGTTCCACCGCCAACACCGAGGGAGTGCTCGCGGGCTGGACACCGGGTGTCCGCCTCGACGAGCACGGAGCCGAACAGGCGGCCGCGCTGCCCGCACGACTGGCCGCGGTGCCGCTCGCGGCGGTGGTCTCCAGTCCGCTGGAGCGCTGTCGCGAGACGCTCGCGCCTCTGCTCGCGGCCCGCCCGGGGCTCGTCGCGGAGACCGACGAACGCATCGGGGAGTGCCTCTACGGCGAGTGGTCCGGCCGCAAGCTCAAGGAGCTCGCACAGGAGCCGCTGATGGAGGTCGTCCAGCACCATCCCTCCGCGGTGTCCTTCCCCGGCGGCGAGTCCATGCGCGCCATGCAGGCGCGCGCCGTCGACGCCGTCCGCGACTGGAACGCCCGGATCGACCAGGCGCACGGCGAGGGCGCGGCCTATCTGATGTGCTCGCACGGGGACATCATCAAGTCCCTCGTGGCGGACGCCCTTGGGATGCATCTCGACCTCTTCCAGCGGATCCACGTCGAGCCGTGCTCCGTCACCGCCATCCGCTACACCCGCAGCCGGCCGTTCCTGCTGCGCCTCGGCGACACCGGCGATCTCGGCTCCCTCGTGCCCCGCGCGGAGGGACCGGAGGAGAAGGGCGACAGCGGCGACGCGGTCGTCGGGGGCGGCGCGGGCGCATCGTGATCGCTCCGCGCAGTAGGGTGGACGCGCCGAAAAGCTGAAGTCCACCGGATGCCGAAACCCACCGATCCGACGATCCAAAGGGAGACAGAACGTGTCCCGTCAGGTGTTCCTCTACGACCCGCCGGACCGCTTCGTGGCCGGTACGGTCGGGCTGCCTGGCCGCCGTACGTTCTTCCTGCAGGCCTCGGCCGCAGGACGCGTGACCAGCGTCGCCCTGGAGAAGACTCAGGTGGCCGCCCTCGCGGAGCGGATCGACGAGCTGCTGGACGAAGTGGTCCGCCGCACCGGGGGAAACGCGCCCGTGCCGGCCGTCGCCCCGGCGGACGTGACCGACACCGCGCCGCTCGACAACCCGGTCGAGGAGGAGTTCCGCGTCGGCACGATGGCGCTGGCCTGGGACGGCGAGGAACAGCGCATGATCGTCGAGGCACAGGCGCTGGTGGAGCTCGAGGCCGAGTCCGAGGAGGACCTCGCGGAGGCCGAGGAGCGGCTGCTGCAGGACGAGGAGAACGGCCCGCCGATGCTGCGGGTCCGGCTCACCGGCGCACAGGCCAGGGCGTTCGCCAAACGCGCACTGGACGTGGTGAACGCCGGCCGGCCGCCGTGCCCGCTGTGCAGCCTGCCCCTCGATCCGGAAGGACACGTATGCCCGCGCCAGAACGGATACCGACGGGGCGCGTGAGCACCCCGGACGCGCTGACGCTGCTGGCCAAGGGCGAGTTGAGCGTACGCGGAAGGCTGCGCGAGGCGTCCAACGCGGTGCTGTACTGCGCGGTTTCGTACGAGGGCGAGGAAGCCCACTGCGTCTACAAACCCATCGCGGGCGAACGCCCGCTGTGGGATTTCCCCGACGGCACTCTGGCGCAGCGCGAGGTCGCCGCGTACGAGGTGTCGCAGGCGATCGGCTGGGATCTGGTGCCGCCCACGGTGCTGCGGGACGGCCCCTACGGCCAGGGCATGGTCCAGCTGTGGATCGAGACCGACCCGGAGGCCGCGCTGCTGGCGCTCGTCGAGGACGAGGAACCGGGGGAGGGCTGGAGGGCGGTCGGCTTCGCCGACGTGGGGGAGGGACGTACCGCGCTGCTCGTCCACGCCGACGACCCGCGCCTGCGCAGGCTCGCCGTCCTGGACGCCGTGATCAACAACGGGGACCGCAAGGGCGGGCACCTGCTGCCCACCGCCGACGGGACCCTCTACGCGATCGACCACGGAGTCACGTTCAACGTCGACGACAAGCTGCGCACCCTGCTGTGGGGATGGGCGGGGGAGCCGCTGCCCGCCGAGGCGGTCACGGCGCTCGCGACCCTGGCGACGGCCCTCGCCGACGGCGGGACGCTCGCCACCCGACTGGCGGAACTGCTCACTCCGGCCGAGGTGGCGGCCCTGAGCGGCCGGGTGGCGGCCCTCCTCCGGTCAGGCACCCATCCCGTGCCGTCGGGCGACTGGCCGGCGATCCCTTGGCCGCCCGTGTAGGCACAGCGTCCGCCGGACCGCAAGAGTGCCCAACCGGTCAAGATCAGTGATCCGGTTCGTATCCGGAACATGCGTCCGGTTACGCTCATGACATGCATGCCTGGCCCGCTTCTGAGGTCCCCGCCCTGCCCGGCAAGGGCCGCGACCTCCGGATCCACGACACCGCGACCGATGGTCTGGTGACCCTTGACCCCGGTCCCGTCGCCCGTATCTACGTCTGCGGCATCACACCGTACGACGCGACCCACATGGGTCACGCGGCGACCTACAACGCGTTCGACCTTGTGCAGCGCGTGTGGCTCGACACCAAGCGGCAGGTTCACTATGTCCAGAACGTCACGGACGTGGACGATCCTCTGCTGGAGCGTGCCAACCGCGACGGACACGACTGGACCGAGCTCGCGGAGCGCGAGACGGCTCTGTTCCGCGAGGACATGATCGCGCTGCGGATGCTTCCGCCGCGTCACTACATCGGCGCGGTCGAGGCGATTCCGGGCATCGTGCCACTCGTCGAACGCCTCCGTGACGCAGGCGCCGCCTACGAGCTGGAAGGCGACGTCTACTTCTCCGTCGAGTCCGACCCGCACTTCGGCGAGGTGTCCCGGCTCGACGCGGAGGCGATGCGGCTGCTGTCCGCGGAGCGCGGCGGCGACCCCGAGCGTCCCGGCAAGAAGAACCCGCTCGACCCGATGCTGTGGATGGCGGCCCGCGAGGGCGAGCCGAGCTGGGACGGCGGCTCGCTCGGCCGAGGCCGGCCCGGCTGGCACATCGAGTGCGTCGCCATCGCGCTGGACCACCTCGGCATGGGCTTCGACGTCCAGGGCGGCGGCTCCGATCTCGCCTTCCCGCACCACGAGATGGGCGCCTCGCACGCCCAGGCGCTCACGGGCGAGCACCCCTTCGCCAAGGCGTACGTCCACGCGGGCATGGTCGCCCTCGACGGCGCGAAGATGTCGAAGTCCAAGGGCAACCTGGTCTTCGTATCCAAGCTGCGCCGCGACGGCGTGGACCCCGCCGCCATACGGCTCGCGCTGCTCTCGCACCACTACCGGGCCGACTGGGAGTGGACCGACGCGGTGCTCCAGGAAGCGGTCGAGCGTGTAGGGCGCTGGCGTGCCGCCGTCTCCCGCCCCGACGGACCGTCCGCCGACGCTCTGGTGGAGGAGATCCGCGCGGCCCTCGCCGACGATCTCGACGCCCCGTCGGCGCTCGCCGCCGTGGACCGCTGGGCGGCGCTCCAGCAGGCCGAGGGCGGCACCGACGAGGGCGCGCCGGGGCTGGTGTCCCGGGCGGTCGACGCCCTGCTGGGCGTGGCGCTCTAGGCACGTTCTGGACTCCCGCCGGTCGCCGTCGACGCGCCCGGGCGGGAGTCAGTTCCTCCGCTTGCACGATCTCGCGGCGCGTGCGCCGGGCGTGTGGTGAGGTGACGGAACAGGCCCTCGGGCCATCCGTCCACCATTGCCGGAAGGACACACCGTGGAACGTGTCTTCGCACGCAGAGACGTACTCGGCGCGGCAGCGGCCATCGGCGCGGCCGCGCTTCTCGGGCCCGCCGCCGGTGCGGCCCGCGCCGCGTCGCCGGGCAGCCGGCCGACCCTCATCCCCCTGCCGAACGGCTTCCAGCCGGAGGGCATCACCATCGGCCGCAGCCCCTACGCCTGGTTCGGCTCGATCGCCGACGGCGACGTCTACCGCGCGAGCCTGGCCACCGGACGCGGCCGGGTGGTCGTCGAAGGGCTGGGTGCCGGACGCTCCGTCATCGGGCTGAAGATCGACCGCCAGGAGCGGCGGCTGTTCCTCTCCGGTGGCTTCAGCCGGGAGATCAGGATCGCCGATGCGCGCTCGGGAAAGATCCTAAGACTCTTCACCGTCGGCGCGGAGGGCTCGATGGTGAACGACGTCGTGCTGACGCCGGAGGCGGCGTGGTTCACCGACTCCTTCCGACCCGAGCTCTACCGGCTCGAGTTGGACCGGCACGGCGAACCGGCGCGCGAGGTGGCCACCGTGGCACTGGGCGGTGAGTGGGAGCAGGGAACGGACTTCACCGCCAACGGGATCGCGCGGACACCCGACGGCAGCGCCCTGCTGGTGGTCAACACCGTGGTGGAGGGCGGCTCCCTGATGCGGGTGGACCCGCGCGACGGTACCGCCCGCCGGGTCGACCTCGGGGACCTCGCCATCCCGTTCGGTGACGGCCTCCTGCTGCTCGGCCGTCATCTCTACATCGTGCAGCAGCAGTTGAACCAGGTCGACGTCGTGCGGCTGAATGCCGCGGGCACCCGGGGCACGCCGATCGCCCGGATCACCGACCCGCGTTTCCGGATCCCCACCACGGCGGCCGCCTGGGGCGACCGGATCTACCTGCCCAACGCGCGCTTCGACGTGCCGCCCACGCCCGACACCGAGTACGACGCGGTGGCGGTCGACCGGGTGTGAGCGACCGGGTGGTGTGAGGGACGAGGAGCGGGGTGGCGCCGGTCTGCCCGGTGCCACCCCGCTCCGTACCGCTCGGTCCCCCTACCGACTACGACTCCGGCCGCTCGCCGCCGCCTTCGCCCTCATCGCGGTCGCTACGGTTTCCGCCTTCGCCCTCGTCACGGTCGTTCCGACCGCCGTCGGCCTGCTCGCCGGCCGGGCCGCCGGTCCCCTCGTCGCCCGCCGGGGGCCCGTCCTGCTCCTCGTCGCCGCCGGACCCGCTCGTGCCGCCGGAGCGGTCCGCGTCCGTCGGGGAACCGGACTCCGGTTCGGGGCGCGGCGGCATCGGCGGCTTGGGGCGCCCGCCCGCCGGGTCGCGCAGATAGGTGCCCTCGCCGCCGTCCGTCGCGTGACCGCCGGGACCTCCGCTGTCGCGCCGGCGCAGATACCGCTCGAACTCGCGGGCGATGGCTTCGCCCGAGGCCTCCGGCAGCTCCGCGGTGTCGCGCGCCTCCTCCAGCGTCTGGACGTACTCGGCCACCTCGCTGTCCTCCGCGGCCAGTTGGTCGACGCCGAGCTGCCAGGCCCGGGCGTCTTCGGCCAGCTCACCCAGCGGAATGCGGAGGCCGATGAGGTCCTCCAGCCGGTTGAGCAGCGCGAGCGTCGCCTTCGGGTTGGGCGGCTGTGAGACGTAGTGCGGGACAGCGGCCCACAGGCTCACCGCAGGCACACCGGCATGGGTGCAGGCCTCCTGGAGGATGCCGACGATTCCGGTCGGCCCCTCGTACCGGGTCTCCTCGAGATCCATCGTTCTCGCCAGGTCCGCGTCGGACGTGATCCCGCTGACCGGTACCGGCCTGGTGTGCGGGGTGTCGCCGAGCAGCGCGCCCAGGATCACCACCATCTCCACGCCCAGTTCATGGGCGAAGCCCAGGATCTCGTTGCAGAACGAACGCCAGCGCATGGAGGGTTCGATACCGCGGACCAGCACGAGGTCCCTGGGTTTGTCGCCGCCGACGCGGACCACGGAGAGCCGGGTGGTCGGCCAGGTGATCTTGCGTACCCCGCCGTCCAGCCACACCGTGGGCCGGTTGACCTGGAAGTCGTAGTAGTCCTCGGCGTCGAGCGCCGCGAACACCTCGCCCTTCCATTCCCGGTCCAGGTGAGCGACCGCGGTGGAGGCGGCGTCGCCGGCGTCGTTCCAGCCCTCGAACGCGGCCACCATGACCGGGTCGATCAGCTCGGGCATCCCCTCGAGCTCGATCACCCAGTGCCTCCTTCCGAAGTTCCCTTTCTTACGCCCCAACCTTACGGCTTTCCGCAGCCCTCCCCGCAGCCCCCGTGCACGGCCGGGTGAACGTGGTAGGCGTCGGGCATACGGCGACCACGGAGCAGCGTGACGGCGGATTCATCCGAGCTGTGCGGGGTGAAATTCGACGAATCGCTGGACCGAGGAGAGTGGGCGGCGCTATACATCGGATGTCCAGGAGAGATCCGATGTTCATCTCACCGGGGGTGCGTGCATGAGTCAGACCGTCACGGAGTTCGAGGTCCACGACATCCGCTTCCCCACGTCGCAGCAGCTCGACGGCTCCGACGCCATGAACCCGGACCCGGACTACTCCGCCGCCTACCTCGTGCTGCGCGCCGACGACGGGAGCGAGGGCCACGGCTTCTGCTTCACCATCGGCCGCGGCAACGACATCGTCGCCGCCGCGATCGAGGCGCTGCGTCCCTACGTCGTGGGCCGTCCCGCCCCCATCCGCGCCGCGGACCTCGCCGCACTTCACCACGACCTCACGCATGACTCCCAACTGCGCTGGCTCGGACCGGAGAAGGGCGTCATCCACATGGCGGCCGGCGCCGTCGTCAACGCCGCGTGGGACATGGCGGCCACCCGGGCAGGCAGACCGGTATGGGAGTTCCTTGCCGCCATGACCCCGGAAGAACTCGTCTCACTGGTCGACTTCCGTTACCTGACGGACGCGCTCACCAGACAGGAGGCTCTCGCCATCCTGCGCGCCGCGGAGCCGGGCAGAGCGGAGCGGGCCGCGCTGCTGAGGGAACGGGGCTACCCCGCGTACACCACCTCGCCCGGGTGGCTCGGCTACTCCGACGAGAAGCTCGTCCGGCTCGCGGAGGAGGCCGTCGCCGACGGATTCCGGCAGATCAAGCTGAAGGTCGGCCTGGACATCGACGACGACATCCGGCGGATGAACCTCGCCCGCGCCGCCGTAGGCCCCTCCGTGCGCATCGCCCTCGACGCCAACCAGCGCTGGGACGTCGCGGAAGCCGTGCGCTGGATGACCGCGCTGGCGCCGTACGAACCGCACTGGATCGAGGAACCCACCAGCCCCGACGACGTACTCGGCCACGCCGCCGTCCGTGCGGGCCAGCCCGTGAAGGTCGCCACCGGCGAACACACCGCCAACCGCGTCGTGTTCAAACAGCTTCTCCAGGCCCAGGCCGTCGACTTCGTCCAGATCGACGCCGCACGGGTCGCCGGCGTCAACGAGAACATCGCCATCCTGCTGCTCGCCGCCAAGTACGGCGTCCCCGTCTGCCCGCACGCCGGCGGCGTGGGGCTGTGCGAACTCGTCCAGCATCTCGCCATGTTCGACTTCGTCGCCGTCTCCGGCAGTTGGGACGACCGCGTCATCGAGTACGTGGACCACCTCCACGAACACTTCGCGGACCCGGCCGTGATCGTGGACGGCCGTTACGCGGCACCGGACGCGCCGGGCTTCTCCGCCCGGATGCTCCCCGGTTCGATCGCCGCCCACAGCTGTCGGAACGGGCCCGTCCGGCAGGCTCGGCCCACCGCCGAGGAGGCAGGCTCATGACCGGATCAAAGGACTTCGAGGGCATGGCGGCACTGGTCACCGGCGGCGCCTCCGGCATCGGGGCCGCCGTCGCCGCGCTGCTCCTCGCCCGCGGGGCACGTGTCGCCGTCCTGGACCGGGAGACCCGGGGAGCGCCGGCGGGCACGCTCGCACTCCGGGCCGACGTCACCGACGACGCCGCCGTGGCCGCCGCCGTGGACGCGGCCGCCGCCGAGTTCGGTGTGCTGCACACCGTGGTCTCCAACGCGGGCGTCGGCGCGATCGGCACCGTGGCCGACAACGACGACGACGAATGGCGGCGAGTCCTCGACACCAACGTCATCGGGATGGTCCGGGTCGCCCGCCACGCCCTGCCGCATCTGCGCCGCACGGCGACGGCCGCGGCGTCCGGATCCGTCTCCCTCACCCACACCTGCTCCATCGCAGCCACGGCCGGCCTGCCCCAGCGCGCCCTCTACAGCGCGAGCAAGGGCGCGGTCCTCTCGCTGACCCTCGCGATGGCGGCCGACCACGTCCGGGAGGGCATCCGCGTCAACTGCGTCAACCCCGGCACCGCGGACACGCCGTGGGTCGCCCGCCTGCTGGACCGGGCGGAGGACCCCGTCGCCGAGCGTGCCGCCCTCGAGGCCCGCCAGCCGACGGGGCGGCTCGTCCGGGCCGACGAGGTGGCCGCGGCGGTCGCGTACCTCGCGAGTCCGGCGGCTGCGGCGGTGACGGGAACCGCTCTCGCGGTCGACGGCGGGATGCAGGGCCTGCGCCTCCGGGCCCCGCGGTAGCCCCGACCCTGCGCGGTCGGGGCTACCGCGGGGCCGAATGCAGCCCGTCCGGCGTTTGAGGACACCGCGCGAAGCGCGGTACCGGGTCCGGGCGGAGCCCGGTTCGGGAAGGGGCGGGTAGGGGAGAAGCCCGCCGCAGGCGCTACAGCGTCGCGCGGAGCCACTGCTCCACGCTTGCCACGTGCACCGTCGCCCACGCCCCCGCCGCCTCCCCGTCGCGGTCCCGCAGCGCCGCCAGGATCGCGCGGTGCTCGTGGAGGGTGCGGCTGACCGCGTCCTCCTGGGTCAGACCGCGCCAGACGCGGGCCCGGGTCGTGGGGCCCGACAGGCCGTCCAGGAGGGAGCAGAGCACCGAGTTGCCGGCGGCCCCGACGATGCGGCGGTGGAAGTCCAGGTCCGCCGCGACGAGTTCCTCGACCGACGGGTCGGTCCCCAGCGCGTCGAGCTGGGCGGTCAGCGCGTCGAGTTCGGCTTCGGGGATGCGGCTCGCGGCCATCGCGGTGGCCGCCGGTTCCAGGATGCGGCGTACCGCGAGGAACTCCAGCACCGTGTCGTCCCGGTGGAAGTCGACGACGAAACTCAGCGCCTCGAGGAGCAGTTGGGGGTCGAGGCTCGTGACGTAGGTGCCGTCGCCCTGCCGTACGTCGAGGATGCGGATCAGGGAGAGCGCCCGTACCGCCTCGCGCAGCGAGTTGCGCGACAGGCCCAGTTCGGCGGCGAGTTCGCTCTCCTTGGGCAGCCGGTCGCCGGGGCGGAGCGCGCCGGAGACGATCATCCCTTTGATCTTCTCGATGGCCTCGTCGGTCACGGCCATGACGTCGCCCCCATCGTCCACATCACTCACCAGACATCGGAGGTCTGAGCGTACAACGAGGGCGACTCCCCCGGAGTCGCCCTCGTTGGGCCTGTCCGCCCGTCCGGTCAGCTCACCGGTCGCGCAGCACGTCCTCGACCCTGTTGCGGACGTCGTCCGTCGCCAGGCCGCGGATGGTCAGCGTGGTACGGCGGCGCAGCACGTCGTCCGCCGTCTCGGCCCACTCGTGGTCGCGCGCGTACACGACCTGCGCCCAGATCTCCGGCGCGTCCGGGTGGATACGCTCGGCCAGCGCGGGGTCCTCGTTCGCCAGGCGGGCGATGTCGAACGCAAGCGACCCGTAGTGGGTGGCGAGGTGCCGGGCGGTGTCGGCCGCCATCCGCGGGCCGGGCATCCCGCCGTCGACCAAGAGCCGGTGGGCGACCGCGTTGGGGTTGGCGATGCCGGGCAGCGGCAGCTTCTTCGGCAGGTGCGCGAGCGGCTCCATGTCCTCGGCGAGCGGGCGGCCCGGCAGGGTCGCCAGCTTGTTCATCACCGTGCGGCCGATGTGGCGGAACGTCGTCCACTTGCCGCCGGCCACCGACAGCATCCCGCCGCGCCCCTCGGTGACGACCGTCTCCCGCTTGGCCTTGGAGGTGTCTCCGGGGCCGCCCGGCAGCACGCGCAGACCGGCGAAGGAGTAGGTGATCAGGTCGCGTGAGAGCTGCTGGTCACGGATGGAGAACGCGGCCTCGTCGAGGATCTGCGTGACGTCCTTGTCGTTGACGGCGACGTCGGACGGGTCGCCCTCGTACTCCTCGTCGGTGGTGCCGAGCAGCAGCATGTCCTCCCAGGGCAGGGCGAACGTGATGCGGTACTTGTCGATCGGGGTGGCGAGCGCGGCCCGCCACGGGGAGGTGCGCTTCAGCACCAGGTGCGCGCCCTTGGAGAGGCGGATGGACGGGGCCGCCTCCGGGTCCTCCATCCGGCGCAGATGGTCGACCCACGGTCCGGTGGCGTTCAGCACCAGCCGCGCGGTGACGCCGAACTCGGTGCCGTCGGTGCGGTCCTTCAGCTCCGCGCCGGTGACCCGGCCCCGGGTGAAACGCAGTCCGGTGACCTCGGCGTGGTTGAGGACGGTGGCGCCCGACTCGGCGGCCGCGCGGACCGTCATGAGCGCCATACGGGAGTCGTTCATCTGGTCGTCGCCGTAGACGGCGACGGCCTTCAGGTTCTCCGTACGCAGCTCCGGCACGTCCCGCTGTGCCTTCGCCGCCGATATGACGTGGCCGACGCCGTCACCGAACGCGGAGAGCGCGGAGTAGGCGAAGACGCCCGCGCCGAGCTTTGCCGCGCCGTGCGGACCACCCTTGTAGACGGGCAGGTAGAACGTGAGCGGATTGGCCAGGTGGGGGGCCACCTGGCGGGAGACCGCGCGCCGCTCGAAGTGGTTCTCCGCGACCAGCTTCACCGCACCGGTCTGCAGGTAGCGCAGGCCGCCGTGGAGAAGCTTGGAGGAGGCGGAGGAGGTGGCGCCGGCGAAGTCGCCGGCGTCCACCAGGGCCACCCGCAGCCCGGACTGCGCGGCGTGCCAGGCGGTGGAGATGCCCAGGATGCCGCCGCCGATCACCAGGAGGTCGTACGTCGCCTTGGAAAGCTGCTCCCGAGTCTCGGCGCGGCCCGCTGCTTTGAGGGAAGACACAGCCGAGCCGGAGGCCGGGTGCGTCCCGGGGGAGGGGACGCTCTGCAGGGTGGTCATTCTTGCTCCTCGTCAGTTTTCCTCGTCGAGCCAGCCCATGGTCCGCTCCACGGCCTTGAGCCAGCTCTTGTACTCGCTGTCACGCTTGTCAGCGTCCATGCGGGGGGTCCACTCGGCGGCCCTGCGCCAGTTGGCACGCAGCGCGTCGGTGTCCGGCCAGAAGCCGACGGCCAGGCCGGCGGCGTAGGCGGCGCCGAGGCAGGTCGTCTCAGCGACCATCGGGCGCACCACGGGGGCGTCCAGGAAGTCCGAGAGGGTCTGCATCAGCAGGTTGTTGGAGGTCATGCCGCCGTCGACCTTGAGCGCGGTCAGTTCGACGCCGGAGTCCTTCGTCATGGCGTCGGTGATCTCACGGGTCTGCCAGGCGGTGGCCTCGAGAACGGCGCGCGCGATGTGCGCCTTGGTGACGTACCGGGTCAGGCCGGCGATCACACCGCGGGCGTCGGAGCGCCAGTACGGGGCGAACAGACCGGAGAAGGCCGGCACGAAGTAGGCGCCGCCGTTGTCCTCCACGGAGGAGGCGAGGGTCTCGATCTCGGCGGCGGAGTTGATAAGGCCCATCTGGTCGCGCATCCACTGCACCAGCGAACCGGTGACAGCGATCGAGCCCTCGAGGGCGTAGACCGCCTTCTGGTCGCCGATGCGGTAGCCGACGGTGGTCAGCAGGCCGTTGTAGGAATTGACGGGCTCGTCACCGGTGTTCATCAGCATGAAGGTGCCGGTGCCGTACGTGGACTTGGCCTCGCCCTTCGAGTAGCAGGTCTGGCCGAACAGGGCCGCCTGCTGGTCGCCGAGCGCGGAGGCGACGGGGATGCCGTCGAGCGCGCCGCCCTTGGCGAGGCCGTAGACCTCGGCGGAGGACCGGATCTCCGGCAGGATCGCCGCCGGGACCTCCATGGACTGAAGGATCTTGTCGTCCCACTCCATGGTGTGCAGGTTCATCAGCATGGTGCGGGAGGCATTGGTGACGTCGGTGACGTGGACGCCGCCGTCGACTCCGCCGGTCAGGTTCCAGATGACCCAGGAGTCCATGGTGCCGAAGAGGATGTCACCGCGTTCGGCGCGCTCGCGCAGGCCCTCGACGTTGTCGAGCAGCCAGCGGGCCTTCGGACCGGCGAAGTAGGAGGCCAGCGGCAGGCCCGTCTCACGGCGGAAACGGTCCTGTCCGACGTTGCGGCCGAGCTCCTTGCAGAGGGCGTCGGTGCGGGTGTCCTGCCAGACGATGGCGTTGTGGACGGGCTCGCCGGTGTTCTTGTCCCACAGCAGCGTCGTCTCGCGCTGGTTGGTGATGCCGATGGCCTTGACGTCGGCGGAGGTGATGCCGGCCTTCTCGATGGCTCCGGCGACGACCTCCTGGACGTTGGTCCAGATCTCGGCGGCGTCGTGCTCCACCCAGCCCGGCTTCGGGAAGATCTGCTCGTGCTCCTTCTGGTCGACGGAGACGATCCGGCCGTCCTTGTCGAAGACGATGCAGCGGCTGGAGGTGGTGCCCTGGTCGATGGCCGCGATGAACGGGCCGGTGGTGTGTGCGTCGGTCACGGTCTGCTCCTGCTCAGGTATCGGTGGATACGGCTCGTGCTGCTGATACGGCTCAGGCGAACGCGATGTTGTAGATACCCGCTGCGACGGCCGCACCGATCAGCGGACCGGCGACGGGTATCCAGGCGTAGCTCCAGTCGGAGCCGCCCTTGTTCGGCAGCGGGAGCAGCGCGTGCACGATGCGCGGACCCAGGTCGCGGGCCGGGTTGATGGCGTAGCCGGTGGGGCCGCCGAGCGAGAGGCCGATGGCGACGACGACGAGGGCGACCATGAGTCCGCCGAGCGGGCCGAGGCCCTTTCCGCTGTCGTTGAGACCCTGCGTGAGCACCGCCAGGACCAGCACGATCGTGCCGATGATCTCGGTGGCGAGGTTCTGCCAGACGTTGCGGATCTCGGGGCCGGTGGAGAAGACACCGAGGACCGGGCCGGCCTTGGCGGCGGCCCCGTCGTGCGGACCCTCGATCGCCTTGTCGGCGGGGTCGCCCACGATCTCGGGGTCGGTGAGGTGCGCGTGGAACTGGCCGTAGTAGGCGAGCCAGACCAGGGCGGCGCCGATCATGGCGCCGAGGAGCTGGCCTGCGACGTAGACGGGGACGTTGCCCCAGTCGTTGTCCTTGATCGCGATGCCGAGCGTGACGGCGGGGTTGAGGTGTGCACCGGAGAGCGCGCCGGTCATGTACACCGCGGTCAGTACCGCGAAGCCCCACCCGAGGGTGATGGCCAGCCAGCCGGCGTTCTGGGCCTTCGAGCGCTTGAGCACTACGGCGGCGACGACGCCGCCACCGAGCAGGATGAGTACGGCGGTACCGATGATCTCGCCGATGAAGATGTCGGAGTTGGACACCCGCGACTCCTTTGTCCTTCGTCCAGGGGGAAGGCGAACCCCGGGTCCCTCCGGTGGTCCGCGCCCTCAGTGAGGGCGTTTCCGGCCTGGCGTTGTCACACTCTAGCGCGTATTGCCGTTAGGTGTTCGACAATGCCGACCGATGAACGGCAGTTTTGCCCCCCGGTAAACATGGCGTCAAGGGTTGTGTGGCCGAAAACCGGATCGTTACCAGACGATGTGTTCGACGGGTCAGAAGCGCCCGGCGCCGAGGTCCCTGGAGACCGCGCGGGCGCAGTCCCGCACCGCCGCGACAAGCTCGGAACGCAGCTCTCCGTCGTCGCAGACCCGCTCCACGGCACCCGTGATGGCGATCGCCCCCACGGGCATCCGGCGCCGGTCGTGGATGGGGGCCGCCACGGCGGCCACGCCCTCCCACGTCTCCTCCACATCGGCGGCCCAGCCTCGCGCCCGGGTGTGGTCCAGCAGCGACTCGAAGTCCTCGATGTCGGTCACGGTCCGCGGCGTGAACGCCTTGCGGTTCACTTCCAGGGCCTCCGTGTGGGCCACCGGGTCGAAGGCGGACAGGACCTTGCCGAGAGCGGTGGAGTGCAGCGGCTGCATGGCTCCCACCTCGAGCACCTGCCGGCTGTCGTCGGGCCGGAAGACGTGGTGCACGATCAGCACACCGTGCTGGTGCAGCACGCCGAGGTGGACGCTCTCGCCGCTGGAGCGGGCCAGGTCGTCCGTCCAGACCAGGGCGCGGGCCCGCAGTTCGTGCACGTCCAGATAGCTGTTGCCGAGCCGCAGCAACTCGGCGCCCAGCTGGTAGCGGCCGGACGCGGCGTCCTGCTCGACGAATCCCTCCGCCTGAAGGGTCCGCAGGATGCCGTGGGCCGTACCCTTGGCCAGATCGAGCGACGACGCGATGTCCGACAGGCCCAGTCGGCGTTCTCCGCCCGCGAGCAGTCGCAGCATCGCCGCAGCCCGCTCCAGTGACTGGATGTTTTTCGCCATCGGATCGGCCCTTCTCCAACACGGTTCGACAATGCTGAACACTATCGGTCGATGCCGACCTTGGTCACGGCGGACCGAGTATCTCGCGGTGGAGGCCTTGCGAAAAGTCCGGAGACATGGCGTAGTCCGGCCCGTGGGACACCTCAGCCCCGCCGGGCCCACCCGGCTACTCTGGCTGGGTGCGCCTTCCCGCCGGTGGGCGCAAAGCCGACAGCCGTCGCATCCCAGGGAGCACATCCATGGCCTCGTTGCCGACCCCCTCCGCCGACAGCCGGACCCGTGTCCACGCTCTGCGCGAAGCGCTCGCCACCCGGGTGGTGGTGGCCGACGGCGCCATGGGCACGATGCTCCAGGCACAGGATCCGACACTCGAGGACTTCGAGAATCTCGAGGGCTGCAACGAGGTCCTCAACGTCACCCGCCCCGACATCGTGCGCTCCGTCCACGAGGCGTACTTCGAGGTCGGCGTCGACTGCGTGGAGACGAACACCTTCGGCGCCAACCACTCCGCCATGGGGGAGTACGACATCCCCGAGCGGGTCTACGAGCTCTCGGAGTCCGGTGCCCGGATCGCCCGCGAGGTGGCGGACGAGTTCACCGCATCGACCGGCCAGCAGCGGTGGGTACTGGGCTCGATCGGCCCCGGAACCAAGCTCCCGACCCTCGGGCACGCCCCCTACACCGTGCTCAGGGACGGATTCCAGCAGAACGCCGAGGGTCTGATCGCGGGCGGCGCGGACGCGCTCATCGTCGAGACGACCCAGGACCTGCTCCAGACCAAGGCCGCGATCCTCGGAGCCCGCCGCGCCATGGAGGCGACCGGCGCCGACCTTCCGCTCCTTTGTTCCCTCGCCTTCGAGACGACCGGCACGATGTTGCTGGGCTCCGAGATCGGCGCCGCGCTGACCGCGCTGGAGCCGCTCGGCGTCGACATGATCGGTCTGAACTGCTCAACCGGCCCGGAAGAGATGAGCGAGCATCTCCGCTATCTCACCCGCCACTCCCGTATCCCGTTGCTGTGCATGCCGAACGCCGGCCTTCCGGTGCTCACCAAGGACGGGGCGCACTTCCCGCTCGGTCCCGAGGGCCTGGCCTCGGCCCAGGAGCAGTTCGTCGCCGACTACGGCCTGTCCCTGGTGGGCGGCTGCTGCGGTACGACGCCCGAGCACCTGCGTCAGCTGGTGGAGCGGGTGCGGGGCGCGGAGCTGACGCCGCGTGACCCGCGTCCGGAGCCGGGCGCCGCCTCCCTCTATCAGTCGGTGCCGTTCCGGCAGGACACCGCTTATATGGCGATCGGTGAGCGGACGAACGCGAACGGGTCGAAGAAGTTCCGTGAGGCCATGCTCGAGGGCCGCTGGGACGACTGCGTGGAGATGGCCCGCGACCAGATCCGTGAGGGCGCGCACATGCTGGACCTGTGCGTCGACTACGTGGGCCGCGACGGCGTCGCGGACATGGAGGAGCTCGCCGGCCGGTTCGCGACCGCCTCGACGCTGCCGATCGTGCTGGACTCGACCGAGGTCGACGTCATCGAGGCGGGCCTGGAGAAGCTGGGCGGCCGTGCGGTCATCAACTCGGTGAACTACGAGGACGGCGACGGCCCCGACTCCCGCTTCGCGAGGGTGACCCGCCTGGCGCGGGAGCACGGCGCCGCGCTGATCGCGCTGACGATCGACGAGGAGGGCCAGGCCCGTTCGGTGGAGCACAAGGTCGCGGTCGCCGAGCGGCTGATCGCGGACCTGACCGGCAACTGGGGCATCCACGAGTCGGACATCCTCATCGACACGCTCACCTTCACCATCTGCACCGGGCAGGAGGAGTCCCGCAAGGACGGCCTCAACACCATCGAGGCGATCCGGGAACTGAAGAGGCGTCACCCGGACGTGCAGACCACGCTGGGCCTGTCGAACATCTCCTTCGGCCTGAACCCGGCCGCCCGTATCCTGCTCAACTCGGTCTTCCTGGACGAGTGCGTGAAGGCCGGCCTGGACTCGGCGATCGTGCACGCCTCGAAGATCCTGCCGATCGCCCGGTTCGACGAGGAGCAGGTCACCACGGCCCTGGACCTCATCTACGACCGGCGCAGCGAGGGGTACGACCCGCTCCAGAAGCTGATGGCGCTGTTCGAGGGCGCGACCACGAAGTCGCTGAAGGCGGGCAAGGCGGAGGAGCTGGCCGCGCTGCCGCTGGAGGAGCGCCTCAAGCGGCGCATCATCGACGGTGAGAAGAACGGTCTGGAGGCCGACCTCGACGAGGCCCTGAAGGACCGTCCGGCGCTGGACATCGTCAACGACACGCTGCTGGACGGCATGAAGGTCGTCGGCGAGCTGTTCGGCTCCGGGCAGATGCAGCTGCCGTTCGTGCTCCAGTCCGCCGAGGTGAT
>NZ_JBQHCZ010000016.1:0-180142 GCF_052068155.1 Streptomyces sp. OZ13 | reverse complement strand
ATCTCCGAGACGGCGCCGACGAACGTGGTCTTGCCCACGCCGAAGCCGCCCGCCACCACGATCTTCGCGCTGGTGGTCGATCGCGCAGCACCGCCGCTAGAGCTTGCGAAGTCCACTGAGCACCCTTTCGAGCAGTGTCACATCCGGCGTGCCGCCGGCCTCTCCGTTGCCCGGCTGGTGAATGGCCACCATGCCGGCCTCCGCCAGGTCGGCGACAAGGATCCGCGCGACACCCAGCGGCATCGACAGCAGCGCCGAGATCTCGGCGACGGACTTGACCTCCCGGCACAGATGACAGATCCGCTGGTGCTCGGGAAGCAACCCGGCGAGCAGGGCCGGATCGGCCGTCGTGCTGACCAGCGCCTCGATGGCGAGCTGGTAGCGCGGCCGGGTCCGGCCGCCGGTCATGGCGTACGGACGTACCAGCGGCTGGTCGCCCTCGTCCCCGTACGCGTCTACCGACGTACCGTACGGATCGTGAGAGGCGGGTGGCGGGGTCATGAATCCTCCGGGCGTGACAGCAAGTGGTCGGCTGTGCCGTCTGGTTGGGCCGGTGGGGGGCCTTTGGCGGCCGTGCTGGTGACGGTGCGTTGGCTGATCGCCGCGAGCCGGTGCGTGGGGTTCGGCTCGCGGCTCGGGCTCAGTGCAGAAGGCTTCCCTGGAGTTCGGCGCGCAGGTCCGGAGTGAGGACGCTGCCCGCACGGTCCACGAGGAGCGCCATCTCGTAACCCACGAGGCCGATGTCGCAGTCGGGGTGCGCGAGCACGGCCAGCGAGGATCCGTCGGATACGGACATGAGGAAAAGGAACCCCCGTTCCATCTCCACGACGGTCTGGCTCACCGGACCGCCTTCGAAGATCCGGGAGGCGCCCGCGGTCAGCGACGTCAGACCGGAGGCCACGGCCGCCAGCTGATCGGCGCGGTCGCGCGGGAAACCTTCTGACATCGCCAGCAGAAGACCGTCGGCGGAGACCACCACCGTGTGCGACACCCCTGGGGTGTTGTCCACGAAGTTGGTGATCAACCAGTTCAGATTCTGCGCCGCCTGGCTCATCGGGCTCAACTAACGCTCCTGCTGGTGAGAGGGGCCGAGGTTGAAGCTTCCGGTCGTCGAGCTGTTCTGCTGACGGCCTTGCTGGATGCCCCGGCGGAGATTGGTCAGCCTGCCGCGCACATCGTCCGGCGCGCGCGAAACCTGCGGACCGGCCTGGTGGTTCTGCTCCTGAGCGGTGCCCGGCACGAGGTTGGCGCGCGGGACCCGCCGGGGCAGGCCGGAGGTGGTGACGCCGCCGGCCGCGGGCTTCCTGACCCGCTCGGCCTGACGCACCAACTCGTCGTTGGGCGAGGAGCGCCAGGCACCGCTCGCATGGGACCCGTTGCCCGGGGTCGCCGGGCTCTGCGCGGGTGTGCGCTGCGGGGCCGGCTGAGCGGGACGCTCCACCGGTGCCTGCTGCTCGTCGGCGGGCCGGCCGCCCCCCTGGACACCGCGGAACCAGTTGGTCTCCAGAGTGTCGTACAGCGGGGTACGGCCGTCACCGGGCCCGGCCGGGGGCAGGGCCTCCGGCTGATGCGGGGCGGGCAGCCCGGCCGCCGGCCGCGGCGGCGCGAAACTCGACTCGTCACGGCGCTGCGGAGCGGGCGGCTGCGGCGCTCCGAAGTCCGGGCGGGCGAACTGGGCCGTGGACGCCGGGTCCTGCGCCTCCGGGCGGCCGTACTGGCCGGCGGAGGACTGGTTCGACGCCCCGTACACGTCGGGGCGCACGAACTGCCCCGTCGAGGAGGGACCGGCCGGGAGGCCGGCCTGCGGCGGACCGGCGTTGTAGTCGGGCCGCACGAACTCGGCGGTCGAGCCCGGACCCCGGTTGCTGTCGTGGTCCTCGTGACCGCGCGGCGCGTCGGCGGACGGCCGCTGCGGCTGCGACGGCTGTTCACTGCCCCAGCTGGTGGTCTGCGGGCGCTGCGGCCGCGGCGGCACGGGCTCGTCGCGCCGGGGCGCGGGGCCGCCGGGCAGCTCGGCACGGGGACCGCCGGGCGGGGGCAGCTGACGGCCGCGGTCGCCCGCGGCGGGCGCCGCACCCTTCTGGAAACCGTTCTGGGGAGCCTCGTTACGCGCGGGAGCACCCTGCGCACCACGGCCGCCGCCGAACGCGCCGCCATGACGGGGGCCGTCCTGCGCCTGGCCGGGCCTGCCGCCCTGGCCCTGCTGACCCGGTCCCTGCTGGCCCGGTCCCTGCTGACCCGGTCCCGGCATGCCCGGGGCGCTCTGCATGCCCTGGGCCGGACGGCCGGCGTCGTCACGGGCGGGCAGTGCGGCGCGTGGAGCCGAACCGGCGCCGACCTGGCCGCGAGCCGCGCCCGCACCGAGCCTGTTGCCGGGAGCACTTCCCGCGCCGCCGGGAGCACCGCTGAGCGGGCCGCCGCCGTTGTTGCCGCCCGCGTTGCCGCCGCCGAGGCCGGGACGGCCACCGCCGGGGCCACCGGGACGGCCGGGCAGACCCGCCGGAGCACCGCCGGCCGGCGCAGCGGCGCCCTGGCCGCCCGCACCGGGCTTCGCCGGAGCCTTCTTGCCGCCGTGGGCGACATCGACGGGCAGCATGACCAGCGCGGTCGTGCCACCGGAGTCGGAGGGACGCAGCTGGATGCGGATGCCGTGTCGCAGGGACAGCCGGCCGACCACGAACAGACCCATGCGGCGGGAGACGGAGACGTCCACGGTGGGCGGCGACGCCAGCCGCTCGTTGATCGCGGCGAGGTCCTCGGGGGAGAGGCCGATGCCGGTGTCGTGGATCTCGACCAGGACGCGTCCGTCGGGCAGCGCGTGACCGGTGACCCGGACCTTGGTCTGCGGCGAGGAGAACGAGGTCGCGTTCTCCAGCAGCTCGGCGAGCAGGTGCACGAGGTCGTTGACGACGCGGCCCGCGACCTCGGTGGCGGGCACGGAGGCCAGCTCGATGCGCTCGTACTGCTCCACCTCGGAGGCGGCGGCACGGAGTACGTCGACCAGCGGCACGGGGCGGGTCCACCGGCGGCCCGGCTCCTCACCCGCGAGGACCAGGAGGTTCTCACCGTTCCGGCGCATACGGGTCGCGAGGTGGTCGAGCTTGAACAGCGAGGAGAGCTGGTCCGGGTCGGCCTCGCGCGACTCCAGTTCGGAGATGAGCGAGAGCTGGCGCTGGATAAGACCCTGGCTGCGGCGCGAGAGGTTGGTGAACATCGCGTTGACGTTGCCCCGCAGCAGCGCCTGCTCGGCGGCGAGGCGGACCGCCTCGCGGTGCACGTCGTCGAAGGCCGCGGCCACCTTGCCGATCTCGTCGCGGGAGTGGACACCGACGGACTCGACGGAGGTGTCGACGTCCTGCGGGTCGGACTCCGAGAGCTGCTTGACCAGCTCGGGCAGACGGTCCTGGGCGACCTTGGTCGCGGTGTCCTGGAGCCGGCGCAGCGAGCGGATCATGGAGCGGGCCACGACGAACGCGCCGACGAGGGACACGCCGAGGACGATGAGGATCAGCGCACCGTTGATGATGGCGTCCTGCTGGGACGCCTCGCGCAGCTTGCGCGCCTCGGCCTCCATCTGGCCGAGCAGCGTCTGCTCGATGGTCTTCATCGCGTTGATGCGGACCGAGTAGTCGTCGGTCCAGTCCAGGTGGGAACGGATCGGCAGCTGGGCGAGGCCGTTCTCGTTCTCCAGGACGCGCTTGGCGTACTGCTCGGCCGCGGTGATCGTCGGGTTCTCGTTCTCCAGCGGCGCCGTCAGTTCCTCGGAGTCACCGCCGGTGGACTCGTAGATCGCCTTGAAGCTCTTGAGCTCCGTCTCACCGTTCTCGAGCGCCGCCTGTCCGTAGAGGCGGTCGTTCTCCGTGAGGCCGGGTGTCGCGGCGTCGTCACCGCCGGGCAGGGCCGCGGCGATGATGGCGCGCTGGATCGACGCGTACTCCTTGGCGGAGGAGAACGCCGCCAGGGCGCGCGTGCGCTTGATCATCTCGGGGTTGCTGGTCGCCTGCGCCATGTCCTGGGAGAGGCTCAGCAGCGACTCGATCAGACGGCTGTAACCCTCCACCGTCTGCGACTTCGGAACCTTGCCCTTGTAGGCGGTGTTCCGGATGGTGTTGAGGTTGTTGACCTGGACGGCGATCTGGTTCGCGTTGGCGCGGATCGACTCCAGCGCCTCGTCGTCGTCCTTGTTCGGGATGGAACGGGTGGCCTCGAGGAAGGCCTTGCGGGCGCGGTCGGTCTGGGTACGCGGGCCGGAGACCTTGAAGTCGGTGTCGATGGAGCCGTTGGCCAGCGGGCCGGCGGAGAGGTCACGCTCCTGCTGGAGCGCGTGCGCCAGCTCGGTCGCTTCCGTCGTCATCTTGGTGAGCAGCTGCATGTGGTCCAGCTGCTTCATGTCGTCCATGGACTCGTTGATACGGAGTCCGCCCAGCGTGGTCGCCGCGACGACCGGCAGGGTGAGCAGGGACACGAGGCGCGTGCTGATGCGCCAATTGCGCAGCGCTATTCGCGAACCGGTGTCCGTGGGGCCCTTCGGCCGGGCCGGTGAGCCGGCGCCGTCGGCCGGGGAGGCCTTGACGCCGGACGCCTTGGCGCCGGCGCGGCCTGCGCGCTCACCACCGTCGCCGGGGGCCGCCGGTCCCTGGTTGTGGGTGTGCTGGGGCGAGGAGCCGCGGTCGGTCCCGCCGCGCGGCTCCTGTTCCGCCGCGCTGTTGCCATCCCTCTTGAAACGTCCCTGCACTAGCGTCGCAACCTCTGGACCAGGCGTCCCTCCGCTTGTACGGCGGGACGGTGTCGGCGTCGTGGGGCAATGATCGCGCCCCATGGTGGTCGTGAGTGACCGGCGCTGCTCCCCCTTCCCCGCCGCAACTCGGCGCTGCGTTGCGCCCTTGCGCGCCGGTTCGAAACCCGCGGCGGTTCGTGGAATTCCAGCACAGTGCCGGATCTCCAACAAGGGCCACGTACCGGCCTGTGACCTGGATGACACGATGTAAGCGTGCGGTCACAAGTCGTGGGGGTCGTTCCTGGGTAAAACGGACTTCTATCCACGAGTCGCTTAGGGGGAGGGGGTGTCCCAGTCGCGATGATCAGGAGCGGAATAAGGGCTTCAGTGGCTTAATGTCCGGTTCCGCATGCGTCATCAGGGGTCCGTATTGCCTGTTTTGCCCGTCTCTTCGTGAGCAAACTCACACGGTGATCGTTGAGTCTTCCTGGCATTCGACGGGAATCCGATGTTTAGCCTGACGCTTTACAGGGATGGGCAATCCGTCAACCGCGCTCCTCCACAGCGCCCGCACTCGGACAAGGTCAGACACGCCACATGAAGACGACGATGATGTTCCGCAACATAGCCAACCCCCGGCGCACCACCCTCGCCCACCTCAAGGACGCGGAGGAGCTGCAGACGCCGGAGCAGCAGGAGCACTCGCTCGAGCTTCCCGCCCAGACGGCCAACCCCCGCCGCACGATCCTCATGGACGCCCCCGTCCGCTGACCGCCGGCGTCATCACCGCCGTCACGTACACGGTGACGCAGCCGGTCGGGCGTCCCTCGCCGCGTTAGCCTGGAGCGTCAGTCTCCGGCCAGCGACCAAGTAAAGAGGGGCGACAGCATCCCGTGCGCATCGCCAGGTTCTCCATCGACGGCAATGTCGCCTTCGGCGCGGTCGAGGACGGCCCAGACGGCCTTGTCCTCGACATCATCAAGGGCATTCCGTACGCCGACTTCGAGCTCTCCGGGACCAAGGTCCCGCTGAGCAAGGTCCGTCTGCTGCCGCCCGTGCTCCCCAACAAGGTCGTGGCCATCGGCCGCAACTACGCGGAGCACGCGGCGGAGCTCGGCAACGAGGTCCCGGACGTACCCGTCGCCTTCTTCAAGCCCACCACCTCGGTGATCGGCTCCGGTGACGCCATCGAGTACCCCTCGTTCTCGAACGAGCTGCACCACGAGGCCGAGCTCGCCGTCGTCATCGGCCGGATGTGCCGCGAGGTCCCCCGCGAACGCGTCAAGGACGTCATCTTCGGCTACACATGCGCCAACGACGTCACCGCGCGCGACGTGCAGCAGCGCGAGAAGCAGTGGGCCAGGGCCAAGGGCTTCGACACCTCCTGCCCGCTCGGCCCCTGGGTGGAGACCGACCTCGACCCGGCCGACGTGACGATCCAGTGCACCGTCAACGGCGAGCAGCGCCAGCTGGGCCGCACCAGCGAGATGGTCCGGTCCGTCGAGGACCTGATCGTGCACATCACCGAGGCCATGACGCTGCTCCCGGGCGACGTCGTCCTCACGGGCACCCCCGCGGGGGTGGGCCCGCTCAACGTCGGCGACGAGGTCGCCGTCACCATCGAAGGTATCGGCACTCTCACCAACAAGGTGATCAAGCGTGGCTAACGGCTCCGTCCGCGTACGTTTCTGTCCCTCCCCGACCGGCAACCCCCATGTGGGCCTGGTCCGCACCGCCCTGTTCAACTGGGCCTACGCCCGGCACACCGGCGGCACCATGGTCTTCCGCATCGAGGACACCGACGCGGCCCGTGACTCCGAGGAGTCCTACAACCAGCTGCTCGACTCGATGCGCTGGCTCGGGCTCGACTGGGACGAGGGTCCCGAGGTCGGCGGCCCGCACGCCCCCTATCGCCAGTCGCAGCGGATGGACATCTACAAGGACGTCGCCGAGAAGCTGCTGGCCGGCGGATACGCGTACCACTGCTACTGCACGGCCCTGGAGCTCGAGGCCCGCCGCGACGCCGCCCGCGCCGCCGGCAAGCCCTCCGGCTACGACGGCAAGTGCCGCACGCTGAGCGCCGAGCAGAAGGCGGCGTACGAGGCGGAGGGCCGCGAGTCGATCGTCCGCTTCAAGATGCCGGAGGAGCCGATCACCTTCACGGACCTCGTCCGCGGCGAACTGACCTTCACCCCGGACAACGTCCCGGACTACGGCATCGTCCGCGCCAACGGCGCCCCGCTCTACACGCTCGTCAACCCCGTCGACGACGCGCTGATGGAGATCACCCACGTCCTGCGCGGCGAGGACCTGCTGTCCTCCACCCCGCGGCAGATCGCGCTCTACAAGGCGCTCATCGAGCTCGGCATCGCGAAGGAGATCCCGTCCTTCGCGCACCTGCCGTACGTCATGGGCGAGGGCAACAAGAAGCTCTCCAAGCGCGACCCCCAGGCGTCCCTCAACCTCTACCGGGAGCGCGGCTTCCTCCCCGAGGGCCTGCTCAACTACCTGTCCCTGCTCGGCTGGTCCTTCTCCGCCGACCAGGACATCTTCACGATCCCGGAGATGGTCGCGAAGTTCGACCTCGCGGACGTCAACGCCAACCCGGCCCGCTTCGACCTGAAGAAGGCCGAGGCGATCAACGCCGACCACATCCGGATGCTGGACGTGAAGACCTTCACCGAGGCCTGCGAGCCGTGGCTGAAGGCCCCGCACGCCAACTGGGCGCCGGAGAGCTTCGACCGCGCCGCGTGGGAGGCCATCGCCCCGCACGCCCAGACCCGGCTCACGGTCCTCTCCGACATCACGGCGAACGTCGACTTCCTCTTCCTGGACGAGCCCGTCGAGGACGAGGCGTCCTGGGCCAAGGCCATGAAGGGCGACCCGGTGGCGCTGCTCACCACTGCGCGCGCCAAGCTCGAAGGCGCCGACTGGACCAGCCCCGAGTCCCTCAAGGAGGCCGTCCTGGCCGCCGGTGAGGAGCACGGCCTGAAGCTCGGCAAGGCGCAGGCCCCGGTCCGCGTCGCCGTGACCGGCCGCACGGTCGGCCTGCCGCTCTTCGAGTCCCTGGAGATCCTGGGCAAGGACAAGACCCTCGCCCGGATCGACGCGGCACTGGCGAAGCTCGCCGCGTAAGGATTCCTGTTCGCGTCCGAGGGGGCGGTGGCCGTGGAAGGCCACCGCCCCCTCGGCGTTGTCGGAGCGCACCACTAGGGTCGGTGGGATCCCGATCACCGCCCCGCCGGAGGACCCCATGCCCATGCCCGCCCCCGACTTCTCCTGGCACTTCACACCGGGCAACCGGTTCGAGGAGGAGGGCGGACAGGCCGGCACGATGTCCGTGACGCCGGCCGGCGAGCTGTGGCTGCCCACGGGCAGGGTCGTGGCCTGCGACCCCTTCGTCTCGCTCGGCACCGGCGAGTCCGAGCCCTTCACCGCTGAGGTGCCGCCCGGGCGTTACCGCGTGGAGTGCGCCGTCGCCACGATCACCGAACGCGACGAGGAACCCGCCGACGACGAGCCGCCGCACCTGCGGATCGCCGCCGCCCGCCTGCTGATCAAGGACACGGCGCCCGTCGCCTGGGAGATCGCCCACCAGGCCGGCCAGGACCCCGCCTCCCTCGCCGACGACGAGTTCTTCGCCTACGGCGTCGACGCCGGCACCGGCTGCTTCTACGACGCCGCCTGCGACGAGTCGTTCCCCGACTGCGTCGGCGACAAGGGCCCGCTCTGGGACGCCTTCGACGCCGGTGGGGACGCGGGGCTCGGCCCGCACACGATCACGGCCCCCGACACGGGCCACAACCTGATCGCCTTCATGTCCGGCTGGGGCGACGGCGCCTACCCGACCTGGGTCGGCCGGGACGCGGACGGCGATGTCACCTGCTTCGTCACCGACTTCTTCGTCGTCCCCTCGGAGGACGAGCGCGTCGCGGGGTGACGCGCGCCGTACCGGAGTCCGGCCCCGCCGCGTAATCTCGGCCCCATGCCGATCCGAGCCGTGCTCTGGGACATCGACGACACGATCTTCGACTACGCGAGCGCCGACCGCGTCGGCATGAGCAAGCACCTCGCGCACGAGGGCCTGCCCGAGGGGTACGCGAGCCTCGAGCAGGCCCTCGTCGCTTGGCGCGCGATCACCGACGTCCAGTGGGCCCGGTTCGCCGCGGGTGAGACCGACTTCCAGGGGCAGCGCCGCGACCGGGTGCGCACGTTCCTCGCAGCCCGGGACATGACCGACGCGGAGGCGGACGCCTGGTTCGGCCGGCATGTCAGGCACTACGAGGCGGCGTGGTCCCTCTTTCCCGACGCGGTGCCCGTTCTGGACCTGCTGGCCCATGACTATCGTCACGGGATTCTGTCGAATTCGAGCATCCACAACCAGGAGCGCAAGCTGCGGACGCTCGGCGTACGGGACCGTTTCGAGGCCGTCGTGTGCGCGGTGGAGATCGGGATCTCCAAGCCTGAGGCGGGGGCCTTCCTGGCCGCCTGTGAGGCCATGGAACTGGCTCCGCACGAGGTGGCGTACGTGGGGGACCAGCCGGACATCGACGCCCGGGGCGCCGTCGAGGCCGGACTCACCGGGATCTGGCTCGACCGCGCGGGGCTCGGCGGGCGTCCCGAACTGATCAGGATCACCGGTCTCGACGAGCTTCCGGGCCTGCTCCGCGCCGATACCCGTTTTGGAGCGCCGTCCACCTTCGGGTAATGTTCTTCCTGCGCCAAGGAGAGCGGGCCGAAAGCCCGGGAGCCGGAAGCGCAGACCGAACAAGACCCCCAGCCGGGGGTTGAGTTTTGGTGGCCTATGGTGTAATTGGCAGCACGACTGATTCTGGTTCAGTTAGTCTAGGTTCGAGTCCTGGTAGGCCAGCTCGCAGAGCTTATCTGCAAAGCCCCCGTTGTGTAGCGGCCTAGCACGCTGCCCTCTCAAGGCAGTAGCGCCGGTTCGAATCCGGTCGGGGGTACAGATCCTTCCCACGTGATCATCCGGGTCGCACCCGATGCTTCACGCGGTGACAACATCCGGCTGTCGCCGGGTGAGGATCGCTAGGGCCCCCGTTGTGTAGCGGCCTAGCACGCCGCCCTCTCAAGGCGGTAGCGCCGGTTCGAATCCGGTCGGGGGTACTGGTCTAAACCACCATGGGCTATGGTGTAATTGGCAGCACGAGTGATTCTGGTTCATTTAGTCTAGGTTCGAGTCCTGGTAGCCCAGCGCGTCGCAGGATGCATGCCCCCGTTGTGTAGCGGCCTAGCACGCCGCCCTCTCAAGGCGGTAGCGCCGGTTCGAATCCGGTCGGGGGTACAGAGTCCGAAGGGGCCTTCCGAGCAGTCGGAAGGCCCCTTCGGCGTTTCCGGCAACGCCTCTCCCGGTGGATGCTGTGGATCCCGGACCCGCTCCATCTCCCGTGCGCCCGGGACGAGTTCGGCGCGAGGACACAGCAAGAGGCTCCCGCCGCCGGGGCAGCAGGAGCCTCGGGGACCGGCTTCACACAACGAGAGGCACCGGGTGGATCTCGTCGGCGGGGTGGCCCGTGCGCTCGTGGATGCGCTGCACGGCGTCCGCGGAGGGGCCCTCGGACAGGCAGTACACGGTGCCCGTCTCCGGGTCCGCCCACGCGTTCTTGAAGTGCACGCCCTCCTCGCCCTCGATCGCGAGGTCCGCGCGGTGCGCCTCCATCAGCTGATCACTCGTGATGCCCTTCATCCCGCGGTGTACGTCCATGAACTCGGTCATCGCTCCAGCACCTCCGTCGCTCGCAGGTACTTCCATGCTGCACCTGCACGGGCCCGGGAACACCTCCGGCCGACCCCTGCGGCGTTGAAGGGGCCGGCCGGACGTGGACGTACGGAATGTGGGATCAGCCGTTGCGGCGCAGCGCCTCGCTCAGGCGGGCCGCGGCGTCGATGACCGCCTGGGCGTGCATACGGCCCGGGTGGCGGGTCAGGCGCTCGATCGGTCCGGAGACCGAGACGGCGGCCACCACGCGGTTGGAGGGGCCCCGCACGGGCGCGGACACGGATGCCACGCCCGGCTCGCGCTCGCCGATCGACTGTGCCCAGCCACGGCGCCGGACGCCGGACAGGGCGGTCGCCGTGAAGCGCGCGCCCTGGAGCCCGCGGTGAAGGCGCTCCGGCTCCTCCCAGGCCATCAGGATCTGGGCCGAGGAGCCGGCCTTCATCGTGAGCGTGGAGCCGACGGGCACGGTGTCCCGCAGTCCGGACAGCCGCTCGGCCGCCGCGACGCAGATCCGCATGTCTCCCTGCCGGCGGTAGAGCTGCGCGCTTTCGCCGGTCACGTCACGCAGGTGTGTGAGTACCGGCCCGGCCGTGGCCAGCAGCCGGTCCTCGCCCGCCGCGGCGGCGAGCTCCGCCAGCCGCGGGCCGAGGATGAAGCGGCCCTGCATGTCGCGCGCCACCATACGGTGGTGCTCCAGTGCCACGGCCAGGCGATGTGCTGTAGGTCGTGCGAGTCCCGTGGCCGCGACCAGCCCCGCGAGGGTGGCCGGACCGGACTCCAGGGCGCTCAAGACAAGGGCCGCCTTGTCGAGGACGCCGACGCCGCTAGAGTTGTCCATGCAACGATACTCGCGTCTCACTCTGTGAAACGCAAGTTCAATTTTCTCCGGAACTTGCCACGCTGTAGTGGCGGCCCGCGGACCAACGGGCACTGCACAAGATCTCTAGATGCGTCGGCGGCACAGCCGGCCGGAGGGAAAGCGATGGGTAGGACACTCGCGGAGAAGGTCTGGGACGACCATGTCGTCCGGCGCGCCGAGGGCGAGCCCGACCTCCTCTTCATCGATCTGCATCTGCTGCACGAGGTGACCAGCCCCCAGGCCTTCGACGGTCTGCGGAAGAACGGCCGGCAGGTGCGCCGCCTCGACCTCACCATCGCGACCGAGGACCACAACACCCCGACCCTCGACATCGACAAGCCGATCGCCGACCCGGTCTCCCGCGTCCAGCTGGAGACCCTGCGCAAGAACTGCGCCGAGTTCGGCGTACGGCTGCACCCGCTGGGCGATGTCGAGCAGGGCGTCGTGCACGTCGTCGGCCCTCAGCTGGGTCTGACCCAGCCCGGCACCACCGTGGTCTGCGGTGACTCGCACACCTCCACGCACGGCGCGTTCGGCGCGCTGGCCTTCGGTATCGGCACCTCCCAGGTCGAGCACGTGCTGGCCACCCAGACGCTGCCCATGTCCCGCCCCAAGACCATGGCCATCACCGTCGAGGGCGAGCTGCCCGACGGTGTCACGGCCAAGGACCTGATCCTCGCCATCATCGCGAAGATCGGTACCGGCGGCGGCCAGGGCTATGTCCTCGAATACCGCGGCTCCGCCATCGAGAAGCTGTCGATGGAAGCCCGGATGACCATCTGCAACATGTCGATCGAGGCCGGCGCCCGCGCGGGCATGATCGCCCCCGACCGCACCACCTTCGACTACCTCCAGGGCCGCGACCACGCGCCCCGGGGAGCCGACTGGGACGCCGCGGTCGAGTACTGGAAGACGCTGCGCACCGACGACGACGCGGTGTTCGACGCGGAGGTCTTCATCGACGCCGCCGAACTCGCCCCGTTCGTCACCTGGGGCACCAACCCCGGCCAGGGCGCGCCGCTGTCGGGACATGTCCCCGACCCTGCTTCGTACGAGGACGCGTCGGAGCGCCTGGCCGCCGAAAAGGCCCTGGAATACATGGGGTTGACCGCCGGACAGCCGCTGCGCGACATCAACGTCGACACCGTCTTCGTAGGCTCCTGCACCAACGGACGCATCGAGGACCTGCGCAACGCCGCCGCGATCCTGGACGGCCGCAAAGTCGCGGACGGCGTACGGATGCTGGTCGTCCCCGGCTCGGTCCGCGTCGCGCTGCAGGCCGTGGAAGAGGGCCTGGACAAGGTCTTCAAGGAGGCCGGGGCCGAATGGCGGCACGCCGGCTGCTCCATGTGCCTCGGCATGAACCCGGACCAACTCGCGCCCGGCGAGCGTTCCGCCTCCACCTCCAACCGCAACTTCGAGGGCAGGCAGGGCAAGGGCGGCCGCACGCACCTGGTCTCCCCGCAGGTCGCCGCAGCCACCGCGGTTCTCGGCCACCTCGCCTCGCCCGCCGACCTGTCCGAAACCCCTGCGCCCGCCGGAGTCTGAACACCATGGAAGCTTTCACCACGCACACCGGCCGGGCCGTCCCGCTGCGCCGCAGCAACGTCGACACCGACCAGATCATCCCGGCCCACTGGCTGAAGAAGGTCACCCGCGACGGCTTCGAGGACGGGCTGTTCGAGGCCTGGCGCAAGGACCCCGAGTTCGTCCTCAACCGCCCCGAGCGCAACGGCGCCTCGGTTCTCGTCGCCGGACCCGACTTCGGCACCGGATCGTCGCGCGAGCACGCCGTCTGGGCCCTCCAGAACTACGGCTTCAAGGCCGTGATCTCCTCCCGCTTCGCCGACATCTTCCGCGGCAACTCCCTGAAGAACGGCCTGCTGACCGTGGTCCTCGAGCAGTCCGTCGTGGACGCGCTGTGGGAGCTGACGGAGGCCGACCCGACGGCCGAGATCACCGTCGACCTCGAGAAGCGACAGGTTCTCGCGCCCGGAATCACCGCGGACTTCGAGCTCGACGAGAACGCCCGCTGGCGACTGCTGAACGGACTCGACGACATCAGCCTCACCCTTCAGAACGAAGCGGACATCGCGGCGTACGAGGCGGGCCGGCCGTCCTTCAAGCCCCGGACAATTGACGCCTGAGCAGCGGTTTTCCCGAACTGCGCCCCTCGCCTGAAGGCGGGGGGCGCAGTCGTATGTTGAGGCCCCATGGGGCGACAACTCGCCCCAGATGGCACAATCGGTGCATGGAACGCGACAGCCAACTCGAGCTCTACGAGGCGGTCGCGGCCCGGTTGAAGGAAGCGCACACCACGGTGCGCGAACTGCAAGTCCCGGAGGGCGTAAGGATGGCGCTGTCCCGGAAGCTGCTGGTCATCACGGCAGCGGCGAAGCACGATCTCCCCGGCGCGGCAACGCGTCTGGACCGGTTGATGAAGGACCTGGAAGAGGGGCGATTCCCCGAAGGCGGCTGACCTCAGAACTCCGCCGAGGTCGACTTCGTTGCGGCACTAGGGTGATTAGCCCGTTTCGTGTTTGATTTGCGGTATATATCTGCCTAACGTGCGAAAAAGCCAGGACGCGATCGTTCCGGCCAAATGTCTCCGAAGGGGAAGACGTGAACAAGGCGCAGCTCGTAGAAGCGATTGCCGACAAGCTCGGCGGGCGTCAGCAGGCCGCTGACGCCGTCGACGCGGTGCTTGACGCGATCGTCCGCGCAACGGTCGCCGGAGACCGGGTCTCGGTCACCGGCTTCGGCTCGTTCGAGAAGGTCGACCGCCCCGCTCGCTACGCCCGCAACCCGCAGACCGGCGAGCGTGTCCGGGTCAAGAAGACGTCCGTGCCCCGCTTCCGCGCAGGGCAGGGCTTCAAGGACCTGGTCAGCGGCTCGAAGAAGCTCCCCAAGGGAGGCGAGGTCGCGGTCAAGAAGGCCCCCAAGGGCAGCCTCTCCGGCCCGCCGCCCACCATCTCCAAGGCCGCGGCCAAGAAGGCCGCCGCGAAGAGGACCGCGGCGAAGAAGACGACCACGGGCGCCAAGAAGACCGCCGCGAAGAAGACGACCCCGGCAGCGAAGAAGTCGACGGCCAAGACCACCGCCAAGAAGACCACGGCCGCCGCGAAGAAGGCGACCCCGGCGAAGACCACCGCCAAGAAGGCCACGGCGAAGAAGACCGCCCCGGCCAAGAAGGCCACGGCCAAGAAGGCGCCGGCCAAGAAGGCCACGGCGCGCAAGACCACCGCCAAGAAGACGACCTCGAGGAACAAGTAGCGCCGAGAGCGCGACACCAGCACAAGCGGCCGAGCGCCGCACAGCCACTCACGCGCCGGGCCGGTCTCCCGCTGGGAGACCGGCCCGCGGCGTGCGGTCCGCCGGCGTCCCTTCGGAACGTGTCCGCGGCGCTCTCAGAACGTGTACAGCGTCACCAGCGTGACGCGGCGGCTCTCGCCCTCGCCCTCGGTCTCGATCCGCACCCGCTGCCCCGGCCGCAGCAGCCGCAGGCCGCCCGCGTCGAAGGCCGCCGCGTCGAAGTCCACGGGGGTGCCGTCGTCCAGCAGCACACTGCCGCTGCGGGTCTCGGGGTCGTAGGTGTACGAGGTCGCCTGCATGGCCGCCAGCCTAGTGCCCCTGACCGGCGTGCTTCCTCGGTACGGCCGGAGCGCCGCCGGCCAGGCGTTCCGCGGTGTACCGGCCCACGCCCAGTGCGAGCGCGGCCGCCAGATCCTCGCCGGTGTCCACGTCCTGGCGCACGGAATCAAGACCGCCGGACATGATTTCCGTGGCACCGGAAGCCAAATGCGCAAGGCGTGAAGGACCGCCGAAAGCGGGGCGCAATTCCGCGCCCGGCAGGGCGGAGAGCAAAGTCGTGCCGATTCCGGCCGCATCCGTCAGAAATGCCCGGGTAAATACCGAAGCCGCTGCCAGTGCCCTCGCCAATTCGGCGGTACGCAATGCGGGCAGGTCGGCGTTGAGCGCTGCGACCGCCGCGGAGGGGCGCGCGGCGCGCACCACTTCGGCGCCGTGCGCCAGCGCCGCGTTGAGGCCCGCGGCCGGGGAGTCCGGCACGATCCTCGCCCCCAGCGCCGCGAGCCCGGCGGCGGCGGTCGGATCGTCCGTGACGACCGCCACATCCCGTACGGCAGGGCAGGCCAGCGCGGCCGCCACGGTGTCCTGGGCGAACGCGAGGGCGAGACGCGGCCGCAGCCTGTCGTCCGCCGCTCCCGCCAGCCGGCTCTTGGCCAGGGCCAGCGGCTTCAGGGGTACGACCAGGGACCAGAGGCGGGCAGGTGCGGGGACCGGCTCCGTGTCCGTGGCGAACTCTTGGTCCATGCGCATCGCGCCCATTGTCGCCCGGATCTCACAAGGCCCCGAGGGGAGGGGGCGCGGTCGGGGCGTACCGTGTTCTCGACAGACCAGAGGCCTGGGGCGACACTTGACCCCCAGCAGCCAGGCAATAGCCCGGTCGTAAGAGGAAGGTGTCCGAGTGTCCCGCCGTAGAATCGGCTTCTGGTACCGCCTGGCCGCGGTCATCGCAAAGCCGCCGCTGTTGCTTCTGTTCAAGCGGGACTGGCGGGGAACGGAACACATTCCGGTCGAGGGCGGATTCATCACTGCCATCAACCACAACTCGTACCTCGACATGTTCTCGTACGGGCACTTCCAGTACAACACCGGACGGGTCCCGCGGTTCCTGGCCAAGGCCGCGCTGTTCAAGACGCCCGTCGTCGGGGTCCTGCTGCGGGGCACCCGGCAGATTCCCGTCTACCGCGAGTCCTCCGACGCCGTCGGTGCCTTCCGTGCCGCTGTCGACGCCGTCGAGCGCGGCGAGTGCGTCGCCTTCTACCCGGAGGGCACGCTCACCCGAGACCCCATGATGTGGCCGATGACCGCCAAGACGGGTGTGGCGCGGGCCGCCCTGCAGACGAAGGCGCCGGTCATCCCGGTCGCCCAGTGGGGCGCCAACTTGGCGATGCCGCCGTACGCCAAGGAGGGCAAGGTCCGGCTCTTCCCGCGCAAGACGCTCCAGGTGCAGGCCGGCCCGCCGGTCGACCTCTCGCGCTTCTACGACCTGGATCCCACACCGGAAGTCCTCAGGGCCGCGACCGAGGCCATCATGGCCGCCGTCACGGAGCAGCTCGAGGAGCTGCGCGGCGAGAAGGCGCCGGAGAAGCCGTTCGATCTGCGCGAAGTCCGCGCGGAGCAGCGCCGCAAGGCCGCCGGGGAGGAAGCGAAGTGACAAAGCCGGTCAAGGCCGCCGTCTTCGGAACGGGCTCGTGGGGCACGGCGTTCGGCATGGTGCTGGCCGACGCCGGCTGCGAGGTGACCCTGTGGGGACGCCGCGCGAACCTCGTCGACGCCGTCAACACCACCCGCACCAACCCCGACTACCTGCCGGGGATCGAGCTTCCTGAGAAGCTGCGGGCCACCACGGACCCGGCGGAGGCGCTGCACGAGGCCGACTTCACCGTCCTCGCCGTCCCGTCCCAGACCCTGCGCGGCAATCTCGCCGCGTGGGTACCGAAACTGCCCGCCGACACCGTGCTCGTCTCCCTGATGAAGGGCGTCGAACTCGGCACCGCCAAGCGGATGAGCGAGGTCGTCGAGGAGGTCGCGCACGTGCCGGCCGACCGCGTCGCCGTGGTCACCGGTCCCAACCTCGCCAAGGAGATCGCCCAGCGCCGGCCCGCCGCCGCCGTGGTCGCCTGCCGTGACGAGGCAGTCGCGCAGCGTCTTCAGGCGGCCTGCCACACCCCCTACTTCCGCCCGTACACCAACACCGACGTGGTGGGCTGCGAACTGGGCGGCGCGGTCAAGAACGTCATCGGCCTCGCCGTCGGCATCGCCGACGGCATGGGACTCGGCGACAACGCCAAGGGCTCCCTGATCACCCGCGGTCTCGCGGAGACCACACGGCTGGGCCTCGCCATGGGCGCCGACCCGCTGACGTTCTCCGGTCTCGCGGGCCTCGGCGACCTGGTGGCGACCTGCTCGTCGCCGCTGTCCCGCAACCACACCTTCGGCACCAACCTGGGCCGCGGGATGACGCTCCAGGAGACCATCGCGGTCACCAAACAGACCGCGGAGGGTGTCAAGTCCTGCGAGTCGGTGCTGGACCTGGCCCGCCGGCACGGAGTGGACATGCCGATCACGGAAACGGTCGTCGGCATCGTCCACGAGGGGAAGCCGCCGGTCGTTGCTCTCAAGGAGTTGATGTCCCGCGCCGCCAAGCCCGAGCGACGCTGACGTCGTTCGAACCAGCGGGTAGTCTCATCGCGATATGAGCACCGAGAACCTCCCCCAGAGCCCCGAGCAGCAGCTCCGCAAGCCGCGCGTAGCCGTCGTCTTCGGCGGCCGCAGCTCCGAACACGGGATCTCCGTGGTCACCGCGGGCGCGGTGCTGCGGGCCATCGACCGCACCAAGTACGACGTCCTGCCGATCGGCATCACCGCCGACGGCCGGTGGGCGCTCACCGCCGACGAGCCGGACCGGATGGCGATCACCGACCGCAGGACGCCGAACGTCGAGGAGCTGGCCGAGTCCGACGAGGGCGGCGTGGTGCTCTCCGTCGACCCCGGCAGCCGTGAGGTCGTCTACAGCGAGCCCGGCTCCGTGCCCAAGGCGCTCGGCGAGGTCGACGTCGTCTTCCCGATGCTGCACGGCCCGTACGGCGAGGACGGCACGCTCCAGGGCCTGCTCGAACTCTCCGGCGTCCCGTACGTCGGCTCCGGGGTGCTCGCCTCGGCCGTCGGCCAGGACAAGGAGTACATGAAGCGGGTCTTCGTCTCCTTCGGCCTGCCCGTCGGCCCTTACGAGGTGATCCGGCCGCGCGAGTGGGCGAACGACCCGGCGGCCGCCCGTAAGAAGATCGTGGACTTCGCGGGCGAGCACGGCTGGCCGCTGTTCATCAAGCCCGCCCGCGGCGGCTCCTCGATGGGAATCACCAAGGTCGACGGGCTCGCGGGCCTGGACGACGCGATCGCCGAGGCGCAGCGCCACGACCCCAAGATCCTCGTGGAGTCGCTGCTGCGCGGCCGGGAGATCGAGTGCGGCGTGCTCGAGTTCGAGGACGGCCCGCGCGCCAGCGTCCCGGCCGAGATCCCGCCGGTGACGGCCCACGACTTCTACGACTTCGAGGCCAAGTACATCGATTCGGCGGCCGGTCTGGTCCCCGCCCCGCTCACCGACGAGCAGACCGCCGAGGTGCAGCGGCTGGCGGTCGCGGCGTTCGACGCGGCGTCGTGCGAGGGCCTGGTCCGCGCGGACTTCTTCCTCACGGAGGACGGCGAGTTCGTCATCAACGAGATCAACACCATGCCGGGCTTCACGCCGATCTCCATGTACCCGCGGATGTGGCAGGAGAGCGGCGTCGCCTACACCGAACTGGTTGACCGGCTGATCCAGGCCGCCCTGACCCGCTCGACGGGGCTTCGGTAGGACCCGCAGGTCAAAGCGTGGCCGGGACCGTCTTCTTGACGGGCCCGGCCAGCTCCGTGAGTGGGCCGATGTCGTGCATGTACCGGCTGCCGAGCGTGACCTCCACATACGTCTCGCGGTACGTGGTGGTGAAGCGGGGACCGTCGTCCCGCTCCTCCAGCAGCCAGTTGACGCCGTCCACCTCGACGCCCTGGCCCTGCGGATCACTCATCCCCACCGGCCGGGCCACACCGCAGCGCAGTACGATCGCGGCATCGCCCCAGCCGGCGGTGAGTTCGGACGACGGCTCGGGGTCGTCGCGGTCGTGCCCGTCGACCGAGTCCGGCAGCTCCCCGTCCAGCGCACGGCACAGGGCCGCTTCCTCGGCCGGGGGGCTGGGAACCGTGATCGATGCCGACGCGTCGGTGGAGGAGCAGCCCGCGGCGGCCACCAGCACGGCGGCTGTGGACAGGATCAGGGACCGGCGGCCGAAAGACGTCACCGGCCAAGGGTAGACGGGGGCTAGATGTGCACGACCGGGCAGGTCAGGGTGCGGGTGATGCCGTCCACTTGCTGGACCTTGGCGACCACCATGCGACCCAGGTCGTCGACGGTGTCGGCCTGCGCGCGCACGATCACGTCGTACGGGCCGGTCACATCCTCGGCCTGGATCACACCGGGAATCTTTCCGATGGTCTCGGCGACGGTCGACGCCTTGCCCACCTCGGTCTGAATGAGGATGTACGCCTGTACCACGGAGCCTCCAGGGCGGCACGAGGATCATGTCCCCTACCGTCGGTGGGGAGATCCCAGGGAGAGGGGTCGCCACGGTATCGCGTCGTCGCGGGCCACGGGGAGACCCTCGCGGCGGACGGCGCCCGCAGCGTGGCGTACGGCGAACAGAAGTTGACGTATCTCTTGACGGTACCGACAGCAGTGGCAGCTCGCGACCGCAGCAATCACGCGCGGCGTCCACGACAAGGAGAGGTGACTCGGTGAAGGGAACTGTGGGCGAGTTGGGGGAGTTCGGTCTCATCAAGGAACTCACCGCCAAGCTCACCACCACCCCCGCGGTGCGGCTCGGGCCCGGCGACGACGCCGCGGTCGTGGCCGCACCCGACCGACGGGTCGTGGCCAGTACGGACATCCTGCTCGAGGGGCGGCACTTCCGCCGCGACTGGTCCACCGCCTACGACGTGGGACGCAAGGCCGCCGCGCAGAACCTGGCCGACATCGCCGCCATGGGCGCCGTGCCGACCGCACTGCTCCTCGGGCTGGTCGTCCCTGCCGAACTTCCCGTCACCTGGGCCACCGAGCTCATGGACGGCATCCGCGACGAGTGCCAGGTCGCCGGCGCGGCCGTCGTCGGCGGTGATGTCGTCCGCGGCGAGACCATCACCATCGCGATCACGGCACTCGGTGATCTGCGCAACCACGAACCGGTGACCCGCGCGGGCGCGCAGTCCGGCGATGTCGTCGCCTACACCGGCTGGTTGGGCTGGTCCGCGGCCGGGCACGCCGTCCTGTCGCGGGGTTTCCGCTCCCCGCGGGCCTTCGTCGAGGCGCACCGCAGACCGGAGCCGCCGTACCACGCGGGCCCCGCGGCCGCCGGGCTCGGCGCCACCGCGATGTGCGACATCAGCGACGGACTGGTCGCCGACCTCGGGCACATCGCGGAGGCGAGCAAGGTCCGGATCGATCTGCGGTCGGGTCTCATCGACATCCCCTCGCAGATGAGCGACATCGGCCAGGCCGTCGGCGTCGACCCGCTGCAGTGGGTGCTGACCGGGGGAGAGGACCACGCGATCGTCGCCACCTTCCCGCCGGACGTGAAGCTGCCCGCCCGCTGGAAGGTCATCGGCGAGGTGCTCAACCCGTCGGCGCTGCCCCAGGTGACCGTCGACGGGGCACCGTGGACGAGCAAGGGCGGCTGGGACCACTTCGGGGGCATCGAGGACGGCAAGTAGATTTCCGGGTATGGACATACCCCCTCGCGTGCTCACCGTCGCCGGGTCCGACTCCGGCGGCGGTGCGGGCATCCAGGCCGATCTCAAGACCATGCTGGCCCTCGGTGTGCACGGCATGAGCGTGCTGACCGCGATCACCGCCCAGAACTCGCTGGGCGTCCAGGGTGCGTGGGAGCTGCCCGTCGAGGCGGTGCGTGCCCAGTACCGGAGCGTCGTCGACGACATCGGCGTACAGGCCGTGAAGACCGGGATGCTGTCCTCCGCCGAGCTGGTCGAGACCGTGGCGGAGCTGCTGGCCGGCACGGACGCGCCCGTGGTCGTCGACCCGGTGGGCGTCTCCAAGCACGGTGACCCGCTGCTGGCCGCCTCCGCGCTCGACTCGGTGCGGACGAAGCTGCTGCCGGCCGCGACCGTGGCCACGCCCAACCTGGACGAGGTGGCCCAGCTGACCGGCATCGAGGTCCGCGACGAGGCCGGCATGCGCCGGGCGGCGGACGCCGTCCTCGGATTCGGGCCCCGGTGGGCGCTGATCAAGGGCGGGCACCTGGCCGGTGACGCCGTGGACCTGCTCACGGACGGCGGCGAGGAACACTGGCTTCGCGCATCCCGCCACGACAACCGCCACACCCACGGCACGGGCTGCACGCTCGCTTCCGCGGTGGCCTCGGGTCTGGCACAGGGCATGACCGTCCCGGAGGCCGTCCACGCGGCCAAGGAGTACGTCACCGGGGCGATCGCCGCGGGATTCGCGCTGGGGGCGGGAATCGGTCCCGTGGACCACGGCTGGCGCTTCCGCTAGAGCGCCCGCCCCCCGGGAAGTCGCCCGGAGGGCCCGGCCCGTCCCGGAGCACGGCAAAAAGCCGGTCCACCGAGGTGGACCGGCTTTTCAAGGCAACCGGAGGGCTGCGCTACGACGAGACGTCGGCGGGATCATCCCCGCTGACGCGGGGAGCATCACTTAGCGCGAGACCTTGCCGGCCTTGATGCACGAGGTGCAGACGTTGAGCCGCTTCGGCGTCCGACCGACCACTGCACGCACACGCTGGATGTTCGGGTTCCAGCGACGGGACGTACGGCGGTGCGAGTGCGAAATGTTGTTGCCGAAGCCCGGCCCCTTGCCGCAGACGTCGCAGTTGGCAGCCACGGGTCACTCCAAAGACTTCAGATGCACTTACGGTGAATCCGGCGCGCCGGAATCAGTAGATCTGAAGTGGCTTGCCGGGGGAATGGCCCGACTCTCATCGGGCAACTGGAGCAGCATACATCCACTGCTTCCGAGAGACGAAACTAGCATGCTGCCGCCTCCCCCGACCTGCTCACCCGCGGCGGCCGGGGTCTACGCTGCGGGACGACCCGCAGCCCGAGGCCCCGCCGGCCACCAGGATCTGCCCGGCCGCTCAAGGAGGATCACCAGGTGCCGCAGAGTCTCGACGCCTCGGCCGTACGCGACTGGTGCTCCCTGGCGCTGGAGGCCCTGGGCCGGGAGCGCGAGGAGATCGACGCGATCAACGTGTACCCCGTCGCCGACGGGGACACCGGTACGAACCTCTACCTGACCGTGGAGTCCGCCGCACAGGCCGTGGAGGCCGTGTTCGCCGCTCACGAGACGGGCCACACCTCTCCGGCCCTCGCCGACGTGGTCCGGGCCATGGCCCACGGCGCCCTCATCGGAGCCCGCGGCAACTCGGGCACGATCCTCGCCCAGCTCCTGCGCGGCATGGCCGAACGGCTCGGTGACGGAGATCACTTGGCCGGGGCACTGCGTCGGGCCGCGGAACTGGCGCGTGAGGCGGTGGCGCACCCGGTCGAAGGAACGATCCTCAGCGTCGCCGGGGCCGCGGCGGACGCCGCGGAGAACGCCCCCACCGACGCCCTGAGGGCCGCCTACGCGGGCGCGCGGGCGGCCCTGGACGCCACACCCGGGCAGCTGGCCGTGCTGGAACGCGCGGGCGTCGTGGACGCCGGCGGACAGGGGCTGCTGACCGTCCTCGGAGCGCTGGTGCAGGCGGTCTCCGGCGAGGCCCCACCGGCCCCCTCGCCGGCTCACGCACGGCCGGCCCGGCAGAACCGGACCGCCGAGCCGTGCTGCGACAGCGGCCCCGCCTTCGAAGTGATCTACCTCCTCGAGGCGGACGACGCGTCCGTCGCCCGGCTGCGGGCACGGCTCGACGGCCTCGGCGACTCCCTCGTCGTCGTCGGCGGCGACGGCCTGTGGAACGTCCACGTCCATGTGGACGACGCCGGCGCGGCCGTGGAAGCCGGTGTCGAGGCCGGGCGGCCCTACCGGATCCGCATCACGCACTTCGACACCGCGACCGACCCCACCCCGAAGGAACAGGCCCAGCGGGCGGTCGTCGCGGTGGTGCAGGGCGAAGGGCTGGCGGACCTGTACCACCGGGCCGGCGCCACCACGGTCCTGGCCCGGCCGGGAGAACCGCCGGCCAGCGGCGAACTCGTCGAGGCGATCCGCCGGGCGCACGCCCGCGAGATCGTCCTCCTCCCGAACGACACGTCCCTGCGCCACACGGCCGCCGCGGCCGCGGAGCAGGCCCGCACGGCGGGCGTCCGCGTCGCCCTGATCCCGACGCGCTCCGCGGTCCAGGGCATCGCGGCCCTCGCCGTCCACGCACCGGACCGCCGCTTCGACGAGGACGTCGTCGCCATGACGGCCGCGGCCGGGGCGACGCGCTACGCCGAACTGGCCGTGGCGGAACACCGGTCGTGGACCTCGGCGGGCGTGTGCCAGGCCGGCGACGTACTGGGCCTGATCGACGGCGACGTCGCCGTGATCGGCGAGGACCTCACGCAGACGGCGCTGACCCTGCTGGACCGCATGCTCTCCTCCGGCGGCGAACTGGTCACGCTGGTCCTGGGCGGCACGGCGCCGCAGGGACTGTCCGACAGGCTGGAGTCCCATGTCCGCGAGGGCTACTTGGCGGTGGACACGGTCACGTACGAGGGCGGCGGGGACCGGTCGACGCCGCTGCTGATCGGGGTGGAGTAGGGAGCGGGTGCGTGGCGCCTGCGGCGTTCCCCTATCCGCCCCTTCCCGCCGTACCGATGTGCGGCTCCGCCGCCTGCGCGACACGCCCCGGGCCCCGTACCGCGCTTCGCGCGGTGCCCTCGATCTCCCCCGGCCTGGCGGCCGGGGGAGGTGCCCCAGGCCGGGCTGAAATGCCGCTGCGCAGCACTCGGCCCAGCCGGGCCACTTCAGCCCCGCCGGCGCTTGAGGCGCGGGGGCCCGGGGGCAGAGCCCCCGAAACACCGCGCGCAGCGCGGTGACGGGTCCGGGCGGAGTCCGGTTTCGGGAAGTGGGGGTCCCCCCACGGCCGCCAGGCCGAAGGGGGAGGGGTGGGGAAACGCCCCGCGCAGCGGACCCGCCCCCACCACCTCACCCACCGCCGACCTCCGTCAGCACCGCCCGCGCCTCCGCGCACCGCGACTCCGCGGTCTCGTCAGCCGGGCCGTCCCCCGAGGCCTCGTACGTCGCCAGAACCTCCCGCGCAAGCGCCACCGCCGCGGAGGCGTCACCGAGCGAGGCGTGCAGCCAGGACGCCATGAGCTGCGCGCCCGTGCGCAGGTCGGTGAACTGCTCGCCCGCCTCCTCGAAGACCGCCACCGCCCGCAGGACGAGGGCGACGGCCTCCTCGTACGCGGCCCGTGCCGAGCCGTCCGTGTCGTCGTCCCCGGGCTCGCCCTCGCAGGAGCTCGCGATCAGGTCGCCGGTCTGGCGGTAGGTGTCCGCCAGTTCGGCGCGCAGCGCGGCACGGGCATCCCCGTCCGCCGACCCGGCGAGCGCCGACTCGCATTCCGTCGCCGCCGCGGCCATCAGCTCACGCGCCGCGCCGATGCCCGCCTGCCCGTCCCGTACGGCGATCCAGGCCCGGACCCGCAGCGTGCGCACGAGTGCGTGCAGGTCGCCGAGGTCGCGCCACAGGTCGCCCGCGCGCTGGTAGGCCAGTTCCGCCTGCGGGTTCAGCTGCGCACGGAACAGGGCCTGCCCGGCCAGGTTCGCGAGCATCGCGTGGTCCCGTTGTTCCGGCCAGCCGCGTGCGATGTCCGCCGCCTTCAGCCAGTGCTCGGCGGCTTCCCGCGGCTCGCCCAGTGCCGTGCAGCAGTCGCCCAGCCACCAAAGCGTCTGCACGATCATGCCGTCGCCGTGGTCCTGTTCGGTCAGGTCGGGCAGTACGGACTCCAGCACGGCCGCCGCCTCGTCGGCCCGGCCCAGTCGGAGCAGGAATCCGCCGAGCCGGTGCCGTGCGTACGCGCCGTTGCCCGCGCCTTCGCCCGCCTCGTCGGCCCAGTGCGCCGCTTCGAGCGCGTGATCGGCCGCCTCGTCGAGCTTGCCGCTGTCGGAGAGCGTCTCGACGAGCTGGAGGTGCAGGCGGGCCCGCCCGCCCGGTCCGGCGAAGGGGGCCGCGTGTTCCAGCGCGGCCCGTGAGGCCCGCTCGGCGGTCTCCAGGTCGCCGAGGTGCCTGCTGACGCCCGCCAGTTGGCTCTCCGGCTCCACGGCGAACCAGGGGCGGCCCGCCCGGACGTACGCGTCGGCGGCGCGCGTGTACAGCTCGGCCGCCCCGGGCGCGTCGCCGCGGAACGCGGTGATGTCGCCGAGGTAGCCGAGCGCCTCGCCGATGACGACGCCGACCCCGGGCTCCGCCTGCTCCGGCTCCGCGAGGCCGAGGAGCGCGTGCGCCGCCTCTTCCAGGGATGTGACGGCCGCCTCCACGGCTTCCTGGACCTGCATGCCGCCGATCATGTCGTTGAGTATCCGCGCCCGGCAGAGCAGCGCCCGGCCCGTCTGCCGCGCGGTGGACCGGCCTTCCGCGTGCAGGGCCAGCGCACGGTCGCAGGGCTCCTGCACGGCTTCCAGCGCCTCGGCGGGCCGCCCGTCGAGGCTGACGCAGTAGGCCGCACGGGCCAGTGCGGTGGCCGCGCGACCGGGCTCGCCGGCCGCTTCGTACAGCCCGGCCGCGGAGGTGAACAGCCCGATCGCCTCGGCCGGCGGTGTCGAGGGTGCCATTGCGCGGTGCTCGTCGATCTCCGCCCGTTCGAGAACGGCGAGTTCGGTGCCTTCCCGGCCTGCCGCCTCGGCGGCGGCGGCCCATGCGTCCGTCGCGTGGGGATGCTGGGCCTCGGAGAGCCGGCGTGCCTCGGCCAGCAGGCCCGCCAGATCCTCCCCGGAACCGGAACCGGAACCGGCCGCGCCGGACGCCGTGGCCGGTGCCTCGCGTGGCGCGGGCGCCGGCCGTACCGAACGCACACCGAGCGGCAGCCGGTCCAGCAGCGGCGCACGGTCCATGCGTTCCGCGCTCTGCTCGCCGAAGTACGTGTTGCCGTTGCGCGCGTCGAAACGGGCGGCGATCGCACGCGCCTCCGTACGCGCGTGGACGGCGAGTTCACGCACGGTCCAGGGCCGGCCGCCGGGACCGGTCAGGCTCGTGTCGCCGTGTCCCAGCGCGGTGAGCCGGTCGGTGAGCAGCGCGGTGACCTCCAGGTAGCTGAGCAGGCTGCTCGGCTCTCCGGTGTCCGTGAAGTACGAGGGACGCTCGGCCAGGATCTCCAGGCCGCGCGCCTCGTTGCCGGTCAGCGCGCAGAACTCGACATGCCGGGCGACGGCGCTGCGCATGCTCTCCTTCGAGCGCACCAGCCGGTAGCCGCGCAGATGATGGGCGCGGGCCTCCTCGGCGCGCCCCAACCGCAGCAGGGGCAGCAGGGAGGCGGCGAGCACGGCGTGCGGCTCGTGGGCGCAGGTGAACTCGCCGTCCAGCACCGGCCGCCAGGTGACGAGCGCACCCTCGTCGTCGTCCCGCAGGGCCTGCCACGAGCCCTGCGTCCGCAACTCGCAGGCATGGCAGTCGCTCTTGTCGTCCCGGTCGGCGGCCTGCCAGGCGTCGTACGCCCGCTGGGCGCGCTCCAGGTCGCCGACGTGCCGCGCGATCCGCAGTTCGCCCTGCCGCACCGCTCGCTCGGAGTGGCCCGCGAGCCGGTAGCGGTGCTCCATCTCCGCCTGCCACTTCTCGATGGAGGCGAGGGGGATGTGCGGCTGGTCGACCATGCCGCTGGAGACCCACTTGAACATCCAGAACAGGGAGTGGACCTGCTGCCCGTCGAACTCCTCCGGCCGGTCGTCCCACATCCGCAGCAGCCGGGCGAAGGGGACGAACATCTTGTCCGCCTCCGAGCTGTAGTTGTAGACCTGCATCAGATGGTCGAGGCCGTCGATGACGAGTGACGTGTCGCCGAGTTGCTCGATCTCGGCGAACAGCCGCTCCGCGCGGGCGTTGCGGGCGGGCCCCTCCGGCTCGCGGTTGTTGTCGCGCAGCGCCTGGCGCAGCGCTTCGGCGTCCATGGGGGTGTCGAGGGTCATCGTCCGTTCTCCTGGTCGTGGGTGGCCCACTCCAGCAGGCCCATGAACGCGCGGTTGAGGAGCGCGGAGTCGGCCGGCCGCAGCGGTCGCTGCGCCATCAGAAGGGCTTGCCCGTACAGCGCTTCGGTCGCCGTGCCCGCCAGTTCCCCGTCCAGGGAACCGATCCTGCGGATCAGCGGGTTGAGGTGGTTGAGCACGAGCCGCGCGCGGGGCGCGCTGCCGCGCAGCGAGCCGAGGATCCCGGCCCACAGGTCGTCGGCCCGGGCTTCTTCCTCCGCGCGTGCCTGCTCGTGCCGTGCGGCCCTGTCGTCGAGATGGAGCGCCGGCACGGTCAGCGGGTGGAAGGCGCGCAGCACGACGTCGCAGCCCAGCGGCTCCAGCCTGGTCCGCGCGGCGGCCAGGAAGCCGGCGAGGGTCAGCTCCTCCCCGGGATCGACCGCGTCGAGGTGCGCGGTGACCGTGTCGGCGTCGAGTTCGGCGACGACCGTGCCGGGCCGGACCTCGGGCAGGCGCTCGACCAGTTCGCTGTCGTAGGTGTAGCCGCCGTTGATCAGGCCGATGCCCTGCGCAGAGGCGATCGGTGCGACCTGCCGGTACTCCTCGACCGTCCGGGCGAAGTGCACCACGGGGTGCCGCTGGGCGAACTCCTCCAGCGACAACCGGCCGTCCGTCGTCTCGAACGGCAGCCACGGCAGCATCGTCCGCAGCATGTCGCTGTCGTGCCGGGCCAGCGACTTCACGCCCAGGTGGTGGACGGAGAGGAACTGCGCCAGCCGTTCCGGGTCCCCGGCGGCGAGCCCCGTCAGCCACTCCCGGATACGGTCGCCGAGCGCCTCACGCACGGCGGCGAGCGTCTCGTCCGCGTACAGCGACTCGCGGGAAGCCGTCGGGCGCAGGCTGTCGGTGTCGACGACGCACCGCACGAAGAAGGCCCAGTCCGGCAGGAGTTCGTCGGCCCGGTCGGTGAGCAGCATGCCCTTCAGATGCACCCGGTGACCGGAACGCTGCGCGGGGCTGACGGCGGACGGCAGCACGTACGCGACCCCGCGGACACCGGCGACCGGCAGCGAGAGGTCCACCGAGTCGAGCGGGGTGAAGCCGAACACGTCGTGGCAGTGGCGCGCGAGAGCCACCCGCCGCGCCGCCGGACCGGGGTACGCGCGGTCCCAGGGCGCCGGCAGTTCGCTCACCGGGGTGTCGCCCACCCGGACGTCGTAGGGCAGCAGCGAGCCGAAGTCCCGGGCCAGAGCGGTCACCCGCTCCTCGGTGAGCCAGTCGGCGGTACCGGGCCGGGGGGCGAGGTACACCGTCGTGCCGGGCTCCGGCCGGGCACTGTCGGGCAGGGTCCGCACCGTGTACGACCCGTCGTCGCGGGCCGACCACTCCACGGGCGGCGCCCCCGGCGTACGGGCGCTGCGGCTCACCACCCGGATCTCGGCCGCCACGACGAAACAGGCGAGCAGCCCGATGCCGAACTGACCGAGGAACCCGGCCCGTGCGGACTCGAGTCCCTCGCGCTTGGAACTGCGGCCGATCGTCGCGAGCAGACTGTGCAGGTCCGTCTCGGTCAGGCCGATGCCCGAGTCCTCGACGCGCAGACCGCCGCCGGCGGCGTACAGCCGCACCCGCGCGGGCGCCCCGGGGTCCTCGGCGCGCCTGGCGGTGATCGCGTCCACGGCGTTCTGGAGGAGTTCGCGCAGGTAGACCCGCGGGCTGGAATAGAGGTGGTGGGAGAGAAGGTCCACCAGGCCGCGCAGATCGACCTGGAAGGTGTGCGGTGTCGTCGTACCGCCGGACGGTGTCGTCTCAGATGTCATCGTCGCTGCGCCGGTGGGGGGTCGGGCGACGGCGCGGGTCGGGCGATCCCGTACGGCGGTGATCGCGAAGGGGGCGGAAGAGGGGCCATCGTAGGGCTCGCGGCGCCGCGTTGACCAGGAGTTATCAACAGGTGTGCGACGACTGTCGGTGCAGTGGTGTGCAATGGATCGCGTGTCCGCGCTCGACGAACCCCTCAAGAAGACGCTCGGTGCCGCCACCGCCAAGGTGATGGCCGAGCATCTCGATCTGCACACCCTCGGTGACCTCCTGCACCACTACCCGCGGCGGTACGCGGAGCGCGGTGAGCTGACGTCCCTCGCGGAGCTGCCGCTGGACGAGCACGTCACCGTGGTCGCCCAGGTCGCCGACGCGCGGATCCACACGTTCAACCAGGGCCGCGGCAGGCGCCTCGAGGTGACCATCACGGACGGCAGCGGCCGGCTCCAGCTGGTCTTCTTCGGCAAGGGCGTCCACAAACCGCACAAGGACCTGCTGCCGGGCACCCGGGCGATGTTCGCCGGCAAGGTGTCCGTCTTCAACCGCAAGCTCCAGCTGTCCCACCCCGCGTACGAACCGCTGAGCGGCGGAGCGAGCGCGGCCGACGCCGTGGACGCCTTCGCCAACCAGCTCATCCCGATCTACCCGGCCTGCAAGCAGCTGGAGTCCTGGAAGATCTCCAAGGCGGTCGACGCGGTGCTGGACCGGGCCGCGGAGGCGGTGGACCCGCTGCCGCCCGCGCTGCGCGAGGGGCGGGGCATGGCGACCCTGCCCGACGCCCTGCGCAAGATCCACCGCCCGCGCACCAAGGCGGACATCGAGGTGGCCAGGGAGCGGCTGAAGTGGGACGAGGCGTTCGTCCTCCAGGTCGCCCTCGCCCGCAGGCGGTACGCCGACACCCAGCTCCCCGCGGTGGCCCGGCGCCCCGTGCCCGGCGGGCTCCTCGACGCCTTCGACGCCGAGCTCCCCTTCACCCTCACCGAAGGCCAGCAGTCGGTCAGCAAGGAGATCTTCGACGACCTCGCGACCGAGCACCCCATGCACCGCCTCCTTCAAGGAGAAGTGGGCTCCGGCAAGACGATGGTCGCGCTGCGGGCCATGCTCGCCGTCGTCGACGCGGGCGGACAGGCCGCGATGCTGGCGCCCACAGAGGTCCTCGCCCAGCAGCACCACCGCTCGATCACCGAGATGATGGGCGAGCTGGCCGAGGGAGGGATGCTCGGAGGCGCCGAGCAGGGCACCAAGGTCGTGCTGCTGACCGGTTCCATGGGCGCCGCGGCCCGCCGGCAGGCGCTGCTCGACCTCGTGACTGGCGAGGCGGGGATCGTCATCGGCACCCATGCCCTGATCGAGGACAAGGTCCAGTTCCACGACCTTGGCCTCGTCGTCGTCGACGAGCAGCACCGCTTCGGCGTGGAGCAGCGCGACGCCCTGCGTTCCAAGGGGAAGCAGCCGCCGCACCTGCTGGTCATGACCGCCACCCCCATCCCTCGTACGGTCGCGATGACCGTCTTCGGCGACCTCGAGACGTCCGTGCTCGACCAGCTGCCGGCCGGCCGCTCGCCGATCGCCAGCCATGTCGTCCCCGCAGCCGACAAGCCGCACTTCCTGGCGCGGGCCTGGGAGCGGGTCCGGGAAGAGGCAGAGGGCGGGCACCAGGCGTACGTGGTGTGCCCCCGCATCGGCGACGACGACGAACAGCCGAAGAAGAAGACGGCTGAGGACGAGGCGGAGAAGCGCCCGCCGCTCGCCGTCCTCGATGTCGCCGACCAGCTCGCCAAGGGGCCGCTGAGCGGGTTGCGCGTGGAGGTCCTGCACGGGCGGATGCCGCCCGACGACAAGGACGACGTGATGCGCCGCTTCGGCGCCGGTGACGTGGACGTCCTGGTCGCCACCACCGTCATCGAGGTCGGCGTCAACGTCCCCAACGCCACCGCCATGGTGATCATGGACGCGGACAGGTTCGGCGTCTCCCAGCTCCACCAGCTGCGCGGCCGGGTCGGCCGCGGCTCCGCCCCGGGCCTGTGCCTGCTGGTCACCGAGATGCCGGAAGCGAGCCCGGCCCGTCAGCGCCTGGCCGCGGTCGCCTCGACGCTCGACGGTTTCGAGCTGTCCCGGATCGACCTCGAGCAGCGCCGCGAGGGCGATGTGCTGGGCCAGGCCCAGTCCGGGGTGCGCTCCTCCCTGCGGATGCTCACCGTCATCGAGGACGAGGAGGTCATCGCCGCCGCCCGCGAGGAGGCCGTCGCGATCGTCGGCGCCGACCCGGACCTCGAGCGGCTGCCCGAACTGCGCACCGCTCTGGACGCCCTGCTGGACAAGGAGCGCGAGCAGTACCTCGACAAGGGCTGAGAGACTCGGGGCTGAGACACTTGAGGATGTGAGCCCGCTCAAGAGAGGCCCTTCATGACCCGCGTGATCGCCGGCGCTGCCGGCGGACGCCGCCTCGCCGTCCCGCCAGGCACCGGCACCCGCCCCACCTCCGACCGTGCCCGGGAAGGGCTGTTCTCCAGCTGGGAGTCGCAGCTCGGCACCCTCGACGGCATCCGCGTGGCCGACCTCTACGCCGGGTCGGGCGCGGTGGGCCTCGAAGCGCTGTCCCGCGGCGCGGCCCACGCCCTGCTGGTCGAGGCGGACGCCCGAGCGGCCCGCGTCGTCCGGGAGAACGTCCGGGCGCTCGGCCTGCCAGGCGCCGAGGTGCGTACCGGCAAAGCGGAACAGATCGTCACGGGTCCGGCGCCGGAGAGCCCCTACGACGTGGTCTTCCTCGACCCGCCGTACGCCGTCACGGACGACGATCTTCGGGAGATTCTGCTCACACTCCGCCTACAGGGCTGGCTCGCGGACGATGCCCTCGTCACCGTGGAGCGCAGCACCAGAGGCGGAGAATTCAACTGGCCCAAGGGCTTCCAGCCACTGCGGGCCCGTCGCTACGGCGAGGGGACGCTTTGGTACGGTCGCGCCGCCGCTACGTGCGAAGACGCACCATGACCGGACCGGAGAGCGAGGGACTTCAGTTGCGCCGCGCAGTCTGTCCGGGGTCATTCGACCCCATCACCAATGGGCATCTGGACATCATCGCCCGCGCCTCCAAGCTGTACGACGTCGTACACGTCGCGGTGATGATCAACAAGTCCAAGCAGGGACTCTTCACGGTCGACGAGCGGATCGCGATGATCCGCGAGGTCACCGGCGAGTACGGGAACGTCGTGGTGGAGTCCCACCACGGTCTCCTCGTCGACTTCTGCAAAGAGCGCGACATCCCCGCGATCGTCAAGGGGCTCCGCGCGGTCAGCGACTTCGACTACGAGCTCCAGATGGCCCAGATGAACAACGGCCTGTCGGGCGTGGAGACGCTGTTCGTGCCGACCAACCCCACCTACAGCTTCCTCTCGTCCAGTCTGGTCAAGGAAGTCGCCGCCTGGGGCGGCGACGTCTCCCACCTGCTGCCCGACACCGTCCACCGCGCGCTCGTGCGCCGGCTCGCGGAAAAGGGCTGAGCTGACAACTCGTCACCCGGTGTCGGGCGGGGACGGACTGCCCGTACAGTCGTCCCGTCCGTCTCCAACCCGCAGCAGAGAGTGGCGAACCACGGTGGACGTGCAGAAGAAGCTCGACGAGATCGTCGCGGCGGTCGGGAACGCCCGCTCCATGCCCATGTCGGCGTCCTGCGTGGTCAACCGCGCCGAGCTGCTCGCCATGCTCGAAGAGGTGCGCGAGGCTCTGCCCGGCTCCCTGGCCCAGGCCCAGGAGCTCATCGGCGGCCGCGAACAGCTCGTCGAGGAGGCCCGCCGCGAGGCCGAGCGGATCATCGAGTCCGCCCACGCCGAGCGCGGTTCGCTGATCTCCGACACCCAGGTCGCCCGCCGCTCCCAGGACGAGGCCGAGCGCATCCTCGCCGAGGCCCGCCGCGAGGCCGAGGAGATCCGCGCGGAGGCCGACGACTACGTCGACTCCAAGCTCGCCAACTTCGAGGTCGTTCTCACCAAGACCATCGGCTCCGTCGACCGCGGCCGCGAGAAGCTCCTCGGCCGGGGACCCGGACTCGACGAGCACGGCTACGCCGACGAGGACGCGCCGGAGCACAGCAACGACCCGCAGACCCTCATCCAGCGGGCCGACCAGTACGTCGACGCCAAGCTCGGCGCCTTCGAGGCCGTGCTCTCCAAGACGCTCGACGCCGTCGGCCGCGGCCGTCAGAAGCTGCACGGACGTATCGCCACGGACGATCTCGGCGCGCACATGGCCGCTCAGGACGCCGCCGGCCTTCAGCACACCAGCGACGCGGACTACCTCGCCGGCCTCGCCGAGCTCGCCGACCCCGTTCCCGCCCCCGCCCCCGCCGCCGCACCGGAACGCGAGCAGCAGGACGCGTACGCCTACCCGCCGCAGCCCGCGCCGCAGATCCCGGCCCAGCACGACCCGTACACGTACCAGCCGCAGGAGGCGTACGCGGGCTACCAGCAGCCCGACCCCTACGCCGCCTACCAGGACCAGGGCTACGCCCAGCAGTACGCCCAGCCCGACCCGTACGCCTCGGGCGCCCCCGCCCATGCCGGCGGCTACGGCGAGCAGCCGCCCCCGCCGCCGCAGACCCCGCCCCAGCAGGGCACGGCCCTGGACGAGACCAGCCTCTTCGACACCAGCATGATCGACCTGGAACAGCTGAACCGGTACGAGCAGGGGCGCTGAGGGCCCGGATTGGGTCTATCGCGGCTGTTGAAGTACCCTGGTTCTTCGGTCGCGCGTAGATCGCGATCCCGGCTGTCCGCTTCGCCCCACGAACCGGGACGGCCCCTCCCACGAACCGAAAGCAGGAAGTCCCCTGAGCACGCGCCTCGACCATCGCAATCCCCTCGTGTTCGACACGCACGAGCTGGGACGGCGACCGGGTGCGCTCCAGCGGCTCTCCCGCACGGTGGACGCTCCCAAGGACCTCGGCATCGCCGATGTCATCGGTGTGCCGGAAGGCGCGCCCGTGGAGCTTGACCTCCGCCTCGAGTCCGTCATGGAAGGTGTGCTTGTCACAGGCACCACCCGTGCGACCGCCGAGGGGGAGTGCGTAAGGTGTCTGGAGCCGCTGCGCCAAGAGGTCGCGGCGGACTTCCAGGAGATGTTCACGTACCCCGACGCCGACGACAGGGGCCGCAGTCGCACTGCGGAGCCTGCCGACGACGAAGAGGACGAGGACAGGCTCTTTCTCGAGGACGGTCTTTTCGACCTCGAGCCCGTGCTGCGTGATGCGGTGGTGCTCGCACTGCCGATGCAGCCGGTGTGCCGGGAGACCTGCGAAGGCCTGTGCCCCGAGTGCGGGGTCAGGCTGGACGAGAACCCGGACCACCACCACGACGCCGTCGACATCCGTTGGGCGGCACTGCAGGGACTCGCCGAGACCGTTCAGGACGGCGAGAAGGACAACATGGGCGGCGCCGAAGCGGGCGTCGACGAGAAGCAGGAGAAGTAGCCGTGGCTGTTCCGAAGCGGAAGATGTCGCGCAGCAACACGCGCCACCGCCGGTCGCAGTGGAAGGCTGCGGTCCCCACCCTGGTTTCGTGTGAGCGTTGCCAGGAGCCGAAGCAGCAGCACATCGCGTGCCCGAGCTGCGGCACCTACAACAAGCGCCAGGTCCTCGAGGTCTGAGCGGCTGGTGAGAGGCGCGATGTCTGAGTCCAACAAGACGGACAATGCCTCGTCCCACACGCTTCTGGAAGGGCGGCTCGGGTATCAGCTCGAGTCCGCCCTTCTGGTGCGCGCGCTGACCCACCGTTCGTACGCGTACGAGAACGGCGGTCTGCCCACCAACGAGCGCCTGGAGTTCCTCGGGGACTCCGTGCTCGGCCTGGTGGTCACCGACACGCTGTACCGCACCCACCCCGACCTGCCGGAAGGCCAGCTGGCCAAACTGCGGGCCGCTGTGGTCAATTCGCGTGCGCTGGCGGAGGTCGGGCGTGGCCTCGAACTCGGCTCCTTCATCCGGCTCGGCCGTGGCGAAGAGGGCACGGGGGGCCGGGACAAGGCATCCATCCTCGCCGACACCCTGGAAGCGGTGATCGGCGCGGTCTATCTCGACCAGGGCCTCGATGCGGCGTCCGAGCTGGTTCACCGGCTCTTCGACCCGCTCATCGAGAAGTCCTCGAACCTCGGTGCGGGCCTGGACTGGAAGACCAGTCTCCAGGAGCTCACCGCGGCAGAGGGCCTCGGCGTCCCGGAGTACCTGGTCACCGAGACCGGTCCGGACCACGAGAAGACCTTCACTGCTGCCGCCCGCGTCGGTGGTGTCTCGTACGGCACCGGCACCGGCCGCAGCAAGAAGGAAGCGGAGCAGCAGGCGGCGGAGTCCGCGTGGCGGGAGATCCGTGCCGACGCGGACCGGCGCCTGGCAGCGGCGAAGGCCGCCGCCGAGAGCGGGGCCGCCACGGACGAAGGGGACGCCGACACCCCTTCCGAACCGGCAGCGGCGGATGCACCGGCACCGGCGGACGAACCGGTTCCGGCGGGCGAACCGGTACCGGCGGACGAGCAGCAGGCATCCGCGGACCGGGCTTCGGCCTGATTCGCGGAGCTCCGTCGCACGACAGCAGTTCCGGTGAGGCCCCCCGCCACAGGCGGGGGGCCTCACCGCTGTTCCCGCCCGTCAACGGCCCACGGCCCGGCGGTACCCTGCGGGCAACAACCATGTGACTCGCAGAAGGAGACGCGACCCGTGCCCGAGCTGCCCGAGGTCGAGGTCGTGCGCCGTGGTCTGCAGACCTGGGTCAGCGGTCGCACGATCGCCGACGTGCAGGTGCTGCACCCGCGCGCGATCCGCAGACACCTGCCCGGCGCGCAGGACTTCGCCGCACGGCTCACCGGCAGGACCGTCGGCGACGCGTGCCGGCGCGGCAAGTACCTGTGGCTGCCCCTCGCGGACACCGACACCTCGATCCTCGGCCACCTGGGCATGAGCGGTCAGCTCCTCGTGCAGCCCCAGGACGCGGACGACGAGAAGCATCTGCGCATCCGCATCCGGTTCGCTGATGCGCTGGGCACCGAGCTGCGCTTCGTCGACCAGCGCACCTTCGGCGGCCTGTCCCTCCACGAGAACGCGCCGGACGGCCTGCCCGACGTCCTGTCGCACATCGCCCGCGACCCGCTCGACCCGCTCTTCGACGACGCGAGGTTCCACACCGCGCTGCGGGCCCGACGCACCACCGTCAAACGAGCCCTGCTCGACCAGTCCCTGATCAGCGGCGTCGGCAACATCTACGCCGACGAGGCCCTGTGGCGCGCGAGACTCCACTACGAGCGCCCCACCGCGACCCTCACCCGGCCCCGCTCCGTCGAACTCCTCCGCCATGTGCGCGAGGTGATGACCGCGGCCCTCGCCGTCGGCGGCACCACCTTCGACAGCCTGTACGTGAACGTGAACGGCGAGTCCGGCTACTTCGACCGCTCCCTCGACGCGTACGGCCGCGAGGACGAGCCCTGCCGACGCTGCGGCACCGCGATGCGCCGCCGCCCGTGGATGAACCGCTCCAGCTACTTCTGTCCCCGCTGCCAGCGCGCCCCGCGCCCGGTCGCCTGACCGCGGCCGCGCTGTCTGCCGGGCAGAGATGACCGCACGTACGGGAGGGCCCCGGACACCTCAGGTGTCCGGGGCCCTCCCCTATGTGTCCCGGCCGGTCAGTAGCCGAAGTTCTGCGTCCACCAAGGGCCGCCGTCGGCCATGTGCACACCGATGCCCAGTGTCGTGAAGTCGCAGTTCAGGATGTTCGCGCGGTGTCCCTCGCTGGTCATCCAGGAGTTCATGACCGCGTTGGCGTCGGCCTGGCCGCGGGCTATGTTCTCGCCGCCGAGATTGCTCACGCCGGCCTGCTCCGCACGGTCCCACGGTGTCTCGCCGTCGGGGTTGGTGTGGTCGAAGAAGCCGCGCGCCGCCATGTCCTTGCTGTGCGCGCGGGCCAGGTCGGACAGGGCGCCGCTCGCCTTCATCGGGCTGCAGCCGACCTTCGCGCGCTCCTCGTTGACCATGTCGATCACCGCGGCCTCCGCGGCAGCGGCGGCCGACGGGTCCGGGGCGGCCGTCTTGGACGGGGCGGCGGTCTTGGACGGCGCGGCGGTCTTCGACGGGGCGGCGGTCTTCGACGGGGCGACCGTGCGTTCCGGGGTGCGCGTCTGCTCGCGGGTCGGCTCGGGGGCCGGCTTGCTGGTCGTCGCCGGGCTCCTGGTCGTTTCCCTGGACGGCGTCGCCGAGGGCTTGGGCGACACGGGCTTCTTCGACGGCACCGAGGTACTGGGCGTCTTGAAAGGCTTCGCGGACGCCTTCTTCGAAGGGCTCTTCGAAGGGCTCTTCGAAGGGCTCTTCGACGGCTCCGTGCTGCGGCTCGGCGAGGCGGAAGGGCTCACGGAGGGGCTCGCGCTCGCGTCGCCCTGGGCCTGGAGCCGCGACGGCACCTCGGTGCGCATCTCGGTCCGGACGTCGGAGCCCGCGCCCACGGTGTGCGTCTCGTCGCCACCGGGCAGGACGACGGTCGTGACGACCACCGCGCCGATCGCCATTGCGGCAGAGGCGCCGAGCAGTCCGGTGCGTACGGGCAGGCTCTTACGCCCCGCACCGCCACGGTGCCTGCCTTCCGTGCCTGCCGCGTGATCGGTCACGGCCGGCGCGGGGGCCGAGCGTCGGTGGCGACCCATGTGCTGTGCCTTCCTGGTGCGCGACGTTCGAACGTCAACGGACTCACCCGTACGAGTGAGGCTGATTGCGTCCGGACTGTACGCCATGCGGCGCGAGGCCGAAGTGATGCAGAAGCAATCGGCCGGTTACGGTGCAGCCATGAACGACACCGCACGGCTGACCGCCTGGGTACGCGGCCGAGTACAGGGAGTGGGCTTCCGATGGTTCACCAGGGCAAACGCTCTGGAGATCGGGGGACTCACCGGCTTCGCCCTCAATCTGGACGACGGCAGGGTGCAGGTCGTGGCCGAAGGTCCACGTGAGAATTGCCACCGTTTGCTGGAGTGGCTTCGCTCCGACGACACACCCGGCCGCGTCGACGGAGTCACTGAGATCTGGGACACCCCCCGCGGCGGCTATCCGGACTTCGCCATCCGCTGACGGTGTCCGGCCGAGCCTGCTCCGAGCGCCTCCCGCCGGCGGTCGGGAGGCCCGGTCGCGGGCAGAAACCCCTGGTGGTTGCCAAGAAGGGCTTGCTCTGCCAGGCTGCGGCAGGAAAGATGATCGTGACGCCCCCAGGGCCCCGCAGGTCAGGCACGCCGCACTCTTCAGCGGCCGTATGCCCCCGGGCCGCCCGTCGATACGGGGTGTGATCGTGTTGACCGTCAAACTTTTTGGTGAGACTCTGGAAGCCCCGCGCACCTCAGCTGTTCGGCAGTCAAGAACCGCAGCACGGCAAGCAGTAAAACCAGGACTGCCGAGCACCGCGGGTGCGAATCCCTCACGACCCACACCGCTTCGGTCGGTCACTCAGTGTGGAGGACCATCCATCATGGCAAAGGCGCTTCTCGGTTACGTCGGCGGTTCCGACCCGCGACTCCTCGCCGAGATGCGACGGCTTCAGCAGCGCGTCCAGGACCTCGAATCCGAGCTTGTACGGATCCAGTCCGAGAATGACGCGCTCAACGCCGCCGTCGCTCAGCACCCCGGAGAGTCGCTGCTCGAAGGTATGGACATCGACGTACCTCGGGCGGAGCCCGCGCTCACCTGAGCACGGCGTCCGCCAGGGCATCGCGCAGCAAGATATGCAAGGGACGCCCTCGGCGTCCCTTCTTTCTTTTCCGCTTCCGCTCCCGCCCCTGCCCCCGTCCCCCGCAGTTCCTGAAGTGTTTCCTTCAACGTCTGATCTGCCCTGCACCTTCATGGGTGAAACCGCAACCGAAAGGTAGAGTCCGGGGGCGTGCACCTCAAGGCCATGACCCTGCGCGGTTTCAAGTCGTTCGCCTCGGCCACCACCCTGCGGTTCGAGCCCGGCATCACCTGCGTCGTGGGTCCCAACGGCTCCGGCAAGTCCAACGTCGTGGACGCGCTCTCCTGGGTCATGGGCGAGCAGGGCGCCAAGTCCCTGCGCGGCGGCAAGATGGAGGACGTCATCTTCGCCGGGACGACCGGCCGGCCGCCGCTGGGCCGGGCAGAGGTCTCCCTGACGATCGACAACTCCGACGGCGCCCTGCCCATCGAGTACGCCGAGGTCACCATCACGCGGATCATGTTCCGCAACGGCGGCAGCGAGTACCAGATCAACGGCGACACCTGCCGGCTGCTCGACATCCAGGAACTGCTCTCCGACTCCGGCATCGGCCGCGAGATGCACGTCATCGTCGGCCAGGGCCAGCTCGATTCCGTGCTCCACGCCGACCCGATGGGGCGGCGGGCCTTCATCGAAGAGGCGGCAGGCGTCCTCAAGCACCGCAAGCGCAAGGAGAAGGCGCTGCGGAAGCTGGACGCGATGCGGGCCAACCTCGCCCGCGTGCAGGACCTCACCGACGAACTGCGCCGCCAGCTCAAGCCACTGGGGCGGCAGGCGGCCGTGGCCAGGAGGGCCGCGGTCATCCAGGCGGACCTGCGTGACGCCCGGCTCCGGCTGCTCGCCGACGACCTCGTACGCATGCAGGAGGCGCTGCGCACCGAGGTCGCCGACGAGGCCGCGCTCAAGCAGCGCAAGGAGGCGGCCGAGGCCGAGCTGAAGGCGGCGCTGACCCGCGAGGCGGACCTGGAGGACGAGGTGCGGCGGCTCGCCCCGCGGCTCCAGCGCGCCCAGCAGAGCTGGTACGAGCTCTCCCAGCTCGCCGAACGGGTGCGCGGCACGATCTCCCTGGCCGACGCCCGCGTCAAGAGCGCGACGGCGCAGCCGGCGGAGGAGCGGCGCGGTCGTGATCCGGAGGACATGGAGCGTGAGGCGGCCCGCATCCGTGAGCAGGAGGCGGAGCTGGAGGCCGCTCTCGAAGCGGCGGAACGCGCCCTCGAGGACACCGTCGCGCACCGCGCCGAACTGGAGCGCGAGCTCGCCGTGGAGGAACGCCGCCTGAAGGACGTGGCGCGTGCCATCGCCGACCGTCGTGAAGGGCTCGCCCGGCTGAGCGGCCAGGTCAACGCGGCCCGTTCGCGGGCCGCGTCCGCCCAGGCCGAGATCGACCGGCTGGCCGCCGCCCGTGACGAGGCGCAGGAGCGGGCCGTCGCCGCGCAGGAGGAGTACGAGCAGCTCAAGGCCGAGGTCGACGCGCTGGACTCCGACGATTCCCTGCTGGCCGACAGGCACGACGCGGCGAAGCGCGAACTGGCCGGCGCGGAGACCGCGCTGAGCGAGGCCCGCGAGGCTCTCACCACGGCGGAGCGCAAGCGCGCAGCCGTGGCGGCCCGTCGGGAGGCGCTCGCGCTGGGCCTGCGGCGCAAGGACGGCACGGGCGTGCTGCTCGGAGCCCGTGACCGTCTCGCGGGCCTGCTCGACCCGGCGGCGGAACTGCTCACGGTGACGCCCGGTTACGAGATCCCCGTAGCGGCGGCGCTGGGAGCGGCGGCGGACGCGGTGGCCGTCACCGACGCCTCCACGGCGGCAGAGGCGATCCGCCTGCTGCGCAAACAGGACGGCGGCAGGGCGGCCCTGCTGCTCGCCTCCGCCACCTCCGCCGCCGACGGTCCTGAGCCCGACCTGTCAGGAGCGGACGGCAAGCGCGCCGCGGACCTCGTCCGGGGGCCCGACGAATTGATGCCGGCCGTACGCAGGCTGCTGCGCACGACCGTGGTAGTGGGAAGCCTCGAGGACGCCGAGGACCTGGTCGGAGCACGCCCCGGACTCACCGCCGTGACCGCGGAGGGCGACGTGCTCGCGGCGCACTTCGCGCAGGGCGGCTCCGCCGGGGCGCCGAGTCTCCTGGAGGTCCAGGCGTCCGTCGACGAGGCGGCGGCCGAACTCGAGGACCTGGCGCGGCAGTGCGAGGAGCTGGCTGCCGCACAGCAGCGGGCCACCGTCCGCCGTGCCGAATGCGCGACGCTGGTCGAGGAGCTCGGGGAGCGCAGGCGCGCCGCCGACCGGGAGAAGTCGGCCGTCTCCGGCAGGCTCGGCCGTCTCTCCGGTCAGGCCCGTGGTGCCGCCGGTGAGGCGGAGCGGACCGCCGCGGCGGCCGCCCGCGCCCAGGAGGCGCTGGAGCGGGCGGCCGAGGAGGCCGAGGAGCTTGCGGAGCGGCTGCTCGTCGCGGAGGAGGCCCCCGCCCAGGAGGAGCCGGACACCCACGTACGGGACCGGCTCGCCGCCGACGGCGCCAACGCGCGGCAGACGGAGATGGAGGCCCGTCTCCAGGTGCGTACGCACGAGGAACGGGTGAAAGGCCTGGCCGGGCGCGCCGACGCGCTCGACCGGGGGGCGCGCGCCGAGCGCGAGGCGCGTGCGCGGGCGGAGCAGCGGCGCGCCCGGTTGCGCCACGAGGCCGAGGTGGCGGCGGCCGTCGCCGCCGGCGCCCGGCAGCTGCTGGCGCATGTCGAGGTGTCACTGGTGCGGGCGGAGGCCGAGCGGGCCGCGGCCGAGGCCGCCAAGGCCGAGCGCGAGCGGGAGCTGACCGCCGCCCGGGGCACGGGCCGCGACCTCAAGGCCGAACTGGACAAGCTCACCGACTCGGTCCACCGCGGCGAGGTGCTGGGCGCGGAGAAGCGGCTGCGGATCGAGCAACTGGAGACGAAGGCGCTGGAGGAGCTGGGCGTGGAACCGGCCGGTCTGGTGTCCGAGTACGGCCCCGACCAGCTGGTACCCCCGTCCCCGCCGGCCGAGGGCGAGGAGCTTCCGGAGGACCCGGAGCACCCCAGGAACCAGCCGCGGCGTTTCGTCCGCGCGGAACAGGAAAAGCGCCTGAAGTCGGCCGAACGGGCGTACCAACAGCTCGGGAAGGTGAATCCGCTCGCTCTGGAGGAGTTCGCGGCGCTGGAGGAGCGCCACCAGTTCCTGTCGGAGCAGCTCGAGGACCTGAAGAAGACCCGGGCCGACCTGCTTCAGGTCGTGAAGGAGGTGGACGAACGCGTCGAGCAGGTCTTCACCGAGGCCTACCGGGACACCGCCCGTGAGTTCGAGGGCGTCTTCTCCCGCCTGTTTCCCGGCGGTGAGGGGCGGCTCGTGCTGACCGACCCGGACAACATGCTCACCACCGGCGTGGACGTGGAGGCGCGCCCGCCCGGGAAGAAGGTGAAGCGGCTGTCGCTGCTGTCGGGCGGGGAGAGGTCCCTGACCGCCGTGGCGATGCTGGTCTCCATCTTCAAGGCCCGGCCGAGTCCGTTCTATGTGATGGACGAGGTCGAGGCGGCGCTCGACGACACCAATCTCCAGCGGCTGATCCGGATCATGCAGGAGCTCCAGGAGAGTTCGCAGCTGATCGTGATCACGCACCAGAAGCGGACGATGGAGGTCGCGGACGCGCTGTACGGCGTCTCCATGCAGGGCGACGGCGTCTCCAAGGTCATCAGCCAGCGCCTTCGTTGAGGCGTAGCCATCGCTGATTCTTCAAGACTTGAAGCTATTGCTGCCTCAGGAGGTCCTGAGTCGATTTGGATCAGGGTCTTGACTTCGAAACTTGAAGGCATAGTCTCTGCAACGTTGCTTTTACCTTCAAGTGGTGCGCGCCCCAAACTTGTGCCCCACTTGTAGGGCTCGCCCCCCACGTCCGGCGGTGCTGCCGGACGGCCCCAGGAGTACACGTGACCAGCACTGCGCAGCCGCCACCGGCATCAGGGGCCCGCTCGGCCCACCCCGACCATCTCGGGCATGTCATCTTCATCACGGCCGCCGCCGCGATGGGCGGCTTCCTCTTCGGTTACGACAGCTCTGTCATCAACGGCGCCGTCGAAGCCATCCGGCACCGCTACGAGATCGGCTCCGGCACCCTCGCCCAGGTCATCGCCGTCGCGCTGATCGGCTGCGCCGTCGGCGCCGCGACCGCCGGCCGTATCGCGGACCGCATCGGCCGGATCCGCTGTATGCAGATCGCCGCCGTGCTCTTCACCCTCAGCGCCGTGGGCTCCGCGCTCCCGTTCGCGCTCTGGGACCTCGCCATGTGGCGGATCATCGGCGGCTTCGCCATCGGCATGGCGTCCGTCATCGGCCCGGCGTACATCGCCGAGGTCTCTCCCGCCGCCTACCGCGGCCGGCTGGCCTCCTTCCAGCAGGCCGCGATCGTCATCGGCATCGCGGTCTCGCAGCTGGTGAACTACGGCATCCTCCAGCTCGCCGACGGCGATCAGCGCGGGGAGATCGCCGGCATCGAGGCGTGGCAGTGGATGCTCGGCGTCATGGTCGTCCCGGCGGTGCTGTACGGCCTGCTGTCCTTCGCGATCCCGGAGTCGCCGCGCTTCCTCATCTCGGTCGGCAAGGTCGGCCGGGCGAAGGAGGTCCTCGCCGAGGTCGAGGGCAAGGGCGTCGACCTGGACGCCCGGGTCACCGAGATCGAGCTCGCCATGCGCCGGGAGCACAAGTCCTCCTTCAAGGACCTGCTCGGCAGCCGCTTCGGCTTCCTGCCCATCGTCTGGGTAGGCATCGGCCTCTCGGTCTTCCAGCAGCTGGTCGGCATCAATGTCGCCTTCTACTACTCGGCCACCCTGTGGCAGTCGGTGGGCGTCGACCCGTCCAGCTCCTTCCTCTACTCGTTCACCACGTCGATCATCAACATCATCGGCACCGTGATCGCGATGGTGCTGGTCGACCGGATCGGCCGCCGGCCGCTCGCGCTCATCGGCTCCACCGGTATGGCGATCGCACTGGCCCTCGAGGCCTGGGCCTTCTCCGCCGACCTCGTCGACGGCAAGCTGCCGGAGACCCAGGGTGTCGTGGCCCTGATCGCCGCCCACGTCTTCGTGCTCTTCTTCGCGCTCTCGTGGGGCGTCGTCGTCTGGGTCTTCCTCGGCGAGATGTTCCCGAACCGGATCCGCGCCGCCGCCCTCGGCGTCGCCGCCTCCGCGCAGTGGATCGCCAACTGGGCCATCACGGCAAGCTTCCCGAGCCTCGCGGACTGGAACCTCTCCGGCACCTATGTGATCTACACGGTCTTCGCCGTGCTCTCGATCCCCTTCGTACTGAGGTACGTCAAGGAGACGAAGGGCAAGGCGTTGGAGGAGATGGGCTAATCCCCGCTGCCCCTCTCCTCGTCACGGAAACTGCCCCGGCTCAGCGCGTGAGCCGGGGCAGTACGTGTTCGCACAGCAGCTGAAGGCTGCGCCATCCCTCGTCCACCGGCATGCCGCCGCACAGGGGGTGCAGCACCAGACTCTCCGCGCCCAGTGCCACGCACTCGTCGGGGGTCACGATGCGGTAGACGCCCTCGTCGCGCAGGTCCCGGACGTTCCCGGCCGCGGACCGCACCGCGGAGCGGATGTCCGGCGACTGCCACGACGCGTACGTCCGTGCCTCGTGCAGGAAGTGCTCGCCGTACAGCGCCCAAGCCCGGTCGGGATCCTCCGACACGTGCAGCAGCGTCGTCTTCTCGGCGGGCATCATGCAGAAACCGTCGGTCCCGTACTCGGCCCGCCGCTCCTCGTAGTACGCCTCCAGCTCCGGCAGGTGGGCGCTGGGGAAGAACGGGAGACCGAGGCGGGCGGCGCGGCGCGCGGCGGCACGGGAGGACCCGCCGACGATCAGCAGAGGGTGCGGCCGGGTGTACGGGCGCGGGGTGACCCGCACGGTACGGCCCCGGTATACGAAGCTCTCGCCGGTCCATGCGGCCAGCAGCGTCTCCAGCAGCTCGTCCTGGAGCTGCCCGCGCCGGCTCCAGTCGACGCCGAACTGCGCGTACTCCTCGGGCCGGTAGCCGATCCCCGCCACGGTCACCAGCCGGCCCTGGCCGACCAGGTCCAGCACGGCGATGTCCTCGGCCATCCGCAGCGGCTCGTGCAGCGGGCCGATGACGGCGGACACGGTGACCGCGATGCGGCGGGTGGCGCCGAGGACGGCGCCGGCGAATGCCAGCGGGGACGGCAGCCAGTTGTTCCCGGCGCCGTGGTGCTCCTCGGTCTGGACCGTGTCGACGCCGCGGTCGTCGGCGTACACGGCCATCTCCAGGGCCGCACGGTAGCGGGCCGCGAGGGTCTCGGGTGTCGCGGCCGGATCGACCATGTTGAACCGGGCAACCGTGAAGGCCATGGGAAGTCCCCCTCCGCCAGATGTGGGCACGGCGAAGGGGGACGTTAGCTGACGTAGCGTCAGATGGACAGGGTCTCGGGCTCGGTTTCGGGGGCCGCGGTCGCGGGGTCCACCTGAGCGGCCGTCCCCGCACGCGGCAGCACCGCGTACAGGCCCGCGGCCACCAGGACCGTCACCGCCCAGCCCAGGCCGTTCTCGCCGGCCCAGGACGACGCGAGCGGGCCGGCGAACCAGTCGACCCGGGTGAACAGCAGCCCCACCACCAGCGCCGACGCCCACGACACCATCGCCTGCCAGGCGAAACCGCCGCGGTACCAGTAGGCGCTCGTGCGGGTGGTGTCCATCAGCGCCGCACCGTCGTACGAGCGCCGTCGCAGCATGTCGACGCCGAAGACGCCGATCCACGCGGAGAAGGCCACCGCGAGCAGCGTCAGGAACGAGATGAAAGAGCCGATGAAGCTGGTGGCCACCACCATCAGCAGGAAGCCGAAGACCAGGCTGATCAGGGCGTTCACGCTCACCGCCCAGGCGCGGGGCACCTTCACGCCCAGGGTCTGCGCGGTGAAGCCGGCGGAGTACATCGACATGGAGTTGATCAGCAGCATGCCGACGAGGGCGACCAGCAGATACGGCACCGCCAGCCACATCGGCAGGATCTCGCCGATGAAGGCGACCGGGTCCTGGGCGCTCGCCAGGTCCGGTGTGGACACCGCCATCACGGCGCCCATCAGCACCATCGGCAGAACGACGACGCCCGCGCCGCCGACGGTGGCGCCGACCATCGCCCGGCCGGAGGCCGTGCGCGGCAGGTAGCGCGTGAAGTCCGGACCCGTCGGGACCCAGCTGATGCCGCCCGCCGCGATGGTGCCGATGCCCGCCACCATCATCGCCGTCGAGCCGGCCGGCTTGTCGAAGACGGCGGGCCAGTCGGTGTTCGCGACCAGGTAGATCAGAACCAGCACGCTGAACGCGCCGAACAGGTACGTCGACCACTTGCTGCACACCTGGAGGGCGTTGATGCCGAGCCCCGAGACGAGGAAGGTGCAGGCGACGAAGAGCAGCAGGGTCGTGATGATCAGGGCCGTACTGCTCCGGATCCCGAAGAGCAGGTCCAGCACCGTGAGCACGGCGTAGGCGCCGGTGACCGCGTTGATCGTCTCCCAGCCCCAGCGGGCGACCCAGATCAGCGAGCCGGGGAAGAGGTTCCCGCGCTGTCCGAAGACCGCCCGGGACAGGGCCATGCCGGGTGAACCCCCGCGCTTGCCCGCGACGGAGATCAGGCCCACGAGCCCGTACGAGAGGACGGGCGCCGCGACGGCGACGGTCAGCACCTGCCAGAAGTTCAGGCCGTTGTAGACGACCAGTCCCGCCCCCATCGTCAGCAGCAGCACGCTGATGTTGGCGGCGACCCAGGTGGGAAACAGTTCCCGGACGCGTCCCGTGCGCTCCGCGTCGGGGACGGGTTCGAGGCCGCGGGTCTCTATCGCGCCTTCGGACTCGGAGGCGTGGGGCATGGAAGTGGCTCCGTACGGGGTGGGGGGACGCCAGTGGGGGCTGCCGGAGAAACCGGAAGCCACAAGCATCGTACGAACACCTCATAACGTCCAAATGGGTGAGGGTGCCTTTGTGTGATCCTCTGACCTCTTCTGTGTGCGCGGCCGTGGCCGATACTGGACGGGTTATGGAAATCGTCATCCTTGCCGTAGTCATCGCCCTGGTCGCGATCGGCGCGATCAGCGGCCTCGTGGTCAGCAGCCGCAAGAAGAAGCAGCTGCCGCCGCAGGCGCCGCCGGCCCCGCCGACCATCACTGCTCCGCCCGCCGAGCCGCACGTCGGCGACGAGGCGGAGACGCCGCGGGAGGAACCCCGCCGCACCATCGAGGAGGTCGACCTTCCGACGGCCGACGAGGCCGTCGAAACACCAGTCGCCGTCGAGGACCCGGTCGTCGCCGAGGCGCCCGCCCCCGCCGTCGAGATCCCGGAACCGACCGCCGGCCGGCTCGTCCGGCTCCGTGCCCGTCTCGCCCGTTCGCAGAACTCGCTCGGCAAGGGGCTGCTCACGCTCCTCTCGCGTGAGCACCTCGACGAGGACACCTGGGAGGAGATCGAGGACACGCTCCTCACCGCCGACGTCGGCGTCACCCCCACCCAGGAGCTCGTCGAGCGGCTGCGTGAGCGGGTGAAGGTGCTCGGCACCCGTACGCCCGAGCAGCTGCGCACCCTGCTGCGCGAGGAGCTGCTGCACCTCGTGGGCACCGACTTCGACCGCGCGGTCAAGACCGAGAGCGGTCTGGACACGCCCGCCGTCGTCATGGTCGTGGGGGTGAACGGCACCGGTAAGACCACCACCACCGGCAAGCTCGCCCGCGTTCTCGTCGCGGACGGCCGCTCGGTCGTACTGGGCGCCGCCGACACCTTCCGTGCCGCCGCCGCCGATCAGCTCCAGACCTGGGGCGAGCGCGTCGGCGCCCGCACCGTGCGCGGGCCGGAGGCCGGCGACCCGGCCTCGGTCGCTTTCGACTCGGTCAAGGAGGGCATCGCCGAGGGCGCGGACGTCGTGCTGATCGACACCGCCGGCCGGCTGCACACCAAGACGGGCCTGATGGACGAGCTCGGCAAGGTGAAGCGGGTCGTGGAGAAGCACGGCCCGCTGGACGAGGTCCTGCTCGTCCTCGACGCCACCACCGGTCAGAACGGTCTGGTGCAGGCGCGGGTCTTCGCCGAGGTCGTGGACATCACCGGCATCGTGCTGACCAAGCTGGACGGCACCGCCAAGGGCGGCATCGTCGTCGCCGTCCAGCGTGAGCTGGGCGTGCCCGTGAAGCTCGTGGGTCTGGGCGAGGGCCCGGACGATCTCGCCCCCTTCGAGCCCGAGGCGTTCGTCGACGCCCTGATCGGCGACTGAGCGCACCTTCCGCGCGTACGAGAGCGCCCGGCCGTCACGGGACGGCCGGGCGCTCCCGTGTCCGGGATCAGGGCCGGCTGCGGTGGCAGATGTACGCCAGGGTGCCGAGCAGCAGCCGGGCCTCCGGCGGGACCGCCGCCGTGTCCAGGGAAGGCGGCCGCAGCCACCGGACGGGGCCCAGCCCGCCGTGGTCGGACGGCGGGGCGGTGATGTGGTCGCCGGGACCGAGGCAACGCAGGTCCAGGTCGGCGTCGTCCCAGCCCATCCGGTACAGCAGCCGGGGCAGCTCGGCCGCCGCGCCGGGAGCCACGAAGAACTGGCAGCGGCCGTCGGGTGTGACCGTGACCGGGCCGAGGGGCAGCCCCATGCGCTCCATGCGCACCAGGGCCCGGCGGCCCGCCGGTGCGGCGACGTCCAGGATGTCGAAGCTCCGGCCGACCGGCAGCAGCAGCGATGCCCCGGGCACATCCGCCCAGGCCTTGCCGGCCTCGTCGAGCGTGGCGCCGGCCGGGACCTCGAGCGCGAAGTCGAGGGGATGCGCTCCCGGCGCCTCGCACTGTGCCCCGCCGCAGGAGCACTTGCCCGCCGCGGCCCGTGCGCCGGGAACCACCGCCCAGCCCCACAGTCCGGTGTACTCGGCCACCGCTGTGGCCTCTGTCGCGCGCCCGCGGCGCCGGGAGCCGACCCGGATCTGACTGATCCCTCGGGTGCCGCCGATCGTGAAGCCCATGCCCCCTCCAACGGGTCCTGCTCGCCGGTGGTTACGACTCGAAGTCCCCCTGTGACTCTCCGTCGTCCCCGGTCGGGGCGTCGGCGGGGTGCGGTGGTGCGCGGGGGAGTGCGGAACGTGGCGCGCGCCTGCACGCGCAACCCTCCATCGGGTGCTGTTTTTCGTCTGTCAAGTGAATCGCGCCTGGCGGCAAGTGGGTTCACTCGGAGGGGTGGCGAATGGTGGCGATTCTGCAATCCCACTCGCTGGAGGCGTGATCGTAGGATTACCGTCGGTACATCGACCTGCAATTGCAGTCGGCTTCCGGGTATGCCGGGGGCAACCCGTCTCTCTGTTCGACGGGTGCAACCCGGTCACAGGAAGTCCCAACAGGCGGCATTCTGGTACGGGTTCGGGCGATGAGGCTTCGGCGGATGGGGGCATTCCAGTGAGCGGCAGCGGCGCAGACGGTACGAACACCGGCAAGCGCCCCAACGAACAGCTGAACTCCTGGTTCATGCGCAGCGGCTGGTCGAAGGGCGAGCTGGCGCGCCAAGTGAACCGCCGGGCACGGCAGATGGGCGCACACCACATCAGCACGGACACCTCCCGGGTGCGCCGCTGGCTGGACGGCGAACAGCCGCGCGAGCCGATCCCCAGGATCCTGTCCGAGCTCTTCAGCGAACGCTTCGGCAGTGTCGTCGCAGTCGAGGACCTCGGCCTGCGCTCCGCCCACCAGGCACCCTCCGTGTCCGGCGTCGACCTGCCCTGGGCCGGTGACCAGACCGTCGCCCTGCTCAGCGAGTTCTCCAGAAGCGACCTGATGCTCGCGCGCCGCGGCTTCCTCGGCACCTCGCTCTCGCTCGCCGCCGGGGCCGCCCTCGTCGAACCCATGCAGCGCTGGCTCGTCCCCACCCCGGCCGCGGAGGCCGCGGAGGAGGCGCCCCCCACGACCCGCAGGGGCGGCCGCCTGTCGGCGCCGGAGCTCGACCTGCTCGAGGCCACCACCGCGATGTTCCGCCAGTGGGACGCCCAGTGCGGCGGCGGCCTGCGCCGGAAGGCCGTCGTCGGCCAGCTCCACGAGGTCACCGACCTGCTTCAGGAACCGCAGCCCCCCGCCACCCTGCGGCGCCTGTTCAAGTGCGCCGCGGAACTGGCCGAGCTGGCCGGATGGATGAGCTACGACGTGGGCCTCCAGCCCACCGCCCAGAAGTACTTCGTCCTCGCGCTGCACGCCTCCAAGGAAGCCGGTGACAAACCGCTCGGCTCGTACGTCCTGTCCTCCATGAGCCGGCAGATGATCCACCTCGGCCGGCCCGACGACGCCCTCGAACTCATCCACCTCGCCCAGTACGGCAGTCGCGACTGCGCCACCGCACGCACCCAGGCCATGCTGTATGCGATGGAGGCCCGCGCCTACGCCAACATGGGCCAGCCCAGCAAGTGCCGGCGGGCCGTGCGGATGGCGGAGGACACCTTCGCCGACATCGGCTTCGACACCGAGCCCGAGCCCGACTGGATCCGCTTCTTCTCCGAGGCCGAGCTCAACGGAGAGAACGCCCACTCCTACCGCGACCTCGCCTATGTGGCGGGCCGCAGTCCCACCTACGCCTCACTCGCCGAGCCGATCATGGAGCGCGCCGTGGAGCTCTTCCGGCAGGACGAGGAGCACCAGCGGTCGTACGCACTCAACCTGGTCGGGATGGCCACCGTCCACCTCCTCAAGAGGGAGCCGGAACAAGCCACCGCCCTGGCCGGCGAGGCGCTCACGGTCGCCAAGCGGGTCCGCTCCGAGCGGGTCAACACCCGGCTGCGCAAGACCGTCGACACGGCGGCCAGGGACTTCGGCGATGTCGCGGAAGTCGTCCAGTTCACCGACCTGCTCACCGCCCAGCTGCCCGAGACCGCCGAAGCGGTCTGACCGGCAGCACCTCAGACCCCGGCCGCGACGCCCACCCCGAACTGCCCGACTCGGCTCCCCCTGTGCCAAGTCATCCGGGTGAGTGTCGCGGCCGGTTTCCGATGTGCGCAGAGGATACTCTCGGTGACCGCGGACGATCAGCCTGTTCATGACGGCGTAACACGCCGGACCTCTTCGTCACGGCCGCGAAACATCGAGCGGCATCTGCGGAAACGGCGCTGCGCCAACCTCATGGCGCAAAGGGGCTGTCCGGCCCGCCCCTCCACCGCACTGGCTCCGCCCGCACGCGGCCGCACGACGACGAGGAGACGCCGATGCCCCCAGGCATCTCGACCCTTGCCGCAGACGCCCCTGAGCTGTCTGCCGCCAACACAGGGTTCATGCTCATCTGTTCCGCCCTGGTGATGCTCATGACCCCGGGACTGGCCTTCTTCTACGGAGGCATGGTCCGGGTCAAGAGCACCCTGAACATGCTGATGATGAGCTTCATCAGCCTCGGGATCGTCACCATCCTCTGGGTGCTGTACGGCTTCAGCCTTGCCTTCGGCACCGACTCCGGTTCGATCATCGGCTGGAGCTCCGACTACGTCGGTCTCAGCGGCATCGGCATCACAGAGCTGTGGGACGGCTACACCATCCCGGTGTACGTCTTCGCCGTCTTCCAGCTGATGTTCGCGATCATCACACCGGCCCTGATCAGCGGCGCCCTCGCGGACCGCGTCAAGTTCACCGCCTGGGCCCTGTTCATCACCCTGTGGGCCACGGTCGTCTACTTCCCGGTCGCGCACTGGGTCTGGGGCGCGGGCGGCTGGCTGTTCGAGATGGGCGTCATCGACTTCGCGGGCGGCACGGCCGTCCACATCAACGCCGGTGCCGCGGCCCTCGGCGTGATCCTCGTCATCGGCAAGCGCGTCGGCTTCAAGAAGGACCCGATGCGCCCGCACAGCCTCCCGCTGGTCATGCTCGGCGCCGGTCTCCTGTGGTTCGGCTGGTTCGGCTTCAACGCCGGCTCGTGGCTCGGCAACGACGACGGCGTCGGCGCGGTGATGTTCGTCAACACCCAGGTCGCCACCGCCGCCGCCATGCTCGCCTGGCTCGCGTACGAGAAGATCCGCCACGGCGCCTTCACCACCCTCGGCGCAGCGTCCGGCGCGGTCGCCGGCCTCGTCGCCATCACCCCGTCCGGCGGCGCCGTCTCGCCGCTCGGCGCGATCGCCGTCGGCGCCATCGCCGGTCTGCTGTGCGCCATGGCCGTCGGTCTGAAGTTCAAGTTCGGCTACGACGACTCCCTGGACGTCGTCGGCGTCCACCTCGTCGGCGGTGTCGTCGGCTCCCTGCTGGTCGGCCTGTTCGCCACCGGCGGCGTCCAGTCGGAGGTCAAGGGCCTCTTCTACGGCGGCGGCCTCGACCAGCTCGGCAAGCAGGCCGTCGGAGTCTTCGCGGTGCTCGCCTACTCCCTGGTCGTCTCCGCGATCCTCGCCTTCGTCCTCGACAAGACGATCGGCATGCGGGTGGACGAGGACGTCGAGGTCTCCGGCATCGACCAGGTCGAGCACGCCGAGACCGCGTACGACTTCAGCGGCGCCGGCGGCGGAACGGGCTCCCGCAAGGCCGTACCCCCCGCCGTGGACGCCGTGGCCGGCGCTGGACAGAACAAGAAGGTGGACGCATGAAGCTCATCACCGCAGTCGTGAAGCCGCACCGGCTGGACGAGATCAAGGAGGCCCTCCAGGCCTTCGGCGTCCAGGGCCTCACGGTCACAGAGGCAAGCGGCTACGGCCGGCAGCGCGGCCACACCGAGGTCTACCGCGGCGCGGAGTACACCGTCGACCTCGTCCCCAAGATCCGCATCGAGGTGCTGGTCGAGGACGACGACGCCGAACAGCTCGTGGACGTGATCGTCAAGGCCGCCCGCACCGGAAAGATCGGCGACGGCAAGGTCTGGAGCGTCCCGGTCGACACGGCGGTCCGGGTACGGACCGGCGAGCGCGGCCCCGACGCCCTGTAAGAGCGAACACGGACAAGGGAGCTGCTGGGTGAGCCTGGACGTGACCGAAGAAACGGAAGACAGCGGACCCAGCGGCTATGCGGCGGCCCGGCTGCTCCTTCTCACCGAGAAGGAGCGGTCCGGGCCGCCGCGCCGTGCGGCCCTGGCGAAGCTGACCGACGAATGGCTGTCGGCCCTCTTCGCCGCCGCGGCGCTGGAACAGGGCGTCCGGGGCGCGGCGCTCGTCGCCGTCGGCGGCTACGGCCGCGGCGAACTCTCCCCGCGCAGCGACCTCGACCTCCTGCTGCTCCACGACGGCAGCGCGTCCCCCGCCGCGGTCGCCGCGATCGCCGACCGGATCTGGTACCCGGTCTGGGACCTCGGCCTTGCCCTCGACCACTCCGTCCGCACACCCGCGGAGGCCCGGAAGACCGCGGGCGAGGACCTCAAGGTGCAGCTCGGGCTCCTCGACGCCCGGCCGGTCGCCGGTGACCTCGGGCTGGTCGCCTCCCTGCGTACCGCCGTGCTCGCCGACTGGCGCAACCAGGCACTGCGGCGGCTGCCCGAGCTCGACGAACTCTGCCGAGAGCGGGCCGCCCGGCAGGGCGAGCTCCAGTACCTCCTCGAGCCCGATCTGAAAGAGGCCAGAGGCGGACTGAGGGACGTCACCGCACTCCGCGCGGTGGCCGCCTCATGGCTCGCCGACGCCCCCCGCGAAGGGCTCGCCGAAGCCCGCCGCGTCCTCCTCGACGTCCGCGACGCGCTCCACCTCACCACCGGACGCGCCACCGACCGGCTCGCCCTCCAGGAACAGGACCAGGTCGCGGCCGAGCTGGGCCTCCTCGACGCCGACGCCCTGCTGCGCCAGGTGTACGAGGCCGCGCGGACCGTCTCGTACGCCACCGACGTCACCTGGCGGGAGGTCAGCCGGGTCCTGCGCTCCCGTGCCGTACGGCCGAGGCTCCGGGCCATGCTCGGCGGGCGGTCCCCGCAGCCCGAGCGCACCCCGCTCGCCGAGGGGGTCGTCGAACTCGACGGCGAAGTGGTCCTCGCCCGCACAGCGCGCCCGGACCGCGACCCGGTCCTCCCCCTCCGCGCCGCCGCCGCGGCGGCCCAGTCCGGTCTGCCGATCTCCCGGCACGCGGTCCGGCGCCTCGGCCACTCCATGGCCGCCGGCCCGCTGCCCGTGCCCTGGCCCGCGGAGGCCCGGGAGGAGCTGGTCACACTGCTCGGCGCGGGGGAGCCGACCGTCCCCGTCTGGGAGGCACTCGAGGCCGAGGGGCTGATCACCCGGCTCGTGCCCGACTGGGAACGCGTCCGGTGCCGGCCCCAGCGCAACGCCGTGCACACCTGGACCGTCGACCGGCATCTCGTCGAGACGGCGGTCAAGGCGTCGGAGCTGACCCGGCACGTCGGCCGCCCGGACCTCCTGCTCGTCGCCGCCCTGCTGCACGACATCGGCAAGGGCTGGCCCGGCGACCACTCGGTCGCCGGCGAGACCATCGCCCGCGACGTGGCCACCCGGATCGGCTTCGACCGCGCGGACGTGGACGTCATCGCCACCCTCGTCCGCCACCACCTGCTGCTCATCGAGACGGCGACCAGGCGCGACCTCGACGATCCGGCGACGGTCGCCTCCGTGGCCTCCGTCGTCGGCTCGGCCGGAACCCTGGAGCTGCTGCACGCGCTCACCGAGGCGGACGCTCTCGCCACCGGCCCGGCGGCCTGGTCCTCCTGGCGCGGTTCCCTCGTGGCCGACCTGGTCAGGCGGGTGGCGGCGGTCCTCGCGGGCGACACCCCGGCCGAGCCGGACCAGGCGGCACCCAGCGCCGAACAGGAACGCCTGGCGATCGAGGCCCTGCGCACCGGCGAACCCGTGCTCGCCCTGCACACCCATCCGGAGGCCCCCGCAGAGGACGGCGGGCCGGAACCCGTCGGCGTCGAACTGCTCATCGCCCTGCCCGACCAGCCCGGCGTGCTGCCCGCGGCCGCCGGGGTCCTCGCGCTGCACCGGCTCACCGTCCGGGCCGCGGACCTCAGGGCGATCGACCTGCCCAGCGAAGTGGGGGACGGGACCGTCCTGGTCCTCGACTGGCGGGTCGCCGCCGAGTACGGCTCTCTTCCGCAGGCGTCCCGCCTCCGCGCCGACCTCGTGCGCGCCCTGGACGGCTCACTGGACATCCGCGGCCGCCTGGCGGAGCGGGAGGCAGCCTACCCACGGCGGCGGGGCGTCAAGGCGCCCCCGCCGAGGGTGACGGTGGCCGCGGCCGGATCGCGCCTCGCCACGGTCATCGAGGTCCGCGCCCACGACGCCCCTGGCCTGCTGCACAGGATCGGCCGGGCCCTGGAGGGTGCGGCGGTCCGGGTCCGCAGCGCCCACGTCTCGACGCTCGGCGCGAACGCCGTGGACACGCTGTACGTGACGGACGAGGCGGGCTCTCCGCTCGGTGAAGCGGAGGCGGCGGCCCTGGCGAAGAGCGTGGAGGAGGCGCTGCGGTGAGGGGGTGACGGGCGGCACGGCCGCTCGTTGACCAGGGCGAGCTTCCCGACCCGGCGGGGACGGCCCGGAGGAACCCACAAGGCTCCTCGGGGCCGAGATCTGCTCCCCGCCGCCCCGGGGATCGCCCTCCGTCCGCCCGTTACGGCGGGCGGGGGCATGAATGTTCCGACGCCCGATACCCTTGGGGCGACCACCAGGCCCCGACCCGAGGAATCGCGACCACCGTGTTCGATACGCTTTCCGACCGCCTCAGCGCGACTTTCAAGAACCTCAGGGGCAAGGGACGCCTGTCCGAGGCTGACATCGACGGCGCGGCCCGGGAAATCCGTATCGCCCTGCTCGAGGCCGACGTGGCGCTCCCGGTCGTCCGGGAGTTCATCAAGCAGGTCAAGTCCCGCTCCCTCGGCGCCGAGGTCTCCAAGGCTCTGAACCCGAGCCAGCAGGTCATCAAGATCGTCAACGAGGAGCTCATCGGCATCCTCGGCGGCGAGACCCGCCGTCTGCGGTTCGCCAAGACGGCGCCGACCGTGATCATGCTCGCCGGTCTCCAGGGTGCCGGTAAGACCACCCTCGCCGGAAAGCTCGGTCTCTGGCTCAAGGCCCAGGGGCACTCGCCCCTGCTCGTCGCCTGTGACCTGCAGCGCCCCAATGCCGTCAACCAGCTCTCGGTCGTCGCGGAGCGGGCGGGTGTCGCCGTCTACGCGCCCCAGCCGGGCAACGGCGTCGGCGACCCGGTCCAGGTCGCGAAGGACTCCATCGAGCACGCGCGGACCCGCCAGTACGACGTCGTCATCGTCGACACCGCCGGCCGTCTCGGTATCGACCAGGAGCTGATGCAGCAGGCCGCGGACATCCGCGACGCCGTCAGCCCCGACGAGATCCTCTTCGTCGTCGACGCCATGATCGGTCAGGACGCCGTCAACACGGCGGAGGCCTTCCGCGACGGCGTCGGCTTCGACGGCGTGGTCCTGTCGAAGCTGGACGGTGACGCCCGAGGCGGTGCCGCGCTCTCCGTCGCGCACGTCACCGGCAAGCAGATCATGTTCGCCTCCAACGGCGAGAAGCTGGACGACTTCGACGCGTTCCACCCGGACCGCATGGCGTCCCGCATCCTCGGCATGGGCGACATGCTCTCGCTGATCGAGAAGGCCGAGCAGACCTTCAGCCAGGAAGAGGCCGCCAAGATGGCCTCCAAGCTGGCGAGCAGCAAGGGCAAGGAGTTCACGCTCGACGACTTCCTGGCCCAGATGGAACAGGTCCGCAAGATGGGCTCCATCTCGAAGCTGCTCGGCATGCTGCCCGGCATGGCCCAGATGAAGGACCAGATCAACAACATCGACGAGCGTGACGTGGACCGTACGGCCGCGATCATCAAGTCGATGACTCCGGGTGAGCGCCAGGACCCGACGATCATCAACGGTTCCCGCCGCGCGCGCATCGCCAAGGGTTCCGGTGTCGAGGTCAGCGCGGTCAAGGGCCTGGTGGAGCGGTTCTTCGAGGCGCGCAAGATGATGTCCCGGATGGCTCAGGGCGGCGGCATGCCCGGTATGCCGGGGATGCCCGGCATGGGTGGCGGCCCCGGCCGGCAGAAGAAGCAGCAGAAGCAGGCCAAGGGCAAGCGCAAGAGCGGCAACCCGATGAAGCGCAAGGCCGAGGAGCAGGCGGCCGCGGAGCGGCGCGAGCAGGCGGCGGCACAGGGCGGCGCCTTCGGGCTGCCGGCCGGCGAGCCGGGCAAGGACTTCGAGCTGCCCGACGAGTTCAAGAAGTTCATGGGCTGATCCACTGCCCCAGAGGGACAGCCGAAGGGCCCGCGACCGGCACGGTCGCGGGCCCTTCGTGCGCGGGTCAGGGCATCAGGGCGTCCGGGCGATCAGATAACGGAACACGTTGGGCATCCAGACCGTCCCGTCCGGCCGCCGGTGGTCGTGGAGCGCCTCCGCGATCTCCTTCCCGACCTGTGCCTGGTCGGTCTCGCGCACGGCCGCGTCGTAGAGACCGGTCGACATCAGGCCCCGTACCGCGCTGTCCACGTCCGCGTAACCGAACGGGCAGGCCACCCGGCCGGAGCCGTCCGGGTTCAGGCCGGCGCGCGCGGCGATGTCCTCCAGGGCGTCGCGGTGGGCGGGACGCCGGCGCTCCCCGGCCACCCGCAGCACCCCGGACGTGGCGCACCGCTCCGGCGGGCCCCACCCCGTGAGCACCACGAGGCTCCTGCGCTCGACGAGACCGACCGCGTCCTTGAGCGCCTGTTCCAGGTCCTCCGCGTCGCGCGCGCCGCACCCGATCGGCTGAAACGCGGTGACCAGGTTGTAGGCGGGGCGGGCGGGGCCCGCGTCGCCCGGTCCGCCGTCCACCAGCCGGGCCGTCGGACTGCCGTCCATCCGTTCCCGGGCGAGGGCGAGACGGTCGCTGTCGGTGTCGACGCCCGTCACCGTGGCACCGCGGGTCCTGGCGATCAGCAGGGCGAGGCCGGATCCGCAACCCAGGGCCAGCAGCCGTGTACCGGCGCCCACCTCGAGGCGTTCGTAGACCGCTTCGTACAGCGGCACGAGCATGCGTTCCTGGATCTCGGCCCAGTCCCGGGCACGTGTGCCGGCTTCCGCAGAGGTCGCCGACGCCTTGTGGGGTCGGTGCTGGACGAGCGTGGATGTCATCGAAAGCGCCCCAATCCGCAGAGAGGTCGGTAATACCCTGAAGGTCAGCCCCCGTGTGCGTACGAACCGCGCTTCCCCGTATGCCAGAGAACTGCGCGGGCGTCCCCACGTCCAGGGGTTGTGCGGCACTGCTTGCGCCCCGAGGCGTACGCCCCGGGCAACCTGGCCGATTCACGTGTAGGTCCCGTATCGCCGTACGATGCCCGCCATGGCAAAGGCACCCGTTCTCACGCCCCAGTCGGAAGACTTCCCGCGCTGGTACCAGGACCTGATCAACAAGGCCGAACTGGCGGACAACGGCCCGGTGCGCGGCACCATGGTCATCCGACCGTACGGCTATGGCCTGTGGGAGCGGATGCAGCAGGAGATGGACGCCCGCATCAAGGCCGCGGGCGCTCAGAACGCCTACTTCCCGCTCTTCATCCCCCAGTCTTACCTGACTCGCGAGGCTGAGCACGTCGAGGGCTTCGCGCCCGAACTCGCGGTGGTCACGCACGGCGGGGGCAAGGAGCTCGAGGAGCCGGTCGTGGTGCGCCCCACGTCCGAGACGATCATCAACGACTACTTCTCAAAATGGGTGCAGAGCTACCGGGATCTGCCGCTGCTGATCAACCAGTGGGCCAACGTGGTCCGTTGGGAGATGCGCCCCCGGGTCTTCCTGAGGACGACCGAATTCCTCTGGCAGGAGGGGCACACCGCCCACGCCACCTACGAGGACGCCAGGAACTACGCCGCCCACATCCACCGCGACGTCTACGCGGACTTCATGGTCAACGTCCTCGGCATCGACGTGGTGCTCGGCCGCAAGACGCCCAGGGAGCGGTTCGCCGGAGCGATCAACACCCTCACCCTGGAAGGGATGATGGGCGACGGCAAGGCCCTCCAGATGGGCACGAGCCATGAGCTCGGCACCAACTTCGCCAAGGCCTTCAACACGTCGTACCTGTCGAAGGACGGGCAGCAGGAACTGGTCTGGCAGACGTCGTGGGGTGTGTCGACCCGCATGGTGGGCGGACTGATCATGTCCCACGGCGACGACAACGGCCTGCGCGTCCCGCCGCGGCTCGCGGCCGTCCAGGTCGTCGTCATGGCCATCAAGGGCGACGAGGCCGTCGCCAAGGCGCACGAGGTCGGCCGACTGCTCACGGCGGCAGGCCTGCGGGTCCAGGTCGACGACCGCGTCGACACCCCCTTCGGCCGCCGTGCGGTCGACTGGGAGCTCAAGGGTGTGCCGGTGCGGATCGAGATCGGCCCGCGGGACCTGGAGGCGGGCACCGCGATGCTGGCCCGTCGCATCCCCGGAGGCAAGGAGCCGGTGAGCCTCGACTCGCTCGCCGCGCTGCTGCCGAAGATCCTCGAGGACGACCAGGCGCTGCTGCTCGAGCAGTCCCGGTCCCGCCGTGAGTCGCGCACGAGTGACGTCAGCACCATCGAGGAGGCCGCGGAAGCGGCGGCCGCCGGCGGATGGGCCCGCATTCCGTGGGCGACGCTGGGGCAGGAGGGTGAGGCCACGCTGGCGGAACAGGCGGTCTCGGTGCGCTGTCTCGTGGCCGAGGACGGGTCGGTGCCCGATGCGGACGACGCGCCGGGTACTGTCGCGATCGTGGCCCGGGCCTACTGACGGCCCTGCCGGCGGGGGCGGGTCGCTACGTACCACCTTGGTGCGAGCTGTGAAGATCCTCCGTAGATCGACGCACCCGCCCTCGTCAGGACGTATCAACGGCAACTGACAGCAACTGACTGGTACGTGCAAATTATTTGGGATGGCCCGGAATGGAACCCGCGGGCCGTCCGGCTCGTTATCACGACGTGAGCACGACACCACCTGTTCTCGCCGCAGAGCTGGCACAGGCGTGGGCCGACATTCAGCGGCACCACCCCGAGCTGCCGGACCTTGCCGCGCCCGAATCCCTGATCGGAGAGTCCTCGTCCGCCTGCGGCGCCGAGCTCTCCTTCGAGCGACTGCTTCACGAAGCAGTCCACGGCATCGCCGCCGCGCGAGGTGTCCGTGACACCTCGCGCGCCGGCCGCTACCACAACCGTCGCTTCCTGGCCATTGCCGAGGAGATGGGCCTCGACCATGTGGACGAGCCGCACCCCAGCAGCGGCTTCTCGCTGGTCGCGCTCAATCCGGAGGCCAAGCGGCGGTACCGCCCCACGATCGAACGGCTGCAGCGCGCCCTCAAGGCGCACACCGCCGCGACGGCCTCGGACACCAAGCGCACTTTCCGCGGACCTGCCGCACGGCACGGTTCCTCGGGCGGCGGCGTGCGGGTCAAGGCCGTCTGCGACTGCGGCCGCAACGTCAGAGTCGTCCCGTCCGTCCTCGCGCAGGCGCCCATCGTCTGCGGGGGGTGCGGTAAGCCGTTCCGTATCCCGGAGGCAGTGGGCGCGGCGAGCTGATCGTCCGCGCCCGCGGGGGCAGGCTGCCGACGAGCTCGTCGGCCGGCGGGCCGTGCGCCGACGGGCCCGCCGGGATGCCCGGGCGGGTGAAAAGCCGTCGCCGGCATGTGGCACAATGGCTAGCTGTACTCGACAGCCGCACAGGAACCCTCTCGCCTCCGGCTGACGCGTCCATCGGGCACCCGAGTACCGCAACCCCACGTGGCATCTCGTTGTGCCCAACCACGTCAAGACCAGGAGACACCACTCCCGTGGCAGTCAAGATCAAGCTGAAGCGTCTCGGCAAGATTCGCCAGCCCCACTACCGCATCGTCGTCGCCGACTCCCGTACCCGCCGTGACGGCCGGGCCATCGAGGAGATCGGGCTGTACCACCCGACGTACAACCCGTCGCGCATCGAGGTCGACTCCGAGCGTGCCCAGTACTGGCTGTCCGTCGGCGCCCAGCCGACCGAGCCGGTTCTGGCCATCCTGAAGCTCACCGGTGACTGGCAGAAGGTCAAGGGCCTGCCGGCCCCGGAGAAGCCGCTGCTGGCCCCGGCGACGAAGGAAGACAAGCGCGCCTCCTTCGACGCCTTCGCCAAGGCCATCGAGGGTGACGACGCCAAGGGTGAGGCCATCACCCCGAAGGCGAAGAAGGCCGACAAGAAGGCGGACGAGGCCGAGGCCGCGCCCGCCGAGTCCACCGAGGCCTGAGGATGCTCGAGGAGGCTCTCGAGCACCTCGTGAAGGGCATCGTCGACAACCCGGACGATGTGCAGGTGGCTTCCCGCAACCTGCGTCGCGGGCGCGTGCTCGAGGTCCGGGTCCACCCCGACGACCTCGGTAAGGTGATCGGCCGCAACGGCCGCACCGCGCGCGCTCTGCGCACCGTCGTGGGCGCCATCGGCGGCCGTGGCATCCGCGTCGACCTCGTCGACGTGGACCAGGTCCGCTGAACAGTTGAACACCGGCTCGGGCCGGGGAGGGCTCCGGCTCTTCCCGGCCCTTGTCGTGTCGCTGTCGAAGTCCGCAAACCGATAATTGAGTAACCGAGGAACCACGGCGGCAAGCGACCACCCCGCGCTAGCGGCGGCGGTCCGGCCGCAAAGAGGGGTGAGCGTGCAGCTGGTAGTCGGACGGATCGGCCGGGCCCACGGCGTCAAGGGCGAGGTCACCGTCGAGGTACGCACGGACGAGCCGGAACTGCGGCTCGGCCCGGGCGCCGTGCTGGCCACGGACCCGGCCACCGCCGGACCGCTGACCATCGAGACCGGCAGGGTGCACAGCGGCCGGCTGCTGCTGCGCTTCGAGGGCGTGAAGGACCGCAACGCCGCGGAGGCGCTGCGCAACACGCTGCTGATCGCCGAGGTGGACCCGGAGGAGCTTCCCGAGGAGCCCGACGAGTACTACGACCACCAGCTGATGGACCTGGACGTGGTGCTCGAGGACGGCACGGAGATCGGCCGGATCACCGAGATCAGCCATCTGCCCTCGCAGGACCTGTTCATCGTCGAACGGCCCGACGGCAGCGAGGTGATGATCCCGTTCGTCCAGGAGATCGTCGCGGAGATCGACCTGGAGGAGCAGCGGGCCGTGATCACCCCGCCGCCTGGACTGATCGACGACACCGAGGCCGAGGTCGCCTCCGCGCGTGACGCCTCGGAGGACGAGTCCTGATGCGGCTCGACGTCGTCACGATCTTTCCCGAGTACCTCGAACCGCTGAACGTCTCCCTGGTCGGCAAGGCCCGCGCCCGCGGTCAGCTCGGGGTTCACGTCCATGACCTGCGCGACTGGACGTACGACCGGCACAACACCGTCGACGACACCCCGTACGGCGGCGGCCCGGGCATGGTCATGAAGACCGAGCCGTGGGGCGACGCCCTCGACGACATCGTGGCGAGCGGCTACGAGGCGGGCGCCCAGGGCCCCGTACTCGTGGTCCCCACCCCGAGCGGCCGGCCGTTCACGCAGGAGGTCGCCGTCGAGCTCTCCGAGCGTCCGTGGCTGATCTTCACCCCCGCCCGCTACGAGGGCATCGACCGCCGGGTCATCGACGAGTACGCGACCCGGATGCCGGTCCGCGAGGTCTCCATCGGCGACTACGTGCTCGCCGGCGGAGAGGCCGCCGTGCTGGTGATCACCGAGGCCGTCGCCCGGCTGCTTCCCGGCGTCCTCGGCAACGCCGAATCCCACCGGGACGACTCCTTCGCGCCCGGCGCGATGGCGAACCTGCTCGAGGGCCCCGTCTACACCAAGCCCCCCACCTGGCGCGGACGCGCGATTCCCGACGTGCTCGTCAGCGGCCACCACGGGAAGATCGCGCGTTGGCGGCGGGATCAGGCGCTCTGCCGCACGGCCCTCAACCGGCCGGATCTGATCGAGCGTTGCGACCCCGCGGCGTTCGACAAGAAGGACCGCGAGACCCTGTCCATCCTCGGCTGGGCACCCGAGCCCGGCGGCCGATTTTGGCGCAGGCCCGAGGCCGTGGAAGAATAAGCCGCTGCTGTACGTCCGGCCGGCGCCCCTGCCACAGGGGGAACGACGCCCGCCCGACCCGGCACCCCGGATCTCATACCCATATTCCGCTGATGACCTGTGGCATCGGCGAGGAAGCAGACCAAAATGGCTCACCTGCTCGACAGCGTCAACTCGGCTTCGCTGCGCAGCGACGTCCCGGCCTTCCGTCCCGGTGACACCGTGAACGTCCACGTTCGCGTCATCGAGGGCAACCGCTCCCGTATCCAGCAGTTCAAGGGCGTCGTCATCCGCCGCCAGGGCGCGGGCGTGAGCGAGACCTTCACGGTCCGCAAGGTCTCCTTCTCCGTCGGCGTCGAGCGCACCTTCCCGGTGCACAGCCCGATCTTCGAGAAGATCGAGCTCGTCACCCGCGGTGACGTCCGTCGCGCCAAGCTGTACTACCTCCGTGAGCTGCGCGGCAAGGCCGCGAAGATCAAGGAGAAGCGCGACAACTGAGCCTGAGCTCACAGCCGCGACGACGCTTCGGTTCAACCGGTCACAGGGCGGCCGGATAGGCTCTGCCCTCGATGGACACCGAAGCACAGCACACGGAGCGCGACCGCTCTTCCACCCCCGCGGACGGGGTCGAGGAAGAGGGGTCGCGCTCCGCGCGTCGTTACGGCGGCCGCCGCCCGCCGATGTCCCTGCGCACGGCGGGAGTCCTCGGAGGGGCCTGCGCCGTCTTCGTGCTGCTGCTGAGCCACTTCGTGATGCAGCCCTTTCAGATCCCCAGCAGCTCCATGGAGCCGACCCTTCAGGTCGGGGACCGGGTGCTGGTGAACAAGCTGGCGTACCGTTTCGGTGCGGAGCCCCGGCGTGGAGACGTGATCGTCTTCGACGGCACGGGCTCGTTCGTACCGGAGGGAGTGACGGAAAACCCGGTCAGTTCCGTAGTACGAGAAGGGCTCGCCGCACTCGGACTCGCCGAGCCCGCCGAGACGGACTTCGTCAAGCGGGTGGTGGGCGTGGGCGGTGACCGGGTTGTCTGCTGCGACAAGGGGGGCAGGGTCGAGGTGAACGGCGTGCCGGTCGACGAGAGATATCTGCACCCCGATGGCGGGCCCTCCGAGGTGGCCTTCGACATCGTCGTTCCCGAGGGCACGCTCTGGGTCATGGGGGACCACCGCAGCAACTCACGTGACTCCCGCGACCATCTCGGGCAGCCCGGTGGCGGCATGGTGCCCGTCGACATGGTCGTCGGCAGGGCGGACTGGATCGGCTGGCCGGTCGGCCGCTGGTCCGGCATCGACCCCACGGGCGCGTTCTCCGGCGTGCCCGACGCGCCTCCCGGCGGCGCCCATGGGTAACCGCGGGCGTAGTCCCAGCCACCGGGCGGACACCCGGCTGCCGACCGGGACCCGGCCGACGAACGGCGCGAGGCCGCTGCCCGGCCGTGCGGAACGGCGCCGGCTGGCACGGAAGGTCAAACGCAAGCGACGCCGCTCCGCGGTCAAGGAGATACCCCTCCTGATCACGGTGGCGCTGCTCATCGCCCTGGTGCTGAAGACGTTCCTGGTGCAGGCGTTCGTCATCCCGTCCGGCTCGATGGAGCAGACGATCAGGATCCAGGACCGCGTCCTGGTCGACAAGCTCACCCCGTGGTTCGGCTCGAAGCCGCAGCGGGGTGACGTCGTCGTCTTCAAGGACCCCGGCGGCTGGCTGCCGCCGGAGGAGAAGCCGAAGCAGGACGACCCGATCGTGGTCAAGCAGGTCAAGCAGGCCCTGACGTTCATCGGGCTGCTGCCGTCGGACGACGAGCGGGACCTCATCAAGAGGGTCGTCGCCGTCGGCGGCGACCGTGTGAAGTGCTGCGACAAGGACGGCCGGGTCACCGTCAACGGCGTGCCGCTGAACGAACCGTATCTGAACCCCGGGGACGTGCCCTCGACGATGACGTTCGACGTCCAGGTGCCCGAGGGACGGTACTTCGTGATGGGGGACCACCGGTCGGACTCGGCCGACTCCCGGTTCCATCTCGACGAGCAGGGCAGCGGCACGGTGGCTCAGGACCAGGTCGTCGGGCAGGCCGTCGTGATCGCCTGGCCGCTGGACCACTGGCGGCGACTGGAGGAGCCGGAGACCTATGCGTCCGTGCCCGACGGGCGCGCCGGGGGGACGGCGGCACAGCCACCGTCGAATAGTGTGTCCTCCCAGGACCGGAACCAGATGGTCCTGCTCCCGACCCCTGCGGAACTCCCGCTCGTTATGGGAGTGGTGGGCCTGTACCTGCTGTGGCACAGGCGGTTCGCACGGCGTGAGGAGTGGATGTGGGGGACGTGGCGGTCGGCGCACGGTCCGGGCACGACGATCCCGAGGAGCGGAAGGGGTCTTCTGAGACGCCCTCGGACATGACGGACGACTCGGCGTCGGCGACCGGCGACGGCGGCGATTCCTCGGAGGGCAGCGGTACGGATCGGAAGAAGCAGAAGTCCTTCTGGAAGGAACTGCCGCTCCTGGTCGGTATCGCGCTCCTGCTGGCGCTGCTGATCAAGACGTTTCTGGTGCAGGCGTTCTCCATCCCGTCGGACTCGATGATGAACACCCTCCAGCGCGGCGACCGTGTCCTCGTGGACAAGCTCACCCCGTGGTTCGGGTCGGAGCCCGAGCGCGGCGAGGTCGTGGTCTTCCACGATCCGGGCGGCTGGCTCGAGGGCGAGCCCACGCCGGAGCCGAACGTCGTGCAGAAGTTCCTCAGCTTCATCGGGCTGATGCCGTCCGCCGAGGAGAAGGACCTCATCAAGCGGACGATCGCGGTCGGCGGCGACACGGTGGAGTGCAAGAAGGGCGGCCCGGTCAAGGTCAACGGCAAGGCCCTGGACGAGCGGGACTACATCTTCCCCGGCAGCTCCGCCTGCGACGACATGCCGTTCGGGCCGTTCAAGGTGCCCGACGACAAGATCTGGGTGATGGGCGACAACCGCCAGAACTCCCAGGACTCCCGCTACCACATGGAAGACGTGAACCGCGGATTCGTCCCGGTCGAGAAGGTCGTGGGCCGCGCCGTGGTGGTCGCATGGCCGCTGGACCGCTGGTCCACGCTCCCCGTGCCGGGTACCTTCGACCAGCCCGGGATCGACGCTGCCGCCGCCGCTCCCGCGGCGCTCGGGGTGGCCGGCGCGCTGCCGGTCGTGCTGTGGCGCAGGAGGCTGATGACCGGCAGGCGTACCGCCGGGTAGGGTGCCGCCCAGATCGCCGATCCCCGGGGAACGTCCCGGGGGTCGTATCTCCGAGGTGGGGAGCGCCGGGATGGGCGGAACGGGACGTGACGACGACGGCCGCGGCCGGCTCGGCAATGCGCTGTCGGGGCTGGCCGTGGCCGTCGGCTGTGTGCTCTTCCTCGGCGGTTTCGTGTGGGGCGCCCTCGTCTACCAGCCGTACACGGTACCCACGGCTTCGATGGCGCCGACCGTGGAGGCGGGCGACCGGGTGCTCGCGGAGCGCATCGACGGCGCGGACGTGCGCCGAGGTGACGTCGTGGTCTTCCGCGACAAGCTGTGGGGCGACATGCCCATGATCAAGCGTGTGGTGGGCGTCGGCGGCGACGAGATCGCCTGCTGCGCCGACAACGGCCGGCTGACCGTGAACGGCAAGGCCGTCGAGGAACCGTATCTGCTCCAGAGCGACGGGCCCGCGTCGCAGAAGTTCACCGCGAGCGTGCCCGAGGGGCAACTGTTCCTCCTCGGCGACGAGCGGATGGGGTCGCTCGACTCACGGTCCCACCTCCAGGACCCCGGCCACGGCTCGGTCCCGCGTTCCGCCGTCTCCGCACGGGTGGACGCCGTGGCGTGGCCGCTCGACGGCGGCCTGGTCGAACGACCCGCCGGGTTCGAGGCACTGCCGGGCGGAGTGTCGCAGCCCGGACCGGTGAAGCTCATGCTCGGCGCGGTGGTCGCCGGCGCCGTGCTCATCTTCGGCGGGGCCGCCTACGGGCCGGTGGCGGGGCGTCTCGGCCGCAGCCGGCGCGCGGACAGGGAGGTCTCCGGTGTCGCATGACGGGCCGGCCGCCGTGCCCCCGCTCCGCAAGGTCTCCCGGGTCGTGCTGCTCGATCCGGGGGACCGGATCCTGCTCATGCACGGGTACGAGCCGGGGGACCCGGCGGACGACTGGTGGTTCACCCCGGGCGGCGGCCTGGAGGGCGAAGAGACGCGGGAAGAGGCCGCGCTGCGGGAACTGGCCGAGGAGACCGGGATAACCGACGTGGAACTGGGGCCGGTGCTGTGGCAGCGCCAGTGCTCGTTCCCGTTCGACGGCCGGCGCTGGGACCAGGACGAATGGTATTTCCTGGCGCGTACGACGCAGACCGAGACCGCCCCGGGCGGGCTGACGGAGCTCGAGCAGCGGAGCGTCGCGGGCCTCAGATGGTGGACCTCCGCCGAACTGTCGGCGGCGCGTGAGACGGTGTATCCGACCAGGCTCGCCGAGCTGCTGCGGACGCTGCTCGACGAGGGACCCCCGGGTGCGCCGGTGGTTCTGGACACGGAAACCGTCCAGGACCCCAGTGCGGCTGGCGCACAATAGGGGGACGCAAGGCTGAAGGGGAACATGCCATGAGCGCCGAGGACCTCGAGAAGTACGAGACCGAGATGGAGCTGAAGCTCTACCGGGAGTACCGAGACGTCGTCGGGCTGTTCAAATACGTCATCGAGACCGAGCGTCGCTTCTACCTCACCAACGACTACGAGATGCAGGTGCACTCGGTCCAGGGCGAGGTCTTCTTCGAGGTCTCGATGGCGGACGCCTGGGTGTGGGACATGTACCGGCCCGCCAGATTCGTCAAGCAGGTCCGGGTGCTCACCTTCAAGGACGTGAACATCGAGGAGCTCAACAAGAGCGACCTCGAGCTTCCCGGCAGCTGATTCCACTCCCGCGGGTGACGCGGTTTTCCACACACCGCGGGCTGTCCACAGCTTTCGACCAAGATCCACATTGAGGGGTCCCACGCGTCAGAGTCGGTGCCGGAGGTGGTGCCGGAATGAACGCGACGGGGGCACTGGGACGGTACGGAGAGGACCTGGCGGCGAGGCTGCTGACCAGGTCCGGCATGCGGCTGCTGGCAAGGAACTGGCGCTGCGGTCGGTCCGGGGAGATCGACATCGTCGCCCGCGACGGCGACACGGTCGTCGTCTGCGAGGTCAAGACCCGCAGGATCGGCGGGTACGAACATCCGATGGCCGCGATCACACCGGTCAAGGCGGTACGGCTGCGGCGGCTCGCCGAGTGCTGGCTCGAGCGGCACGGCGGCGCACCACCGGGCGGCGTGCGCATCGACCTCGTCGGCGTGCTGCTGCCCAGGCGCGGCCGCGCGGTCGTCGAGCACGCCCGCGGGGTGGCCTGATGGGATTCGCACGCGCGTGTTCCGTCGCCCTGGTCGGCGTCGAGGGCGTGGTGGTCGAGGTCCAGGCGGATCTGGAGCCGGGAGTCGCCGCGTTCACGCTCGTCGGCCTTCCGGACAAGAGCCTGGTGGAGAGCCGGGACCGGGTGCGGGCGGCCGTGGTGAACTCCGGCGCCGAGTGGCCGCAGAAGAAGCTCACCGTGGGGCTCAGCCCGGCGTCCGTGCCCAAGGGCGGGAGCGGCTTCGATCTCGCCGTGGCCGTCGCCGTGCTCGGCGCCGCCGAGCGGATCGACCCGCGGCAGATCGCCGACCTCGTGCTCATCGGGGAGCTGGGCCTCGACGGCCGGGTCAGACCGGTGCGAGGCGTGCTCCCCGCAGTGCTCGCCGCGGCCGAGGCCGGGTACGAACAGGTCGTCGTGCCTGAGCAGACAGCCGGTGAGGCTTCACTCGTACCGGGGATCTCGGTCCTCGGCGTGCGGAGTCTGCGACAGCTGATCGCGGTGCTCGCCGACGAGCCGGTGCCCGACGAAGAGGCCGTCGAGGAGGGCAGACCCGACCGCATGCTGGCGGGGCTGCTGGTGCCGGGCGCGGGTGTCGGCACGGGCATCGCCACGGACGCGGCGGGCGGACCGGACCTGGCCGACGTCGCCGGTCAGCACACCGCACGCACGGGCCTCGAGGTCGCGGCGGCCGGCGGACACCATCTGCTGCTCTCGGGCCCGCCGGGCGCGGGAAAGACCATGCTCGCCGAGCGGCTGCCCGGTGTGCTGCCGCCGCTGACCCGCCGGGAGTCGCTCGAAGTCACGGCGGTGCACTCGGTGGCGGGCCTGCTCCCGCCGGGCCAGCCGCTGGTGCGGACACCGCCGTACTGCGCACCGCACCATTCGGCGACCATGCAGTCGCTGGTCGGTGGCGGGAACGGCCTGCCGAAGCCGGGTGCCGTCTCTCTCGCACACCGTGGACTGCTCTTTCTCGACGAGGCGCCGGAGTTCTCCGGGAAGGCGCTGGACGCCCTGCGGCAGCCCCTGGAGTCGGGCCATGTGGTCGTGGCCAGGAGCGGGGGCGTGGTGCGTCTGCCGGCCAGATTCCTGATGATGCTGGCCGCCAACCCGTGCCCCTGCGGGCGGCACACACTGCACGGCGCCGGGTGCGACTGCCCCGCCTCGGCGATCCGGCGGTACCAGGCCCGGCTGTCGGGCCCGCTGCTGGACCGGGTCGACCTGCGCATCGAGGTCGAGCCGGTGAGCCGGTCCGACCTGCTCGGCCAGGGCGGCCGCGGAGACTCCACGGCGGTGGTGGCCGACCGCGTGCGCGAGGCACGGGCACGTGCGGCGGCGCGTCTGGACGGTACTCCGTGGTCCGTCAACAGCGAGGTCCCCGGCCACGAACTGCGAACCCGCTGGACGGTCTCGCCCGGGGCGCTGGCGGCGGCGGAGCGGGACGTGGACCGTGGTCTGCTCACGGCACGCGGTCTGGACCGGGTGCTGAGAGTCGCCTGGACCGTCGCGGACCTCGCCGGCAGGGACCGGCCGGAGGCGTCCGACGTCGCCCTGGCCCTTGAACTGCGGACCGGGATCGCGCGGGGCGTACCGGCAGGGGCCCTCGCGGTGATCGGGGGCCGGCCATGACGCCGCGGACACCGGACCGTGGCGCCGACGACCGGGAGCGGATGGCGCGCGCCGCGTTGACGCGCATCCTCGAACCGGGGGACGAGCACGGCGGACGGTGGCTCCGCCAGTTCGGCGCCGAGGGACTACTGGCCCTGCTGACATCGGAGGACTGCGCCGCCGGGGCCCTCGCGGGCGTTTCCGAGCAGCGGGTACAGGGGCTGCGGGACCGGGCCGTGGGAGTGTGCCCGGAGCGGGACCTGGACGCCGTGCACGCGGTCGGCGGCCGGTTCGTCGTCCCGGGCGACGCCGAGTGGCCGAGCCAGCTCGACGACCTCCAGGACGCCTCACCCGTCGGGCTGTGGGTGCGGGGCAGGCCCGACCTGAGGAAATGGGCGCTGCGCTCGGTCGCGGTGGTGGGGGCACGGGCCTGCACACCGTACGGGGCGCACATGGCAACGGGTCTCGGGGCCGGACTCGCGGAGCGCGGCTGGGTCGTGGTGTCAGGGGCGGCGTTCGGCGTGGACGGCTCGGCACACCGCGGAGCGCTGGCCGCCGGCGGTGCCACGGTGGCCGTCCTCGCCTGCGGTGTCGATGTCGCCTACCCCCGCGGTCACGGCAAATTGATCGGACGCATCGTCGAACAGGGGCTCGTCATCGGCGAGTTGCCGCCGGGCGGCCATCCCACCCCGAGCAGGTTCGTCCAGCGCAACCGCGTCATCGCCGCGTTGACGAGGGGCACTGTCGTGGTCGAGGCCGAGTACCGCAGCGGCTCGTTGGTCACCGCGCGCAGTGCCCAACGGCTCGGCCGTCACACGATAGGAGTGCCCGGACCGGTCACCAGCGGGCTGTCGGCAGGCGTCCACGAACTGCTGCGCGGCGAGAGTGTGCTGGTCACCGATGCGGCGGAAGTCGTCGAACTGATCGGCCGGATAGGGGAACTGGCGCCGACGCACAGCGGTCCCGTGGTGCCCAGGGACCTGCTGGACCCGCTCGCCAGGCGGGTTCTCGAGGCGCTGCCCGCGCGGGGTGCGTGCGCCGTGCACCAGGTCGCCCGCGAAGGCGGCACGACGGTCGACGAGGCCCGCGGCAAGCTGTACGAACTTCATTCACTCGGATTCGTGGAACGGGACGGAGAGGGATGGAAGTTGACGCGCAGACGACGTCATGGTTCGAACGCGCGGCGAGGCGTTACTTGACCCCGGGCATTCGGGTGAAAAGGTGAACCCGATGACCTCTGCAGTCCAGTCGACGGGACCGGAGGGGCCGGTGCATGGGGCATCGGCCCCGGCTCGAAGGTGTGGACGACGGCGCATACCCGCCCCGGTTCGAAGGTGTGGACGAAGGCGCATACCCGCACCGGTTCGTAAGCCGGTCCTTCGCCCACCGCAACCGTGCAGTCACGCTACGCTCACCGGGTTCCCGGCCCAGGCGGCCTCCCGCTCCCTTCACAGCAGAACGGCTCAAGGCAACGCATGCCCCAGCACACCTCCGGGTCTGACCGCGCGGCAGCGCCACCCGCTGCCCGTGGCACCGTGCGGCCTGCCGCACCCTCGTCGCTCGAGGAGTTGTGGCGGTCGTACAAGGCCACGGGTGACGGCCGGCTGCGGGAACAGCTGATCCTGCACTACTCGCCGCTGGTCAAGTACGTCGCGGGCCGGGTGAGCGTCGGCCTGCCGTCCAACGTCGAGCAGGCGGACTTCGTCTCCTCCGGAGTCTTCGGGCTCATCGACGCCATCGAGAAGTTCGACATCGAGCGGTCGATCAAGTTCGAGACGTACGCCATCACCCGGATCCGCGGCGCGATGATCGACGAACTGCGCGCGCTGGACTGGATCCCCCGGTCCGTGCGGCAGAAGGCCCGGGCCGTGGAGCGTGCGTACGCCACGCTGGAGGCCCAGCTGCGGCGCACACCTTCGGAGTCCGAGGTCGCCGAGGAGATGGGCATCACGGTCGACGAACTGCACTCGGTTTTCAGCCAGTTGTCGCTCGCCAACGTGGTGGCGCTGGAGGAGTTGCTGCACGTCGGGGGGGAAGGCGGCGAGCGCCTCAGCCTCATGGACACGCTCGAGGACACCGCCGCCGACAACCCGGTCGAGGTGGCCGAGGACCGGGAGCTGCGCAGACTCCTCGCCCGGGCCATCAACACCCTGCCGGACCGTGAGAAGACCGTCGTCACGCTCTACTACTACGAGGGGCTCACGCTGGCCGAGATCGGGAATGTCCTCGGCGTCACGGAGAGCAGGGTCAGCCAGATCCACACCAAGTCGGTGCTGCAGCTGCGGGCGAAGCTGGCCGACGTGGGACGGTGACTCTGGGATCGCCGGGGCGGGATCCGTAAAGTGGTGGCGTGCCCAGGATTCGAGCGGCCTCCGTGGCCGAGCACCGGACGATGCAGCGAGGCGCCCTGCTGGACGCCGCGCGTTCCCTCCTGTCCGAAGGCGGTACGGAGGCGCTGACCTTCCCCGCCCTGGCCGAGCGCACCGGCTTGGCGAGGTCTTCCGTCTACGAGTACTTCCGGTCGCGTGCCGCGGTCGTCGAGGAGCTCTGCGCGGTGGACTTCCCCGTCTGGGCGGCCGAGGTGGAGACCGCGATGGGCAGCGCGGACACCCCGGAGGGCAAGGTCGAGGCGTATGTGCGCCGCCAGCTCGAGCTGGTCGGTGACCGGCGGCACCGGGCCGTCGTCGCCATTTCGGCGAGCGAGCTGGAGGCCGGGGCCAGGGAGAAGATCCGCGCCGCGCACGGGGCTCTGATCGCCATGATCGTCGAGGCCCTCGGCGAGCTCGGCCAGGAGCGGCCCCGGCTGACCGCGATGCTGCTTCAGGGCGTGGTCGACGCGGCGGTCCGCCGTATCGAGCTCGGCGCGGCCGAGGAGCCCGACGCCATCGCGGAAGCGGCCGTCGCCATGGTGCTGCGAGGCGTGCGGGGCTGAGCGTGGCCGCCGCGGCGGGCGCCCGTCGGGCGTGGGTTCCGTCTCGTGGTGTGCCGGGCCCGCCGGATCGTGTGCCCGGCCCCGCCGTACCGCGTGCGGCCCCGCCGGACCGTGTGCCGGGCCCGGCATCGCGTGGTCGCCCGCGCAGGGCGCGGTGCGCCACTGCGCCACCCGCCAGCAGCAAGGTCGCGTGGAGCAGGTCCGCCGCCCCTGCGGCGGCCGTCGGCGGGAGCGCCTCGGGGGCTGCGCGGGGGCCGGGGACTCCGAACACCGGTAGCAGGCGCGACGGGCCGCGGCGCAGCATCCAGGGCGGCAGCAGGGCCAGCGGGTCCAGGTACGCCGTGCCGCGTCGCAGCCCCCAGTGCAGACAGCCCCGGCAGTGGGAGGCTCCCGGCTCGACGGTCGCCACGACCTGCCCGGCCGTCACGGCCGTGCCTTCGTCGACCAGCGGGCGGACCGGTTCGTAGCTCGTACGCAACGGCGGGTCACCCGTACCGGTGAGAGTGATGGTGAGGACGCCCCGGCCGGCGACCGATCCGGCGAAGGAGACCGTGCCGGAGGCCGCCGCTCGTACGGGCGAGCCGGCGGCCGCGGCCAGGTCCACACCACGGTGCCCCGGGCCGTAGGGGGACGAGGGGGGCTCCCACCCCCGGACGACGAGCGGCCGCGGCGCACCGACCGGCCAGCTCCGTGGCGCGTCCGGATCCGGCGCAGCCGTGGTGAGGCCTTCGCCGCTGCGCGCGGGAGTCGCGGGCCGGTGCCGGACGTCCGCGGTCAGGCTGTCATCGCTGCGCGCGGGCGGTGGCGCGTCCGGGTCCGGAGTCGCTTGCCCGGGCCCGGTGTCCGTGGTGAGGGCGTCACCGCTGCCCGCCGGTCCTGGCGGGGTGGCGGGCGGCGGGGCTTCCGGCGCGGACGACGTCGGACCACCGGTGCCCGGCGCACCGACCGTGACGAGACGCTGGTCGAGCTCGTGCGGCGAAGGGCCGGTGCCGGTACGAAGGTCCGGGGCGCTGACCGTGACCACCGGCCCGGCACGGGCCGGCCCCCGTGCTGACGGTGCCGGGCAGCCCGTCACAGCTGTCACAGCTGTCACAGCTGTCACAGCCGTCACGGCCGTCGCGACAAGCACCGGCACGGCGGAGATCCGCCAGATCGCAAACGCGGAAAGCGCACAGTTCATGGACGGAACCGTGCCCCGGCAGCCGCCGCCCCCGTTGATCATGGTCCGGATCTGTGGACAACCGGTCCGTTGTGGACAGCGCCGTCACCCGGTGCGTCCGCGGTCCCGTACACTTCTTCTGGCGATCCGGGTCACCGGGTCGACTTCGCACGCCCCGCCACCAGACTCTCATCGGTCGGTGGCCGCGCTCCTCGGTCCCTTGCGGCACGGCGCGTCGGGGCGTCAGGACATAACCGAGAACCCAAGGAGATACGGCCATGGCCGTCGTCACGATGCGGGAGCTGCTGGAGAGCGGCGTCCACTTCGGTCACCAGACCCGTCGTTGGAACCCGAAGATGAAGCGATTCATCTTCACGGAGCGCAACGGCATCTACATCATCGACCTGCTCCAGTCGCTGTCGTACATCGACCGCGCCTACGAGTTCGTCAAGGAGACCGTCGCGCACGGCGGCTCCATCATGTTCGTGGGCACCAAGAAGCAGGCCCAGGAAGCCATCGCCGAGCAGGCGACGCGCGTCGGCATGCCGTACGTCAACCAGCGCTGGCTGGGTGGCATGCTCACCAACTTCTCCACCGTCTACAAGCGTCTGCAGCGCCTCAAGGAGCTTGAGCAGATCGACTTCGAGGACGTGGCCGCCTCCGGCCTCACCAAGAAGGAGCTCCTGGTCCTCTCGCGTGAGAAGGCCAAGCTGGAGAAGACCCTCGGTGGTATCCGCGAGATGCAGAAGGTGCCCAGCGCCGTCTGGATCGTCGACACCAAGAAGGAGCACATCGCCGTCGGTGAGGCGCGCAAGCTCCACATCCCGGTCGTCGCGATCCTGGACACCAACTGCGACCCCGACGAGGTCGACTACAAGATCCCGGGCAACGACGACGCGATCCGCTCCGTCACCCTGCTCACCCGCGTGATCGCCGACGCCGTCGCCGAGGGCCTCATCGCCCGCTCCGGCGTCGCCACCGGCGACTCCAAGCCGGGCGAGAAGGCCGCCGGCGAGCCGCTCGCCGAGTGGGAGCGTGACCTCCTCGAGGGCGAGAAGAAGGCTGACTCCGAGGACGCTGCCGAGGCCAAGCCGGCCGAGGCCGCTGCCGAGGCCCCGGCCGCCGACGCTGCGGAGGCCCCGGCCGCCGAGGCTGAGAAGCCGGCGGACACCGAGCAGGCCTGACCTCACAGGTTCGGTTGTTGACGGCGGGGACGGTGCCAGTGGGCATCGCCCCCGCCGATCACCCGTAGATCTTCGACTTTCGACTTTCGAGAGAGATTCAAGGACATGGCGAACTACACCGCCGCTGACGTCAAGAAGCTCCGCGAGCTCACCGGCGCCGGCATGATGGACTGCAAGAAGGCGCTGGACGAGGCCGAAGGCAACGTCGACAAGGCCGTCGAGGCCCTGCGCATCAAGGGCCAGAAGGGCGTCGCCAAGCGCGAGGGCCGCTCCGCCGAGAACGGCGCCGTCGTCTCCCTCATCGCCGAGGACAACACCTCCGGCGTCCTCGTCGAGCTGAAGTGCGAGACGGACTTCGTCGCCAAGGGTGACAAGTTCCAGGCCGTCGCCGGCGCGCTCGCCGCGCACGTCGCCAAGACCTCCCCGGCCGACCTCGAGGCGCTGCTCGCCTCCGAGATCGAGCCCGGCAAGACCGTGCAGGCGTACGTCGACGAGGCCAACGCCAACCTCGGCGAGAAGATCGTCCTGGACCGCTTCGCGCAGTTCTCCGGCGCGTACGTCGCCGCCTACATGCACCGCACCATGCCCGACCTGCCCCCGCAGATCGGTGTCCTGGTCGAGCTGGACAAGCCGAACGCCGAGCTCGCCAAGGGCGTTGCGCAGCACATCGCCGCCTTCGCGCCGAAGTACCTCTCGCGCGAGGACGTCCCGGCCGAGGTCGTCGAGGCCGAGCGCCGCGTCGCCGAGGAGACCACCCGCGCCGAGGGCAAGCCCGAGGCCGCCCTCCCGAAGATCGTCGAGGGTCGCGTCAACGGCTTCTTCAAGGAGGCCACCCTCCTCGGCCAGCCGTACGCGCTCGACAACAAGAAGTCCGTCCAGCAGATTCTGGACGAGGCCGGTGTCGCCCTGAAGCGCTTCACGCGCATCAAGGTCGGCATCTGAGTCCGTACGCTACGGACACCGGACCCCGGTAGGGTCTGAAGCAGTCGTCCTCGGTGTTCGCGCCGGACGATCGCAGATCTGACGAGGAGGCCATTGCCGTACGGGAAACCGCAAGGACCCACTGGCAATGGCCTTCTTCGCATGTGCACGAGGAGATCTCCATGAATCAGGGCGCCGCACAAAGCGACGACAACCACGGCAAGAAGTCCGGACGCTTCATGCTGAAGCTGTCCGGTGAGGCCTTCGCCGGAGGAGGGGGTCTGGGCGTCGACCCCGACGTCGTACACGCAATCGCCCGCGAGATCGCCGCGGTCGTACGGGACGGGGCAGAGATCGCGGTCGTCATCGGCGGAGGCAACTTCTTCCGCGGGGCCGAGCTCCAGCAGCGCGGCATGGACCGGGCCCGCTCGGACTACATGGGCATGCTCGGCACGGTCATGAACTGCCTCGCCCTCCAGGACTTCCTGGAGAAGGAAGGCATCGACTCGCGTGTCCAGACCGCCATCACGATGGGCCAGGTCGCGGAGCCGTACATCCCGCTGCGCGCCGTGCGCCACCTGGAGAAGGGCCGCGTGGTCATCTTCGGCGCCGGTATGGGCATGCCCTACTTCTCCACCGACACCACCGCTGCCCAGCGGGCCCTCGAGATCGACGCGGAAGCGCTCCTCATGGGCAAGAACGGTGTCGACGGGGTCTACGACTCCGACCCCAAGACCAACGCGGACGCGGTCAAGTTCGACGCGCTGGAGTACGGCGAGGTGCTGTCGCGCAACCTCAAGGTCGCCGACGCCACGGCGATCACGCTCTGCCGTGACAACGCCCTGCCGATCCTCGTCTTCGAGCTCCTTACCGAGGGCAATATCGCCCGGGCCGTCAAGGGTGAGAAGATCGGCACGCTCGTGAGCAACCGGGGCACCCGAGCCTGATCCGGGGGCGCTCCCTCGAGGGATGGACAAAGTCCTGCCGGTCGGACACCGTGCAGGCAATACGCGACGCAGGTCCCGCCGGCCCAGTGGTACGAGCCGGGCCAACCTCAAGACACGCAGGAGCAAGTGGTGATCGAAGAGACCCTCCTCGAGGCCGAGGAGAAGATGGAGAAGGCCGTCCTGGTCGCCAAGGATGACTTCGCCGCGATCCGCACCGGACGTGCGCACCCGGCGATGTTCAACAAGATCGTGGCGGACTACTACGGTGCCCTGACCCCGATCAACCAGCTGGCCTCGTTCTCGGTTCCCGAGCCGCGGATGGCAGTCGTCACGCCGTTCGACAAGACCGCTCTGCGCAACATCGAGCAGGCGATCCGCGACTCCGACCTGGGCGTCAACCCGAGCAACGACGGCAACATCATCCGGGTGGTGTTCCCGGAGCTCACCCAGGACCGCCGCAAGGAGTACATCAAGGTCGCCAAGACCAAGGCGGAGGACGCCAAGATCTCGATCCGCTCCGTGCGCCGCAAGGCCAAGGAGACGATCGACAAGCTGATCAAGGACGGCGAGGTCGGCGAGGACGAGGGCCGCCGTGCGGAGAAGGAGCTCGACGACACCACCGCGAAGTACGTCGCGCAGGTGGACGAGCTGCTCAAGCACAAGGAAGCCGAGCTGCTCGAGGTCTGATGAACGACTCTTCCTGGGGGGCCCCGCACGGCGCCGGATACGCCGGAGCATGGCCGCCGCCCGACCAGGGGCCCCTCCCGGCGGGTCCCGCATACGATGGGCGCGACGCGCAGCAGACTCGCCCCATGCTCATCGTGCCGGACCTTCCCGACGCAGGTAGAGACGCCGAGGACCACCGCGGCGAACACCGCGAGGACCGTGACCAGGGGGCCGCTCGGCCGGGCGGCCCCCTGTTCCGCGACGAGATGCCGCAGGAGCCCATGCCCACTCCGCCGCCGCCGGGCGATCCCACTCCGCAGCCCTCCGCCCGGCCCGAACCGCCGCAGAAGAAGCGCGCCGGCCGGGACCTGCGCGCGGCGATAGGGGTCGGCGTCGGGCTCGGCGCGGTGATCGTCGTCTCCCTCTTCCTCGTCAAGGCCGTCTTCGTCGGCGTGATCGCTGTCGCCGTCGTCGTCGGTCTGTGGGAGCTGACCTCCCGGCTCGAGGAGCGCAAGCAGATCAAGGCGCCCCTCGTCCCCCTCGCGGTGGGCGGCGCGGCGATGGTCGTCGCCGGCTATGTCCGCGGGGCGGAGGGCGCATGGGTGGCGATGGCTCTCACCGCGCTCGCGGTGCTCGTCTGGCGCATGACCGAGCGGCCGGAGGGCTATCTGAGGGACGTCACGGCCGGCGTGTTCGCCGCCTTCTACGTCCCCTTCCTGGCGACCTTCGTCGCGCTGATGCTGACGGCGGACGACGGTCCGGAGCGGGTGCTCACCTTCCTGCTGCTCACCGTGGTCAGCGACACCGGCGCGTACGCGGTCGGCTGGCGCTTCGGCAAGCACAAGCTCGCGCCGCGCATCAGCCCCGGCAAGACCCGCGAGGGGCTCCTCGGCGCGGTGTCGTTCGCGATGGCCGCCGGGGCGCTGTGCATGCAGTTCCTCATCGACGACGGGACCTGGTGGCAGGGACTCCTCCTCGGCCTCGCCGTCGCCGTCAGCGCCACGCTGGGCGACCTCGGGGAGTCGATGATCAAGCGGGACCTCGGCATCAAGGACATGGGCACGCTGCTTCCGGGCCACGGCGGGATCATGGACCGCCTCGACTCGCTGCTGCCGACGGCGCCGGTGGTGTGGCTGCTGCTGGTGGTCTTCGTGGGGTCGGGCTGACCCCGCGGATCCGCGCGTGAGGGCCCGTCGTCCAGCAGGGCGGCGGGCCCTCTTCGTCGGATCAACGAGGTGACCGCGGTCCTGCCGCGAAACGGGCGAGCTCCTCGGCGGCGCCGCGAGGCAGGCCGGCGACCGCTTCCTCCGGCAGTGCCGTGATCACGGCGCGCAGCCGGGCGCCGAGGTCCGGCAGCAGGTCCCAGGCGGCGGGCGGGGCCTCGACGGCGGCCAGCAGCAGGTCTCCTTCGTAGAAGTACGCGTCCAGGAGCGGCTCCTCGAGGAGCAGGCGCACCACCAGCGGAAGCACGTGGGGCAGGGCCACCTGCTGCGCGACGAGCGTGCGCAGATCCGCCGGACCGAGCCGGCCCAGCGGAACGCGCCGCAGTCCGTGCACCTTGCGGACCAGGTGGGTCGCGTCAGGGGCAGGAGCCGTCCAGCGGGGCGGATCCAGCTCGTCGAGCGTGCGGTCGAGATGCAGCAGGTGGTCCATGGGGGCATTCTCGACCCGCGACCGGAGCGTGTGGGACGGGCCCTGGGCCATCTGTGGCCCGTGAGTGCTCATCAGCCCAAGATCAAAATGGCGGAGCGTCGTCGACAGCTTCACTCGCAGGCGGTGAAGCGCTGTCCGTAGGCGTGGCCTCGTCGCCTTTTCTGCGTCGCTGTTCGCGTTCGAACCGTTGCTGACGCTGCGCCACTCGTGCGGGTGACTGGTAGACCTCTTCGAGAACCTCATCCATCAGGCCGAGGATCTCGTCAGCGGCGGCTACGTCGATCGGCTCAACCACGAGATGGTCGTGGGCGTCCTCATTCCCGCCGAATCGTTCCTTGTGGGCAGCATCTCTCACATTCTCGCGGATGATTCGCTGCTCCAAGCGTGCGTCGATCTTCATATCGAGCGAACCAGACATGATGCCACGGTCTTTGGCAGTTGAGCGGCCTCGTGTCGCGCCGGTCCGCACACCATCGATGGATGGGGGTGACCGAGATACTCGCTCACGGCCTTGATGCTTTCTCCTGCATTCAGCAGAACCAAGGCGTGAACCGCGGATGAGCTTGACCTGTCGGGCCACGTGCGCTTCCTCCTTCTGACCGACCGTCACCCTGCCGGGTATGCATACGCCATTGGAAGGAAGAACGGAGGAATGGTTATCACTCGCCTGCCGTGAGCCCGCAGATCCGAATTCGCGGGCGATACAGTTCATTTGAGGTTGCCTCAGGTTGAAGTCGGCATTCCTACAGTATGAATAGGCGCCTTCCGTGACTTACGTGCTCTCGGCACGCGGTGGGCCACTGTGCCTCCATGAATTCGGTGAATGTCCGTGCACTAGCTGCCAGTTCTGCAGGAAGGTTCAATGATGAAGCGTAAGTCGCTTCGCAGATCTTGGGTCCAGACCGCCACGATGCTTTCGGCCGCGGGATGCCTTGGCGTGGTCGTCAACCTCGCGTCAACAGCAACCGCCCTCGCCGATGCACTCGGCGAGCCCCGTATCGATTACGCGCTCGGGGTGCCAGGCCCGAATGGCGCCGTCAGTGCCGATTTCGATCCCCGCCCCCACTGGGAAGCCCATGACCACGACGACGAAGAAGGAGAGGGACGCTGGTGGGGCGGCTGGCACCATAAGCACCAAGGATCCCAAGGGCCCCAAGGCGACACCGGCGCGCAGGGGCCTCAGGGGTTCCAGGGTGACACCGGTGCGCAGGGGAGCCAAGGGTTCCAGGGCGACACCGGCGCGCAGGGTCCCCAGGGTGACGGGGGTGGTGCGCAGGGGCCTCAGGGGTTCCAGGGTGAGGCGGGTGCGCAGGGCAGCCAGGGGTTCCAGGGTGACACCGGTGCGCAGGGCAGCCAGGGTTTCCAGGGCGACACCGGCGCGCAGGGTCCCCAGGGTGACGGGGGTGGTGCGCAGGGGCCCCAGGGTTTCCAGGGTGAGGCCGGTGCGCAGGGCAACCAGGGGTTCCAGGGTGAGGCCGGTGCGCAGGGCAACCAGGGTTTCCAGGGTGAGGCCGGTGCGCAGGGCAACCAGGGTTTCCAGGGTGAGGCCGGTGCGCAGGGCAACCAGGGGTTCCAGGGCGATGCTGGTGCGCAGGGCAACCAGGGGTTCCAGGGCGATGCTGGTGCGCAGGGCAACCAGGGTTTCCAGGGCGATGCTGGTGCGCAGGGCAACCAGGGTTTCCAGGGCGATGCTGGTGCGCAGGGCAACCAGGGTTTCCAGGGCGACACTGGTGCGCAGGGGTTCCAGGGCGACACCGGCGCGGAAGGGCCCCAGGGCTTCCAGGGCTTCCAGGGCTTCCAAGGTGCAACCGGTCCGCAGGGATCTCAGGGGAATCAGGGCGTCCAAGGTGCGAGCCCTGGGTCCCAGAGCCAGGTCGTCACTGCTACCACCAACACGGGCAACGCTGTTGTCTCGTGCCCTGCCGGCACCTTCGCCGTCGGTGGCGGCTACCAGACCAACGCGGCAGGCCAGCTCGAGATCATCAACGACCGTCCTGTCGGGGGTTCCCCGGCTACTGGTTGGCAGGTCACGGCGGCCGACGCACGCACAATCACCGTTTATGCGGTATGCGCACCGTGAGGCCCGCGCCACGAGCCTCGTCAGGCCGGATGGCGCTCGAGGCCACACCGAGCGACAGCCCACCGTGGACACCCTCCCCCCGCATCCGCCTGTTTGCCCACGTCGGCCGACTCAGTCGCGTTCCTGGATCGATTCGGTAGACGGCCATAAAGAAGCGGATGGAATTGACCGGACTCGCCGCATCGGTCGTGGCCGCCCATGTGGTGGCGGTTGGATTCGCTGGGCCACAGCGGACTCCGACACCACGCCCACGGCTGAATCCAGGCCCGTAGCGCCGATCGATCCGGATTTCGAATCCGCCCGGTACAACAAGGCGATCCGGCTCGGGTCGAGTGACACCGATCATGCGATCGCTCTTCTGAGGCGCATTGTCGACGCCGACCGACGGGCCGGCACCGCCTGTCTGCACCTTGGACGGGCGTTGGCGAAGAAGGGACACGACGGCTTGGCCGAGGACACCTTCGGCCAAGCCGTCCGGGCCGACCGGGCGCTCCAACAGCTCACGCCGGAGCATTTCCGGGATGCTGCCGGCACAGCACCGACAGTCACACAGGCAGGTACGAGAAAATGACCCCGACCCCTAGGTTCTCCGTCTTCACCCCCAGTCATCGACCCCGTTTCCTGGACGAGTGCCTTACGACCCTGCAAGCGCAGACCCGCTCCGACTGGGAGTGGATCGTGCTCCTCAACAACGGCGCGCGATGGCGGCCGGAACGCCCCGACGACCGTGTTCGGGTGGAGATCTCCGACGACATCCGGGGGGTGGGAGCGGCCAAGCGCCGCGCCTGCGAATTGGCACGCGGAGAGATCCTCGTCGAGCTCGATCACGACGACCTGCTGGCAAAGGACTGCCTGGCGGAACTGGCGACGGCCTTCGACGAGAACCCCGACATCGTCTTCGTATACAGCCACACCGCTCAGATCGCCGAGGACGGAAGCCGTGACGACACGCGCTTCAACGAGGCGCACGGCTGGCAATACGAGGAGGTGGAGGTCGACGGTCGCCGACTCTTGCAATCCATCGCCATGGCACCGGCGCCGCACAACGTGTCGTACATCTGGTACGCCCCCAATCATGTGCGAGCGTTCCGTAAGGACACCTACGAGCAGGTCGGTGGGTACGATGCGACACGCGCGGTGCTGGACGACCAGGACTTGATGTGCCGGCTTTTCCAGGCGGGTGACTTCCACCGGATCCCTCGCTGCTTGTACCTACAGCGGCTGCATCCCCACAACACACAGCGCGACACCGAGGTCAACGCGCATATCCAGCGTGAGACCGTCGCCCTGTACGACAAATACATCGAGGCCAACGCACTCGCCTGGACCAAGCGGCGTGGGCTGCTTGCGCTGGACCTCGGCGCGGCGCACCGCAAGGCACCCGGCTATCTGGGAGTGGACCAGTACCCCAGGGACGGCGTCGACATCGTTGCGAGGCTGCCTGAGCCACTGGATCTGCCCGACAACTCTGTCGGCCTGCTCCGCGCCGTGGACTTCCTGGAGCACGTACCGGCGAAGATTCCACTGATCAACGAGCTGTATCGCCTGTTGGCGCCCGGTGGCATGCTCCTTACCCAGACTCCCAGCTCGGACGGCCGGGGAGCCTACCAGGACCCGACGCATGTCGCGTATTACAACGAGAACTCGTTCTGGTACTACACCGACAACCAATACCGCGCATTCGTACCGGAGATCCAGGCCCGGTTCCAGCGATCACGGTTGGTCACCTACTACCCGACCGACTGGCACTCCAAGAACCACATCTCCTACGTGCAGGCCAACCTGATCGCCATGAAGGACGGCGCAGAACGGTGCGGTGGCCCACTGCTGGTGTGATGGGGGTGCACCTCACGACGCGTACGGCCGGTGGCTGTGGCAGACGACCTGTTTGGCGTGGCCGGCGACCATGGACGTCGCCGGTCGGTCGGCGGCCCACTCGTGTGCGTGGCCGCCCCCCACTCGCCCCATGATGGGCCCGTCGGTGACGAGCTCCGGATCTGTTGCGGCGGGCGCGCGGCGCGGTGAGGGTGGCGCGCCGTTCCTCCCCGGCGATCCATCGGTCCGTCTGCGCCGGCTGTTGCTCCTGAACGCGGCGGAGGAATCGGAGGAGAGTGAGACGAGGTACACCGTACACGTGTTCGATTCTATAGCGGGTGTGCGCCAGCGGGACAACACCGCGAGTGTCCTGTCGCTTTGAAGGGGGCTGCGGCGTCCTTCGCCGCGACTGACATCCCGGCGGCGACGGCACGTGGGCCCGGGCCGGTCAGCCAAGCCGAGGCCAGCAGGGCACGGGAATCCGTCTGCGACACTGGATGAACCATGCCCAAGCCAGGAGAACTCACCTTCGTCGCGCCCCGCGGAGCCAAGAAGCCCCCGCGGCACCTCGCCGACCTCACGCCCGCCGAGCGCAAGGACGCCGTCGCCGCGATCGGCGAGAAGCCGTTCCGCGCCAAGCAGCTGTCCCAGCACTACTTCGCGCGGTACGCCCACGACCCCGCCCAGTGGACCGACATCCCGGCGGCCGCCCGGGAGAAGCTCGCCACCGAGCTGCTGCCGGATCTGATGTCCGTGGTGCGGCACATCTCGTGCGACGACGACACCACCCGCAAGACGCTGTGGCGTCTGCACGACGGCACGCTGGTCGAGTCGGTGCTGATGCGCTACCCGGACCGGGTCACCATGTGCATCTCGTCGCAGGCCGGGTGCGGGATGAACTGCCCCTTCTGCGCCACCGGGCAGGCCGGTCTCGACCGGAACCTGTCGACCGCCGAGATCGTGCACCAGATCGTCGACGGCATGCGCGCCCTGCGCGACGGCGAGGTGCCCGGAGGGCCGGCCCGGCTGTCCAACATCGTCTTCATGGGCATGGGCGAGCCGCTCGCCAACTACAAGCGGGTCGTCGGAGCCATCCGTCGGCTCACCGACCCCGAGCCGGACGGTCTGGGTCTCTCGCAGCGCGGGATCACGGTCTCGACCGTCGGCCTGGTGCCGGCGATGCTCCGCTTCGCGGACGAGGGCTTCAAGTGCCGCCTCGCGGTGTCGCTGCACGCCCCGGACGACGAGCTGCGCGACACCCTGGTCCCGGTCAACACCCGCTGGAAGGTGCGCGAGGTCCTCGACGCCGCCTGGGAGTACGCGGAGAAGTCGGGCCGCCGGATCTCCATCGAGTACGCGCTGATCCGCGACATCAACGACCAGGCCTGGCGCGGTGACCTCCTCGGCCGGCTGCTGAAGGGCAAGCGGGTTCATGTGAACCTGATCCCGCTCAACCCGACGCCCGGTTCGAAGTGGACGGCCTCGCGACCCGAGGACGAGAAGGCGTTCGTGGAGGCCATCGCCGCTCATGGTGTGCCCGTCACCGTCCGGGACACCCGAGGCCAGGAGATCGACGGCGCCTGCGGGCAGCTGGCGGCGCAGGAGCGGTGACCCGCAGGGCCGTCGGCCGTGGCTGATACTGTGCCCTGTGCGTTCGCACAAATGAACAACGAAACATTCCGACAGGGGAGCGCACCACAGCGCTGAGAGTGCGGCGAGGCCTTCACGGCCACGGGCCGCAGACCCTCGGACCTGATCCGGGTCATACCGGCGTAGGGAGTCAGCAACATCATGAAAAGCCAGCTTCGGCGTGCCGTCCGCACGGCACTCGTCGGCGCCGTCGGCGTTTGCGTACTCGCGGCGTGCGGCGGGGAGTCCAAGGACAAGGACGCGTCCGGCGGGGCGAGCGGCCCGAAGACCGTGACGCTCGTCAGCCATGATTCCTTCGCGGCGTCCGACGCCGTCCTCAAGGAGTTCACCGCACAGACCGGATACACGGTCAAGGTGCTCAAGAGCGGCGACGCCGGCACCGCGCTCAACAAGGAGATCCTCACCAAGGGCTCCCCGCAGGGCGACGTCTTCTTCGGCGTGGACAACACCCTGCTGTCCCGCGCGCTCGACAACGACCTCTTCACGCCCTACGAGGCCAAGGGCCTCGACCAGGTCGCGCAGGAGGTCCGGCTCGACGCGGGCAAGCACCGCGTGACGCCCGTCGACACCGGCGACATCTGCGTCAACTACGACAAGAAGTTCTTCGCCGACAAGAAGCTCGCGCCGCCGCGGACCTTCGCCGACCTCGCGAAGCCCGAGTACAAGAACATGCTGGTCGTCGAGAACGCCGCCACCTCCTCTCCGGGCCTCGGCTTCCTGCTCGGCACCATCGGCGAGTACGGCGAGTCGGGCTGGCAGAGCTACTGGAACAAGCTCAAGGACAACGGCGTCAAGGTCGTCGACGGCTGGGAGCAGGCGTACAACGAGGAGTTCTCCGGCTCCGCCGGCGGCAAGAAGGCCAAGGCCGACCGCCCGCTCGTCGTCTCGTACGCCTCCAGCCCGCCGGTCGAGGTCCTGTACTCCGAGCCGCAGCCCGCGGAGGCGCCCACCGGCGTGGCCACCGGCACCTGCTTCCGGCAGATCGAGTTCGCGGGCCTGCTGACGGGCGCGAAGAACGAGGCGGGCGGCAAGGCGCTGCTGGACTTCCTGATCAGCAAGAAGTTCCAGGAGGACATGCCGCTCAACATGTTCGTCAACCCGGTCGTCAAGGACGCGAAGCTGCCCGCCCTGTTCACCAAGCACGGCGCGGTGGTCGAGAAGCCCGAGACCGTTGCCGCGGACACCATCGCGAAGAACCGTGAGCAGTGGGTCCGGTCGTGGTCCTCGCTCGTCGTGAAGTAGGCACATCCCTGCGCGGGAACGCGGCACGGCTCGGCCTGATGGCCGGTCCGGTCGCGTTCTTCGGGCTCTTCTTCGCCTACCCCGTCGCGGCGATCGTCGGACGCGGCCTCCACGCCGAGGGAGCCTGGCAGTTCGGCCGGTTCGGCGAGGTGCTCGGCCGGTCGGACATCCGCGACGTGCTGTGGTTCACCACCTGGCAGGCGCTGGCGTCCACGGCACTGACCCTGCTGATCGCGCTGCCCGGCGCGTATGTCTTCGCCCGGCTCGACTTTCCCGGGAAGCGGCTGCTGCGCGCGGTGGTCACCGTGCCGTTCGTGCTGCCGACAGTCGTCGTCGGTACGGCGTTCCTGGCCCTGTTGGGGCGCGGCGGACTCCTCGACGAACTGTGGGGGATCCGGCTGGACACCACGGTGTGGGCGATCCTCCTCGCGCATGTCTTCTTCAACTACGCCGTCGTCGTCCGCACCGTCGGCGGTCTGTGGTCGCAGCTCGACCCCCGCCAGGAGGAGGCCGCCCGGGTGCTGGGCGCGGGACGCCTCGCCGCCTGGCGGCGGGTGACGCTGCCCGCGCTGGTGCCCTCGCTCGCCGCGGCCGCCCTCATGGTCTTCCTCTTCACCTTCACCTCCTTCGGTGTCGTGCAGATCCTCGGCGGCCCCGCCTTCTCCACTCTCGAGGTGGAGATCTACCGGCAGACCGCCGAGTTCCTGGACCTGTCGACGGCGGCCGTGCTGACGCTGGTGCAGTTCCTCGCGGTCGGCGCGGTCCTGGCCGTGCACGCCTGGACGGTGCGGCGGCGGGAGAGCGCGCTGCGGCTCGTCGATCCGGCGCGCACCGCGCGACGTCCGCGCGGCGCTGTTCAGTGGCTGCTGCTCGGCGGCGTCCTGACCACGGTGGTGGTGCTGCTCCTGGTGCCGCTCGCGGTGCTGGTCGAGCGTTCCTTCGACACCCCGGCCGGCTACGGGTTCGGCTACTACCGGGAACTCGGCACCGTGGACCCGTCCGGCGGCGCGTTCCTCGTGCCGCCGATCGAAGCCGTCTGGAACTCCCTCCGCTACGCCCTGGCCGCGACGGCCATCTCGGTAGCCGTCGGCGGTCTTGCCGCGGCCGCCCTCACCCGTCGGGCGGGCAGGCTCGTCCGGGGCTTCGACGCACTGCTCATGCTGCCGCTCGGCGTCTCCGCCGTGACCGTCGGCTTCGGCTTCCTCATCACCCTCGACGAACCGCCGCTGGACCTGCGGGCCTCGTGGATCCTGGTGCCCCTCGCCCAGGCGCTGGTCGGCGTGCCCTTCGTGGTCCGCACCATGCTGCCCGTGCTGCGCGCCGTGGACGAACGCCTGCGGGAGGCGGCCGCGGTCCTTGGCGCGTCCCCGCTGCGGGCCTGGCGCGAGGTCGATCTGCCCCTGGTGCGCAGGGCGCTGGCGGTGGCCGCCGGTTTCGCGTTCGCCGTCTCCCTCGGCGAGTTCGGCGCCACCGTCTTCATCGCCCGTCCTGACAACCCGACGCTGCCGGTGGCGGTCGCACGGCTGCTCGGACGGCCCGGGGAGCTCAACTACGGGCAGGCGATGGCACTGAGCACCATCCTGATGGTGGTGTGCGCGGCGGCGCTGCTGCTGCTCGAACGCATCCGTACCGAGTCCACCACCGAGGAGTTCTGATGGCGCTGCTGGAACTGGCGGGCGTGACCGTACGGTTCGGGCCGCGCACCGCGCTGGACTCGGTGGACCTCAAGGTCGCCGAGCACGAGATCGTGTGCCTGCTCGGGCCGAGCGGCAGTGGCAAGTCGACGCTGCTGCGGGTGGTCGCCGGGCTCCAGGAGGCCGACGCGGGGCGGGTGTTGCTCGGTGGGGCCGACCAGGTGCGCGTACCGGTGCACCGACGCGGGGTGGGGCTCATGTTCCAGGACCACCAGCTGTTCCCGCAGCGGGACGTCGGCGGCAATGTCGCCTTCGGACTGCGGATGCACGGCGCGGACCGTGCGGAACAGGCCCGCAGGGCCGACGAGTTGCTGCGGATGGTGGGGCTGCCGGGTGCGCGGAAGAGGTCCGTCGCGGCCCTGTCCGGCGGCGAGCAGCAGCGAGTCGCCCTCGCCAGGGCGCTGGCGCCGGAGCCGAGACTGCTGATGCTCGACGAGCCGCTCGGCCAGCTGGACCGTGGTCTGCGGGAGCGGCTCGTCGTCGAACTGCGTGACCTGTTCGAGCGGCTGGGCACGACGGTGCTCGCCGTCACCCACGACCAGGGCGAGGCCTTCGCGCTGGCCGACCGGGTCGTCGTCATGCGGGACGGCCGGATCGCGCAGGCGGGGACCCCGCTGGAGGTCTGGCAGCGGCCCGCGTCCGCGTTCGTGGCCCGCTTCCTCGGTTTCGACAACGTCGTGGCGGCGACCGTCGAGGGCACGGCCGCGAACACCGAGTGGGGCAAGTTGCCGGTACCGGACGGGTCACCCCAGGGGGCACGGACGGTGCTCGTACGGCCCGACGGGGTTCGGCTCACCGACCAGTCGGAGGGCCTGCGGTGCACGGTCGAGTCGCGCACCTTCCGCGGGAGCCACGTGGCCGTGCGGCTGCGCCCCGAGGACGGGCCCCCGCTGGAGGCGGAGTGCTCCCTCGGGCAGGCCCCGGCCGTGGGCACCGCGGTGGGTGTCGTGTTCGCCGCCGAGGAGGTGGTGGTGCTCGGACCGGACGCCCCTCAGTGAGCGTCCGTCAGCAGCCGCCGCAGGGCGTCCGGTGCCTCGTCGACCGAGTCGACAAGGGCGATCCGCGCCTCCATCGACCGGCCGCGCGCGAGTGAGCGCAGCAGCGGCCACGCCGGCAGATGATCCGTCCAGTGGTGCCGGTCGACGAGCACCATGGGGGTCGGTCCGCCGCGCGACTCGTAGTAGTTCGGCGTGGCGTTGTCGAAGATCTCCTGGAGTGTTCCGGCGGCGCCCGGCAGGAAGATGACACCCGCGTTCGACCTGGCCAGCAGGCCGTCCTCACGGGTGGCGTTGGCGAAGTACTTGGCGATGTGCCCGGCGAAGGCGTTCGGCGGCTCGTGGCCGTAGAACCAGGTCGGGATGCCGACGGAGTCGCCGCCGCTCGGCCAGCGGTGACGGACCTCGAAGGCGGCCTGCGCCCAGTCGGAGACGGACGGCAGGAACGACGGGGCCTTGGCGAGCAGCAGCAGCGCGTCGTCCAGCATCCCGTCCGGGTGCGGTGCCGCGTACGCGCCCAGGTTGGCGGCCTCCATCGCGCCCGGCCCGCCGCCGGTGGCGACCGTGAATCCGGCACGGGCCAGCTCGCGGCCCAGCAGTGCGGCGCCGGCGTACGCGTCGGTGCCGCGGCCCATCGCATGGCCGCCCATCACGCCCACCACCCGCTCGCCGGCGAGGTGTTCGTCCAGGGCGTCGGAGATCGAGTCGTCGTGGACGGCGCGGAGCATGGAGGCGAAGATGTCCCCGTCGGCCTTCGTCTGCTGGAACCACGTGTAGGCCAGGGCGTCGGGCGTCGACTCGTACCCGCCGTCCTCGAGGCCCTCGAACAGGTCGTCGGGGGAGTAGAGCCGGCCGCTGTACGGGTCGAAGGGCAGATCGGGCACGGGCGGGAAGACGAGGGCGCCGTCCGCGCGGACCTTGGCGGCGGCGTCGGGCTCCATGGGGCAGCCGAGGAACACGGCGGAGGCCGTGTCGGCGCGCAGGAGGTCGGCGGTTCGCCCGGTGAGATCCACGGACTGGACGCGGTGCCCGGCGAGCGAGCCGCGGGCGACGGCGTCGTCGAACTCTTCGAGGGACTCGATCTCGCGGTCGTGCGGGGTGGCCGTCATGCGCCCACGATAGGCGGGCCGGGCCTCGCTCCCCCGACCCGCCCGACCCGCCCGACCCGCCCGACCCGCCCGACCCGCCCGGCCGCCCCCCGGCCCGGACGCGCAGAGAGCGTCGCCGCCGGCTCGACGGCGCAGTACGGCGTGCCTCAGCGCCTCAACGCCCCGCGGTAACGGTTCAGCGGGTCAGCGGGGTGGCCGCCAGGGCGCCGACGGTCAGGGTCAGTGGGACGAAGACCATGAACAGGACCCCGGCACGCAGGGCCGCCGCCTGTCGCAGCACCGTCGCCGGGGCGCCCAGCCGGACCAGGTCCGCGGTCGCCTCCGTGCGGGACTGGCGGGACTCCAGCGCCGCCGTCAGCAGCGCCGCCGTCGTGCACACGACGACCAGGGTCGTGCCCAGTGCCGTCATTGGGCCCCACGGGCGCGGGGCGGAGCCGTACGCGGCGACGGCCGCCATCGCTCCGGAGGCCACCGCGCAGACCACGCCGAGGGGGCGGCCGATGCGCCGTGACTCCGCCATGAGGATGCGGCCGGCCAGCAGCCGGAGCGCGCTCGGCCCGGCCGACTGGAGCAGACGGCCGCACAGGTGGGTGAGGGCAGGTCCGGCGAGCCACAGGCCGGCCGCCGTGAGGGCCCAGCCCGCCAGCACGCCGGGCGGCCGGGTGTCGGCCTCCGTTCCGCTCACGTAGGTCTCGACGGCCAGGCCCACCGCGATCAGCGCGACGCCCCAGGGCAGCCCGGCCGGGGCGCCGGCCGACTCCTCGGCGTCGGGTACCGCGGGGCGCGGCCGGAGGGCGACGGCGGCCGCCGCGGTGGACACGAGCGGCACGAGCGACAGCAGGGTGAGCGCGGCCGGCAGCGGCAGCGGCGTTCCTGCGGAGAGCAGTTCGGCCGCGGCCCCGTCGAACGGCAGCCCCGTCAGGTCGCCCCGCAGGTGCAGGAAGAACAGCAACGCGAGGACGCTGCCGAGCGTGCAGGAGAGGGCGGTGGAGGACGCGGCGAGGACGGCGAGGCGTACAGGCCCGAGTCCGACCGCGGAGAGGCCGGAGCGCGGCCGGGTGCCGGGGTCCGTGCGGGCCACGGCCACGGCGAGGTACACCGTGGCGGCGAGCGGCAGCGCGCACCACAGCAGGCGCCCCACGGAGGACCGGTCGTCGGGATGCGACAGCGCGTGCATCAGTGTGCACAGCAGCAGGAAGCCGACACCCGCCGATGCCGCCGCCACCGTGAGCCGGCGCAGCAGTACCAGTGGATGCGACCCGCGCGTCAGACGGAGAGCGAGCACGCGGCCCGCCCTTCCGCGTCGGCGGTCGCCTGGGATCCCACCCGCCGCCCGTCGGCGAGCGTGATCGTACGGTCGGCGACCGCAGCGACGTCCGCGTCGTGGGTGGCGAGCACCATGGTGATCCGGTGCGAGCGGACGGCGGCCATCAGTGTGCGCAGCACCTGGGCGCGATCCTGGCTGTGCAGCGAGGCGGTCGGCTCGTCCGCGAAGAGCACGGACGGGGTGGTGACCAGGGACCGTGCGACGGCGACGCGCTGCTGCTCCGCCCGCAGCAGCGCGTAGGGGCGCTTGCGCGCGCAGGCGCCGATGTCCAGGCGTTCCATCCACTCCATCGCCGTGGTCCGTGCCGCCCGGCGGGAGACGCCGGAGAGCAGCAGCGGCAGGGCGGTGTTCTCCCAGGCGTTGAGCTCCGGTACGAGCGTGGGCTCGGGGTCGATCCAGCCGAAGCGGTCGCGCCGCAGTCGCTCACGCACCAGGGCGGGCATGGTGTGCACGGGGGAGCTGTTGAACCACACCTCGCCCTGCTGCGCGACGAGCTGCCCGGACAGGCACCGCAGCAGTGTGGTCTTGCCGCTGCCGCGCGCACCGAGCACGGCGAGGATCTCGCCCTCCCGCACGCCCAGCGACACGCCCACGAGGGCCGGGGAGCCGCGGTGGGCGTGGTGCAGGGAGCGAGCCCAGATCACATCGTTGTCGGGCGGGGCCACCATGACGTACACCTCGGTTCTGATCAGATTTCCGGCCCCCCGTACGGGGGAACGAAGGCAGGGCCGATCGGTCACTGGGCACGCTAAGGAGTCACTGCCGGGCTACCGGGAAGCACGCGGCCCGGGCACCGTCCATCTCACTCGGATGGAGGTACCCGGGCCGCGTGCGGGGAGGGCGGGGTGGGGTCAGAGCTTGGTCCACGCCTCGGCGAGGACGCCGCGCAGGATCTGCTCGATCTCGTCGAACGTCGACTGGTCGGAGATCAGCGGCGGGGCCAGCTGGACGACCGGGTCGCCCCGGTCGTCGGCCCGGCAGTACAGGCCGTTGTCGTACAGCGCCTTGGAGAGGAAGCCGTACAGGACGCGCTCGGTCTCCTCGTCGTTGAAGGACTCCTTGGTGACCTTGTCCTTCACCAGCTCGATGCCGTAGAAGAATCCGTTGCCGCGGACGTCGCCGACGATCGGGAGGTCGTGCAGCTTCTGCAGCGTGGAGAAGAAGTTGCCCTCGTTGTCGAGGACGTGCTGGTTGAGGCCCTCGCGCTCGAAGATGTCGAGGTTGGCGAGACCCACGGCCGCGGACACCGGGTGACCGCCGAAGGTGTAGCCGTGCAGGAAGGTGTTGTCACCCTTGTAGAACGGCTCCGCGATGCGGTCGGAGACGATGCAGGCGCCGATCGGGGAGTAGCCCGAGGTCATGCCCTTGGCGCAGGTGATCATGTCCGGCACGTAGTCGAACTTGTCGCAGGCGAACATCGTGCCGAGCCGGCCGAAGGCGCAGATGACCTCGTCGGAGACGAGCAGCACGTCGTACTGGTCGCAGATCTCGCGGACCCGCTGGAAGTACCCGGGCGGCGGCGGGAAGCAGCCGCCCGCGTTCTGCACCGGCTCGAGGAAGACCGCGGCGACGGTCTCGGGGCCCTCGAAGAGGATCTGCTGCTCGATCTGGTCGGCGGCCCAGCGGCCGAAGGCCTCGGGGTCGTCGCCGTGGATCGGGGCTCGGTAGATGTTGGTGTTCGGCACCTTGTGCGCGCCGGGGACCAGCGGCTCGAAGGGGGCCTTGAGCGCGGGCAGGCCGGTGATGGACAGGGCGCCCTGCGGGGTCCCGTGGTAGGCGACCGCGCGGGAGATCACCTTGTACTTGGTGTGCTTGCCCTGCAGCTTGAAGTACTGCTTGGCCAGCTTCCAGGCGGTCTCGACGGCCTCGCCGCCGCCGGTGGTGAAGAAGACCTTGTTGAGGTCGCCCGGCGCGTGGTGGGCGAGACGCTCCGCGAGCTCGACCGCCTTGGGGTGCGCGTAGGACCAGACGGGGAAGAACGCGAGCTCCTGGGCCTGCTTGTAGGCGGTCTCGGCGAGCTCGTGCCGGCCGTGGCCCGCGTTGACCACGAACAGGCCGGAGAGACCGTCGAGGTAGCGCTTGCCCTTGTCGTCGTAGATGTAGGTGCCCTCGCCACGCACGATGGTGGGCACGGGTGCGTGCTCGTACGACGACATGCGGGTGAAGTGCATCCACAAGTGGTCGTAGGCGGTCTTGGAGAGGTCCTTGCTCACGGCTATCGGGTTCCCCACATATAGGTCTGCTTCTTGAGCTTGAGGTAGACGAAGCTCTCGGTGGAGCGCACGCCGGGGAGCGCACGGATCCGCTTGTTGATCACTTCGAGCAGGTGGTCGTCGTCCTCGCAGACGATCTCCACCATGAGGTCGAAGGAGCCCGCGGTCATCACCACGTACTCGCATTCGGCCATGGCCGTCACCGCGTCCGCGACGGGGTCGAGGTCGCCCTCGACCTTGATGCCGACCATCGCCTGGCGCCGCAGGCCCACGGTGAGCGGGTCGGTGACGGCGACGATCTGCATCACGCCCTGGTCGAGCAGCTTCTGGACGCGTTGCCGCACGGCCGCTTCGGAAAGGCCGACGGCCTTGCCGATCGCGGCGTAGGGACGGCGACCGTCCTCCTGGAGCTGTTCGATGATCGCGAGGGAGACCGCGTCGATCGTCGGGGTCGACGAACCACCTGCGGTCCCGTTCCTGGAGTCTGCGCTACGGCTGGCCACAACCTCACTCTGCACCGCTACTCGTCTGTCTGGCAAGCCCTGAGCGATGAAATTCGTTGTTGTGAGGGTGAAACTTAACTGAATCCGAAGTTGGAGGGTGGCGGGCCTGTTGAAACCGTCCGCGAAGAGATTAGGGTGGGTGTCTCACCCATCGGACACGACAGGAGGGGTGGCAACAGTGACCACCGAGCTGCGTCGACTGCGCAACTACATCAACGGGGAGTTCAAGGACGCCGCCGACGGCCGGACGATCGACATCGTCAACCCCGCCACGGGCGAGGTGTACGCCACGTCGCCTCTCTCCGGCCAGGCCGACGTCGACGCCGCCATGGACGCAGCCGCGGCCGCTTTCCCCGCCTGGCGCGACACCACGCCCGCGGAGCGCCAGAAGGTGCTGCTGAAGATCGCCGACGCGTTCGAGGAGCGGGCCGAGGACCTGATCGCGGCCGAGTCGGAGAACACCGGCAAGCCCCTCGGGCTGACCCGCACCGAAGAGATCCCGCCGATGGTGGACCAGATCCGCTTCTTCGCCGGCGCCGCCCGCATGCTCGAGGGCCGCTCCGCCGGTGAGTACATGGAGGGCATGACCTCCATCGTCCGGCGCGAGCCGGTGGGCGTCTGCGCGCAGGTCGCCCCGTGGAACTACCCGATGATGATGGCTGTCTGGAAGTTCGCGCCGGCTCTCGCGGCGGGCAACACCGTCGTGCTGAAGCCGTCCGACACCACGCCGGCCTCGACCGTGCTGATGGCCGAGATCATCGGTGCGATCGCGCCCAAGGGCGTCTTCAACGTGGTGTGCGGCGACCGCGACACCGGCCGTGCGATGGTCGAGCACCCGGTCCCCGCGATGGCGTCCATCACCGGTTCCGTGCGGGCCGGCATCCAGGTCGCGGCCTCCGCGGCGAAGGACGTCAAGCGTGTCCACCTCGAGCTCGGCGGCAAGGCGCCGGTCGTGGTCTTCGAGGACACCGACATCGCCAAGGCCGTCGAGGACATCTCGGTGGCGGGCTTCTTCAACGCCGGCCAGGACTGCACGGCGGCCACCCGTGTGCTCGTGCAGGAGTCGATCCACGACGAGTTCGTGGCAGCGCTCGCCAAGGCGGCCGCGGAGACGAAGACCGGCGCCCCGGACGACGAGGACGTGCTCTACGGTCCGCTGAACAACGCGAACCAGCTGGACCAGGTCACCGGCTTCATCGACCGCCTCCCGGCGCACGCCAAGGTCGAGTCGGGTGGGCAGCGGGTCGGCGACAAGGGCTACTTCTACGCCCCCACCGTCGTCTCCGGCCTCAAGCAGGACGACGAGATCATCCAGAACGAGGTCTTCGGACCGGTCATCACCGTGCAGTCCTTCTCGGACGAGTCGCAGGCCCTCGAGTGGGCGAACGGCGTGGAGTACGCGCTGGCCTCCTCGGTGTGGACCAAGGACCACGCGCGGGCGATGCGGATGTCCAAGGCGCTGGACTTCGGCTGTGTGTGGATCAACACCCACATCCCGCTCGTCGCCGAGATGCCCCACGGCGGCTTCAAGAAGTCCGGCTACGGCAAGGACCTGTCGGCGTACGGCTTCGACGACTACACGCGCATCAAGCACGTGATGACGTCGCTCGACGGCTGAGTCCCTGTCGCGGAACGCTGCGCGCCCGGTGCACCTGTGCACCGGGCGCGCTGTCGTGCGGCGGGTCCCATTGGGTTGCTGACGAATGCGACCGCGTCCACGGCGAACGAACCGTGAGGCCGTCCACCGGCCCCGCACCCCTGGAAGCCCACGGGATCCGTGAAGGCGCGGTACCGCGACGGCTCCTGGAACAGACTGGGGATCATGAGCGACGACCGTCTCGACGCGACTGTGACATACGGCTTGTTGGCCGCCTGGGCCCTGCACGACCTGGAGGAGTTGGCCACGGGGCCGCAGTGGATACGGGAGAACCTTCCCGTGCTCCGCAAGCGGTTCCCGCAGGCCCCCGATCGGGTCTGGCGGGCGATGGAGGCGGTGGACGAGCGGGAGTTCACCGCGGCGGTGGGGGTGATGGCCGCGATCGTGGGGGCGGCAGCCGTCGCGGGACACCGCACGGGCGGCAGGTCGGCCTTCTATCAGGGCGCGGTGGACGGGTTCGGGTTGCACGGTCTGGTGCATCTCGCCCAGGCGGCCGCCTTCCGCGGCTACACCCCGGGCTCGGTGACCTCCCTGATCGTGGTGCCGTTCGCGCTGTGGGCCAGGGGGCGGCTCCGGCGCGCCGGGGTGCTGCGGCCGGCCAGGTCGCGGGATGTGGTGGCGGGGCTGGCGATGGCCGCCGGTGCGACGGCGGTGGCCCACGCGGTCGGCCGGAGGATCAGCGGATCGCGCTGGTTTTGAACACGTTCACTTCTGCCGTAGGGTGCCGGTATGAGCGAGCGAGCAGCCCTCGTGCGGGGGATACGCGTGTGGTTGGCCTTCTTCGTCGTGTGTCTGGTGCTCAGCGGCGCGACGGCGTTTCCTCTGGTGACGGAATTGCGCCTGCTCGAGGATCTGCTGGCCTCCTCCGCCTCCCCGCTCCCGGAGCAACTGCCCGCCCTCATGGAGTGGATCGGGCGGGTACGGGAAGGACTCGACGCGACTGAGGCGAAGTACCCGTTCGTGCTCTACGGCACCGACTGGCTCGCCTTCGCCCACCTCGTGATCGCCGTCGCCTTCTACGGGCCCTACCGCGACCCCGTGCGCAACGTCTGGGTCGTCGAGTTCGGCATGATCGCCTGCGCCGGGATCATTCCGCTCGCCCTGATCTGCGGCCCGATCCGGGGCATCCCCTTCTGGTGGTCGGTCATCGACATGTCCTTCGGCGTCTTCGGCGTGATCCCGCTGTACCTCGTCCGCCGCAGGATCAAGCGGCTCGAGGCGCTGACGGCCCCGGCGAGCGCGGCCGGACCGGTGCCGTCAGCGGCCTGAGGTCACTGGCCGTCCGGCGTGCCGAACGTGGTGAGGACGATGTCCGTGACGACCGGGTTGGCGTCCCACCCCTTCGCGTCCGTGGGGTTCCGGCCCGTCCACTGCCACCTGGGAGAGGCCGCCCGCCGCCAGCACGGCCGGCAATACGGCCACCGGCGCGCGTCCGACTACCGCTTGTGGCCCGTTTAGCCGAACCGCGGCACCGCCGCCGCCCGCTGGGCTCCCCGGTGCGCACACGGGGCGATGTCGTTCCGGACACGGGAGTTGTGGGCCATGTCGGTGCGGATCCGGTCTGTCACCTGCGAGGTCCCTTGGGAGAGCGCGAGTCTTCGAGGACGGCCCTGAGGGCGTCGACCCGGTTCGTGGTGATCGAGTCGATGCCACAGTCGATCAGGCGCCGCATCGTACGGCGGGTGTCCGCCGTCCACGCGGAGACGAGCAGACCGTCCCGGTGCACACGGTCCGTCAACTCCCGTCCCACCAAGCCGAAACGGTAGTTGAGCCAGCGCGGCTTCACGGCCTCGAGCAGCGCGGGCCGCGGCGGAGCCAGCGTCGTCCAGGTCATCGCGATCTCCGCGGCGGCGTCGGCCGCGCGGACCGCGAGCATCGTCGCCGGGCCGGCGCAGTAGTAGACGTGATCCGCCGCACCGCAGTCGCGGACGGTGTCCACCACGCGCCGCACCGACTCCGGTGTCGCGCCGGGCAGATCGATCATCAGCCGGTGCGGCCCGAGTCCGGTCAGCGCCTCGCGCAGGGTGGGCACCCCGCCGTGGGTGAGGCCGTCGACCTCCGCCTTCGTGAGCCCCGCAAGCGGCCGGTCATGGCCCCACAACCGCTTCAGCGTCGCGTCGTGCAGCAGCACCGGGACGCCGTCCCTGGTGAGGCGCACGTCGATCTCGACCGCGTCCGCGCCCCGCTCCAGGGCCGAGCGCAGCGAGGGCAGGGTGTTCTCACGGAACCGGTACGGGTCGCCGCGGTGGGCGACCACCGTCACCGCGCCCATGTCAGCGGGAGAGCCACTCGGCGGTGTACGTGTCGATCTCCGAGACGATCCGGGCCTTGCCCGCCGGATCGAGGAACGACGCCTGCACCGCGTTCTTGGCGAGCCCGGCGACACCGCGTTCGTCCAGGTCCAGCAGCCGGGCGGTGACCGCGTACTCGTGGTTGAGGTCGGTGCCGAACATCGGCGGGTCGTCGCTGTTGACCGTGACCAGGACACCGGCGGAGACCATCTCCTTGACCGGGTGCTGCTCGAGGTCGGTGACCGCCCGGGTGGCGATGTTGGACGTGGGGCACACCTCCAGCGGGATCCGGTGCTCGGCGAGGTGCGCCAGCAGCTTCGGGTCCCGTACCGCGCTGGTGCCGTGGCCGATGCGCTCGGCCCGCAGATCGTTCAGCGCGTCCCAGATCGTCTGCGGCCCGGTCGTCTCGCCGGCGTGCGGCACGGAACGCAGCCCGGCGGCGATCGCGCGGTCGAAGTACGGCTTGAACTGCGGGCGCGGAACGCCGATCTCGGGTCCGCCGAGACCGAAGGAGACAAGGCCCTCCGGCCGCAGGTCGACCGCGAGCCGGGCGGTCTCCTCCGCGGCCTCGAGACCTGCCTCGCCGGGGATGTCGAAGCACCAGCGCAGCACCACCCCGAGCTCCCGCTCCGCCGCGACGCGGGCGTCCTCGATGGCGGCCATGAAGGCCTTCTCGTCGATGCCGCGGCGGGTGGAGCTGAACGGCGTGATGGTCAGCTCCGCGTAGCGGATGTTCTGCCGCGCCATGTCACGGGCGACCTCGAAGGTGAGCAGCCGTACGTCCTCAGGGGTGCGGATCAGGTCCACGACCGAGAGGTAGACCTCGATGAAGTGCGCGAAGTCGGTGAAGGTGAAGTAGTCGGCGAGTGCCTCGGCATCGGCGGGCACCTTCGAGTCCGGGTGGTTCGCGGCCAGTTCCGCGACGATCCGCGGAGAGGCGGAACCGACATGGTGCACATGCAGCTCTGCCTTGGGCAGCCCTGCGATGAAAGGGCGCAGATCGGTCATCGGATTCCTCCAGGTGGGACGGGCCGCTCCCGCGGACCGGCGACAGGCCCCGTTCGCCGGGCGGTGGTTGTGCTCCGGGATCATGGTAGGCGGCCCACGACGCCGGGAACCGAGGCCGTAACATGGCCGGACCACCGATGGGGGAGAACGATGTCCGACAATCAGGCCCAGCCGCCCGGCGGGCCTCAGCCGCACGACCCGTGGGCTCCGCCGGAGAGCAGCAGCGCAGCCGGCAAGGTGCCCCTGGACAAGCCGGCAGCGGCCCCGCCCGGAGTGCACGACCAGCCCACGGTCATCTCGATGCCCGGCTCGGGCCCCGAGGACACCGGGTCCGTCCCGCCGCCGCCCGTCGCACCGGGCGGCCCCGCACCCGCCCAGCCGGCCGCGGGAGCTTACGGCTACCCGGCCGCCCCGAGCCTGCCGCAGCCCCCGGCCGCCGGTTTCGGCGCCCCGGACCCGTACGGCGCGGGGTACCCGGGCTACCCCGGTTACGGCCAGACCGCGGGCTGGCAGCAGCAGCCGGCCAACGGCATGGGCATCACCGCGATGGTGCTCGGCATCCTCTCCGTCTGCCTGTTCTGTCTGTACGGCGTCGTCGCCATCGTCCTCGGCATCCTCGCGCTGATCTTCGGCATCCTGGGCCGCAAGCGCGCCCAGCGGGGCGAGGCCACCAACGGCGGCATGGCGCTGGCGGGCATCATCCTCGGCGTGTGCGGCATCGTCATCGGGGCCGTCGTCATCGCGCTGATCGCCTGGGGCATCACCACGGCGATCAACGAGGAGAACAAGCAGGACGACTACGACTACGACAGCTACTCGAACCACCTGGTCGTCGACGTCACCCGCTAGGTCCTTCCTCCTGGACCGGGCAGGATGCCCCGGTCCGGCCGCTGTCGGCCGATGCCGCTCCGCAACTCCTCGCGTGCCTCCATCAGCGCGAACCCCAGCAGATTGAGCCCGCGCCAGCGCGCGGGGTCCTGCGCCCGCTCGTCGTCCGCGGCCAGCCCGATGCCCCAGATGCGGTCCATCGGGCTGGCCTCGACGAGCACCCGGTCCCCCGTGGCCAGCAGGAAGTCGCGCAGCGCCGCGTCCTGCCCGAACTTGTGCACGCTGCCCGAGCGCACGATGTCGAACCGCTCGCGCTCCCATATGGCGTCGTCGAAGCCGCGCACCAGCCGCCCCGCCTTCTTGGCCTCCGCCGGTGACTTCGCGGCCAGCGCCTTCCGCTCCGCCTCCGCGTCGCCGAACAGCCGGGCCTTGGACGCCATCATCCAGTGCTCCGCCGTCGCGTACCGCACGCCGTCGACCTCGAACGGTGACGGCCACCACTGACTCAGGCAACTGCTGCCGATGGTGCCGTCCTTGCGCGGCGTGTGCCCCCAGAAGTGCAGGTACTTCACCCGTCGCCCGGCCGCCGTGCTCTCGATCAGCTCATTGATCGTCCCCATGCACAGGAGTCTGGCAGCCGCCACGGACATCCCGTCCCGCGCGGGCACCGGTGACGCGACACATGGTCGACCGATTCCGTCGCGTAATCAAATGGCAACAACGGAATCCCTTGTTGCGTGGGTCACCCTCTGTCAGGATCGGCACTCAATTCGAGCTGGGACTACGGAGAGCGCTATGGGCAACCGCTTCCAGACGCAGGACCGCTTCGCTGCCGGCGCGCAGTTCATCGGCGGAAAGCTGCGACCCGGAACCTCGGGGCGTACGCAGGACATCGTCGATCCGGCCACGGGGCGGACGATCCACACGTACGAACTGGCCGGCCCCGCGGACGTGGACGCGGCCGTCGCCGCCGCCCGCGACGCCCGGCCCGGCTGGGCCGGCGCCACCCCCGGCGAGCGCTCCGAGGCGCTGCACCGCTTCGCGGCCGTCCTCGCCGGCCAGGCCGAGGACCTGGCGGGTGCCGAGTCGCTCCAGTGCGGCAAGCCCATCAGACTGAGTACGGGGTTCGACGTCCCCGGCACCATCGACAACACCGCGTTCTTCGCCGGCGCCGCCCGTCACCTCGAGGGGCAGTCCGCGGGCGAGTACAGCGGCGACCACACCTCGTACGTACGGCGTGAACCGATCGGCACGGTCGGCTCCATCGCCCCCTGGAACTATCCGCTGCAGATGGCCGCCTGGAAGGTTCTGCCGGCCATCGCCGCGGGCAACACCATCGTGCTGAAGCCCGCCGAGATCACCCCGCTCACCTCGCTGATGTTCGCCCAGGCGGCCACCGAGGCAGGCGTCCCCGACGGCGTCGTCAACATCGTCAGCGGCGCGGGCAGGGACGCCGGCGAGCACCTCGTCGGCCATCCGGACATCGACATGACCTCCTTCACCGGCTCGACGGCAGTCGGCAAACGCGTCGCCCGAATCGCCACCGACACCGTCAAGCGCCTCCACCTCGAACTCGGCGGGAAGGCCCCGTTCGTGGTCTTCGACGACGCCGACCTCGAGGCCGCCGCGCACGGGGCGGTCGCCGGATCGCTCATCAACACGGGCCAGGACTGCACCGCGGCCACCCGCGCCTATGTCCAGCGGCCCCTGTACGACGCCTTCGTCGCCGCGGTCGCCGATCTGATGGCGACGGTCCGGCTCGGTGACCCGTTCGACCCGGCGACGGACCTCGGTCCGCTCGTCTCCCATCTGCACCGCGACCGCGTCGCCGCCGTCGTCGACCGGGCCCGCGGTTACGCAACCGTGGTGACCGGCGGCGAAGCGCCGCAAGGGGAGCTGCGCGACGGCGCCTACTATCTTCCCACTCTGATCACCGGTGCCGCCCAGGACAGCGAGATCGTCCGACACGAGATCTTCGGACCCGTCCTGGTCGTGCTGCCCTTCGACACCGACGACGAGGGCCTCGCTCTCGCGAACGACACGCCCTACGGGCTGGCGGCCTCCGCCTGGACCCGGGACGTGTACCGCGCCGGCCGTGCCACCCGGGAGATCAGGGTCGGCTGTGTGTGGGTCAACGACCACATTCCGATCATCAGCGAGATGCCGCACGGCGGATACGGCGCCAGCGGCTTCGGGAAGGACATGTCGGTGTACTCCTTCGAGGAGTACACGCAGGTCAAGCACGTGATGTACGACAACACCGCCGTGGTCCGCAAGGACTGGCACCGCACGATCTTCACAGGCCGATAGCCGCCGGGCCGCGCTCGTCGCGGCCACATCCACCCCGAAAGGGCAGAGCGTCATGGAGCAGTACGAGACCGAGCGCCTCTCCGCGGCCCAGCTGGCGGCCATGCGGCGCAGCCTGACGAACGGGCGAGGGGCGCTGTCCCGCCGTTCGCTGCTGCGGGTGTCGGGCGCGGGCGCGCTCGCCGTCGGCGGCGCGGGCATCCTGAGCGGCTGCGGCATCCCGCCCGCCAAGCGGGAGAGCGGAGCCGCCGACTCCGACGACCACTCGGACAAGGAGAAACAGCTCACCTTCTCCAACTGGACCGAGTACATGGACACCAGCGAGGACGGGAAGAGCCGCCCGACCCTCGAGGCGTTCACGAAGCGGACCGGGATCAAGGTCAAGTACACCGAGGACATCAACGACAACGTCGAGTTCTTCGGCAAGATCCAGCCGCAGCTCGCGGCCGGCCAGGACACCGGCCGCGACCTGATCAACGTCACCGACTGGCTGGCGGCCAGGATCATCCGGCTCGGCTGGGCCCAGAAGCTCGACCCGTCGCTGCTGCCGCACGCCTACGCCAACCTCTCCTCCCAGTTCCGCACCGTGGACTGGGACCCCGGCCGGGCGTACTCGTACCCGTGGACCGGCATCCCGTGCGTCATCGCCTACAACTCGAAGGCGACCCGCGGCCGGAAGGTCGACTCCGTCACCCAGCTGCTCGACGACCCTGCGCTCAAGGGCCGCGTCGGCTTCCTCACCGAGATGCGCGACAGCGTCGGGATGACCCTGCTCGACATGGGCAAGGACCCCGGCAAGTTCACCGACGCCGACTACGACGCCGCCGTCGGGCGCCTTCAGAAGGGCGTCGACAAGAAGCAGATCCGCCGCTTCACCGGCAACGACTACACGTCCGACCTGGCCAAGGGCGACATCGCCGCCTGTCTCGCCTGGGCGGGTGACGTGATCCAGCTCCAGGCCGACAACCCCGACATCAAGTACGCGATCCCGGCCGCCGGTTATGTCACGGCGACCGACAACCTGCTCGTCCCGGCCGAGGCACGGCACCGCAAGAACGCCACCCGGCTCATCGACTACTACTACGAGCTGCCCGTCGCCGCGCAGCTCGCCGCGTACATCAACTACGTGTGCCCGGTCGCCGGCGTCGGCGCCGAACTCGCGAAGATCGACCCGGAGCTGGCGAAGAACCCGCTGATCATCCCGGACGAGGCCATGGCCGCCAAGTCCCATTCGTTCCGCTCGCTCTCCTCCAAGGAAGAGACGGCGTACGAAGAGAAGTTCGCCAAGCTCATCGGCGCCTGACCCGCCCCCCTTCCCCCGACACCTGGGATCGCGACCCATGACTGACAAGCAAGCGGGCGGCGATGTCCGCCTCTCCGGGATCAGCAAGACCTACGGCTCCTTCACGGCCGTCCACCCGCTGGACCTGACCGTCCCCCAGGGCTCGTTCTTCGCCCTGCTCGGCGCCTCCGGCTGCGGAAAGACCACCACGCTGCGGATGATCGCCGGACTCGAGGACCCGACGACGGGCACCGTCCGTCTCGGCGACAAGGACGTCACCGCCCTGCCGCCGCACAAGCGCCCCGTGAACACGGTCTTCCAGAGCTACGCGCTCTTCCCGCACCTGAGCGTCTACGAGAACGTCGCCTTCGGCCTGCGCCGCCGCGGCGTCAAGTCCGTGAAGAAGCAGGTCGACGACATGCTGGAGCTCGTCCAGCTCGGCGACTTCGCCCAGCGCAAGCCGCACCAGCTCTCCGGTGGCCAGCAGCAGCGGGTCGCCGTCGCCCGCGCGCTCATCAACCACCCGCAGGTCCTGCTGCTCGACGAGCCGCTCGGCGCCCTCGACCTCAAGCTGCGGCGCCAGATGCAGCTCGAGCTCAAGCGCATCCAGACGGAGGTCGGCATCACCTTCGTCCATGTCACCCACGACCAGGAGGAGGCCATGACCATGGCCGACACGGTCGCGGTGATGAACGGGGGCAGGGTCGAGCAGCTCGGAGCGCCGGCGGAGTTGTACGAGAACCCGCGGACCACCTTCGTCGCCAACTTCCTCGGCACCTCCAACCTCATCGAGGCCGAGGTGGTCCAGAGCTCGGGCGGCGAGGTCGTCGTCACCGCGGGCGGCGGCAAGCTCCGGCTGCCCGCCGGGCGCTGTCCGGACGCCACCGCCGCCGGCGGCCGGCTCCTCGTCGGGGTCCGGCCGGAGAAGATCTCCCTCACTCCCGTCGCCGACGCGGACGCCGTGCCGGCCGGCCGCAACTCCGTCACGGGCCGGATCCTCGACTCCTCCTTCATCGGCGTCTCCACGCAGTACGTCGTCGAGAGCCCGGCGGGCAAGAGCCTCGAGGTCTACGCACAGAACGTCGAACACCGGGCCGGCCTCGGGCCGGGCGCCGAGGTCGTCCTGCACTGGAACCCGGAGCACACCTTCGGCCTCGACGCCGCCCAGGCCATCGACGCGGGTGTGGAGACGGTGGGGGAGCGCCCATGACCGTCACCCAGGCACCGCCGCTGTCGCCCGCCCCCGGCGGACCGCCCGCCCACAAGACGCCGGTGCGCCGCAGGCTGGTCCCCTACTGGCTGCTGCTCCCGGGCATCCTGTGGCTGGTCGTCTTCTTCGTGCTGCCCCTCGTCTACCAGGCGTCGACCTCCGTGCAGACGGGGTCCCTGGAGGAGGGCTTCGAGGTCACCTGGCACTTCGCGACCTACTGGGACGCGCTGAGCGAGTACTACCCGCAGTTCCTGCGATCGCTGCTGTACGCGGGCACCGCCACCGCCCTGTGCCTGCTGCTCGGCTATCCGCTCGCGTATCTCATCGCGTTCAAGGCCGGCCGCTGGCGCAATCTGCTGCTGGTACTGGTGATCGCACCGTTCTTCACCAGCTTCCTGATCCGCACGCTCGCCTGGAAGACGATCCTCGCGGACGGCGGACCGGTGGTGGAGGCGCTGGGCGCCGTCGGGTTCCTGGACGTCACCAGCTGGCTCGGGCTCACCGAAGGCAGCCGCGTGCTCGCCACACCGCTGGCGGTCGTCACCGGTCTGACGTACAACTTCCTGCCGTTCATGATCCTTCCGCTCTACACCTCGCTGGAGCGGATCGACCCGCGGCTCCACGAGGCGGCCGGGGACCTGTACGCCAGGCCCGCCACGACCTTCCGCAAGGTGACCCTCCCGCTGTCCATGCCGGGCGTGGTCTCCGGGACGCTGCTGACGTTCATTCCGGCGAGCGGTGACTACGTCAACGCCCAGCTGCTGGGCTCGACCGACACCCGCATGATCGGAAACGTCATCCAGTCGCAGTTCCTGCGGGTGCTCGACTACCCGACGGCGGCCGCGCTGTCGTTCATCCTGATGGCGATCGTGCTGATCACGGTCACCGTCTACATCCGCCGGGCCGGAACGGAGGACCTGGTCTGATGAGCTGGGCAAGGCGCAACATCGTCGTCATCGCGGGACTGCTCACGCTCGCGTACCTGATCCTGCCGAACATCGTCGTGATGGTGTTCTCGTTCAACAAGCCGGCCGGGCGCTTCAACTACGCCTGGCGGGAGTTCTCCACCGACGCGTGGCGCGACCCGTGCGGCGTCGCCGACCTGTGCGGCTCGCTCGCGCTCTCCCTGCAGATCGCGCTGTGGGCGACGGTCGGCGCGACCGTCCTCGGCGCCATGATCGCCTTCGCGCTCGTCCGCTACCGGTTCCGGGCCCGCGGCACGATCAACTCGCTGATCTTCCTGCCGATGGCGATGCCCGAAGTGGTCATGGCCGCCTCGCTGCTGACGCTCTTCCTCAACCTCGGGGCCGAGCTGGGCTTCTGGACCATCCTCATCGCGCACACCATGTTCTGTCTGAGCTTCGTCGTGGTGGCGGTGAAGGCACGGGTCATGTCGATGGACCCCAGGCTGGAGGAAGCGGCGAGAGACCTCTACGCCGGGCCCGTTCAGACGTTCCTGCGGGTCACGCTCCCGATTGCCGCACCCGGCATCGCCGCCGGCGCGATGCTGGCCTTCGCCCTGTCCTTCGACGACTTCATCATCACCAACTTCAACTCCGGCAACACCGTCACCTTCCCCATGTTCGTGTGGGGTTCGGCCCAGCGCGGTACGCCCGTCCAGATCAACGTCATCGGTACGGCCATGTTCGTCGTCGCCGTACTGATCGTGGCCGGCGGTCAGATCATCAGCAGCCGCCGGAAGAAGCGCGCCCTGACCCGGTAGACCGGACCAGCCCCCACCGGCACCGGATCCGGTAGCACCCAGAAGGAGTGGGAACCATGGCCCCAGCCGCCATGACCTCTGCACGATCACTCTCCGACGCGCGGCCCGCGCCGTTCTGGCTGGAAGACCCCGGCAAGCCCGAGCCGCTGCCCGCCCTCGCCGGCGACGAGAGGTGCGACCTCCTTGTCGTCGGGGGCGGATACAGCGGACTGTGGACGGCGCTGCTCGCCAAGGAGCGGGACCCGGCACGGGACGTCGTCCTGATCGAGGGCCGGGAGGCGGGCTGGGCCGCCTCCGGCCGCAACGGCGGCTTCTGCGCCGCCTCGCTCACCCACGGCCTCGGCAACGGACTGGCCCGCTGGCCGGACGAGCTGACCAAGCTGGAGGAGCTCGGCGGGCGCAACCTCGACGCCATCGAGGAGGCCGTCGGCCGGTACCGCATCGACTGCGACTTCGAACGCACCGGTGAGATCGACGTCGCCACCGAGCCCCACCAGCTCGCCGAGCTCCACGAGATGCACCAGGAGGCCACCCGGCTCGGATTCACCGGCCTCGAACTCCTCGACGCGGACGCGATGCGCGCGGAGGTCGACTCGCCGACCTTCCTCGGCGGGCTGTGGGACCGCCGCGGGGTGGCGATGCTGCACCCTGCGAAGCTGGCCTGGGGCCTTCGCCGGGCGTGTCTGGAGCTCGGGGTGCGCATCTACGAGAACACCCCCGGCCTGCGGCTCACGCCCTCCGGCCCGGGCATCGTCGTCCGCACCCCCTACGGCCGCGTCCTCGCGCACCGGGTGGCGCTCGGCACGAACGTCTTCCCCTCGCTGATCAGGCGGGTACGCGCCTACACCGTCCCGGTGTACGACTACGCGCTGATGACCGAGCCGCTCAGCGCCGCCCAGCTCGCCTCCGTCGGCTGGAAGCGGCGGCAGGGGCTCGGCGACAGCGCCAACCAGTTCCACTACTTCCGCATCACCGCCGACAACCGCATCCTGTGGGGAGGCTACGACGCCGTCTATCCCTTCGGCGGCAAGGTGCGCGCCGAGATGGACCACCGGCCGGAGACCTATCTGAAGCTGGCGTCGCACTTCTTCCGCTGCTTCCCGCAGCTCGAAGGGCTCCGCTTCAGCCATGCCTGGGGCGGCGCCATCGACACCTGCACCCGCTTCTCCGCCTTCTTCGGCACCGCGCACGGCGGCAAGGTCGCCTACGCGGCCGGCTTCACGGGCCTGGGCGTCGGCGCGACCCGGTTCGGCGCCGACGTGATGCTCGACCTGCTGTCGGGAGAGCGGACCGAGCGGACCGAGCTGAAGATGGTGCGCAGCAAGCCACTCCCGTTCCCGCCGGAACCGGTGGCGTGGGCCGGTATCGGCCTGACCAAGTGGGCCATGGCGAGGGCCGACGCCAACGGCGGCCGGCGAAATCTGTGGCTGCGGACGATGGACCGTTTCGGCCTCGGCTTCGACAGCTGACCCGCCGCCCCGGCCGCCGCTGCCCGCCGGCGTCCCGGACGCGCGGTGCGGCTCACCGACGGCTGATCCCCCAAGTCGCGTAATGGATGGGCCCCGCCCCGCTCTCTGTGTGTGCAAGCACCCTCGTGCACACGGAAACGGAGACCGGACCATGACCGGAACGAGCGCCAGGATCGCGATGGAGTGGCTGGCGGCGGTGGCGCCGGACCCGGAGGCCTGCCGGTGGGAGTGGGAGCGGAACCAGCACGGGATCGCCCTCCTGCCGGCGGGCCGGCGCTGGGACGTACTGATCCTGCCGGGCGAGCTGGGGTATCCCACGCTGGATGTGCTGACCCGGCTGGTCGACCGGCCGGGTCCGGTCCTCTCCGGCTTCGGTGAGTCCCGCATGGGCTTCTTCGTGCCGCCCGGCACCGCGGGACGGTGGCTGGGCACCGGTATCCGCACGGCGGGGCAGGGCACTTGGATCGTCGTGCCGTATCCGGGCAGGACGGTGGGGCGGGTGCGCTGGCTGATCCCTCCGGACGGCTCCGGGACACTGACGGATCCCTCACTGCTGGAGCTCGCCATGCACGAGGCCGCCGCGGGGCTCGCGCACGGCGGCAGGGACTGAGCGCGGCGTGGCCGACCAGGAAGTGCCAGAGGTCTTGACAACCTGATTGGTCTGGACCATGTTGTGGCCGCCGCACTCGAATCCCCCCATGCCCGGAGGCTTTTGTGGACCGCACAAGACTTACGGCTGCCCTTGCGGCAGCCGTCCTCGCTGTCACAGGACTCGTCGCCACCACCGGGTCAGCGGCGGCGGCCGACACCGAACTCGCCCGCAACGGAGGCTTCGAAGCCGGGCTCACAGGCTGGACCTGCACCGCGGGCAGCGGCGTCGCCGTCTCCTCGCCCACCCATGGCGGCACCTCCGCGCTGAAGGCCACCCCGGCCGGCGGCGACAACGCGAAGTGCGCCCAGACCGTCACCGTGAAACCCGACTCCGCCTACACGCTCAGCGGCTGGGTCCAGGGAAGCTATGTCTATCTCGGCGCGTCGGGCACCGGTACCACCGATGTCTCCACCTGGACGGCGTCCGCGCCCGGTTGGCAGAAGCTGACGACCTCGTTCCGCACCGGGCCGTCGACCACCTCCGTGACGCTCTACACCCACGGCTGGTACGGCACCCCCGCCTATCACGCCGACGACATCTCCCTCTTCGGCCCCGGCGGCGACCCCGCCACCGTCCCGGCCGCGCCCGCCGGCCTGCGTGCCGGCAGCCCCGGCTCCACTTCCGTACCGCTGATATGGAACTCCTCGTCCGGTGCGACCAGTTACCACGTCTACCGGGACGGCGCGCGGGTCGCGACCGTCGGCGGCACGTCCACCACCGTCACCGGGCTGACCACCGCCACGACCTACACCTTCCAGGTATCCGCCGCCAACGACGCGGGCGAGTCGCCCAAGTCCGCCGCCGTCAGCGCCACGACCACCTCCGGCGGCGGCGACACCGGCGGCGACCTGCCCGCCCACGCCCTCGTCGGCTATCTGCACGCCAGCTTCGCCAACGGCTCCGGCTATACCCGCATGGCCGACGTCCCCGACTCGTGGGACGTCATCAACCTCGCCTTCGGCGAACCGACCTCGGTCACTTCCGGCGACATCCGCTTCAGGCTGTGCCCGGTCGCCGAATGCCCGAACGTGGAGTCGGAGGCGGAGTTCAAGGCCGCCGTCAAGGCCAAGCAGGCCGCCGGCAAGAAGGTACTGATCTCCATCGGCGGCGCCAACGGGCAGGTGCAACTCGCGACGACGGGTGCTCGCGACGCCTTCGTCACCTCGGTCTCGAAGATCATCGACGACTACGGCCTCGACGGCCTCGACATCGACTTCGAGGGCCACTCCCTGTCACTGAACACCGGCGACACCGACTTCCGCAGCCCCACCTCGCCCGTGATCGTCAACCTGATCTCGGCGCTCAAGACCCTGAAGGCCAAGTACGGCGCGGACTTCGTGCTCACCATGGCCCCCGAGACGTTCTTCGTCCAGCTCGGGTACCAGTACTACGGCTCCGGCCCGTGGGGCGGCCAGGACCCGCGCGCCGGGGCGTACCTCCCGGTCATCCACGCCCTGCGCGACGACCTCACCCTGCTGCACGTCCAGGACTACAACTCCGGCCCGATCATGGGCCTGGACAACCAGTACCACTCCATGGGCGGCGCGGACTTCCACATCGCCATGACCGACATGCTCCTCACCGGCTTCCAGGTCGCCGGCGACCAGGCGAAGTTCTTCCCCGCCCTGCGGCCCGAGCAGGTGGCGATCGGACTCCCGGCCTCCACCCAGGCGGGCAACGGCCACACCTCGCCCGCCGAGGTGAACAAGGCACTCGACTGCCTGACGAAGAACGTGGCCTCGGCCTGCGGCTCGTACCGAACTCACGGCACCTGGCCGGCCCTGCGCGGCCTGATGACCTGGTCCATCAACTGGGACCGCTTCAACCAGTTCGAGTTCTCGAGGAACTTCGACGCCTACAGATGGAGTTGAGGAACGGCAGCAGCGCCCCGAAGAGGCACAGGCTGCCGAGCACGTCCAGCGGCCAGTGGTAGCCGCGCAGCACCAGACCGATGCCCGTCGCCAGGGTGAGCACCCCGGCGGCGGGCATCGCCCATCTCCGGCGCAGATACGGCGTGACGAGCAGCGCGGCGCCGCAGTAGGCGACCATCGCGGTCGCCGTGTGGCCCGACGGGTACCAGCCGGTGCCCGGCTCCAGCGGGGCGGGACGGGCGATCCACAGCTTCAGCGGGACGACCAGCGCCGGCACCGCCGCCATCGCGCCAACGGCGGCCAGCGTCGGCACCCACTGGCGCCTCTCGCGCAGCAGGGAGTGTACGACCGCCGCCGCGAGCACAGGCAGCGCGACGGCCATGCTGCCGAGATCGGCGAGGAGTTCGGTGACGGTGGCGGGCCCGGCGCCGAACAGGGCACGTCCCAGTCGCACGTCCGCGGTGAACAGCGGCCCCTCGACGGCCACCTGCCAGGTCATCAGCGCGAAGAGCGTCACACAGAGAAGGACGGCGGCCCGGGAACGCCGAGAGGCCGGCCACATCGGAACAGGGGGGGTGGTTCCGAGGTGGCCGGCCGGACCGGTTTGCCGCGCGCCCCGGGGGGTTTGGGGCGGGCGGCAAACCGATCGGTGAGGAGTTCCGGAGCCTGCAGCTCCAGTGGTGTGCGCGAGGGCACGACCAGGTCGGGGCTGGGGAGGCTCCGGCCTGGGATCGCCCGCAGTCTCCTGCGAGCGGGGTGTTTCTCTCATCTGCAGAAACCGTACGTCAGGCGGAAGGGGACCAACAGCCGGATCTCCATCCCGCCATCGGCCCCCCACAGCTTCTTCACAGAGTGGCTTCGTCGCCGCCGGTCAGACGCGGGCGAACGCCTGCTCGAGGATGTCGAGACCCTCGTTCAGCAGGTCCTCGCCGATGACCAGCGGGGGCAGGAAGCGCAGCACGTTGCCGTAGGTGCCGCAGGTGAGGACGAGCAGGCCCTCCGCGTGGCACGCCTTGGCGAGCGCGCCGGCCGCCTCGGCGTTCGGTTCCTTCGTCGCGGGGTCCTTCACCAGCTCGATCGCGATCATCGCGCCGCGCCCGCGGATGTCACCGATGATGTCGTACTTCTCCTGCATCGCGGCCAGGCGGCCCTTCATGACCTCCTCGATCCGCCGCGCCTTGCCGTTGAGGTCGAGCTCCTTCATCGTCTCGATGGAGCCCAGCGCACCGGCGCAGGCCACCGGGTTGCCGCCGTAGGTGCCGCCGAGGCCGCCGGCGTGCGCGGCGTCCATGATCTCGGCGCGGCCGGTGACCGCGGCCAGCGGCAGACCGCCGGCGATGCCCTTGGCCGTGGTGATCAGGTCGGGGACGACGCCCTCGTCCTCACAGGCGAACCACTGGCCGGTCCGGCAGAAGCCGGACTGGATCTCGTCGGCGACGAAGACGATGCCGTTGTCGTTCGCGAACTTCACGATCGCGGGCAGGAAGCCCTTGGCCGGCTCGATGAAGCCGCCCTCGCCGAGCACCGGCTCGATGATGATCGCGGCGACGTTCTCCGCGCCGATCTGCTTGGTGATCTGGTCGATGGCCTGCGCCGCGGCCTCGGGGCCGCAGTTCTCCGGGCCGGTCGGCCAGCGGTAGCCGTACGCCACCGGCACGCGGTACACCTCGGGCGCGAACGGGCCGAAGCCGTGCTTGTACGGCATGTTCTTGGCCGTCAGCGCCATCGTGAGGTTGGTGCGGCCGTGGTAGCCGTGGTCGAAGACGACGACCGCCTGGCGCTTGGTGTGGGCACGCGCGATCTTGACGGCGTTCTCGACCGCCTCGGCACCCGAGTTGAACAGCGCCGACTTCTTGGCGTGGTCGCCCGGGGTCAGATCGGCCAGCGCCTCGCACACCTCCACGTAGCCCTCGTACGGCGTCACCATGAAGCAGGTGTGCGTGAAGTCCTGGAGCTGGGCGCTCGCCCGGCGTACGACGGCCTCCGCGGAGGCGCCGACCGAGGTCACGGCGATGCCGGAGCCGAAGTCGATCAGGCGGTTGCCGTCGACGTCCTCGATGATCGCGCCGCCCGCACGAGCCGTGAACACGGGCAGTACGGACCCCACCCCGCCGGCGACCGTCGCGGTACGGCGGGCCTGCAGCTCGATCGACTTCGGGCCGGGGATGGCGGTGACGACGCGGCGCTCCTGCGGGATTGCGGTCATGAGGGGCTCCTGGGGGTGTATCCGGACGCTTGTTGTCTTTCTCCGCAGGCTAGGGGCGCCGCGCCGGTGCGGGCATGCGCCGATCGGGAGTATTGGGGGTGTGTCGTTGTCCGTCACGGCCATAGGCGCGTGAGCGGGCCCGGTCCCGGAGGCGCCGGAGGGGCAGGAGAGGGCGAAATCCGGCCGGTTCCGCACGGCACGGAGCCCTTGGGCCCCGAGGGACACGGGATCATGGCCCGGTGTGCCGTCCGCCCAGGGGCGCACGCACTAGATTGACCGTGCAGAGAGCGGGCCTGGCTGGTCAGGGGGCAGCGGTTCATGGAATCCGAAGGCACATACGACGCACGCGGCACACGCGCCAATCCCGTGCCACGTCCCGCCGGTCCACCGGCGGAGGTACCGTCCGTGCCGCCCGGCACCCCCGCCCGGCCCGGCCACGCCCCGGCCACCCGGCCCCGGGTCGCGGAGTGGCTGCGCGTGCCCCGTCCGGCAGCAGCCCCCGGGATCTGGCGGCTGGGCCACCGTGACCGCCCGGAAGAGGAGCCGGACCTCGTCCCCGCCCGGCAGCTCTTCGGCGGAGCCTTCGTCGCCTACCTGTGCGGCTGGCTGCTCTGGTCCCTGCTGTGGAACCGCTACCTCGAGGGATGGTGGTTCTTCGTCGACGACTGGTGGCTGCTGCCCATGCTGTGGGCCGTGCCCGACGACTGGCGGTCACCCGACAACGCCAACTTCGAGATGTACGTCCTGGCCAGCTACCTCTACAACGGCCTCGTCCTGGGGCTGCTCGCCGTCGGCTTCGGCCGGGTCGGCAACTGGCAAGAGATCTGGCAGCGGTACGGGGTGCCGCTGTGGCCGCTGTTCGTGTTCCTGCCGGGCGTCTGGCGCGAGATCCCGCGCACCGTCACCTGGCTCACCTGGGTCTCGAACATCTACTACGTGCTCCTCGCCGCGGCGGTCGTCGCCGCCGTCGGCCGGGCCGGCACCTGGCCGGTCGTGCAGCGCAGGCGCGCGAGGACCGCGGGACCGCTGCCCGACGCCCCGCCACCACCGAAGGACCCCGCCGAATGGCCGGAGCTGCGCAGCGCCGGCCTGACCGAGGCCGCCGACCGGCTCGCCGAGGCTGCTCGGGCCGGGACCCTCGGCGATGTGGACTACGCGCGGATCCGGCGCGCCTGGCAGGGCGTCCACGCCCGGCCGGAGCGGCTCGCAGCCTTCGCCGAGACCGTGCGCAGGCACGGCCCCGCCGCCTGCGCCCACCCGTCGGGCCTGCGGGACCTGCCGGTGCGCACGGCGACGCACGACCTGGCGACCGGTCAGGTGAAGATCGGCACCGTGGTCGACGACGCACGCAACCCGTACGTCCGCCGCACCACCGGCGTCGCCCTCGAGCCCGCCCTGCTCGGCACGTCCCTGCTCGCCGTCGGGCCCTCGGGGTCCGGCAAGAGCGTGCGGCTCGTACGGCCCGTCGTCGAGTCGCTGTGCCTGCTGGCGCTCGCCAACCGCGCCGCCGTCGTGGCCGTCACCGCCCACGGGGCCGCCGTCGCGGCGGACGGCGACTTCGACCTCGTCGTCTCCGTCGGCCGCCCCGACTCGACTCACGACCTCGACCTCTACGGCGGCGCGGAGGACCCCGACGAGGCCGCCCGGATCCTCGCGGAGGCGCTCGTCGGGGACCTCGCCGCCGGTCTGCCCGGCGGCGACAGCCGGCGCGCCGCGACAGCGCTGGCCCAGCTCATCGGCCCCTACCGGTGCGTGCACGGACACTTCCCCGCCGTCGCGGAACTGCGGGAACTGCTCGGCGGTGCGCCGGCCGCCCTCGACGCGCTGCGCACGGCCCTCGAACAGGCGGGCGAGGTGTCGCAGCTGCGTGAACTGGACGCCCGCGAAAGGCAGTCGGCCCGCGGCGACGACATCGGGGTGCTCCTCGCGGAACGGATCGCCTTCCTCGACCGGCCGGCGTTCGCCTCGTTCTTCCGTACCGACGGCGAGGGGCGGACGTTCTCGCTGCGCGCCATCGAGCACCCCCTGCGGGTCCGCGTCGACCTGCCGGAGCGCGGCCACGCGGAGGCCTCGCGGATCGTCGCCCGGCTGGTGCTCGCCCAGTTCACCGAGGCGGCGCTCACCCGCTCCGACCGCTCGCTCTTCGCCTGCCTCGTACTGGACGACGCGACCAGCACCGTCACCGCCGACTCCGTACGCGCGCTGCAACGGCTGCGCTCCGCCAACGCCGGCGTCGTCCTCGCGCTCCGCACCCTCGAGGACGTGCCCGAGCCGCTGCGCGGCCCCCTGCTCGGCGCCGTCGGCTGCCGGATGGCCTTCTCCGGCCTCGCCCCCTGGGACGGCGGCCGGTTCGCCGAGACCTGGGGCACCGAGTGGGTCCAGACCCGCGACGTCACCAACCGGCAGATCATCTCCGACGAGCCCCTCACGAAGGCGCTGCACATGATGCGCCGCCTGGTCACCGGAAAGGCGGCCACCGCGGAGGCGGTCACCGTGCGTGAGGTCGAACGCGCCCGCTGGTCGGCGTCCGACCTCGCCCACTCGGTGCCCGCCGGGCACGCGGTGCTGTCGCTGACGTCCGTACGGGGGGAGCACGCGCCGCCGCTGCTCGTGGACCTGCGGACCTGAGCGGGCACCGGGGGGCGCGGCATGAGCGGGGCAGCCGGCGAGCTCAAGGGGGCCGGCCGGGGCCCGAGCGGGGGACGGCCGGCGGTCGGCGACTGCTACGCCCTGGCAGAATCGACATACGCCGTTCATACGGGACGGCGAAATCCGAACCCGCCGCCTCCCTTTCGAAGGGCCCCAGGTCCCATGCCGCCCACCCTCGCCTCGCTCGTCCAGCACTCGGCGCTCAAACTCACCGTGCGCGCCGGAGAGGACCGGCTCGAGACACCCGTGCGGTGGGCACACGTCAGCGAGCTCGCCGACCCCGTGCCGTACATGGAGGGCGGCGAACTGCTGCTCGTCACCGCCATGACCCTCGACGCGGAGGACCGCGACGCCATGCGCCGCTATGTGCGCAGGCTGGTCGGCGCGGGAGTCGTCGGACTGGGCTTCGCGGTCGGCGTCTACTACGAGGACATTCCCGAGGCGCTCGTCGAGGCCGCCAGGGAGGAGGGGCTGCCGCTTCTCGAAGTGCCGCGCCGCACCCCGTTCCTCGCCATCAGCAAAGCAGTCTCGGCGGCCATCGCAGCCGACCAGTACAGGGCCGTGACCGCCGGTTTCGAGGCACAGCGCGAGCTGACCCGGGCCGCGCTCACAGAGGGGCCCGGCGCCGTCGTCGCGCGGCTCGCCGCGCACATCGACGGATGGGCGGCGCTGTACGACACCTCGGGCGCGGTCGTCGCCGCCGCGCCCGACTGGGCGGCCCGGCGGGCTGCCCGCCTCACGGGCGACGTCGAGCGGCTGCGCGAGCGGGCCGCGCCCGCGAGCGCCGTGGTCGGCGGCGCAGAGGACGACGACCGCGTCGAGCTCCAGTCGCTCGGCACCGGACGCCGGGTCCGCGGCGCCCTCGCCGTCGGCACCGGGGCCCCGCTCGGGACCGCGGAACGCTACGCCGTGCACTCGGCGGTAGCCCTTCTGACCCTGGCGACGGAGCAGTCCCGATCGCTTCAGGCCGCCGAACAGCGGCTCGGCGCCGCGGTGTTGCGGATGCTGCTGTCCGGACAGCCGGACCATGCCAGAGCCGTCGCCGGCGACCTGTACGGCGGACTGCTCGACGCCCCGTTCCGGCTGCTCATCGCCGAGACCGCCGGCGACCCGGACACCGGCGCGGGCGACCGGCCCGCCGCCCTGAGCGCGTTCGCCGAGTCGGTCGAGTCGGCGGCCGGCCGGGCGGGGGAGACCTTCCTCGCCGTCCCCGACGGGACGGACGGCCGCACGGTGCTGCTCGCCGTGGACGGCGGAGCGGTGGCCGCCGCCTGCCTGGCGGCCTACGGGGACAAGGACGCCGACGAGGCCGAGGTCTACGTCGGACTCTCCGCGCCCACCGGTCCCACAGCGGCCGCGGGTGCCTACAAGCAGGCCGAGCAGGCGCTCTCGGTCGCCCGGCGGCGCGGACGCGCCCTCGTCGAGCACGAGGAACTGGCGGCGGGATCCATCGTGCCCCTGCTCGGCGACGACGCCGTCCGCGCGTTCGCGGACGGCATGCTCCGAGCGCTGCACGAGCACGACGCGACCGGCCGGGGCGACCTCGTCGCCTCGCTCCGGGCCTGGCTTTCGCGCCACGGCCAGTGGGACGCCGCCGCGGCCGACCTCGGCGTGCACCGCCACACCCTGCGGTACCGGATGCGCCGCGTGGAGGAGATCCTCGGCCGCTCGCTGGACGACCCGGACGTGCGCATGGAGCTGTGGCTGGCGCTCAAGGCGACGGGCGAGCCCCAGCGGCCCCGATAGGGCGCGGCGCCGCTCCGGGGCGATCAGCGGTTCCGGGTCCGCGGCGGTCCCGGAGTGCGGCGGCGGTGCGGTCGGCGGCGGCCCGGGTCGCGGCAGGTCCCGGCGGTCCCGTCAGGCAGCGTTCCGTCAGACGGCGGACTCGGGCGATCAGCCCGGGCCTGTCCACAGCGATGGGCCCGCCGAAGGCGGGCCGGGATCGAAACAGAATGCCGAACGCGCTGGATCCTGCCCGGATACGGGCAGGATTGTTGGATCCGAGGCTCCCGCTTCCCTAATCTCCTGCTCATGACAAACCCCGCCACCGAGCCGGCGTCCGCCGCACCCGCCCTCACCGCGCGCCCGGACGCCTTCGCCCGCCGCCGGCTCTCCGGAGCCGTCTGGGCCGCCCTCGTCATCGTGTACGTCGTCTGGGGCTCCACCTACCTCGGCATACGCATCGTCGTCGAGACGATGCCGCCGTTCGTCTCCGCGGCGATCCGCTTCGTCGTCGCCGGCCTGGTCCTCGGCGCGCTGGTCGCCTGGCGGCGCGGCCCGGCCGCTCTCAAGGTCACCGGGCGGCAGCTCGCCTCCGCGGCCGTCGTCGGCCTGCTGCTGCTCCTGGGCGGCAACGGTCTGGTCGTCCTCGCGGAGACCTCCGTCCCCTCGGGGCTCGCCGCGTTGCTGATTGCCGTGGTCCCCGCCTGGGTCGTCCTCCTGCGCCGGGCGTCCGGCGAGCGGCCCGGCCGCGGCGCCTACGGCGGAGTGGCGCTCGGACTGGCGGGACTCGCCGTGCTGACCCTGCCAGGCCTCAGCGGCGACGTGCGCATCACCGGCGTGCTCACCATCGTCGCCGCGTCCCTGATGTGGTCGATCGGTTCCTTCTCGTCCTCCCGGATCCCGATGCCGGCCGATCCGTTCGCCGCCAGTGCCTACGAGATGGTCGCGGGCGGCATCGGCTGTGCCCTCGTCGCCCTCGGCAGGGGCGAACACCACGGCTTCGTCCTGGGAGACGTCTCCGCCCGCTCATGGACCGCGCTCGCCTACCTGGTCGTCTTCGGCTCACTGCTCGCGTTCACCGCCTACGCCTGGCTCCTGCACAACGCCCCGCTCTCGCTCGTCGCCACCTACGCGTACGTCAACCCGGTGGTCGCCGTGCTGCTCGGCGCCCTGGTCCTCGACGAGCGGCTGTCCTGGCCGATCGCGGTGGGCGGTGTCGTCGTCGTGGCGGGGGTCTTCCTGATCGTGTCCACGGAAAGGCGCCGCTGACTCGCCAAAGCGGCCAGCCGCGGAAGGCGACCACTCCATGCCGGACAAACGACCCGGCGGACGCGCGGCCCTACCGTGTGGAGAGAGCAACCGAGCAGACCCCACTACTTCGGAAGGGCCGGGACTCCGCATGACTTCCACCCACGCCTTCTGGCTCGCCGGCCGCCAGGCCACCGGCGAGACCGTCCTCGACGTCACGTCCCCGTGGGACGGCCGCCTCGTCGGCAAGGTCTCCGTACCGACCGCCGACCAGGTCGAGGAGGCCGTCGCCGCCGCGTACGCCGTGCGCGACGAGTTCGCCGCCACGCCGGCCCACGTCCGCGCCGCCGCCCTCGATCACGTGTCGAAGCGCCTGGTCGAGCGCACGGAGGAGATCGCGCAGCTGATCTCCGCCGAGAACGGCAAGCCGATCAAGTGGGCCCGCGGCGAGGTCGGCCGGGCCGTCTCGGTGTTCCGTTTCGCCGGGGAGGAGGCCCGTCGCTTCAACGGTGGAGAGGCCCAGCGCCTCGACACCGACGCCGGCGGCCAGGGCCGTCTCGCGCTCACCCGCCGCTTCCCCAAGGGCGTCGTGCTCGGCATCGCGCCGTTCAACTTCCCGCTCAACCTCTGCGCCCACAAGATTGCTCCGGCGATCGCGGTCGGCGCGCCGATCATCCTCAAGCCCGCCCCGGCGACCCCGCTGTCCGGGCTGATCCTCGGCGAGCTGCTCGCGGAGACCGACCTGCCCGCCGGCTCCTGGTCCGTGCTGACCGTGCCGAACGAGCAGATGCCCGCCCTGGTGCAGGACGAGCGCCTGCCGGTGATCTCCTTCACCGGTTCCGACAAGGTCGGCTACGCGATCATGGACTCGGTCCCGCGCAAGCACTGCACCCTGGAGCTCGGCGGCAACGGCGCGGCCGTCGTCCTCGCCGACTTCGCGAGCGAGAAGGACCTGGACTGGGCGGCGACGCGTATCGCCACCTTCTCCAACTACCAGGGCGGCCAGTCCTGCATCTCCGTGCAGCGCGTGATCGCCGACACGACGGTCTACGACCGCCTGCTGCCGAAGATCGTCGCCGCCGTCGAGGCCCAGGTCACCGGCGACCCGTCCGACGCCGCCACCGACGTCGGCCCCCTCGTCAGCGAGGACGCCGCCAAGCGCGTGGAGACATGGGTGGACGAGGCGGTGCAGGGCGGCGCCAAGCTGCTCACCGGCGGCAAGCGTGACGGCGCCACCTACGCGCCCACCGTGCTGACCGACGTCCCGGCCGACGCCACCCTCGCCTGCGAGGAGGTCTTCGGCCCGGTCCTGACCGTGACCAAGGTCGACGGCGAGACCGAGGCGTTCGCGGCGGTCAACGACTCCAAGTACGGCCTCCAGGCAGGCGTGTTCACGCACGACGTGCAGACCGCCTTCCGCGCCCACCGTGCCCTCGAGGTCGGCGGCGTGATCATCGGCGACGTCCCGTCCTACCGCGCCGACCAGATGCCGTACGGCGGCGCCAAGCAGTCCGGCGTCGGCCGCGAGGGCGTGGCCTTCGCGATGGACGACTACACGTACGAGCGGGTGCTGGTCCTCACCGGCCTGGCGCTGTAACGCCGTACGCCACGACCGGCGGCCGGAGCCCACTGTGCGGGGGCTCCGGCCGTCTTTCGTGCACCTGGCCCGGCCTGCGGAAACGGCCGATCTTGGCTGAGGTTCGCGCACTCACGGGAACATCGGCGTGCTCTCCCGCCATGGCGAGCGTCGTTCCACGCAAAGACAAGGCTGGTGGGCATCGTCCTGTCGGTGCTGTGCTACTCGGATCCCTTGTGCGTCCCGTCCGGCGGTGGAACCCGGAGGCGGCGACTGCTGTCCGGGCACCCCTGTCCGGCCGGAGTGTTCCCGTGTCGGGACCGCGTGTCCTCGTCCCCCTGTCCGTCCCCGGTGACTGCGCGGACACCTCCCGGACAGCATGTCCGCCGGCGTGTCCGGACGCTGGTCGACCGAAGGGATGGTCACCGGGGCAGGGGCGACCTGTGACACTTCCGCAGCGCTTCAGCCCGGGCTCGCGGCGGGTCAGATGGCAGTTGATGCGGCTTTACGCGTGGTCAGCACAGTGACGCCGCAGTAAATACGTACATCTCGCCTGGAAGCCGGAACGGTCCGCCGCAGGTCGCGACGATCAGGGCCAGGGCTCCGTCGCAGTAAATCCGCTATTTACTGCGGCAGTTGTGAATACGTCTCCCCGATCGCACAACTGCCCGAATGCGTTTCTGCTGTGAGGGCTCGAGGGGAGGAGACTGTCAGTGCGCGACGCTGATCAGTCCTGGCGCCGGCATGTTTGCCTGGGTCATGCCCCCAGGTCCTCCGTCACGGGCAGGCACTCGGCGAGCAGGTCGACGACGTCGCGCCAGGCTCGCTGCGCGTGCTGTGGGTGGTGGCCGACACCGGGGACCACGGGGTGGCCGACCGGCGGGTGGTGGAAGGCGTGCAAGGCGCCGCCATAGACCGCGAGGCGCCAGTCGACGCCCGCGGCCTGCATCTCAGCGGTGAACGCGTCTCGTTGCGCGGGCGGCATGATCGGGTCTTCCGATCCGACCCCGGCCCACACCGGGCAGCGGATGCGCGCTGCCTCGCCCGGTCGGCCCGTGGTCAGTGCGTTGACTGTCCCGATCGCGCGCAGGTTGACGCCGCCTCGCCCGAGTTCCAGCGCGATGGCGCCCCCGGTGCCGTAGCCGATGGCGGCGATCCGGTCGGGGTCGGTCCGCGGTTCGGTGCGCAACTCGTCGAGTGCCGCGTGGCCGATGTCCCGCATCCGGTCGGGATCAGCGAGCAGTGGCATGCAACGGGCCAGCATCTCCTCGGGGTCACCCAAATAGCGCCCGCCGTGAAGGTCGAAGGCCAGCGCTACATATCCCAGCTCGGCGAGAGCATCGGCCCGGCGGCGCTCGACGTCGCTGAGCCCCATGCCCTCTGGTCCGAGCAGCACCGCGGGCCGGCGGTCGACACCGGCCGGGAGCGCGAGGTGCCCGATCATCGTCAAACCGTCGGCCGGGTACTCGACCGTACGCGTCGTAATCGTCGTCATGGGACTGGACTGTAGTGATCGTCGAGCCCGGTCCGGCCGGTGTTCTGCCGCCGGCAGATCAGCGCGGGTATCCCTCTGAAATACGGGACGGGCCCGGTAGTAACGAAGGCGGCTGCGGGTCAAATGAAAGCGTTCCGGCCATGTTTGCCGCGGGAAGCGGCGAGATCCGGCCCGATCCGGGAAGATCCGGGCCGATGCGGTGACCGTTTGCGCTGGTCGGAGAGAAACCGCAGGTCAGGGGCGTTGTGAGGGGCCCACCGCGCGGGGGCTCCGGCCGTCTTCGCGTATCCGGGGTCTGGCCTGCGGGGACGGACGGATCTTGGCTGGGGTTCGCGCACTCACGGCATGGTGACGGTCGGGATCCCGGTCCGCTGGTCGTTGTGAGGCCGCCAGGGACGCCGGAGCGTGGAAGTCGGCGGGCAAGTCAGGGTCCCTCGAGCTCAGTAGCCAGTGGCCACCTTCTCGGCGGTGCGGCCCTCGCCCGCCATGAACCGCCAGACCAGGGCGTGCCCCAGGACGATCAGGGCGATCAGGGCGAGGGCCGCGGCCTGGATGGGGCGGAGCCCCATGTGGTGGGCGAGCTCGGGGAAGGCGCCCACAACAGCGATCAGGACATAGAGCAGCGCGGCGCCGGCCTGCTGCCAGGTGACGAAATGGTCGCCACGGGCGCGGGCCAGCAGCCGCAGGGTGCACACGCAGCCGACCACGGCGAGCGCAATGAAGGCCGCGCGCCAGACCTCAGGCTGTGCGGTGCCGCCGACCTGGGCGAAGAGGCCCATCAGGGCAGGGAGCAGGAAGGACAAGTAGATCCCGCCGACAACGCGGCGCAGGGCCGGGTCGCGCATCCACTCGGCATGGCCCTGGACGACGTTCCACCACAGGCCGACCAGGGTGAAGCAGGTAGCGGAGAACAGGGCGTAGAACGTGCTGACATCCATGATCGATGAGCATTGCAGCGCTACCGGCCCTGGCAGTCACCACACGCTTACTCCCGCTCAGATGCAGTAGTCACGTCGCGCGCAACCGCTGCTTCTCGTAGCGGGTGTTCCGGCCCGTCTCTGCCCGCCTCGACCCGTCCGAGCCCGGCTCGGCGTGGGGTCATGTTCCCGTGGGAACATCCGGCTCTGCCCGGTGCCGCGCGGCGGGGCCAGGACCGGTGCGGCGAGGGCGAGCGGCACGGGGAACTCCACCCCCAAAGGTGACCCGGCACCGTGAATCAGTGAGGGGAGGCGTAATGCTCAAGCGCGCGGGCTGCGAATCGTCGAGGAAGCATGGAAAAGCTCGCGACGGAGGCTGCGGTCGATCGTCTTCATGGGAGCGGCCACATGCGCCGCACTCACCCTCGGTGGTGGCGCCTGGCTCGCGGGTCTGCTGCAACTGTGCCGAGGCGCGATCCAGATTTTCGGAGTTCGGCGGTCCGAGGATGTCGAGAACGTGCCACTGGCTCCGTCCCAGGGACATCAGAGGCGACCACCGGCCGCGCGAGGAAGTAGGAGAGACCAGCATGGCGATTCAGCGGATGGACAACGTCGGCATCGTCGTCGAGGACATGGATGCCGCCATCGCGTTCTTCGTGGAACTCGGTATGGAGCTGGAGGGCAGGGCGGAGGTCCAGGGCCCCGTCGCCGACCAGTGCACCGGGCTCGACGGCGTCCGCTGTGACATCGCGATGGTCCGGAGCCCGGACGGTCACAGCCGGCTCGAGCTGGCGAAGTACCGCAGCCCCGCGGCGATCAGCGCCGGGCCGCGCAACCGGCCGCACAACATCCTGGGCACGCACCGCGTCATGTTCGCCGTCGACGACATCGAGGACACCGTCGCCCGCCTGCGCCCACACGGCGCCGAACTCGTCGGCGAGATCGCCCGGTTCGAGGACAGCTATCTGCTCTGCTACCTCCGCGGCCCGGAGGGCATCATCGTCGGACTGGCCGAGCAACTGCGCTGAGAAGGCTTCGGCCCGTACCACCGGCCCTCGCCGCGTGGCAGCCGCGACACGGCCTCGGCGAGGGCGACCGACACACGCTTCCACATGAGTCGGTGTCGCGCCCCCTTCCCTTCCGTCGGCCAACAGAGCGACCGACTTGGGCCGGGCATAGCCTGAAGGTGTCTGGAACTCTCCGATCCATGGGAGAAGTCATGACATTCATGCAGGTCATCGACTGCAGGACCAGCAGGGCCGATGAGTTGAACAGGTTGATGGACGCCTGGATCGAGTCGACGCAGGGCAAGCGGACAGCCACCCACTCGATCATGGGGCGTGACCGGGCCGACTCGACTCACGTGGTGGAGATCGTGGAATTCCCCTCGTACCAGGAGGCGATGAAGAACTCGAACCTGCCGGAGACGGACCGGATCTTCCAGGAGATGGTCGCCCTGTGCGACGGGGAACCGTCGTTCACGGACCTCGACGTGATGCGGGACGAGCAGCTGAACAAGATCGTGGTCCGGAGTTTCTTCGAGAACGTGATCAACGCGAGGAACTTCGACGCGGCGGACGACATCTGCACCGCCGACTACCGGGAGCACGACCCGTCCCTGTCGTCGTACGACGTGGGGCTCGCGCAGGCCAAGGCCGAGAACAAGGAAACGATGGAGGCGTTCGAACCGGTCGCCACCATCGAGAGCCTGGTGGCCGAGGGCGACCTGGTGTGCGTACGGGCGTCCTTCAAGGGGCGACACGTGGGCACGTACCAGGGCATGGAGGCCACCGGCCAGGAGATCTCCGGAACCGGCCACGCGACCTTCCGGTGCGAGGGAGGCAAGATCGCCGAGAGCTGGTGGAACCTCGACGACTTCGGCCTGCTGCAGCAGCTCGGTGCGGTCGACGTCTGATTCCTACGGGAACACCGATCCCCGCCGGGATACGCGGGCGCACGGCCGGGAGGCCGCGTTCCGGGCCGGTCGACCAGCCCGGCGGGTCGCCTGCGTGGGCCTGAGCCGGTCGGGGCACGGACGGTGACGCGGACCGCGGCGGCACGGAGCCCGCACGGCGCAGGAAGAGCGCAGGACAGGGGCACTGCGAAAAGCACACCGGGCGGGGGATCCGGCCGCTCCTCGTTGCCCCCTGTGCCGTACGTGGGCTGGTGGAGGTGCCGGGAATCGGGTACTACGAACGAGTAGCCACCGGCCGGTCATCGACCCGGCGGTCCCCGATTCGCGGCGAGGTGAGCCTCAATGTCCGCTCCAACGGACAAGCCCCTGCATCAGCCCCATACCCCGAAGATCAGCGAGCGCGAGGCGCGACAGGTCGCGGAAGCGGCGCGCGAACAACACTGGCGGAAGCCCAGCTTCGCCAAAGAGCTGTTCCTCGGCCGTTTCCGGCTCGACCTCATCCATCCCCATCCGATGCCGACCGGCGAGGCCGCCCGGCGGGGTGAGGAGTTCCTCTCCAAACTCCGCCGGTTCTGCGAGACGGAGATCGACGGCGCCCGCATCGAGCGCGAGGCGCGGATCCCCGACGAGGTGATCAACGGGCTGCGGGAGCTCGGCGCGCTCGGCATGAAGATCGAGCCCAAGTACGGCGGTCTCGGCCTCACCCAGGTGTACTACAACAAGGCGCTGGCCCTCGTCGGCTCCGCGAACCCGGCGATCGGCGCGCTGCTGTCCGCGCACCAGTCGATCGGCGTGCCCCAGCCGCTGAAGCAGTTCGGGACCGAGGAGCAGAAGCAGCGGTTCCTGCCGCGGCTGGCCCGCACCGACATCTCCGCCTTCCTGCTGACGGAGCCCGATGTCGGTTCCGACCCGGCCCGCCTCGCCACGACGGCCGTCCCGGACGGCGACGACTACGTCCTGGACGGCGTCAAGCTGTGGACCACCAACGGTGTCGTCGCCGACCTGCTCGTCGTGATGGCGCGGGTGCCGAAGTCGGAGGGCCACAAGGGCGGCATCACCGCCTTCGTCGTCGAGGCCGACAGCGCGGGCATCACCGTCGAGAACCGCAACGCCTTCATGGGGCTGCGCGGACTCGAGAACGGCGTCACCCGTTTCCACCAGGTGCGCGTCCCCGCGGACAACCGCATCGGCCCCGAGGGCGCCGGGCTGAAGATCGCGCTGACCACGCTCAACACCGGCCGGCTCTCCCTGCCCGCGATGTGCGTCGGAGCCGGCAAGTGGTGCCTGAAGATCGCCCGCGAGTGGTCGGCGGTGCGCGAGCAATGGGGCAAGCCCGTCGCCCGGCACGAGGCCGTCGGCGCGAAGATCTCCTTCATCGCGGCGACCACCTTCGCTCTGGAGGCCGTCGTCGACCTGGCCTCCCAGATGGCCGACGAGGACCGCAACGACATCCGCATCGAGGCCGCGCTCGCCAAGCTCTACGGGTCCGAGATGGGCTGCCTGATGGCGGACGAACTGGTCCAGATCCGCGGCGGCCGCGGTTTCGAGACGGCAGAGTCGCTGGCCGCACGCGGCGAACGCGCCGTCCCTGCCGAGCAGTTGCTGCGTGACCTGCGCATCAACCGCATCTTCGAGGGCTCGACCGAGATCATGCACCTGCTCATCGCCCGCGAGGCGGTGGACGCGCACCTGGCCGTCGCCGGCGACATCATCGACCCCGACAAGCCGATGTCCGCCAAGGCCCGGGCCGGGGCGAACGCGGCCGCCTTCTACGCCCGCTGGCTCCCCAAACTCGTCACCGGACCGGGCCAGCTGCCCCGTACGTACGCCGAGTTCCACCCCGCCGGTCACCAGGACCTGTCCACGCATCTCCGGTACGTCGAGCGCAGCTCCCGCAAACTGGCCCGTTCGACCTTCTACGCCATGTCACGCTGGCAGGGCCGTATGGAGACCAAGCAGGGCTTCCTCGGCAGGATCGTCGACATCGGGGCGGAACTGTTCGCGATGAGCGCGGCCTGCGTCCGCGCGGACATGCTCCGGGCGTCCGACGACCACGGCCGCGAGGCCTACCAGCTCGCCGACGCCTTCTGCCGCCAGGCGAGGATCCGCGTCGAGGAGCTGTTCACCCGCCTCTGGTCGAACACCGACGACCTGGACCGCAAGGTCGTCAGTGGCGTGCTCTCCGGAACGTACAGCTGGCTGGAGGAGGGCGTCGTCGACGCGAGCGGCGAAGGCCCGTGGATCGCCGACGCCACACCCGGCCCGACGGTGAAGGAGAACGTGCACCGCCCGATCCGCTGACGGGCCACGGCCGTGGCGGGCCCGATCACGGCGGCCCGCCGGGTACTCCCTGTCAACGCGGACAGGGAGTACGGCCACAATGGGGGGATGAGCGACAGCCCATCTCCCCTCGCGGACCCGCACATCGTCTTCGATCCCACCGAAGGCCGCCGGGACATCGTCGTCCTCGGCTCCACCGGGTCCATCGGTACGCAGGCCATCGACCTCGTGCTGCGTAACCCCGACCGTTTCCGGGTGACCGCCCTGTCCGCCGCCGGCGGCCGGGTCGGTCTGCTTGCCGAGCAGGCGCGCAAGCTGCGTGCCGGGACGGTCGCGGTGGCCCGCGAGGACGCCGTGCCCGCGCTGCGCGAGGCGCTCGCCGCGCTGTACGGCGCGGAGCCGCTGCCGGAGATCCTGGCCGGTCCGGACGCCGCCACGGAACTCGCCGCCTCCCCGTGCCACACCGTGCTGAACGGCATCACGGGCTCCATCGGTCTCGCCCCCACCCTGGCCGCCCTCGAGTCCGGCCGGACCCTCGCGCTGGCCAACAAGGAGTCGCTCATCGTCGGCGGGCCGCTGGTGAAGGCGCTCGCCAAGCCGGGGCAGATCATCCCCGTCGACTCCGAGCACGCCGCCCTCTTCCAGGCACTCGCCGCAGGCACCCGCGGCGATGTGCGCAAGCTGGTCGTGACCGCGTCGGGCGGCCCGTTCCGCGGCCGGACCAGGGCGGAGCTGGCGGGTGTGACCCGCGAGGACGCCCTCGCCCACCCCACCTGGGCGATGGGCCCGGTGATCACGGTGAACAGCGCGACGCTCGTGAACAAGGGGCTCGAGGTCATCGAGGCGCATCTGCTCTACGACATTCCCTTCGACCGGATCGAGGTCGTCGTCCACCCCCAGTCGTATGTTCACTCGATGGTGGAGTTCACGGACGGTTCGACGCTCGCCCAGGCCACGCCGCCCGACATGCGGGGGCCGATCGCGATCGGTGTGGGCTGGCCGGAGCGGGTCCCGGACGCGGCTCCCGCCTTCGACTGGTCCACCGCTTCGACGTGGGAGTTCTTCCCGCTGGACAACGAGGCGTTCCCGTCGGTGGGCCTCGCCCGCCATGTGGGGGAGCTGGGCGGCACGGCGCCGGCGGTGTTCAATGCCGCGAACGAGGAGTGCGTGGAGGCATTCCTCGACGGACGGCTGCCGTTCAACGCCATCATGGATACGGTCACCGAGGTGGTCGCCGCACACGGCACCCCCGCGTCGGGAACTTCCCTGACGGTGGCGGACGTCCTCGAAGCGGAGACCTGGGCCAGGGCCAGGGCCCGTGAGACGGCAGCGAAGGCAACGGCGGAGGCTCGCGCATGACCATTCTGTTGACCATTCTGGGCATCGCGCTCTTCGCCGTCGGGCTGCTGTTCTCCATCGCCTGGCACGAGCTCGGCCACCTCTCCACGGCCAAGCTCTTCGGCATCCGCGTGCCCCAGTACATGGTCGGCTTCGGCCCGACCCTCTGGTCACGGCACAAGGGCGAGACCGAGTACGGCATCAAGGCCATCCCCATGGGCGGCTACATCCGCATGATCGGGATGTTCCCGCCCGGTGAGGACGGCCGTATCGAGGCCCGCTCCACCTCGCCGTGGCGCGGAATGATCGAAGACGCGCGCTCGGCGGCGTACGAGGAACTGAAGCCCGGCGACGAGACCCGCCTGTTCTACACGCGCAAGCCGTGGAAGCGCGTCATCGTCATGTTCGCCGGCCCGTTCATGAACCTCGTCCTCGCAGTGGCGATCTTCCTCGGCGTGATGATGACCTTCGGCTCGCCGACGCAGACCACCGAGGTCGCCGGCGTGCAGAAGTGCGTCATCGCGCAGAGCGAGCAGCGCGACACCTGCGCGAAGAGCGACCCCGAGTCGCCGGCCTTCGCCGCCGGGCTGCGGGAGGGCGACAAGATCGTCGCGTTCAACGGCAAGCCCGTCGACGACTGGGCCACGCTGTCGACCCGTATCCGGGAGACGATCGGCCCCGCCACCATCACCGTCGAGCGCGGCGGCACGGAGCAGGTCCTTCAGGCCACGCTCATCGAGAACACGGTGGCGAAGAAGGACGAGGACGGGGAGGTGATCCCCGAGGAGTTCGTCCCGGCCGGATACCTGGGCTTCGCCGCCAAGACGGAGATTCTTCCGCTGTCGTTCGGCGACTCCGTCGACCGCATGGGCGGCATGATCGAGAACGGCGCGGAAGCGATCGTCGCCCTGCCGTCCAAGGTGCCCGACCTGTGGGACGCGGCCTTCGGTGACGGTGAGCGCAAGGACGACTCCCCGGTCGGCGTCGTCGGCGCCGCGCGCATCAGCGGTGAGGTGCTCAACCTCGACATGCCGACGACCAACATCGTCGCGACCTTCCTGATGCTGCTCGCGGGCTTCAACCTCTCCCTGTTCCTCTTCAACATGCTGCCCCTGCTGCCGCTCGACGGCGGACACATCGCCGGAGCGCTGTGGGAGTCGGTACGGCGGAACATCGCCAAGGTCTTCCGGCGGCCCGACCCGGGCCCGTTCGACGTGGCGAAGCTGATGCCGGTCGCCTATGTGGTGGCGGGGATCTTCATCTGCTTCACGCTGCTCGTGCTGGTGGCGGACATCGTCAACCCCGTGAAGATCAGCTGAGCAGTTCCCCTGCGGGGTTCCTGTGACGGCCGGGCACGCTTCGTGCCCGGCCGTCACCTTTGGGTGGACTTCGGTGTCCGATGTGCCCCGCCGAACGCCAGTGCCGTAATCTCAAGGGCTGGAGCCCGCCGATCCGGGACCACGATCCACACCTTGGGGTTGCACAGCAGATGACTGCAATTTCTCTCGGAATTCCGTCCGTTCCGACGAAGCTCGCCGACCGCAGGGTCAGCAGGAAGATCCAGGTCGGCTCCGTCGCCGTCGGCGGTGACGCGCCCGTTTCCGTGCAGTCGATGACGACGACCAGGACGTCCGACATCGGCGCCACCCTCCAGCAGATCGCGGAGCTCACGGCCTCCGGCTGCCAGATCGTCCGGGTCGCCTGCCCGACCCAGGACGACGCGGACGCGCTGGCCACCATCGCCAGGAAGTCTCAGATCCCGGTGATCGCGGACATCCACTTCCAGCCGAAGTACGTCTTCGCGGCCATCGACGCCGGCTGCGCCGCGGTGCGGGTGAACCCGGGCAACATCAAGCAGTTCGACGACAAGGTCAAGGAGATCGCGAAGGCCGCCGGCGAGACCGGCACCCCGATCCGGATCGGCGTCAACGCGGGCTCCCTGGACCGCCGGCTGCTGGAGAAGTACGGCAAGGCCACCCCCGAGGCGCTCGTCGAGTCCGCCCTGTGGGAAGCGTCCCTCTTCGAGGAGCACGGCTTCCGCGACATCAAGATCTCGGTCAAGCACAACGACCCCGTCGTGATGGTCAACGCCTACCGCCTCCTCGCCGCGCAGAGCGACTACCCGCTGCACCTCGGTGTCACAGAGGCCGGTCCCGCCTTCCAGGGCACGATCAAGTCCGCCGTCGCCTTCGGCGCGCTGCTCAGCGAAGGCATCGGCGACACCATCCGCGTCTCCCTGTCGGCGCCGCCGGCGGAGGAGGTCAAGGTCGGCATCCAGATCCTGGAGTCGCTGAACCTCCGCCAGCGCCGCCTGGAGATCGTCTCCTGCCCCTCCTGCGGCCGCGCCCAGGTCGACGTCTACAAGCTCGCCGACGAGGTCAGCGCCGGACTCGAGGGCATGGAGGTCCCGCTGCGCGTCGCCGTCATGGGCTGCGTGGTCAACGGACCCGGCGAGGCCCGTGAGGCCGACCTCGGTGTGGCCTCGGGCAACGGCAAGGGACAGATCTTCGTCAAGGGCGAGGTCATCAAGACCGTGCCGGAGTCGAAGATCGTCGAGACCCTCATCGAAGAGGCCATGAAGATCGCGGAGCAGATGGAGAAGGACGGCGTCGCCTCCGGCACCCCGGACGTGGTCGCCGTGGGCGAGCCCGGCGCCTGACCCGCACCCCCAGGACCCCGCCGGCGGGCTCGCAGCCCCGAGCCCGCCGGCACCCGGATCCACCAGGCCCCGTCGCCCCTTCCGGTCGGCGGGGTCTTCCCGTGCACGCGCCACGCCGTGGACGTGCCGGGTACAGTTCCAGAACCAGCAAACCGTGTGATGAGGCGCCCTCGTGTTGACGCAGACCACCACCCGGGTCCTCGGCCCGGGCGACCTCGGCGCCGCGCTCGCCATCCTCGAGAGCGAGCCGGTGACGAATGCTTTCGTCACCGCCCGTGTGCAGGTTGCCGGTCTCGACCCGTGGCGACTCGGGGGCGAGATGTGGGGCTATTACACGGACGGACACCTGCGCTCCCTGTGCTATTCCGGCGCCAACCTCGTGCCCATCTGCGCCGGCCCGGAAGCCGTACGCGCCTTCGCCGACCGCGCGCGCCGGGCCGGTCGCCGCTGCTCGTCCATCGTCGGCCCCGCGGAGTCCACGGCCCTGCTGTGGCGGCTCCTCGAACCGAACTGGGGCCCGGCCAGGGACGTACGGGCCAACCAGCCGCTCATGATCACCGAGCGGATGCCGGACGACATCGAGCCCGACCCCGGCGTCCGCCGTATCCGCAAGGACGAGATGGACGTGATCATGCCGGCGTGCGTGGCCATGTTCACCGAGGAGGTCGGCGTCTCGCCGATGGCCGGCGACGGCGGACTCCTCTACCAGGCCCGCGTCGCCGAACTCGTCGGCACCGGACGGTCCTTCGCCCGCATCGACGACGGCAAGGTCGTCTTCAAGGCCGAGATCGGCGCGGCCACCCCCCAGGCCTGCCAGATCCAGGGCGTCTGGGTCGACCCCGAGTACCGGGGCAGGGGACTGTCGGAGACCGGCATGGCGGCCGTCCTGCGCTACGCCCTGGCGGACGTCTCCCCGGTCGTCAGCCTGTATGTCAACGACTACAACACCGCCGCCAGGGCGTCCTACTGCAGGGTCGGCTTCCGTGAGGTCGGCGCCTTCATGAGCGTGCTGTTCTGATTCCCGGCACCCCGTGCTGAGCGGTCACGACGGCAAGTAGGGTTCGGCCCATGGCAGCACTCACCGGGGACGGCTCGCAGGCCCCCGACGTCGTCGTCGAACCGCTCGATCTGACGGCGCGGGTCGATGAGGCGCTCGCCGTGCAGGCACTCGCCTTCGGGCTCAGCGACGACGAGATCGACATCCGCCGCTACATCGTGCTGCGCCACCTGCAGAACCCCGGAGCCCGGGCGCTCGGAGCGACCACGGAGGGGGGCAGGCTCGTCGGATTCGTCTACGGCATGCCCAACGACCGCAGCCACTGGTGGTCCACCGTGGTCGAGCCGTATCTGCGCCGCAACGGCACCGACGGCTGGCTCGACGACTCCTTCGTCATCACCGAACTCCACGTCCACCCCGGCTTCCAGGGACGCGGCATCGGACGCGAACTGATCACCACCATCACCGACGGATGCGGCCTGCCCCGCTCGATCCTGTCCGCGATCGACACCGAGAGCCCGGCCCGCGCCCTGTACCGCAGGCTCGGCTACCAGGACCTCGCCGGGCAGGTGCTCTTTCCGAGCGCCCCCAGTCCCTACGCGGTGATGGGTGCCCCGCTGCCGCTGCGCCGCGCGAACTGATTTCCGCCTGCGGCTGCGCCCCGGCTAACCTCCTGCACATCACACGTTCCGAGCAGGAGTTCACCATGGCCCAGGTCCAGCGCATGTCCCGTCTGATGGTCAAGACACTGCGCGACGACCCGGCGGACGCAGAGACGCTCAGCCACAAGCTCCTCGTGCGCGCCGGTTACGTCCGCCGCAACGCCGCGGGCATCTGGTCCTGGCTGCCGCTCGGCAAGCGCGTCCTGGAGAACGTCACCCGCGTCGTGCGCGAGGAGATGGACGCCATCGGCGCACAGGAGGTCCTGCTACCGGCGCTGCTGCCCAAGGAGCCCTACGAGGCGACGGGCCGCTGGGAGGAGTACGGCGCGGAGCTGTTCCGTCTCAAGGACCGCAAGGGCGCCGACTACCTCCTCGGCCCGACCCACGAAGAGATCTTCACCCAGCTCGTCAAGGACCAGTGCACGTCCTACAAGGACCTGCCGGTGATCCTTTACCAGATCCAGACGAAGTACCGCGACGAGGCGCGTCCCCGTTCGGGCATCCTGCGCGGCCGCGAGTTCCAGATGAAGGACTCGTACTCGTTCGACACCTCCGACGAGGGTCTCGCCCAGTCCTACGCCCTGCACCGCGAGGCGTACGTCCGGATCTTCGAGCGCCTCGGCCTCGAGCACAAGATCGTCTCCGCGGTGTCGGGCGCGATGGGCGGCTCCGCCTCCGAGGAGTTCCTGGCTCCGGCCCCCGCCGGCGAGGACACCTTCGTGTACTGCCCGTCCTGCGACTACGCGGCCAACACCGAGGCCGTCACCTTCGCGCTCGCCCCGGTCGAGGGCGCCGCGCACGGCCCGGTCGAGGAGCTGGACACCCCCGACACCCCGACCATCGAGACGCTCGCCGACCACCTGGGCGTCCCGGCGTCCGCCACGCTGAAAAACCTGCTGGTCAAGGTCGACGGCGAGATCGTCGCGGTCGGCGTCCCCGGCAACCGCGAGGTCGACCTCGGCAAGCTGGGCGACCACTTGGCGCCCGCCGAGGTCGAACTGGTCACCGCGGAGGACTTCGTGGACCGCCCGGACCTGGTCCGCGGCTACGTCGGCCCGCAGGGCCTCGAGAAGGTCCGCTACATCGCCGACCCGCGCGTCGCCCCCGGCACCGCGTGGATCACGGGCGCCAACCGGGCGGGCTTCCACGCGAAGAACGTCGTCGCCGGCCGGGACTTCGAGGTCGACGACTACCTCGACGTCGTGGTCGTCGAGGACGGCGACCCGTGCCCCTCGTGCGGCACCGGGCTCAAGCTGGACCGTGCGATCGAGATCGGCCACATCTTCCAGCTCGGCCGCAAGTACGCGGACGCCTTCCAGCTCGACGTGCTCGGCCAGAACGGCAAGCCCGTCCGCGTGACGATGGGTTCGTACGGCGTCGGCGTCTCCCGCGCGGTGGCGGCGCTCGCCGAGCAGACCGCCGACGAGCAGGGCCTGTGCTGGCCCCGCGAGATCGCCCCCGCCGACGTCCACGTGGTCGCCGCGGGCAAGGCACTGCAGACCGAACTCGCCCTCGACGTCGCCGAGCAGCTCGGCGCGGCGGGCCTGCGGGTCCTGGTCGACGACCGCGCGGGCGTCTCCCCGGGCGTCAAGTTCACGGACGCGGAGCTGATCGGCGTCCCCAAGATCCTGGTGGCCGGCCGCCGCTCGGCCGAGGGCGTCGTGGAGCTGAAGGACCGCCGGACGGGTGAGCGTGAGGAGCTCACGGTGGCGGACGCGGTGGCGCGGCTGCGGGGGTAGCGCAGAGGTCGGGGCCGCTGCGCGGGGCGTGTTCCCCTACCGGCCCCTTCCCGCTGTACCGATGTGCGGCTCCGCCGCATGGGGGCTCGGCCCGGACCCGTCACCGCGCTCCGCGCGGTGCTTCGGGGGCTCTGCCCCCGGACTCCCGCGCCTCAAACGCCGGCGAGGCTGAAGTTGCCGGGCAACTTGAGCCCGCCTGGGGGCACCTCCCACGGTCGCCAGGCCGTAGGGGGAGTTTGAGGGCACCGCGCGGAGCGCGCGGGTACGCCGCCGCAGGGCGGTACGGGGTCCGGGGCTTGCCCCGGTTCGGGAAGGGCGGGGAGGGGAACACGCCCCGCGCAGCGGCACGCTCGTGGAGCGGCTACAGCCAGCCCGCGAACTCCAGTGCCAGTTCGCCCTCCGCGCGCCGCCCCGCGGACACCGCCCGCAGGCCCGACTCCACCGCGCGGAACAGCGTCCAGCCGCGCAGCCGGTCGCGGTCGACCTCGAGGGAGTCCGCGAGGCGGTTCAGCCTGCGGCGGGCCGCCGACGCGCCCGCGGAGGACGCGACGAGGTCCTCGACGCGGTCGCGGGCGAGGCGGGCCAGGTCGTACGCGCGTTCGCCGACCACGGGCTCGGGCCCGACCGCCAGCCATGGCGTGCGGTCGCCGGAAAGCACCTTCCCCTGGCGGAAGTTGCCGTGCAGCAGCAGTTCTTCCGGTGCCGCCGCGACCAGTTCGTCCCGCGCCGCCAGCGCGGCCGCGACGAGCGGTTCCGCGGAGCTCCGCATCGCCGCCGCCTGCCGTGCCGTACGGTCCGCCACCGTCTCGAAGGCATGGCCGTCCGGCGCCTCGACCCACAGCCGCCGCACGGTACCCGCCGCCTCCAGCAGCGCCTTGGCCTCAGGGAGCGAGCGGAGCGAGACCTCGGGGTGCAGCCGCTCCAGCAGGAGTTCGCCGTCGGCGGCGTCCAGCAGCCGTACCGCGCCCCAGCCGTTCCAGTGCTCCAGCGCGGACGCCTCGCGCCCCGGGGCCGCCGACGGGGGCGCCAGCTTCAGCGCGGCGGGTGTGCCGTCCGGCTGCCGTACGAGGAGGAGCAGGCTGCTCCGGCCGCCCGGCACCACGGTCCGTTCGACGTCCAGCTTCCGCCGGTCCACGGTCTCCTGGACCGTTTCCGGCAGCCGCGCCAGCCACAAGTCGTCCTCACCGAGTGCCCGGACCAGCCGCTGCGGGGGTTCGAAAGCCATACGCCCGTTGTTCCTTCCCCGTCAGTCCTGGCCGGCCCGCTCGGCGAGCCCAGGAAAGGCTACGCCGCTGCCGCGCCAGCGCACCGCGCGGACCGCCGCCTCGCGCAGCGCGCCTGCGGCATCCAGCCGCAGCGGACCTTCCGCGGCCCGTACGAGATCGGAGTAGACCGCCGCCACCCGTTCCTCCAGGACGGCGGCGAGTCGTATCGCGGCCGCGGCGTCCGGCACGGGGAAGGGCAGGGCGTAGCCCGCGGCGGCCGCCGCGGGCTTTCCGCCGAGGTCGCGCACGGTGCGCGCCAGCGAGTCCCGCCGTGAGCGGTGTGCGGCGTGCGCGGCGGCGGCCTCGTTCTCGCGGTCCTCGCCGACCCGGCCGCCGACCACTCCGTATCCGTAGACGGCGGCGTGTTCCGCCGCGAGCGCGGCCTGGAGGGCCTCGAGCTCGCGCGCCGTGTCGCCCCGTGGGTCGAGCGTGGTCAACGCGGGTCCCCCTTCGTCAGCAGGTACGCATGCCCGGCGCCGGCCGCGGCGACGGAGGCCAGCAGACGTGCGAGCTCCGGCTCCGCGTCGGCGAGGGCGGCCGTGTGGCTGTCGGACGTGCGGCGCTCCGCCGCGGCCAGCGCCTTGAGCGCGGCGGCGGGGTCCTCCGGGACGGAGCCGGCCGCGGTGGTGGACGGCGTGACCGGGGGAGCGGTGGACGGCGTGACGGACGGCGAGGGAGCGGCGGACGTCTGCCCGGGCCGGCCGCCGGCGAGTGCCACGGCGTGCGCGGCGACCGCGGTACGCAGCGGTGTCAGCCGTTCGGCGAGCTCCGGGTGGCGGGCGATGACCGCGTCGTACTCGTCGCCGAGCGCCGTGCTCCCGGCCGCGAGCCGTGCCCGCAACGCCGCCTGCGCGCGAGCCGGGTCCGCGGAACGGCCGGACGGGCGCCGCGTCGCGGGGGAGTCGCTCGAACAGCCCGTCAACATGGCGGCAGCGGCCGCCCCCGTCGCCAACAGCGCACGTCTGCGTGTCGTCCCCGTGCGCCCCACGCGTGTCTCCTCGGGCTCGCAGTGATCATCGCCGCAGGCGAGCGTACCTGCGGCTCCCGGGCGGGTGGACGGCAACACCCCCCGCGACCGGATACCCTTTCTTCGACACGCGACGATCCCACAACAGCACACGCGGCCGAGGAGTCACCCGGATGAGCACCACCCAGAGCGAGAGGCTGCGCGGGCTGCTTGAGCCGCTCGTCAGCGCCGCGGAGCTGGATCTGGAAGAGATCGAGATCTCCCGGGCGGGCCGGCGCCGCATGCTGAGGATCACCGTCGATTCCGACGAGGGCGTGGAACTGGACGCCTGTGCCGAGCTGAGCCGCGCCATCTCCGAGAAGCTCGACGAGACGGACGCGATGGGCGAGGACGAGTACGTCCTCGAAGTCAGCTCCCCCGGCGCCGACCGGCCGCTGACCGAGCGTCGTCATTTCGTGCGCGCCACCGGCCGCCTGGTCAAGCTGCAGCTCAAGGAGGGCGGGGACCTGGTGGCCCGCCTGCTGACCGTGGACGACGAGGGACTCGACCTCGAGGTGCCCGGTGTGAAGGGGCGCAAGCCCACCGCCCGCCGGGTGGCCTTCGACGACATCGTGAAGGCCCGCGTGGAGATCGAGTTCAACCGCAAGGACAAGAAGGAAGAGGAGGCGTAGCCGTGGACATCGACGTGAAGCTCCTGAAGGGCCTGGCCCAGGAGAAGGAGATCGCCTTCGACCTGCTGGTCGAGGCCATCGAGTCGGCCCTCCTCATCGCGTACCACCGCACCGAGGGCAGTCGCCGCCACGCCCGTGTGGTGCTCGACCGGAACACCGGTCACGTGACCGTGTGGGCCAAGGAGGACCCGGCCGATCTGGAGGAGGGGCAGGAGCCGAAGGAGTTCGACGACACTCCCTCCGACTTCGGCCGGATCGCCGCCACCACGGCCCGCCAGGTCATCCAGCAGCGGCTGCGTGACGCGGAGAACGACGTCACCTTCGGCGAGTACGCCCGCCGTGAGGGCGACATCGTCGCGGGCATGGTCCAGCAGGGCAAGGACCCCAAGAACGTCCTGGTGAGGCTGGACGACAAGCTCGAGGCGATCCTGCCGGTGCAGGAGCAGGTCCCCGGCGAGGAGTACACGCACGGTCTGCGCCTGCGCACCTATGTGGTGCGCGTGGCCAGGGGTGTGCGCGGTCCCTCCGTCACCCTGTCCCGCACCCACCCGAACCTGGTGAAGAAGCTCTTCGCGCTGGAGGTTCCGGAGATCGCCGACGGCAGTGTCGAGATCGCCGCGATCGCCCGCGAGGCCGGCCACCGCACCAAGATCGCCGTCCGCTCGACCCGCTCCGGCCTGAATCCCAAGGGCGCCTGCATCGGCCCGATGGGCAGCCGTGTGCGTAATGTCATGGCCGAGCTGCACGGCGAGAAGATCGACATCGTGGACTGGTCCGACGACCCGGCGGAGATGGTGGCGAACGCCCTGTCGCCCGCACGGGTCAGCAAGGTGGAGGTCGTCGACCTCGGCGCCCGCTCCGCCCGGGTGACGGTCCCGGACTACCAGCTGTCGCTGGCGATCGGCAAGGAGGGGCAGAACGCCCGCCTGGCCGCCCGCCTGACCGGCTGGCGCATCGACATCCGGCCCGACACCGAGCAGGGCCCCGACCAGGGCTGAGGAATGGGCAGGGGCCGAATCCCGTTGCAGTGAGGACGGGAGCCGACCAAGATCTCACAAGGATCAGGACAACAACCGTTCGATTTTTGCCCCCAAGGGGTGAGGTCGGTGCGGGGAGGTAGACTTAACCGTGTCTGGCCGGACGCATGCCCGCGTGTGCCCTGAGCGAACCTGTGTGGGATGCCGGGAGCGAGCGGCCAAGAGCGATCTGCTGCGGATCGTGGTGATCGAGGGCGAGTGCGTCCCCGATGATCGCGGTACGCTGCCCGGCCGGGGTGCGTACGTGCACCCCGCCTTGGTCTGTTTCGACCTGGCGGTCCGCCGCCGGGCGTTCCCGAGGGCCTTCCGGGCCCAGGGACCGCTCGATACCGCCGCAGTGCGGCGGTATGTCGAGCAGGCAGCACCGTAAGAGAAAGAAGTACGGCACGGATACCCCCGTGCGGTCAGGTACCTCGCGAGTTGGAAGTAGGTCGAGATTGCGATGAGCACTCGATGAGTACGCGATGAGTACGCCCATGAAGTAGCGACGGTCCGGCGGTAACCCGGACCTAAAAGGAGCGAAGTGGCTAAGGTCCGGGTATACGAACTCGCCAAGGAGTTCGGCGTAGAGAGCAAGGTCGTCATGGCCAAGCTCCAAGAACTCGGTGAATTCGTCCGTTCGGCGTCCTCGACGATCGAGGCGCCGGTTGTACGCAAACTGACTGATGCACTGCAGGGGCCCGGCGGCAACGCCGGCAAGTCCGCTGCGAAGCCCGGCGCGCCCCGCAAGGCGACGCCTTCGAAGCCTGCCGCGCCCTCGGCGCAGGCGGGACGTTCTGCTGCCCCCAAGCCCGGCGCACCGGCCCCCAAGCCGGCCCCGGCGAGCAGCACCCCCTCCTCCGCGGCCCCGGCTCCGGGACCGCGTCCGACACCGGGTCCCAAGCCCGCGCCGGCCAAGCCCGCCCCGGCGGCTCCGGTGCCCGCTGCCGAGTTCTCGGCCCCGGCTCCGGCCCAGCCCGCCGCACCGCAGGCCCCGCGTCCCGCGGGTGCCACGCCCGGTCCGCGCCCCGCCCGTCCGGCTCCGGCCGGCGGACAGCGTGACGGCGGTCAGCGTGACGGCGGCCGTGGCGGCGAGCGTCCGGCGCGTCCCGCCGGCGGCCAGGGCGCCCCGCGTCCCGGTGGTCGTCCGGCCGGTCCCCGTCCGGGCAACAACCCGTTCACGTCCGGTGGCTCCACCGGCATGGCGCGTCCGCAGGCGCCCCGTCCGGGTGGCGCACGTCCCGGCCCCGGTGGCCCCGGCGGCGCCGTTCCCGGCGCTCCGCGTCCGCAGGGCGGCCCCGGTGGCGCCCCGCGTCCGCAGGGCCAGGGCGGTGCCCGCCCGACCCCCGGCGGTATGCCTCGTCCGCAGGCCCCGCGTGCCGGTGCTCCCGGTGGCGCGCCCGGCGGTAACCGTCCGAACCCCGGCATGATGCCGCAGCGTCCTGCTGCCGGTCCCCGTCCTGGTGGCGGCCCCGGTGGCGGCGGTCGCGGTCCCGGCACGGGCGGCGCAGGCCGTCCCGGCGGTGCCGGTCGTCCCGGTGGCGGCGGCGGCTTCGCCGGTCGTCCCGGCGGTGGCGGCGGCGGTCGTCCCGGTGGCGGCGGCGGCTTCGCCGGTCGTCCCGGCGGCGGTGGCCCCGGCGGCGGTGGCGGCGGCTTCGGCGGTCGTCCCGGCTTCGGTGGCCGTCCCGGCGGTCCCGGTGGCCGTGGTGGCACGCAGGGCGCCTTCGGCCGTCCCGGCGGCCCGGCCCGTCGTGGCCGTAAGTCGAAGCGGCAGAGGCGCCAGGAGTACGAGGCCATGCAGGCCCCGTCGGTCGGCGGTGTGATGCTGCCTCGCGGCAACGGCGAGACCGTTCGCCTGTCGCGCGGTGCGTCCCTCACCGACTTCGCGGAGAAGATCAACGCCAACCCGGCGTCGCTCGTCGCCGTGATGATGAACCTCGGCGAGATGGTCACTGCCACGCAGTCCGTCTCCGACGAGACCCTTCAGCTCCTCGCCGACGAGATGAACTACACCGTTCAGATCGTCAGCCCGGAGGAAGAGGACCGCGAGCTTCTCGAGTCCTTCTCCATCGAGTTCGGTGAGGACGAGGGCGGCGAGGAGATGCTCGTCTCCCGTCCGCCGGTCGTGACCGTCATGGGTCACGTCGACCACGGTAAGACCAGGCTGCTGGACGCCATCCGCAAGACGAACGTCGTCGCGGGTGAGGCCGGCGGTATCACGCAGCACATCGGTGCGTACCAGGTCGCCACCGAGGTCAACGGCGAAGAGCGCGCCATCACCTTCATCGACACCCCGGGTCACGAGGCGTTCACCGCCATGCGTGCCCGTGGTGCGAAGTCCACCGACATCGCGATCCTCGTGGTGGCGGCGAACGACGGTGTGATGCCGCAGACGATCGAGGCGCTGAACCACGCCAAGGCGGCCGACGTGCCGATCGTGGTCGCGGTCAACAAGATCGACGTCGAGGGCGCCGACCCGACCAAGGTGCGCGGTCAGCTCACCGAGTTCGGTCTGGTGGCCGAGGAGTACGGCGGCGACACCATGTTCGTCGACATCTCCGCCAAGCAGGGTCTCAACATCGACTCCCTGCTGGAGGCCGTGGTCCTGACCGCGGACGCCTCGCTCGACCTGCGGGCCAACGCCGAGCAGGACGCGCAGGGTATTGCGATCGAGGCCCACCTCGACCGTGGCCGCGGCGCCGTCGCGACCGTCCTGGTCCAGCGAGGCACGCTGCGCGTCGGTGACACGATGGTCGCCGGTGACGCGTACGGCCGTGTCCGCGCGATGCTCGACGACAAGGGCGAGAACGTGGAAGAGGCGGGTCCGTCGACCCCGGTCCTCGTCCTCGGTCTCACCAACGTCCCGGGCGCCGGCGACAACTTCCTGGTCGTCGACGAGGACCGTACGGCCCGTCAGATCGCCGAGAAGCGTGCCGCCCGTGAGCGCAACGCCGCGTTCGCCAAGCGCACCCGCCGGGTGTCCCTCGAGGACCTCGACAAGGTGCTCAAGGCGGGCGAGGTCCAGCAGCTCAACCTCATCATCAAGGGCGACGCGTCCGGTTCGGTGGAGGCTCTCGAGTCCTCGCTGCTCCAGCTCGACGTCGGCGAAGAGGTCGACATCCGGGTGCTGCACCGCGGTGTCGGTGCGGTCACCGAGTCGGACATCGACCTGGCGATGGGCTCCGACGCCATCGTCATCGGCTTCAACGTCCGCGCGGCCGGCCGTGCCTCGCAGATGGCGGAGCGCGAGGGCGTCGACGTCCGGTACTACTCGGTGATCTACCAGGCCATCGAGGAGATCGAGGCGGCCCTCAAGGGCATGCTCAAGCCGGAGTACGAAGAGGTCGAGCTCGGTACGGCGGAGATCCGCGAGGTCTTCCGCTCGTCCAAGCTGGGCAACATCGCGGGTGTCCTCATCCGTTCCGGCGAGGTCAAGCGCAACACCAAGGCACGCCTCATCCGCGACGGCAAGGTCATCGCGGAGAGCCTCAACATCGAGGGTCTGCGTCGCTTCAAGGACGACGTCACCGAGATCCGCGAAGGCTTCGAGGGTGGTATCAACCTCGGAAACTTCAACGACATCAAGGTCGACGACGTCATCGCGACGTACGAGATGCGCGAGAAGCCGCGCGGCTGACGCACGGCGCTCGTCCGGGGCCGGTCGGCGGAAGTATTTCCGTCGATCGGCCCCGGCCGTTGCGTGTACGGTTTGGGTGTCCCTGCCAAGTACGGCGGGGACCCGACCGTGCCGGTCCGGCGGGAAGCCCTGGACCCCCGGCACGACGAACCCGGACCGGCGGGACATCCGGACATACATGTATGTGGGGACACTGTCCTTCGATCTGCTTCTCGGCGACGTACGGTCGCTGAAGGAGAAGCGCTCCGTGGTCCGACCGATCGTCGCCGAGCTCCAGCGGAAATACGCGGTGAGCGCGGCGGAGGTGAGCGGCCAGGACCTCTACCGGCGGGCCGAGATCGGCCTCGCCGTGGTGTCCGGGGACACAGGGCACCTCACGGACGTACTCGACCGGTGCGAGCGCCTCGTCGCCGCCCGGCCGGAGGTGGAGCTGCTGTCGGTACGACGCAGACTCCACAGCGACGAAGACTGAATGCAAGGCAAAGAAGGAGACGGACCAGTGGCCGACAACGCGCGGGCGAAAAAGCTGGCAGACCTCATCCGGGAGGTGGTCGCGGAGAAGCTGCAGCGTGGCATCAAGGACCCCCGCCTGGGTTCGCACGTGACCATCACGGACACCCGCGTCACCGGTGACCTGCGGGAGGCCACGGTCTTCTACACGGTCTACGGCGACGACGAGGACAGGGCCAGTGCCGCTGCGGGCCTGCAGAGCGCCAAGGGCATCCTGCGCTCGGCGGTCGGCGCGGCGGCCGGTACCAAGTTCACGCCGACCCTCACCTTCGTGGCCGACGCGCTCCCCGAGAACGCCAAGACGATCGAGGACCTCCTCGACAAGGCGCGCGCCTCGGACGCCAAGGTCCGCGAGGTGTCCTCCGGCGCCACGTACGCCGGTGAGGCCGACCCGTACCGCAAGCCCGAGGACGAGGACGAAGCCTCGGAATGACGCAGCGCACCGTCACGCCCGACGGACTTGTCATCGTCGACAAGCCGTCGGGCTTCACTTCGCACGACGTCGTCGCCAAGATGCGCGGGATCGCCAGGACCCGGCGCGTCGGACACGCGGGGACGCTCGATCCCATGGCCACGGGGGTACTGGTGCTGGGTGTCGAGAAGGCCACCAAGCTTCTCGGGCACCTCGCCCTGACCGAGAAGGAGTACCTCGGCACCATCAGGCTGGGCCAGGACACCGTCACGGACGACGCCGAGGGCGAGGTCACCTCCTCCACCGACGCCTCCGCCGTCACACGTGAGGCCATCGACGCGGGTGTCGCCGGCCTCACCGGCGACATCATGCAGGTGCCGTCCAAGGTCAGCGCCATCAAGATCGACGGAAAGCGGTCGTACGCGCGGGTCCGCGGCGGCGAGGAGTTCGACATCCCGGCCCGTCCGGTGACCGTCTCCTCCTTCCGTGTCTACGACGTCCGCCCGACGACCACGGAGGACGGCCTGCCCGTCGTCGACCTGGTCGTGTCCGTGGTCTGTTCCTCCGGCACCTACATCCGGGCGCTCGCCCGCGATCTCGGTGCCGTGCTCGGAGTGGGCGGACACCTGACGGCGCTGCGGCGCACCCGGGTCGGCCCGTACGGCCTGGACGCGGCGAAGACCCTCGACCAGCTCCAGGAGGAGCTGACCGTAATGCCGATCGCCGAGGCGGCGGCCGCCGCGTTCCCCCGGTGGGACGTGGACGAGCGGCGGGCCAAGCTGCTCACCAACGGCGTGCGGCTGGACATGCCGGCCCACGACCGCGCTCCGGTGGCCGTCTTCGGGCCCGACGGACGCTTCCTGGCCCTCGTGGAGGAGCAGAACGGCAAGGCGAAGAGCCTGGCCGTCTTCGGCTGACCCGAGCGTGTGACGGTCCTGGGCCGGACCGAGGCTGCCGGCGTCCTGTCGTGGGCGTCGCTTCTTCGGGGGCTCGATTCGTCGTGGGGCGGACGGCTTCGCCGTCCGCCCCACGATCCCCCCTCGATTCCCCCGCACAGTGTCTATCCACCCAGGCCCCTGGATTCACCCCTTCGAGCAGGCGCTCGGAGTGAACCGGGGTGCACTGGGGGGCGCGTTCGAGATCCGCGCTTCTCTTCTTGATCATCGTCTGCCTAACGTCGTCCGTATGGGACGCGCTGACCTGGCAACTTTGGTACGGATCTGCGATCCGGCCGGTCGGCCGTACGGCACCGGCTTCGTCGCCGACGACCTCGGCACGGTCGTGACCGGGCATGACGTGGTCCATGGCCTTCCCCGGCCCGTCGTCCGGCCCCTGGACGGCGGCGGACCCGCGATCGAGGCCGACTCCGTCACCCCGCTGCCCGGCAGTGGCCTCGCCCTCCTGCACACGAGCGGCCTTCGCGTCGTGCCCCTGCCGATCGGGGCGCGCGAACGCGTGGAGCCGGGCACATACGTGCGCCTCGTGGCGGGCGGCTGGCGTGAGGCGCGCGTACTCGCCACCACTCACGGCGTCCTGGAGCTCGCCATCGGCACGGACGGCAGCGACGCCCTGCGCCTCGTGGGCGGAGCCACCGGCGGGCCGGTGCTCGACGCGGCGACCGGGGCGGTCCTCGGCGTGCTCGCCGCCCCACCGCCTCCGGGCACGGCCACCTCCGGCGTGCTCGCGCACCCCTTGGGCACCGCACGCTCCGAGCCGCACGCCGAGCTCCTGCGCAGGAACGCCGCCACCGCGCCCGCGTACGGACCGGACCTCAACCTGGCCGCGGTACTGGAGCTGACCGCGACTTCGCTCGCCCAGGCCGCCGGTCCGGACGTATGGCCGGAGCCCGTGCCGCGGCCCGACATCGCGGAGGAGTTCGCGGCGTTCACCGCGAACGACGGTGCGGCTCTGGTCCTCGGACTGGCCGGCGCACCCGGCACGGGCCGTACGGCGGAGCTGCGCGCGCTCGCCGCACGCCGCGCCCAGGGGCCGCGGCCCGCGCCCACGCTGTGGCTGCGCGGCGCCGACGTCCGGGCCGGCGACACCAGCCTCGCCGACGCCGTGGCCCGCGCGCTGCGCGGGGCCGCCCGCATCGTCGCCGTACCGGAGCAGGCGGACGGCCGCGAACGCGGGGCGAGCGCGGAGCGGGTGGCGCGCCTGGCCGCCGAGGCGGGCCGGCCGCTGCTCGTCGTCCTCGACGGCTTGGAGGAGATGCCGCTCGCGACGGCGACGGCCCTGCCGGGCTGGACGGCGGCCACCGTGGCGTGGCTGGCCGCCTTCGGCACCCGGCTGGTCGTGGCATGCCGTCCGGAGCACTGGGAGCAGGCCGGGGCGCTCTACCCGCCGTACCTGCTGCACCGCCCGGTCGGGGCGGCGCAAGGGGCTTCGGCGGCGCAGGCGTGGCGGGGCCCTGCCGCACAGGCGGCAGGGCCGGCACACGCGGCCCGTACAGCTCATGCGGCACACGCGGCGCAGGCAGCACACGCGGACCCAACGGCGCACGCAGCTCGCACCGCACACGCACCACATGCGGCGAAGGCAACCCGAGCGGTCCAGGCCCCCGCCGCCCGGGCAGCGGAGGCAGCACACGCGGCGCACGCAGCGCCGCTGACCGCGGGCGCGGCGGAACGCACGGTGCCGGGGCCCCGCTTGCCGGTCGTGGTCCCGCCGCCGCTCGCCGTGGGACCGGGCTGTCCCGGCCCCGGTGTCCGGGACCCGCAGCCGCCGCCCGCCGTGCGTCTCGGCGACCTGACCCCCGACCAGGCCCGATCGGCGCGGCAGAGGTACGGGCTCGGGCCCGGCAGCGTGGCTGCCGGTGACGAGCGGCATCCGCTCGTGCTGAGGCTCCTCTCGGAGGTGCACCGTGCCCTGCCCGGCGCCGTGCCCGGCACACCGGGGCGGGACGACGTCTTCGGCGCCTACCTCGACCTCGTCTCCCTGCGGATCGCGGTACGCATCGCCGCCGCGGCCGGGTCCCCGCCCCGGGGCGCCGCCGTCCGCCGGCTCGCCGCCCGGGTGGCCGGGAGGGTGCACGAGGCCGCTCGGCGCTGCCTGGGGACAGGTCACGGCCAACTGGACCGTGCCTCGTTCGAGGAGCTGTTCCCCTGGGCGGGCGGCTGGGCGTCGGCGGTCCTCACGGAGACCCTGCTCGTCGCGGCGGGCAACGGCTACCGCTTCGCCCATGAGGGGCTCGCCGACTGGATCCAGGGAGCGCATCTCGACGTCGACGCGGCGCTCCACTCGCTCGTCCACCGCCGCGAGCACGACGGGCCGGGTGAGGACGGCCCGCCGCCCGTGCCCCGCCATCGCATGGGTCCCGTCGCCCAGGCCCTGCTGCACCTCGGCCGGGAGCGCGGTGCACACCGACTGGCGCACCGGCTCGCCGAACTGGCCGACGTGGTCCATGACGACGCCCACGGCCGGCGGGACCCGGATGCTCGCTGGTGGGCCTCCAGGCTGCTGCACGAGGTGCTCGGCCGGGTGCCGGACGCCGAGCCGTGCCTCGCCGTCCTGCAACGGCTGGCGGAACGGCCGGGAGACGACTTCGGGCCCGCCTTCTGGGCCGGGCTGCGGCTCGGGGACCCGGCGAGGTTCGACCTCCTGCGGCGGCTCCTGCCCCGCGATCCCTCCCCGCCGAGCGGCACCGCCACCCCCCACTTCCTGGAGCTCGCCGACGCGCGGCTGGCGGCCGACCCCGCGGCCGTGCAGCCGCTGCTGTGCCGGTGGTTCGACGACGACACGCCGCTCACTCCGGGACCCGGCGCGACGGTGCGCCCCACGGTCGGCGCTGCCGCACAGGCGCTGCTCTACGCCCGCCGGGACCTCGCGCCCGACGATCTCGCCGAAGCCCTCGCGGACACCTCCCACCCCCGCGCCTGCGAGCTTCTCCGTGCGCTCGCGGAGGACGAACCGTCCGCGATGTGCCGGGCCGTGGACCGCTGGGCCCGCGACCCGCGGCCCGGGCGACGGACGGCAGCCGCCACCTACGGGCCGCTCATCGCGGCCGGGTCCGTCGGCGACACCGACCGGGAACTGCTGCGGCGGGCCGCCCGCGCCCTGCTCGCCGGCACCCGGGGCGCGCACGGCCCCGCACTCACCCTGCTGGTCCGCGACCCGGTGAGCCGCGACCGGCATCTGCCGCGGGCCCTCGAGCTCTTCGCCGCCGGCGACCCGTGCCTGCCCGCCGACGCCCTCACCGACGCGCTGACGACCCATCCCGGACCGGTGCTCGCCGCCTTCCGGAGCCGGCTGCTGAGGCCGGACACCTCCGCCCGAGCGGGAGAGACGCTCGCCGCGCTCGCCGATGCCGCCACCACCCCGGCCGTGGCCCGCCGGGCGGCCGCCCTCGTATGCGAGTACGTCGACCACCGCCCGGACGGCGCGGTGCACGCCGCCGCCTACGTCCACCGCCGCCTCGAGCACGGACCGGACGGGCGGGACGTACTGTTCCCGCTCGTCACCCACCTCGTCCGCGGCCGCCCGGCCCGGGTGCGCGGCGCCCTCGCGCCCGTGCTCGCCGCGGCCGGGGCTCCCGCCTCCCGCCCGCTGCGCGCGGAGCTTCTGGAGGTCCTGCTGCGGTACGAGCAGTACGAGGCCCGCGACCTCACCGTCCTCGACGACCTGCTGCGCGCCGCCGCGCACGGCTGCGGGACGCGCGAGGAGGAACGGACCCGGTCGCTGGTCCACCGGACGGGCCTGCTGCTCGTCCGCACCCCCAAAGGCGCGGCGTGCCTCGACCGGAGGCTCACCGAGCTGGCCCGCGAGGTGCCTGCCTTCGCCGTGCTCATGGCACGCTGGCCGGTCGCGGATCCGGAGCAATGGGCCGCGGTGGAGGCCTGCCGGGCTCTCGGGATACGGGGGAGTCCGGTGCCGATGCCGACCCCGGCCGCCGGGCATGGCAGTCTTAGACCTGCGTAATCGGCAATCACGTACACAGGTTCGGGCGAGGAGCGGTCACAGTGCAGCGCTGGCGTGGCTTGGAGGACATCCCCCAGGACTGGGGACGCAGCGTCGTCACCATCGGCTCCTACGACGGCGTGCACCGCGGACACCAGCTGATCATCGGACGCGCGGTGCAGCGGGCGCGCGAGCTTGGCGTGCCGTCCGTCGTGGTGACCTTCGACCCGCACCCCAGCGAGGTCGTCCGCCCGGGCAGCCATCCGCCGCTGCTCGCACCGCACCACCGCCGTGCGGACCTGATGGCCGAGCTCGGCGTGGACGCGGTGCTCGTCCTGCCCTTCACCGCCGAGTTCTCCAAGCTCTCACCGGCCGACTTCATCGTGAAGGTGCTGGTCGACAAGCTGCACGCGCGGGCGGTCATCGAGGGCCCCAACTTCCGCTTCGGCCACCGGGCGGCGGGCAATGTCTCCTTCCTCGCGGAGATGGGCCGGACGTACGACTACGAGGTCGAGGTCGTCGACCTGTACGTGCGGGGCGAGGCGGGCGGCGGTGAGCCGTTCTCCTCGACCCTCACCCGCCGGCTGATCGCCGAGGGCGACGTCGAGGGGGCCTCCGAGATCCTCGGCCGCCCCCACCGCGTCGAGGGCGTCGTCGTGCGCGGCGCCCAGCGCGGGCGCGAGCTGGGCTTCCCGACGGCCAACGTCGAAACCCTGCCGCACACCGCGGTCCCCGCCGACGGCGTGTACGCGGGCTGGCTGACGGCAGCCGGCGAGCGGATGCCGGCGGCGATCTCGGTGGGCACGAACCCCCAGTTCGACGGCACGGAGCGGACCGTGGAGGCGTACGCGATCGATCGGGTGGGACTCGAGCTGTACGGGCTTCACGTCACGGTGGACTTCCTGGCGTACGTACGCGGCCAGGAGAAGTTCGACACCATCGACTCGCTGCTCGTGGCGATGGCGGACGACGTGAAGAAGTGCCGCGAGCTCACAGCGTCGTACGACGCCGGTCACTGACCTGACCCGACCCGCCGCAGGCCGGCCACCTCGGGCCGGCCTGGGCGATGCAGCCCCGGGCCGGCCCCGGCGAACGAGCCTCAGTCGGCCGCCGTCGCCCAGTGACACGCCACCTGCGGTCCGGGCGCGTTCGCCAGGACCGGCAGCTCCCGCGACCGGCACAGGTCGGCCACGCCGGCACGGGCCGCCTCGCCCGACGCCAGGACCTGGCAGCGGGCGTGGAAGCGGCAGCCCTCCGGGATGCGGGACGGGTCCGGCGGTTCGCCGGTGAGTACCACCGGTGCGGACTCCGACTCCGGCAGCACCGACAACAGCGCCTTGGTGTACGGATGCTGAGGTGACGTCAGCACGTCCTCGACGGGTCCCGACTCGACGATCCGCCCGAGATACATCACCGCCACCCGGTCCGCGATGTTCCAGGCGAGGCCCAGGTCGTGCGTCACGACCAGCGCGGAGAGCCCCAGTTCGTCCCGCAGCCGCAGCAGGAGGGCCAGGATCTCGCCGCGTACGGAGGCGTCGAGGGAGGCCACCGGTTCATCGGCGACGATCAGCTCGGGCTCCAGCACCAGGGCGCCCGCGATGACGACGCGCTGCCGCTGGCCGCCCGACAACTCGTGCGGATAGCGGAGGAAGAAGCGCTCCGGCGGGCGCAGTCCGGCCCGGGACAGCGCCTGGGCGACCGCCGCGCGCTCGTCGCCCGCGTAGCCGTGGATCCGCAGACCCTCCGCCACGGCGTCGTACACGGTGTGCCGGGGGTTGAGCGACCCGCTCGGGTCCTGGAGCACCAGCTGCACCCGCTTGCGGTACGCCTTCAGGGCGCGGGAGGCATACCCGAGCGGCTCCCCGCCGAAGGTGACCCGCCCGGAGGTGGGCGGCACGAGGCCGAGGAGGGAACGCGCCAGCGTGGTCTTGCCGCAACCGGACTCGCCGACCAGGGCGACGATCTCGCCCGCGCCGATGTCGAGGTCGACGCCGTCGACGGCCCGGGCGGAGGGCCCGCCGCGGCGGCCGGGGAAGGTGACGTGCAGTCCGGTGGCGGAGAGCAGGGGAGAGGTGGTGGTCATGACGTGCTCCTGTGTCACTGCTGCTTCTCCGCCCCGACCAGCACGCACGCGGCCCGGTGTCCCTGACCCGCCGTGACCAGCTCCTGGTCCTGCTCGGCACACGAGTCGAGGGCGACGGGGCAGCGCGGGTGGAACGTGCAGCCGCCCGGAAGCGACGACGGGTCGGGCGGGTCGCCCGGCAGCCCGCGCGGTGCCCGGCGGGAGGCCGGGTCGCCGATGCGCGGGAACGCCGCGGACAGGGCCCGCCCGTACGGATGTTCCGCCGCGCCGTACACGGCGCGGGCCGGGCCCTCCTCCACGACCCGGCCCGCGTACATCACGGCGAGCCGGTCGCAGGTGTCGGCGAGGACGCCCAGGTCGTGGCTGATCATCAGCAGGCTGATGTCCTGCTCGGCGACCAGCTGCTCGATCAGCCGCAGGATCTGCGCCTGGATCATCACGTCGAGGGCGGTCGTCGGCTCGTCGGCGACGATCAGCTGCGGATCGCACGCCAGAGCCATGGCGATCATCACGCGCTGGCGCTGTCCGCCGGACAGCTCGTGCGGGTACGCGTCCGCCCGGGAGGCCGGCAGCCCGACGTGCTGGAGCAGCTCACCGACACGGCGTCCCGCCTCGGCCGGTGTCGACCTGCGGTGCAGCATGATCGGCTCGGCGATCTGGTCGCCGACGCGGTGCACGGCGTTCAGGGAGTGCATCGCGCCCTGGAAGACGATCGAGGCGCCCGCCCACCGCACGGCGCGCAGCCGGCCCCACTTCATCGTGAGGACGTCCTCGCCGTCGAGCATGATCTCGCCGCTCAGCCGGGCGGAGGCAGGCAGCAGCCGCAGCAGGGCGAGGGCCAGCGTCGACTTGCCGCACCCCGACTCGCCCGCGACACCGAGTTTCTGTCCGGCGCCGAGGGACAGGTCGACACCGCGGACGGCGGGCACGGCGCGCTTCCCCGAGCCGTAGGTCACATGGAGGTTCCTGACCTCGAGCACACTCAACGCGCCACTCCCAGCTTCGGGTTGAGTACGGACTCGATCGCGCGCCCACACAGGGTGAAGGCGAGCGCCACGAGTGCGATGGCGATTCCGGGCGGGGCGAGATACCACCAGTGGCCCGAGGAGACGGCGCCCGCCTCACGCGCGTCCTGGAGCATTCCGCCCCAGGAGACGACGGTCGGGTCACCGAGCCCGAGGAACGCGAGCGTCGCCTCGGTGAGGATGGCGCTGGAGATGCCCAGTGTCGTCTGGGCGAGGACCAGCGGCATCACGTTGGGCAGGACGTGCCGGTTCATGATGTGCCCGTGGCCGCCGCCGAGCGCCTTGGCGCGTTCGATGTAGGGGCGGGACTCGACGGCGATGGTCTGCGCCCGGACGAGCCGCGCCGTGGTGGGCCAGCTCGTGACGCCGATGGCCAGGATGACCGTCCACACGTTGCGGGACATCACGGTCGCGAGCACGATCGCCAGCACCAGTGCCGGCATGACCAGGAACCAGTCCGTGATCCGCATCAGCACGGTGGAGAACCAGCCGCCGTAGTGACCGGCGATGATGCCGACGAGAGTGCCGATGGCGACCGACAGCGCAGCGGCCAGCAGACCCACGGTCAGCGAGATCCGCGCGCCCCACACCAGCAGTCCCAGCAGCGAGCGGCCGAACTGGTCGGTGCCGAGCGGAAATTCGCCGCTGGGCTTCTCCATCGCCGTGCCCGGCGCGTTGGTGACGCTCTGGACGTCGCCCCCGACGAGCAGCGGCGCGGCGAGCGCGATCAGCGCGATGAGTGCCAGCGCGGCGAGACCGAAGAGCCCCGCCCGGTGGCTGCGGTACGAAGTCCAGAAGCGGGCCGCCGAGTGCCGGCGGCGCGCCCACGTCAGGGACCTCGCCGTCGGGACGTTCTTCCCGACCGGGCCGGCCGGGGCGGCGGGAGTGGTCTTCGTCGGCGGCGTCGGTGTCGTCGTCATCGGCCCACCCGGGGATCGAGCAGCGGATACAGAAGGTCGGCGAGGAGGTTCATCACGATCATCGCGCCGGCGAAGACGACGAACAGCCCTTGTACGAGCGGCAGGTCGGGCACGCTGAGCGCCTGGTAGAACAGTCCGCCGAGGCCGGGCCAGGAGAACACCGTCTCGACCAGGATCGAACCGGCGGCCACATGGCCCAGGTTGATGAACACCATGGTGACGGTCGGCAGCAGCGCGTTCGGAACGGCATGCCGGCGCCGTACGACGTCGTCACGCAGGCCCTTGGCCCGTGCCGTCGTCAGGTAGTCGCTGCCCATCTCGTCGAGCAGCGAGGAGCGCATCACCAGAAGCGTCTGCGCATACCCGACGGCGACCAGGGTGAGGACCGGCAGCACCATGTGATGGGCGACGTCGGCCACGTACGCGAAGCCGCTCGCGGTGCCCGACTCCATGCCTCCGGTCGGGAACATCCCCGGGATCGGGCCGAGCCCCACCGAGAAGGTGATGATCAGCAGCAGGCCCAGCCAGAATCCCGGCACCGACCACAGGGTGAGCGCCACGCCCGTGTTGAGCTTGTCGCCGAGGCTGCCGTGCCGCCAGGCGGAGCGGGTGCCCAGCCACAGTCCGATCGCCGAGTAGATGACGACCGCCACACCCGTGAGCAGCAGCGTCGCCGGCACCTTCTGGAGAATCAGCTCGCCGACGGGCGCACGGAACTGGTACGACATCCCCAGATCGCCGCTCAGCGCGCCGGCGCAGTAGTCGGTGAACTGCTGCCACATCGGTTTGTCGAGGCCGAACTGCCGTCTCAACGTGGCCATCTGCTCGGCCGACGTCGGCATGCCATGGGTCATGGCCTTCACCGGGTCGCCGGGGATGATCCGGAACAGGAAGAAGCTGGTGACGAGCACGGCGACGAGCGAGACCGCCGCTCCGCCGAGTTTGCCCGCCACGTAGAGCAGATAGGCGCGTACGTTGCCGCGCGCGGCGCGGGCCTCGGAGGCCCGCGCCACAGCGGTCGTGCCGGTGGTGCTTGTGGTGCTCATCGACTATTCACGGTCTTCCGCGGTGGAACGGCGACGCATCGCGACGAACAGCCCGAGAGCGGCCGCGAGGACGACGACCGCGCCGATGCCGATCACCACACCCGCGGAGGAGCCGCTGTCCGAACCACTGTCGGCCGCGGCCGGCTCCGCCGACCACCAGCTCCAGTAGCCGTCCTGGCCGTAGATGTTGCCGGCCGCTTCCGGCATCGTCTTGATGGACTTGATGTGGTCCGTACGGTACGCCTCGACGGCGTTCGGATACGCGAGGATGTTCATGTAGCCCGTGTCGTACAGCCGCGACTGCATCTGCTTGACCAGGTCGGCGCGCTTGGCCGCGTCGTACTCGACGGCCTGCTTGGCGTAGAGGTCGTCGAACTGCTTGTCGCAGATGAAGTTGTCCGTCGCGCCGGTGTCCTTGGGCGTGGCGGGCAGTGCCGCGCAGGTGTGGATCGACAGGACGAAGTCCGGGTCGGGGTTGACGGACCAGCCGTCGAAGGCCAGGTCGTAGTCGCCCGCGAGCCACGGGTCGGAGACGTTGTCGAGGCACTCCACCTTCAGCCCGATGCCGAGCTCGCCCCACCACTCCTGGAGGTACTTGCCGATCGCCTTGTCGTTCGGGTCCGTCGCATGGCAGAGGATCCGGAAGCCGAGCGGCTTGCCGTCCTTGTCCAGGCGCTTGCCGTCGGCGTTCTTCTTGTATCCGGCCTGGTCCAGAAGCTGGGCCGCCTTGGCCGGGTCGTACGCGATCTTCTGGCTCGTCTCCGGCTTCCAGAAGTACGACTCGAAGCGGGGCGGGATGTAGCCCTCGCCCTCGACGGCGTGGCCCTGGAAGACCTTGTCGACGATGGTGGCGCGGTCGGTGGCGTGGAACAGCGCCTTGCGCACGGCCGGGTCGAGCAGCGCCTTGTGACCGTTGCCGAACTTCTTGCCGTCCTTGGACTGCGCGCCGGGGTTGGTGGCGAGCGCGAAGAAGCGACGGCCGGGAGCGTCGTTGACCTTGATGTTCTCGGCGCTCTTCAGCGCATCGGCCTGGGCCGGGGTCAGGCCCTGGACGAACGACACCTCGCCCTTCTGCAGGGCCGCGACGGCCGCATCACCGTCCTTGTAGTACTTGAAGACCAGCTCGTCGAACTTGGGTGCGCCGCGCCAGAAGTCCTTGTTCGGCTTCAGCTTCAGATACTGGTCGACCTTGAAGTCCGTGATGATGAACGGGCCGTTGCCGACGATCGGGAACTGCTTGTCGTTGTTGAACTTGGAGAAGTCGTCGACCTTCTCCCACACATGCTTCGGGACGATCGGCACATCGAGCGCCGTCATCGTCGCCTGAGGCTTCTTCAGCTCGATGACCAGCGTCTTCGGGTCGGGAGCCGTGACCTTCTTGAAGTTGGCGGTGAAGCTGCCGTTGGCGGTGGCGGCGTTCTCGTCGGTCATCATCTTGTTGAACGTCCAGGCCGCGTCCTCAGCGGTGGCCTGCTTGCCGTCCGACCACTTGGAGTCGTCGCGGATGGTGTACGTCCACGTCAGCTTGTCGGCGGACGGCTCCCACGCGGTGGCGAGCCCCGGGACGGTGTGGCCGTCCTTGACGTCGTAGTTCGTCAGGTAGTCGTAGGCCAGGCGGTGGATGGAGGTGCTCACCAGGCGCTGCGCCAGGAACGGACTCAGCGAGTCGATGCTCTGCGACACCGCGACGGTGAGGACCTGCTTGCCGTCGGCGGCGGCCGCCGCCCGCGCCTGCGACTGCGCGAGTGACCGGTCCTGCGGCTGGGCCTGGGCCTGGGGGGCCACGGCCCCCGCCGTCACCAGTGCCGTGGCCGCGGCGCCAGTGGCCAGGACCAATCGGAAGCGGGGGCGTTGCCGGGTTCTCTTGGGTGAAACCGTTGTGACCATGGACAGTGACCTCGCGTCATTACTCGCACGGAGAGGGCGGGTTGGTGATCTCTGGTTCGCCAGTTGGTGAAGCGAAGGTTTATCAGGGTGGTCATGCCGCGTCAACGGCCGCTCAAACCCCGTGTGGGCTGCGGGAATGCGACGAGGGCCCGCACCGGGGAGTCGGTGCGGGCCCTCATTGGTCAAGACCTCTGTCGCGTTACTGCTGAGGGGCTGGCGGTGCCTGCGGAGGCTGCTGCTGCGGCCATCCGCCGGGCGGGAACTGACCGGGCGGAACGTGTCCTTGCGGATCGGTTCCGCCGGCCGCGGGAGGCATCGGACCGGCGGGTTCCGCCGGTGCTGTGGCCTGCTGCGGATGCGGTTGCTGGGAGTGCGGCGGCTGCTGGTGAGGCTGCTGCTGCCAGCCCTGCGGCGGGTGCTGTCCCTGCGGCGCGCCGTACGGCGGCTGGGGCTGCTGCTGCGGGTGCTGAGGCTGGTGGGGCTGCGGCGGGTACGGCTGGCCGGGCACCGGTCCGCCAGGGGCGGGCTGGTGGCCCTGCGGGTGCTGCGGGTGGGGCTGCTGGGGTTGCCCCTGGGGGTGTCCCTGCCACTGTCCCTGCCCGTGGACCGGCATCGGCGGGGCCGCCTGGGGCGGCGGGTTGCCGTCCGCCGTCCAGAGCCCCTGCTGCTGCTGGGCGCGGACGAAGTCCTCGGCGATCAGCGCGGACAGATTGAAGTACGCCTCGCGGGTCTTGGGCCGCATCATGTCGAGATCGACCTCGGCGCCCGCCGCGAGGTGCTCGTCGAACGGCACCACGACCACGCCGCGGCAGCGGGTCTGGAAGTGCTGCACGATGTCGTCCACCTTGATCATCTTGCCGGTCTCGCGGACCCCGGAGATGACCGTGATGGAACGCTGCACCAGCTCGGCGTACCCGTGGGCGGACAGCCAGTCGAGCGTCGTCGAGGCGCTGCTCGCACCGTCGACGGAGGGCGTCGAGATGATGATCAGCTGGTCGGCCAGGTCCAGCACACCGCGCATGGCGCTGTAGAGCAGGCCGGTGCCCGAGTCGGTGAGGATGATCGGGTACTGCTTGCCCAGCACGTCGATCGCGCGCCGGTAGTCCTCGTCGTTGAACGTCGTCGAGACGGCCGGGTCCACGTCGTTGGCGATGATCTCCAGTCCGGAGGGCGCCTGAGAGGTGAACCGGCGGATGTCCATGTACGAGTTGAGGTACGGGATCGCCTGGACCAGGTCCCGGATCGTCGCCCCGGTCTCCCGGCGCACCCGGCGGCCGAGCGTACCGGCGTCCGGGTTGGCGTCGATCGCGAGGATCTTGTCCTGCCGCTCCGTGGCGAGGGTCGAGCCGAGCGCGGTGGTGGTCGTGGTCTTGCCGACACCGCCCTTGAGCGAGATCACCGCGATCCGGTAGCAGGACAGCACCGGCGTGCGGATCAGGTCGAGCTTGCGCTGCCGCTCGGCCTCCTCCTTCTTGCCACCGAGCTTGAAACGCGTGGCGCCGGAGGGGTTGCGGCTCGACTTGGGCTTCTGCTTGTTGTTGCGCAGGAGCCGGTCGGAGGAGAGCTCGACGGCGGCCGTGTATCCGAGCGGAGCTCCCGGCACGGAACGTTCACGCTGGTCGTGGGTGACCGGCGTGGGCCAGGCACCACCCGTACGCGGGTCCACGGCCGGACCGGGCGGCTGGGGGTAGGCGTGGGCCCCACCGGGCTGGGGGGCCTGCGGAGGCTGACCGTGCGGCGCCTGGCCCTGAGGGGGCTGGTGGCCCTGGGGCGGCTGACCCTGGTTCTGCGGCGGTACCTGGGCGCCCGGCTGAGCCTGATGCTGTCCGGGCTGCGGCTGTCCTGGGTGGCCCGGCTGCGGCGCCGGCTGACCGGGCTGCTGACCCGGCTGGGGAAAGCCGTAACCGCCCTGGGGCGGCGCGGCGGGGGCCTGTCCCGGCCCGGACTGCTGCGGAAAGCCGTAACCGCCCTGCGGCGCGGGCGCCGGCACGGGCTGCGCCGGCGCGACGGGACCGGTCTGCTGCGGGAAGCCGTAGCCGCCGCCCTGCGGTGCGGCGGGGGGCTGCCCCGGTACGCCCTGCTGCGGGAAGCCGTATCCGCCCTGCGGTGCCGGGGGCACCGGCCCGCCGGGCTGCCCTTGCTGCGGCGGCTGCTGTGCCTGCTGCTGCGCCGGGTGCGGGAAGCCGTAGCCGGGGGCCTGGGCGGGTACCTGGGCGGCCGGGTCCGCGGCCGGTGCGGGCACGGTCCACTGAGGCGCGGCCGGCGGCGCCGCCGGCTGGAACTCGGGCGGGAGGGGCGGCAGTCCTCCGCTCTGCGGCGGCGATGCGGGAGCGGCTGCCCACGGCGCGGCTCCCGAGGGGGCGTCCTGGGGGGCGGCCGGAGCAGGAGGCGCGGTGTCCTGGGGGGCGGCCGGGGCAGGAGTGGCGTCCTGGGGGGCGGCCGGGGCAGGAGTGGCGTCCTGGGGGGCGGCCGGGGCAGGAGTGGCGTCCTGCGGGGCTGTCGGAGCGGGGGTGGCGTCGGAGGGCTCGTCGCCGGCCTGCGGACCGGAGTCCGTGACGGCCACGGCTTCGCCGCCGTCCGTGTCGTCGCCTTCGTCGCCGGCGCTGCCTTCATGGCCGCTCCGGTCGGCGGCCGGGGCATCGGTGGCCGATGCGTCGTCGGCGATGGGCTCTTCGGAGGCGTCGCTGCCCGGGCCGTCGGTACGACGGGGATCGTCGGCGTCGTCCGCCACAGCGGCGTCGGGGGCGGCGCCCTCGGCCTCGGCCTCCGGCGCCGTCTGCGTCTCCGCCGGGGCCTCGGGCTCCGCGGCCGGTCCCGTCTCGGCCTCCGGCTGCGGGCCGTCGGCCGCCTCGGCGTCCGTCCCGCCCGCCTCTGCCGCGGCCCGCTCGGCCATCTCGCGCTTCAGCGCGGCGGGGGAGAAGCGCATGGTGGCGCCGCTCTCCAGGTCCCCGCCGCCGAAGGACTGCCACGACAACTCCGGCGCCTGCGGCGCGGTCGACCCCTGCGCGGGCTCGTCCGCCGGGGCGGGCGCCTGCTCCGCCTCGGGCACGGGTGCGGACGCGGGAACGGCCGGAGGCGCGACGGGTGCGGGTTCCTGCGGCGTGGATTCCTGCTGCTGGGCAGGCGCAGGCGCGGGCGGCGGCGTCTGCGACCAATTGGGTTCGAACCCGCTGCCCGAGGGCAGTCCCGGCACCGCGATCGGCGCGCCCTGCGGCGGGGGCGGCGGGGGCGTCTGTGCCCCGCTGCCTCCGCCGGACGTGTCACCCGACGCGTTCTGTGTGTACCAGGCAGGCGGGGTGTAGTCGATGGTGAACTCACCCGTCAACTCGGCGGGCTCCGCGTCGGACTCGTCGACGGGAATGTTCCAGCCCCCGTGGATGTCGTCCCGATCGCCGTTCACTTTGCCTCCTGGTGTGGTCGAGCACCCTTGTGCCGTCGTGGGTGGGGGCCACCGCCTTCTTCGGATCGGCCCGGCTCTCCCCCTGGGACGCTGTCGGCACACCCGTAGGTTCTAGTGCCGCGCCCCGACCCACCCTAATCGCCAACAACGCCACTCCGTCAGGCCCGTCAGGCCCTCGGCCACTGTCCCGTGCGTCACGCCCTGCCCACAGGTGACCCTGCTGCACCAGAGCGTGAGAAATCCGGCAGACCAAACCGGGACAACCCTGAACGGAACCGCCCGCTCAGTCCATCCGCCGGGCGCTGCCCAACAATCCGGTCTCGGCATCGGTGGCCTGCGTCATGACGAACTGCCGGTCCCGCGGCGTGCACCAGAGGGTGACTCCGTCGGCGAGCGTGGAAAGCGCCTCGGTCTCGGCCTGAGGCAGATGCATGATGCGTCCGATCTGCCGTGCTTCGTCCGGGGAGACACGCTGGACGCCGACGAGCCCCGACTTCTCCATCAACCGGGGCGCGACCGGGCTCAGATACGGCAGGAGCGTCAGCACCGACTGCCAGGGCCCGGAGACGACCCGGCCGCGCGGCGGCCGCATTCCGCAGTCCCGTACGACGACCACGGGGCTCCCGGCGGAAGCGCCCTGCGGCGGCACCCGGCCCACGTCGTGCAGCGAGATGCACTGCTGTCCGCCGCCCGCGGCCTGAGCCAGCGCGGTCCACGCCGGCGCGCGACCCGTCTCGACCGTGACCCTGGCCCCGGTCGCGGCGGCGCGCAGAGCGAGGACCTGGGCCGTCCACAGGCCACCGATCAGTGTCACGTCGTACGGGGTGGGGCGGTTGATGCCCAGTACGGCGGGCCTGCCTTCGGCGTCGACGCCGATGACCACGCCGTCGTCACCCACCGGCAGGGTGAGGGCGGCCAGTTGGTCGAGGGTCATCGCGTGCCGGTCCCTGCGGGGCCCGATGAGACCGAAACCGATACGCGGCTTTGCGGCAGGTGCAGACATCAGCGGGCTCCCCCGAGCGGCAGCGTGGCGAGCATTCCGGGCAGTTGCTCACGGTCGAGCCTCACCAGACCCGTCTTCACCCCACGGGCCGCCCGCTCCAGTTCGTGGCGTGCGGTGACCAGTTCCTCGTCGCTGCGTCCCGTGATCCGGACGTGTCCGGTGACCGTCACACCCTGCCGGTCGCCGTGGCCGAGGGTCAGGCTGAATGTCGTCGCGAGCGCGGGGATCGACGTGAGCAGGGCGACCAGCTGGGGCATCTGGGCCCCGCCACCGCCGAGTTGGGGCCACCGGCCCACCCAGTACGTCGTGTGCCTGCGGTCGTCGACGCGCCAGGTGCGGGAGGTCTCCTGAGTGCGCCGCGCGGGCACCTCCGCCCGGCCCGCCTGGGCGATGGCCATGGGGCTGGCGCAGGACGACGTGGCGAGGGCGGAGGTCAGTTCCTGCTCCGTGAGCACGGTCGCCCGGAAGCCGGCTCCGGTCAGGCGGCTGGCCAGCTGGTCCGCCGTCCGCACCACGCATTTCTGTGCGCCTTCGATGCCGCCGCCGCGGGCCGCCACCGCTTCCGGGCACAGCTCCGGGTCGAGCTTCAGAGCGATCCAGGTGATGCGCAGCGCCGGTGAGCCGGTCTGGGCCTGCAGCGGCGCGTAGTTGCGTGCCGCGACGGACTGCTGAGGCAGGTGCGGAGCCGGGGCGGGCTGGGTGTGCTGGACGATCTGGACCGACTCCAGCCGGATCCCGTCCACTTCCATGACGTCCTTGATCAGGGCCATGGGGAGCGGGCGCGCCATGCGCTCCGGCCGCAGCGCCGTCGCGTCCGACTCGACCTGGAGGACGGCGGTCAGGAACGTGCCGTCACCGATCATCCCCACGGGTCGCCGGTCCCGGTCGCCGTACGTGTACGTCCGCAGCGCCGGGTCGCATTCGACGACAGGCGCCAGTCCCGGCTCGGTCCCGGGCTCGATGGTCAGCGACTTCGCCCGGCGCGTCCTCGCGCGCAGGGCGAACACGGTGGAGAGCCACTCCGGCAGCGACCGGCGATGCCTGCGTACCACGGCCAGCAGCACCAGAACGGCCGCCAGGACACCGGCGGGTACAAGGAGCAGCGGGTCGGCGACCCAGGCGACCAGCAGCAGGGCGGCGGCGATCTCGACCAGGACGAGTTGTTGCAGTCGGAATGTTCCGAAGTGGCCGGGCCGTGCCCGCAGACGGGGTGCGCTCGGGCCGGAGGAATGGGCGGACGGTCGTGCGGAGGACTGTCTGCGGGCCGCGGGCCGCGCGCGCGTTGCGGACGCCATTACTCCGGCACCCCCCGGTTCATTAGGCCCCAATTCATCCCGATCACCCCTGTCCAGCCCCGCCCAGCAAGGCTTCCGGCGGCTGGATCACCCTACCCGCCCCACGAGCACCACCGATCAACAGGCATAGTAGGGGGCCGGTCCGAACGGCAGGGCCCGGGGCCGCGCTCACCACACGGGCCTCGCGGGGAGACAGTGCCTTCTTTACCAATGGGGACTCATGGCATCACGGCGGGATGAGCTCAACGCATACACCTTTGCGAAGAAGCGCACGGTGGCGGCATTCCTCCAACCCTCCCCGTCGGGCACGGAGGAGGGGGCGCCGCGGCCGCTGCGCGCGATCGTCCCCGGCCTGATCGTGGGAGTGCTGATCCTGGCCGGCTTCGGCGCGTTCGGCATGTTCAAGCCCAAGGCCCCCAAGGACTGGGCGGCGCCGGGCACCAAGGTGATCGTCGGCAAGGACTCCACCACGCGTTACGTGGTCCTCGAGACCGGCAAGGGCAAGAACAAGAAGGTTCTGCTCCACCCGGTGCTGAACCTCGCCTCGGCCCGACTGCTGCTCACCCCGGAGCAGTTCAAGGTCATTCAGGTCGCCGACGACATCCTGGACTCGGGCAAGCCGGCCCGTGGCCCGATCCTCGGCATCCCGTACGCGCCCGACCGCCTGCCCAGCGAGAAGGAGGCGGGCCAGGCCAAGCGCTGGGCGGTGTGCGAACAACCGGGCGCCGGCCAGGGCGCGTCCGCGCAGAAGGCGACGTTCATCTTCGCCGACCGCGACCTCAAGAGGACCGAGGGGAAGAACCGGCTGACCGGTGGACAGGTCCTGTACGTGGAGGGCAAGAGCGGGCGTTACCTCGTCGACGCGGCAGGCACCAAGTACCTGGTCCGCGGAACGGAGAACGACGCCGACCTCCTCACCCGCGCCCTGGTCGGTGACCGCACCGAGCCGCAGCCCGTCACGGAGGAGTGGTTGGCGACGCTCCACGAAGGCAGCCCGATCGACTTCCCCGTGATCCAGGGCCAGGTGGGCGCACCGGCCGGCGTCGGCGGCGGACTGACCGCCGAGCAGGACCAGGTGGGCATGGTCCTCCAGGCCCAGACGGGTGCCGGACCACGGCACTACGTCGTCCTCGAGGGCAAGGTCCAGCCGGTGTCGGACTTCACCGCGTGGCTCCTGATCAACTCTCCCCAGACGGACACGCTCGACATGGGCGGACAGGCTGCGGTGGTCGACGCGGCCTCCTTCACCCCGGAGTCCGACGTCTTCGGCGCGCAGAACCGCTGGCCCGAACCGAGGGCCGAGCACGTCAACTCCGCGAACGGCGGGCGCGACACCGTTTGCAGCGTGCTCCGGAAGGTCGACGACAAGGGCCGCACCACGCTCTCCACCTGGGCGGGCTCGGCCTACCCGGCGGAGATCACCGCCGGCGGCACCAGCACCTACGTCACCCCCGGCTCCGGACTGCTCTACACCCAGGTCCAGGGCAACCAGACCAAGCCCGACGGTTCTCTCTTCCTCGTGACCGACACCGGGCTGCGCTACGCGGTGCAGGCCAACGGCGACAGCGACTCCGACCGCTCCGACATCGGCGCCGGCGGCGAGGGGCAGCAACAGGACGGCCGCCCCGAACCCAGCCAGGCGCAGATCCGGCTCGGATACGGCAAGATCGTCCCGTCGCTGGTCCCGATCACATGGTCCGAGTTCCTGTCCAAGGGCCCGCGGCTGGACACCAACAGCGCACGCCAGCCGCAGGGTTCGTAAGGAGCGCCGATGCTGTATCCGCTCAAGCGGGCCGCGGCCACGGCCGCCGCCGCGCTGCTCACCGCCCTGACGGCCGCGACGCCGGCCGCCGTGGCCGCCGAAAGGCCGGGAGGACCGGCCCTCGACGGCAGCGGCGAGTGCACCTTCCCCATGAAGGAGCAGATCGCGGGTACCCCGTGGCCCCTTCAGCGGGTCCTGCTCGACGAGTTGTGGCAGGACACCAAGGGCAAGGGCGTCCGGGTCGCGGTCATCGACACCGGGGTCGACAACGACAACGTGCAGCTGAAGCCGGCCGTCGACGCCTCAGCGGGCAAGGACCTCCTCAAGCCCGACAAGAAGAACAGCGACGAGAAGCGCGGCAAGACGGACGGCACGGTCGACCTGGTGGGCCACGGCACCAAGGTGGCGGGCATCATCGCCGCACGGCCCCGCGAGGGAACCGGCTTCGTCGGCATCGCACCCGAGTCGACCATCATCCCGATCCGTCAGAACGACGAGAACAACAGTGGCAACGACCGCACCATGGCGACGGCGATCGACCACGCCATCGCCAAGGGCGCCGATGTCATCAACATCTCCCAGGACACCGTCAAGCCGCTCGGACCCGATTCGGCGCTGGGCAAGGCGGTGCAGCGGGCGATAACGGCGGGCGTCGTCGTCGTCGCGTCGGCCGGCAACGACGGCATGGACGGCAAGGTCAAGAACACCTACCCGGCCGCTTTTCCGGGTGTGCTGGCCGTCGCCTCCTCCGACCGGAACAACGAGCGGGCGGTCTTCTCCCAGGCCGGTGAATTCGTCGGCGTCGCCGCGCCGGGCGTGGACATCGTCTCCACCGTTCCGGGCAACGGCCAGTGCATCGACAACGGCACCAGTTTCTCGGCCCCCTACGTCGCCGGGGTGGCGGCCCTGCTGAAGGCCAAGCACCCCCGGTGGACGCCGGCCGAGATCATCGCCGAGATCGAGCAGACCGCGACCCGCAGCATCAACGGCCACGACAACTTCGTCGGTTGGGGAGTGATCGACCCCGTACGCGCCCTGAGCGGCGACGACAAGCCCCAGGCCGCCCCTCGGCCGGACCCCGGACCGGCCAAACCGCCCGCGCCGGAACCGGCGCACCTGGCCATGACGGAGACCGTCCAGGAACGCAACGAACGCTATGCAACCTACGCGCTGGGAATCGGCGTCGTACTGGTGGCGGTGATCGCGGGGACCGCGGCGGTCGTCCGGGACACCGCGCGGAAACGGGCACGCTGAAGCAAGTAACCGTAAACCGCTTTGCAGTTGGAACCGTCGTACCAAGTGGATAGAGTGACAGTCGGACCAATGGTCCGGCACGGGGGCGGCATCCGAACGGCTTCCGTCTACAGTCACTGTCGCAGGAAGAAGGGGCACGATGTCGGACAAGAATCTCGACGTAACCACCGGTGATATCACCGAACTCAGCGGCAAGATCCAGAACTTCTCGACCGAGCTGAACAGTCGGATCACCTCCCTGAACGGCGTTGTCGACCGCATTCAGGCGGGCTGGCAGGGTGCGGCGAGCCAGCAGTACGACCAGGTGCAGACGCAGGTGAACCGCCGTCTGGCCAACCTGCAGCAGAGCCTCGAGAATCTCCAGAACATTGTGAAGATGAGCGCCGACGGCTTCGACGAGGAAGAGCGCAAGCGCATGTCGAGCTTCGCCGGCATGGAGAACGCCAAGGGCAACACCAGCGCCATCCTCGAAGTCTGAGCCGGACAGTCCCGTCCGCATCGACCGTTCGCCGAACTTCACTACCAGGAGAGATCAATGACCACTGCCGTCAATTACGACACAGTGACCCAGGCCGCGCGCGACACGGTGAAGACCGCCTCGGACCTGGCGGACGAACTCCGCATCCTGCTGGGCCACGTCAACCGTGTCGCCGGCGCGTGGCAGGGTGAGGCCAAGGAGGCCTACGTGGCCATCCAGAAGCAGCTCGCCACCGACATGGACGGCATGAACCAGGACCTGCAGACGATCGCCCGCCTGCTGGGCGACGCCGTCATCGGTTACCAGGACACCGACAAGGGCAACGCCGCACGGTTCCGCATGATGATGGGCTGAACCGCCCGTCGCCCACGCGAAAGGGGGCTGCCCGCACCGGCGGGCAGCCCCCTTCGTCGTGACGCCGCTACTTGAGGTCGAACTCGCCGTCCCGCGCGCCCAGCACGAAGGCCCGCCATTCGGCGTCCGTATAGCGCAGCACCGTGTCGTGGTCCAGCGACGACCGCATCGCGACGGCACCGCCCGGCAGGTGGGCGATCTCGACCCGTTCCTCGTCGGGACTCGTGCCGGGAGCGCCGACCCACTCCACACCGGAGATGTCGAGGGCGTACAGCTCTTCCTTCTGACGTTCCTTGTCGACTGCGTCAGTCATCGGCGCGTCCCTCCATGCATGTCACCCAGCAGTTGCAGATGGTCACACTACTGCGTGCGCCCGACCGTTCTTGACGAACGGCCGGGCGGTGTGCAAGGGGACCGGGGAGCCGGTCGACGCGCTCCTACTGACCCGGGTACCAGCCGACCTGGATCAGCGGGTTGCCCCTCTTGCGTGACACGAAGGTGCCCCGTCCCGGCGGCATCGGACGGGCCCTCACGTTGCCCATGATGTCGCCCTCGGCCGGGCTGCCGGACAGGATGACACCCTGGCCGCCCAGTTCCTTCATGCGCTGCATGAACGGCTCGTACATCGCGCGGGACGCTCCCGCGGCGTTGCGCGCCACGATGAAGCGGACACCCACGTCGCGCGCGTAGGGCAGTTTCTCGGCCAGCGACGCCAGCGGATTGCCGGAGTTGGTGGCGACCAGTTCGTAGTCGTCGATCACGACGAACAGCTGCGGACCCGACCACCAACTGCGGTCACGCAGCTGCTGCGGTGTGATGTCCGGCTTCGGGGCACGCCGTTCCATCACCGTGGAGATCGCGTCCATGTGCATCTCCATCGCCGACGCCATCGGCGCGTACTCGAGCAGGTGGGACGCCGGGACCGCCTCCAGCATGGTGCGCCGGTAGTCACCCACCACGATGCGCGCCTGCTCCGGCGTGTACCGCTCGGCGATCTGCTTGGCGACGAGCCGCAGCAGGTTCGTCTTTCCCGACTCGCTCTCGCCGAACACCATCAGGAAGGGATCGGTCTCGAAGTCGACGAAGACCGGTTCCAGGTTCGTCTCGTCGATGCCGATCGCGATGCCGTGCTGGGGGTACTCGAAGCCCTTCGGCAGCTGCTCCGCGGGCAGCCTGCGCGGCAGCAGCCGGATCGTCGGAGCCGCCGGACCGGACCAGTTGCTCTTCACCGCCTGGACGAACGCGGAAACGCCGTCGGCGAGGTCGCCGGAGCTGCTCACCGAGTCGATCCGCGGCAGCGCCGTCATGAAGTGCAGCTTCTCCGGCACCTGGCCACGGCCGGGCACCCCGGCCGGGACGTTGGCCGCGACCTTGCGGTCGAACTCGGAGTCCATCACATCGCCCAGACGCAGCTCGAGACGGCCGAGCATCTGGTCCTTGAGCGCCGCGCGCACCTCCATGTAGCGGGCGGCGGTGATGACGACGTGGATGCCGTAGCCCAGGCCGCGGGCGGCGATGTCCGAGACGATGGGCTCCAGCATCTCGTAGTCGTTCTTGAAGCCGCCCCAGCCGTCGATGACCAGGAAGACGTCTCCCCAGGCCTCGCCCGGCAGCTCACCCGCGGCACGCTTGCGCCGGTACGTCTGGATGGAGTCGATGCCGTTCGCCCGGAAGAACTCCTCACGCCGGTTCAGGACGCCCATGACCTCGGCCACGGCACGCCGCACCCGCTCGGGGTCGAGACGCGAGGCGATACCGCCGACGTGCGGCAGGTCCGAGAGGGACGACAGACCGCCACCGCCGAAGTCCAGCCCGTAGAACTGCACTTCGCCCGGTGTGTGGGTGAGGGCGAAGGAGGAGATCAGGGTGCGCATCAGCGTCGACTTGCCGGACTGCGGACCGCCGACCACCATCATGTGGCCCGCGGCACCGGAGAAGTCGCGGTACAGCACCTCACGCCGCTGCTCGAACGGCTTGTCGATCAGGCCCAGCGGCACGATCAGACCACCCGGCCGGGTGTACTCGGTCGCGGTGAGTCCGCGATCCGCGGTGGGAGCGAGGCCGGGCAGCAACTGGTCGAGCGTCGGGGCCTGGTCCAGCGGCGGCAGCCACACCTGGTGTGCCGGCACGCCCTGACCCTCCAGCCGGCGCACGATCACATCGAGGACCGTGTCGGCGAGGGCTTCGTCGTCGGAACCGCTCGGTGCGGTGGCCGACGGGTCGGGGGCCGCGTACACGACCGGCACCGGAGCCGCGGTGAACAGCGCCGGCCGCCGCTCGACGGACAGATGGCCGACCGAGAGGTCCGGGCCCCCGGTGCGGTACGTACCGGACACGTAGGCCGCCTTGAAGCGGGTCATCTCGTCGGTACCGAACTTCAGGTAGCCGGAACCGGGCACGGAAGGCAGGTGGTACGCGTCCGGCACACCGATCGCCGTGCGGGACTCGGCCGCCGAGAAGGTGCGCAGACCGATCCGGTACGACAGGTACGTGTCCAGACCGCGCAGCTTGCCCTCCTCCAGGCGCTGCGACGCGAGCAGCAGATGGACACCCAGCGAACGGCCGATGCGGCCGATCTGGATGAACATGTCGATGAAGTCCGGCTTGGCGGTGAGGAGTTCGGAGAACTCGTCAAGAACCAGCACGAGCGAGGCGAGCGGCTCGAGCGCGGCGCCCGCCGCGCGGGCCTTCTCGTAGTCGTGGATGTTGGCGTAGTTGCCCGACTTGTGCAGCAGTTCCTGGCGGCGCTGCAGCTCCCCGCGGATCGCGTCGCCCATGCGGTCGACCAGCGTCAGGTCGTCCGACAGGTTGGTGATGACCGCCGCGACGTGCGGCATCTGCGACATTCCCGCGAACGTCGCACCACCCTTGAAGTCCGCGAGAACGAAATTGAGCGTCTCGGAGGAGTGGGTCACCGCGAGCCCGAGGACCAGGGTGCGCAGCAGTTCCGACTTGCCGGAACCGGTCGCGCCGACGCACAGGCCGTGCGGGCCCATGCCCTCCTGCGCGGCCTCCTTGAGGTCGAGCATGACCGGCTGGCCGTCCTCGCCCACGCCGATCGGCACACGCAGCCGCTCGGCCACGGAACGGGGCCGCCACGTACGGGCCACGTCGATACCCGCGGCGTCGCCGAGGTTCAGCAGATCGGTGAAGTCGAGGTTGGAGAGCAGCGGTTCGTCGTCGTCGCCGCCCCCCATGCGCAGCGGCGCGAGCTGACGGGCGAGCGCCTCCGCCGCGGGCAGCGAGATGCCGTCGGGAATCCCCTCGTACGCCACCCGCGAGCCCGACTCCAGCCGGAGCCTGCCCGGCCGCACGACGACGGACAGTCCGCCGCGGGGCTCGTCCAGGTCCCCGGAGACGACCTCGACGATGGTGACGCCCTGCAGGCCCTCCGCCGCCGCGAACAGGGAGTCCGGCGGCACCATCCCGCCGTCGAGCACGACGACGATGTGGGGCTGGTCCATCACGGGCTGGTTCTCGCGGCTGAAGCGCGGCCGGCCGTCGAGCCGGCTGTGCAGCATCTGCTCCAGCTCACCGAGGTCGTCGCCGAACAGACGCTTGGTGCCCGCGCCGTCCACCTGACCGGGCACCTGCGTGTGCGGGAGCCACTTCGTCCAGTCCCAGCGGGCCACCGCGCCCGGCGCCGCGACGACAGCCAGCATCAGGTCGTCGGGCGAGTGCAGCGTCACCAGCTGGGAGACGAGCGCACGGGCCGTGGCCTGCGCCGACTCCGGCTCGCCGGAGACCGTCACGTGGTAGAAGGCGCGCATCGAGACGGCCATCGGCAGGCCGTCCAGCGAACCGTGGGCAGCCAGGAACTGCTGCATCGCACCGGCCGCCAGCGGCTCCAGCTCGTCGACCGGCGCCGTGTCCGGAGCGATCAGCGGCGTGGCGAGCTGCTGCGCGCCCAGGCCGATACGGACCTGGGCGAAGTCCTTGTCTCCCACCCGTCGTTCCCACAGGCGGGACCCTTCGGCCACCACCGACCACAACTGCTCGGGGGAGGGGTGCAGATAGAGCTGCGCGTCGCGCTGCTTACGCGCGGTCTTGCGCACCGTACGCCGCGTCTGTGCGAGGTATTTGAGGTAGTCACGACGGACATCGGCCATTTGCCCCTGCGTACCGCGGCGGTACCTGACGACCTGTGCCACAACCATCGCGACCGTCGAGACCAGCATCAGCACACCCATGATGCGCATGAACGGAGGTGCCTGCGGCGAGAAGAAGAAGACCACGGAGGAGCCCATGCCGAGAACCGGCAGGACCTGCATCAGCATGCCCTCCTGCTGGCCTCGCGGCAGCTCTGGAGGCGCCTCCAGAACCAGTTCCCCTGTGGGGACTTCGGGCGGCAGGGACCTCGGCGGGCGTTTCACGACGATCTGGCTCACCGGAGCATCAATCCCTCGAGACGGACGGAAGACGGATGGGCCGGTTCCGCCACCGACGCCCCCGGGACCGGGTGATCGGCGCGCTCCCCTCCGCGCGACGGTGATCCTACTTGCAGACCGGTCCCACGTGTCCCGGTAGGGTGGCGCGCGCATCGTGCGCAACCGCGAATCAGGGGGTCCACACACGTGAGTACGACCGCAGCGACCGGCTTCTGCCGCGTCACCGTTGTGGCGCCGGACAGTCGTATCGATGTCGCCCTCCCCGAGGACATCGCCGTTGCCGACGTCTATCCGGAGATCCTGCGCCTGACCGGACAGACGCAGGCGGCGGGCGCACCCACCGGCTACCACCTGGTCCGCAGGGACGGCACGGTCCTCGACGGCGCACGGTCCCTGGCCGCCCAACGGGTGGTGGACGGCGACGTGTTGAGCCTGCGTCCGTTCGCGGAGTCCCTGCCCCCGGCCGTCTTCGACGACGTCTCCGACGCCGTGGCGTCCGCCGTGGTCCGCGACCGTCACCTGTGGAGCGACGACCTGCTGCGCGGAGCCGGCCTCGTCGGCGGCGTGCTGCTGCTCGTCCTGATGGGCTTCGTGCTGTGGTTCGCCGATCCCGTCCGCCACGACATGCACAGCCTGCCGGGCATCATCGCGGGCGCCGCGGGCGTGCTGCTCACCGCATTCGCCGGTGTGCGGGCACGCGTCTACGCGGACCGCGGCACGGCCGTGGCCCTCGGACTCGGGGCGCTGCCCCTCCTGCTCATCGCCGGCTCCGGAATCATCGGCCCCGACGCGGGCCACGGCCCCGGCCGACTGCAGTTCCTCCTCGGCTGTGTGACCGTGCTGATCGCCTCCGTGGCCCTCGTCGCCCTCACGCCCAGCGGCGACGCCCCGTTCGTCGCGGCCACGTTCCTGGCCGTCACCGGCACCGCCGCCACCTTCCTGGCGATCATGACGGAGTGGTCCGCGACCGGGACGGCAGCCGTCGTGGTGCCGGTAGCCATCGGCCTGGTGGCCTTCCTGCCCGGCCTCTCCGCCCGCTTCGCCCGCCTCCCCATCGGCTACGCCGCGCCCCGCAGCGCCGCCGACGAGTTCGAGGGGGACGGCTACACGGACCCGAACGAGCCGCCGGAGGCCGAGCCGGTCGACGCCGAGCGGATCGCCGCCCAGGCGCGCCGCGGCCACGAGATGCTGCTCGGCCTGGTCGGCGGCTGCGCCGCGGTCGTCGTCGGCTGCGCCGCCGTGCTCGGCTTCTCCAGCAACGTCTGGGGACAGTTCCTGGCCCTGGCCGCCGGTCTGGCGATGCTGCTGCGCGCCCGCCTCTTCCGCTACACCTCGCAGGTCGCCTGCACCCTGGTGGCGGGCATCGCGGCCATCGCCCTGCTGGTCCTCGGCCTCTCCCTGAACCCGCCGGTCGACCTGATGAAGGACTTCCTGATGTACGGCGACCGGGGCGGCCTGGACATCCGTACGATCTGGCTCACGGCCGCCGTGGCCGCCGGTGCCGCGCTGATCACGGCGATCGGACTGGTCATCCCCAAGAAGGGCCTCTCCCCCTTCTGGGGCCGGCTCCTGGACATCACCGAGGGTGCCGTGCTGCTCTCCCTGGTCCCGCTCTGCCTCGCCGTCCTGGACGTCTACGACGCGGCCCGCTCGCTCACCAGCTAGCCGTGGCCGGCCGGGCGTGGCGGCGCCCGGCCGGGCGGGCTCCGGCAGGCTGGTACGCTGTGTAACGGCCGATTGTGTACGCGATCCCCGGAGTCCTGCGGATTCCGGAGTGCAGCGCCTGTCGGACCTCCGCCTCCGAGTCACGGAAGCTCCCCTGAGACAGAGACCAGGGGCACTCGCGGGCGCATCGAAACCATGAGGAGTACCGAGTGTCTCTCGACGCCGCTACGAAGAAGCAGATCATCACCGAGTTCGGCACCAAGGAGGGCGACACCGGCTCCCCCGAGGTCCAGGTTGCGATGCTCTCCCGCCGCATCTCGGACCTGACCGAGCACCTCAAGACGCACAAGCACGACCACCACTCCCGTCGTGGTCTGCTGATCCTGGTCGGCCAGCGCCGCCGCCTGCTGCAGTACCTGGCCAAGAAGGACATCCAGCGTTTCCGTACGCTGGTGGACCGGCTCGGTATCCGCCGCGGTGCTGCCGGCGGTGCCAAGTAAGACGCCGTGAAGGGAGCGGTTCCCACTCTTAGGGGGCCGCTCCCTTTGCTGTACGTGCGCGATGTACCGGACGACAATTAGTCTGGTCGCACAACGACACACCGAACGCGCGAGAAGCCGCCTCCTCGCCGCCGGTCCTCGGTAGTGGCCCCCGGACAGAACACCCCGGGTGCTTCGATCGAAGACCGGCCCGCACACAAGGCGCGCTTCTCCGCCACGGTCCCCGAGCCACACGGGCACGGGGACGAAAAGACGAATGTAGGAGAAACCGCTGGTGGAGAACGAGACCCACTACGCCGAGGCCGTCATCGACAACGGCGCCTTCGGTACCCGCACCATCCGCTTCGAGACGGGCCGCCTGGCCAAGCAGGCCGCCGGTTCCGCCGTGGCGTACCTGGACGACGACACCATGGTGCTGTCGGCCACCACCGCTTCGAAGAAGCCCAAGGACCAGCTCGACTTCTTCCCCCTCACGGTGGACGTCGAGGAGCGGATGTACGCAGCCGGCAAGATCCCCGGCTCCTTCTTCCGCCGTGAGGGCCGGCCCTCCGAGGACGCGATCCTCACCTGCCGCCTGATCGACCGCCCGCTGCGCCCCTCCTTCAAGAAGGGCCTGCGCAACGAGATCCAGATCGTCGAGACGATCATGGCTCTCAACCCCGACCACCTGTACGACGTGGTCGCCATCAACGCCGCCTCCTGCTCCACGCAGCTGGCCGGCCTGCCGTTCTCCGGCCCGATCGGCGGCACCCGTGTCGCTCTGATCAAGGGCCAGTGGGTCGCGTTCCCGACGCACACCGAGCTCGAGGACGCCGTCTTCGACATGGTGGTCGCCGGCCGCGTCCTCGAGGACGGCGACGTCGCGATCATGATGGTCGAGGCCGAGGCCACCGAGAAGACGATCGAGCTCGTCAAGGGCGGCGCCGAGGCGCCGACCGAGGAGGTCGTCGCCGCAGGTCTCGAGGCCGCGAAGCCCTTCATCAAGGTCCTCTGCAAGGCGCAGTCGGACCTCGCCGCCAAGGCTGCCAAGCCCACCGGCGAGTTCCCGGTCTTCCTCGACTACCAGGACGACGTCCTGGAGGCGCTGACCGCCGCCGTCAAGAGCGAGCTCGCCCAGGCGCTGACCATCGCCGGCAAGCAGGAGCGCGAGACCGAGCTCGACCGCATCAAGGAGCTCGCCGCCGAGAAGCTCCTCCCGGCCTTCGAGGGCCGCGAGAAGGAGATCTCGGGCGCCTACCGCGCGCTGACCAAGAAGCTGGTCCGCGAGCGGATCATCAAGGACAAGGTCCGCATCGACGGCCGTGGCATCACGGACATCCGTACGCTCGCGGCCGAGGTCGAGGCCATCCCGCGGGTGCACGGTTCCGCGCTGTTCGAGCGTGGCGAGACCCAGATCCTGGGCGTCACCACCCTGAACATGCTCCGCATGGAGCAGCAGCTGGACACCCTCTCCCCGGTGACCCGCAAGCGCTACATGCACAACTACAACTTCCCGCCGTACTCCGTCGGTGAGACCGGCCGCGTGGGCTCGCCCAAGCGCCGCGAGATCGGCCACGGAGCGCTCGCCGAGCGCGCCATCGTGCCGGTGCTGCCGACGCGCGAGGAGTTCCCCTACGCGATCCGCCAGGTCTCCGAGGCGCTGGGCTCCAACGGCTCGACGTCCATGGGCTCGGTCTGCGCCTCCACCATGTCGCTGCTGAACGCCGGTGTGCCGCTCAAGGCCCCCGTCGCCGGTATCGCCATGGGCCTGATCTCCGAGCAGATCGACGGCGAGACGCACTACGTCGCCCTCACCGACATCCTCGGTGCGGAGGACGCCTTCGGTGACATGGACTTCAAGGTCGCCGGCACCAAGACCTTCGTCACCGCGCTTCAGCTCGACACCAAGCTCGACGGCATCCCCGCCTCGGTCCTGGCCGCCGCGCTGAAGCAGGCCCGTGACGCGCGTCTGCACATCCTCGACGTGATGAACGAGGCGATCGACGTTCCGGACGAGATGTCCCCGAACGCGCCGCGCATCATCACCGTCAAGATCCCGGTGGACAAGATCGGTGAGGTCATCGGCCCCAAGGGCAAGATGATCAACCAGATCCAGGAGGACACCGGCGCCGACATCACGATCGAGGACGACGGCACCATCTACATCGGTGCCGCCGACGGTCCGGCCGCCGAGGCCGCCCGCGCCACGATCAACGGCATCGCCAACCCGACCATGCCGGAGGTCGGCGAGCGTTACCTGGGCACCGTCGTGAAGACGACGACCTTCGGTGCGTTCGTGTCCCTGCTCCCGGGCAAGGACGGCCTGCTGCACATCTCGCAGATCCGCAAGCTCGCCGGCGGCAAGCGCGTGGAGAACGTCGAGGACGTGCTCGCCGTGGGCTCCAAGGTCCAGGTCGAGATCGCCGAGATCGACTCGCGCGGCAAGCTCTCCCTCATCCCCGTGGTCGAGGGCGAAGAGGGCGACGAGACGAAGGACGACGCTGCCAAGTGACGTCCCGTAGTTCACAGGCGACGGCCCGCACCTCCTCGGAGGCGCGGGCCGTCGCCCGTACCCAAACCCTCCTCAAGGGCAAGGACGGAATCGGCACCGTCCGGCGCACCACCCTCCCCGGCGGTCTGCGCGTCGTCACCGAGACGCTGCCCTCCGTACGGTCCGCCACCTTCGGCATCTGGGCGAACGTCGGCTCACGCGACGAGACGCCCTCCCTCGGCGGCGCGACGCACTACCTCGAGCACCTCCTGTTCAAGGGCACCCACAAGCGGTCCGCCCTCGACATCTCCGCCGCGATCGACGCGGTCGGCGGCGAGATGAACGCCTTCACGGCCAAGGAGTACACCTGCTACTACGCGCGGGTGCTCGACACCGATCTGCCGCTCGCCATCGACGTCGTCTGCGACATGCTCACCGGCTCGCTGATCCTTCAGGAGGACGTCGACGCGGAGCGCGGTGTCATCCTCGAGGAGATCGCGATGACCGAGGACGACCCCGGCGACTGTGTGCACGACCTGTTCGCACACACCATGTTCGGCGACACGCCCCTGGGCCGCCCGGTACTCGGCACCGTCGACACCGTGAACGCCCTGACCGCGGACCGCGTGCGGCGCTTCTACAAGAAGCACTACGACCCGACCCACCTCGTCGTCGCGGCCGCGGGCAACATCGACCACGCGACGGTCGTGCGCCAGGTCCGCCGCGCCTTCGACAAGGCCGGCGCACTGTCCCGTACGGACGCCGTCCCCACGCCGCCCCGCGACGGCAGCCGCGCGCTGCGCACAGCGGGCAAGGTCGAACTCCAGAACCGCAGGACGGAACAGGCACACGTCGTGCTCGGCGTGCCGGGCCTCGCCCGGACCGACGAGCGGCGCTGGGCGCTCGGCGTCCTGAACACCGCGCTCGGCGGCGGCATGTCCTCCCGCCTCTTCCAGGAGGTCCGTGAGAAGCGCGGCCTCGCCTACAGCGTGTACTCGTACACGTCCGGCTTCGCCGACACCGGCCTGTTCGGCGTGTACGCCGGCTGCCGGCCCAGCCAGGTCCACGACGTGCTCAAGATCTGCCGGGACGAGCTCGACCGGGTCGCCTCCGACGGCCTGCCCGACGAGGAGATCGAGCGCGCCATCGGTCAGCTCTCCGGCTCCACGGTCCTCGGCCTGGAGGACACCGGCGCGCTGATGAACCGCATCGGCAAGAGCGAGCTGTGCTGGGGCTCCCAGATGTCGGTCGACGAGATGCTCGCCCGCATATCGGCCGTCACCCCCGACGACGTGCGCGCGGTGGCCGGCGAGGTGCTGGGACAGCGCCCGTCGCTGTCGGTCATCGGCCCGCTCAAGGACAAGCAGGCGGACCGCCTCCACGAAGCGGTCTCCTAGGAACGAAGGAAGTTAGCGATGAGCAAGCTGCGCGTGGCCGTCCTGGGTGCCAAGGGCCGTATCGGCTCCGAAGCCGTACGCGCCGTCGAGGCCGCGGAGGACATGGAACTGGTGGCGGCGCTCGGCCGCGGCGACAAGCTGGAGACCCTTGTGGACTCCGGCACCCAGGTCGTCGTCGAGCTGACCACTCCGGCCTCCGTGATGGGCAACCTGGACTTCTGCGTACGCCACGGCATGCACGCGGTCGTCGGCACCACGGGCTGGACCGACGACCGCCTGGCGCAGCTGAACACGTCGCTCGCCGCCTCCCCGGAGACCGGCGTGCTCATCGCGCCCAACTTCTCCATCGGCGCGGTCCTCACCATGAAGTTCGCCCAGCAGGCCGCTCGTTACTACGAGTCGGTCGAGGTCGTCGAGCTGCACCACCCGAACAAGGCCGACGCCCCGTCCGGCACCGCCACCCGCACGGCCCAGCTCATCGCCGCGGCCCGCGCCGAGGCGGGCTGCGCGCCGCAGCCCGACGCCACCGTCACCGCCCTCGAGGGTGCGCGGGGCGCGGACGTCGACGGCGTCCCGGTGCACGCCGTCCGGCTGCGCGGGCTCCTGGCCCACCAGGAGGTGCTGCTCGGCGGGGAGGGCGAGACCCTGACCATCCGTCATGACTCGCTGCACCACAGCAGCTTCATGCCCGGCATCCTGCTCGGCGTCCGCCGTGTGGTGTCCGCTCCCGGCCTCACGTTCGGCCTGGAGAACTTCCTCGACCTCGGCTGAAGCGGACCATGCGCGCAAAGATCACGTACTTCGTCACGGCCGCCGTCCTGGTCGTCTACTTCGTCCTCGTCGGCAGCCGGGGCGTGATGCTGCTGAAGCAGGGCACCGCGCTGACCGTCACGTTCGGTGTCGCGGTGCTGATCCTGCCGGTGATCGGTGTCTGGTTCCTGTGGATGAACACCCGTTTCGTCAACCGCGCCAACCAGCTGGCCGCCGAGCTGGAGGCCGAGGGCGGGCTGCCCGTCGACGAGCTGGTCCGTACGCCCGGCGGGCGCATCGACCGTGACTCCGCGGACGCCGTGTTCGCCAAGCGGCGCGCGGAGACCGAGGACTCACCCGGCGACTGGCGCTGCTGGTTCCGGCTGGCCGTCGCCTATCACGACGCCCGTGACACACCGCGGGCCCGCCGCGCGATGCAGCGCGCGATCGCGCTGCACGACGGCAGGCCCGTCCCGAACTGAAGTCGGCGCCGACCGGGGCGGCGGGGAAGCGGAGAGTCAGCCGGCCCGGTACTCCGCGCCCCACGCCTCCACGGTGTCCGCGGCGCGGTCGAAGGCTTCCGGCCGTGAGAGGAAGTCGGCGTTGTGGTCGGTGAGCAGCGTGAGCGGCTCCCCGCCCGGGCGGGCGGCCACGAGCGCCTGACCCTGCACCGTCCGGGGCAGGCCCAGCCAGCGCACCGGCTGCTGCACGGTGCGCAGTTCCGAGGTACGGCGCCACGGGACGGTGGTCGTCGCGAAGAACCCCACGCGCCGCAGGCCGTGCCGGCTGACCCAGACTCCCATGCGCAACAGCCGCAGCGCGGCCGCGATCACCGCGAGGCCGAGCACGAAGCACACCCCGGAACCCGGCAGGGCACCCGCGAAGGCGATGATCACGCCCGCGATCAGCACGAACGAGGCGAGCAGCAACAGCAGGGCGGCGGCCCCGACCCGCCATGGGCCGGGCCGGTACGGACGCCGCCACTGGTCGTGATCGTCGAAAGGCAGCGCGACGTCGTCCTCTTGCGTGTCAAAAGCACGGTCGGCCGTCAGGAAAGGCAGGGGCACGACTGATCCTCACTCACCAGCACACTCGGTTGGGCTGTGCCCGGTGAGGCTACCGAGGCCGCCGGGCGCCGACCACCCCAGGGGGTCTTGGGCGTTCCCCTGCCCCCGGCGGCGACTGCCTCAGCGGTTCTGGGACGCTTCGGACTTCTTGGGCTGCGAGGGCGTGCCCCCGGCGTCCAGCGCCGGCAGCCCGAAGAGCAGCGACCCCACCAGGCCGGCCACGACGGTCAGCCCGACAAGAACCCGTCCCGCGAGCTCTGAACGGCTGGGACGGACGGGGGGAGGGGGAGTGACGTTACTGCGAAAGGCATCGGCCTCGGCGACGAACGCGAAGGGGACGGCCTCTCGCCGGGGGGCACCGCCCAGCGATGGCTGGGGGAGGGACATCAGGGACTCTCCTGTAACTCGTGATGGAACGGCTGCGTGGTTGAACACCGCTACTCGTACAGACGAGCGCAGACGTCATTCGGTGCCCGAATTCCCCGAATTGACCAAAGGACACCTCGAACGGACGGCATGGTCGGCGCTGTCGGTGCCGCGCCGTAGAGTGGGCGCCGCCCGAGCGATGCAGATGGAAGGACCCCGCCGGTGAGTGAGACCCCCGCAGAGATGGCCAAGCCCAGCTTCCGGAGCGACGTGACCGTCGAGTTGGTGAAGCACACCGCCGGAGACTCCGACGTGCTGTGGGCCGCCCGTGTCTCCACCGCGGGCGAGCAGTCCCTCGAGGAGCTCTCGAAGGACCCGGAGCGCTCAAAGGGCCTGATCAACTACTTGATGCGGGACCGCCACGGAAGCCCCTTCGAGCACAACTCGATGACGTTCTTCATCAGCGCCCCGATCTTCGTCTTCCGTGAGTTCATGCGGCACCGCGCCGGCTGGTCGTACAACGAGGAGTCCGGCCGCTACCGCCGCCTCGAGCCGGTCTTCTACATCCCGGACGCCGAGCGCAAGCTCGTCCAGGAAGGCCGTCCGGGGAAGTACGTCTTCGTCGAGGGCACCCAGGCGCAGCAGGAGCTGACCGGCCGGGTGATGACCGACTCCTACACCCATGCGTACGAGGCGTACGTGGAGATGCTCGACGCCGGCGTCGCCCGCGAGGTGGCCCGCGCCGTTCTGCCCGTCGGTATGTACTCCTCGATGTACGCGACGTGCAATGCCCGCTCGCTGATGCACTTCCTCGGCCTGCGCACCCAGCACGAGCTGGCGAAGGTCCCGTCCTTCCCGCAGCGTGAGATCGAGATGGTCGGCGAGAAGATGGAGCAGCACTGGGCGAAGCTCATGCCGCTCACATACGCCGCATTCAACGCCAACGGACGCATCGCACCGTAGTAGGGCACACATGTACGGCGGGCCCGGACGAGGTGTCCGTATTGCGGCGTTTCGAGAAGTTCATCTAGGCTGATCAAACGGACCCGGCACTGCTTGAACCCCCGAGCAGGCAGTGCCGGGCTCCGCATGCCACGTCGTACGTCACGTCCCCCAAGGGGGCATCCGGCGATGAGCAGCGAGTAGCGTGTTACCCATGGCTCCGATCTCCACTCCGCAGACCCCCTTCGGGCGGGTCCTCACCGCCATGGTTTCGCCCTTCACGGCGGACGGCGCACTTGATCTCGCGGGCGCCCAGCAGCTGGCGGCCCATCTGGTGGACGCAGGCAACGACGGCCTGGTCGTCAACGGCACCACCGGCGAGTCGCCCACCACCAGCGACGCGGAGAAAGACCAGCTCGTACGGGCAGTACTGGAAGCGGTCGGAGACCGGGCCCATGTCGTCGCCGGTATCGGCACGAACGACACCCGCCACAGCATCCAGCTCGCCCGCGCCGCCGAACGGGCCGGCGCGCACGGCCTGCTCGCCGTCACGCCGTACTACAACAAGCCCCCTCAGGAGGGCCTGCTCCGCCACTTCCGGGCCATCGCGGACTCGACCGAGCTGCCCGTGATCCTTTACGACATCCCCGGCCGCAGTGGCGTGCCGATCGACACGGAGACGATCGTCCGCCTTGCCGAGCACCCGCGGATCGTCGCCAACAAGGACGCCAAGGGCGACCTCGGCCGCGCCAGCTGGGCCATCGCCCGCAGCGGCCTCGCCTGGTACTCGGGCGACGACATGCTCAACCTGCCGCTGCTCTCCGTCGGCGCCTGCGGCTTCGTCTCCGTCGTGGGCCACGTCGTCACGCCCGAGCTGCGTGCGCTGCTCGACGCCCACCGCGGCGGTGACGTCCAGAAGGCCACAGAGATCCACCAGAAGCTGCTGCCGGTGTTCACCGGCATGTTCCGCACCCAGGGCGTCATCACGACCAAGGCGGCACTGACCCTCCAGGGCCTGCCCGCCGGTCCGCTCCGGCTTCCCCTCGTCGAGCTCTCGCCGGAAGAAACCGCGCAGCTCAAGGTCGACCTGGCAGCCGGCGGGGTAGAGCTCTGAACAGACTTCACAACTGAATAGACGAAACCGGCCGACGAGACCGAGACGGGCCGACCCACAGCGGTCGGCCGACGGACCCGGCCGGACACAGACAACAGCAAGTGCACGAATGTCATGTACGCCACGTGCCCCCGCGGCAGGTGGCGTACATGGTGAGGAGAGTCTTTTGAGTCATCCGCATCCTGAACTCGGCGCGCCGCCCAAGCTGCCGAAGGGCGGTCTGCGCGTCACGCCGCTCGGCGGTCTCGGTGAGATCGGCCGCAACATGACCGTCTTCGAATACGGCGGCCGGCTGCTCATCGTCGACTGCGGTGTCCTCTTCCCCGAGGAGGAGCAGCCCGGCATCGACCTGATCCTGCCGGACTTCACCACCATCAGGGACCGCCTCGACGACATCGACGGCATCGTGCTCACGCACGGCCACGAGGACCACATCGGCGGCGTCCCGTTCCTGCTCCGGCTGAAGCCGGACATCCCGCTGATCGGCTCCAAGCTGACCCTCGCGCTGATCGAGGCCAAGCTCCAGGAGCACCGGATCCGCCCCTACACCCTCGAGGTGACCGAGGGGCACCGTGAGCGCATCGGCCCCTTCGACTGCGAGTTCATCGCGGTCAACCACTCCATCCCGGACGCCCTGGCGGTCGCCATCCGCACCCCTGCGGGCATGGTCGTCCACACCGGCGACTTCAAGATGGACCAGCTTCCGCTGGACCGGCGCCTCACCGACCTGCACGCCTTCGCGCGGCTGAGCGAGGAGGGCATCGACCTCCTCCTCTCCGACTCGACCAACGCTGAGGTCCCGGGATTCGTCCCGCCCGAGCGCGACATCTCGAACGTCCTGCGCACGGTCTTCGCCAACGCGCAGAAGCGCATCATCGTGGCCAGCTTCGCCAGCCACGTCCACCGCATCCAGCAGATCCTGGACGCCGCCCACGAGTACGGCAGGCGCGTGGCTTTCGTGGGCCGCTCGATGGTCCGGAACATGGGCATCGCCCGGGACCTCGGTTATCTGCGGGTCCCGGCCGGCCTGGTCGTCGACGTGAAGACCCTCGACGATCTCCCGGACCACGAGGTGGTGCTCGTCTGCACCGGCTCCCAGGGGGAGCCGATGGCCGCTCTCTCCCGGATGGCCAACCGCGATCACCAGATCCGCATCGTCCAGGGCGACACGGTCATCCTGGCCTCGTCCCTCATCCCGGGTAACGAGAACGCGGTGTACCGCGTGATCAACGGCCTGACCCGCTGGGGCGCGAACGTCGTCCACAAGGGCAATGCCAAGGTCCATGTCTCGGGTCACGCGTCGGCCGGTGAGTTGCTGTACTTCTACAACATCTGCAAGCCGAAGAACCTGATGCCGGTCCACGGCGAATGGCGCCACCTGCGTGCCAACGCGGAGCTCGGCGCCCTGACAGGTGTCCCCAAGGACCGCATCGTGATCGCCGAGGACGGCGTGGTCGTCGACCTGGTCGACGGCAAGGCCACGATCGTCGGCAAGGTCCAGGCCGGCTATGTGTACGTCGACGGTCTCTCCGTCGGCGACGTCACGGAGCCCGCGCTCAAGGACCGTCGCATCCTCGGTGAAGAAGGCATCATCTCGGTCTTCCTCGTCGTCGACAGCACAACCGGCAAGGTCTTGGGCGGACCGAACATCCACGCCCGGGGCTCGGGCATCGAGGACTCGACCTTCGCGGCCGTCATGCCGAAGATCGAGGACGCGATCGCCAAGGCGGCCTCCGACGGCGTCGCCGAGCCGCACCAGTTGCAGCAGCTCGTGCGTCGCACGGTGGGCAAGTGGGTCTCCGACACCTACCGCCGGCGTCCGATGATCCTCCCGGTCGTCGTCGAGGTCTGAGGCCTCCGACGCCGCCAACTCCGGAGCGGAGCCCCCGATTTGCATCGGGGCGCTCCGCTCCAGTACGTTTACGTCTCCGCCTGAACGGGAACCCAGCACACTCATGTGTGCTGTGGGCTGCCCGCAGGGGGCGGGGAATTCCGACTCAGAACTTCTGATAAAGTCGGAACCGCCGGAAAGTGAAACGCGAAAGCGGAGAACTGAAAGGCAAAACCCGCCGGCCGGGAATCAGACACGAAAGAGTTTGATAGAGTCGGAACCGCCGGAAGGCCGAAAGGCCGGAAAGCACACCGAGGAAATCGGATCGGAAAGATCTGATAGAGTCGGAAACGCAAGACCGAAGGGAAGCGCCCGGAGGAAAGCCCGAAAGGGTGAGTACAAAGGAAGCGTCCGTTCCTTGAGAACTCAACAGTGTGCCAAAAATCAACGCCAGATATGTTGATACCCCGTCCATC
>NZ_JBQHCZ010000015.1:0-210194 GCF_052068155.1 Streptomyces sp. OZ13 | reverse complement strand
CAGACACCCAACAGATCCTGCCGACACAACACCCAACTGCCAAGCCCCACAACGAACTTCATTCTGAAACGATCAGTTAGAGTCCCACGCTTCTGCAAGCGGGACCATGTGGTCGATGTCGAGGGCGCTCGCCAAGGTGACCGTCTGGCCGTCGTAGTAGGACAGCCATTTCCCGCCGGTGATCGAGCAGCCTGCCCCGACGGTCGGCGTCTCGATCGCCTCGGCGAGCAGGACCTCCTGGCGGGTGTTGCAGCCGTCGGTGGAGTCGGCGCCGGTTTTCCAGTGCTTGAAGGCCGTGCGGGTGTAGCCGGTGCGGCTTTCGTCGGCGACGGTCAGGGCGGCCAGCGCGTCGGGCAGCAGGACGGGGGCGGCGGCCTGGGCCGGTGCGGGCGCGAGGGCCGGGGTGACGGCGAGGGTGAGCGGCACCAGGCCGCGCAGCAGTTTCTTGATCACGCCCCTGTGCATAGCCGAGCGCCAGTCGCCAGCGTCCGCAGAACTGCGGGCTTTCACCCAGGCGGGTGCCGATCTTCACCGGAAAAACGGTGCTCCTGCCGTCAGGTCTGGGTGTGTCGACATGCACGGGAAATCGAATGGCGCGGTCAAAGGCCCGACCCGTTCCACCTCGCGGAGGTCTTCAGGCTCGAGAGAAGACCGTGACGCGCTACGCGGACTCCGACTGAGCCCTGCTAGAGCAGGCATCTGAGCAACAGCTTCGCTGAAAACTCCTCGACCCGGTACAGCACGCACTGCGCCGCTGACAGCTCCCGGTGCCGGCCGTCGTCCGGGACACGCACGGTGGCCCTCGGGCTCCTGGCGGTGTTCGGCGTCGTGTCGGTCACGCTGTACGGGACGCACGCGGCGCGGGCCCAGGAGCGGCGCCTCGCGACGGCCGCGTAACGGCGCGGGTCACACCTTTCGGGGGACCGCCCGGAATACGTCGCGAATACGTCCCCCGTCCGTGCAACTACCGCTCCCCTTCGCGTGTCTCAACCGGCAGACCATCCCAACCGGAAGGGATGCGAAGGGGAGTTGGGGGACATGAGGGGCAGAATAGGACGTACGGGAGTGCTGCTCGGGCTGACCGGCATGCTGCTCCCGCTCGGCGTGGCGCTCGGGAGCGGCACCGCGCACGCCGCGTCGTGCACCACGTCGACGGGTCCGTACCAGAAGCAGGTCGAGAAGTTCCTCGGCCGCCCGGTCGACGGGCGCCAGTCGGCAACCGACTGCCAGGCGATCCGCGCCTTCCAGGCCAAGCACGGCATCACGCCCACGATCGGTTACGCGGGCCCGATCACCTGGCGCACGATGAACACGATGCTCGCGCAGCGTGCGGCGGGGAACAACCCGAACAAGGCGGGCAAGTGCCCGACCAACAAGGGCCGGATCGCGTGCGTCGACCTGACCCGGCAGCTCAGCTGGATCCAGGACGGCCGGACGCTCAAGTACGGCCCGGTGCCGGTGCGCACCGGCAAGAACGGCACCGAGACCCGCACCGGCGCGAAGAAGATCTACTGGCGCAACATCAACCACTGGTCGACGCTCTACAACGTGCGGATGCCGTACTCCCAGTTCTTCGACGGCGGACAGGCGTTCCACTCCACGACCAAGTCCATGTGGAACCCGCCCGGCTCCGGCGGCTGCGTGAACATGCGCTCCGCCGACGCGAAGGCATACTGGAACCTGTTGAAGAACGGCGACGACGTCTACGTGTACGGGCGCAAGCCCGGCACCTGAGCCCGTCGGTCAGACGGCGGGTGACCTGCTCGGCCAAGGCGAGGAACTCCTGGGCGATGAACGGCTGGTGGGCCTTCGCGGCGGTGTAGGCAGCGGTCAGCGCGACAATGCCCGCCGTGTCCGGAGCGGCGGCCGCGGACCGGGAACCGGTAGTCAGCTGACTGTGTGCCTCCTTCAGCAGGCTCAGGGCCTGCCGGGCGCGGCCGGTGCGGCGCAGCGGGGTCGCGGCCGCCAGCACCGACGCATCGCCCGTGCGGCGCGCCACGGCGCCCGCCCGTTCCGCGTAGGCGCCCGCGTCTCCCGTACGGCCCTGCTTGACGGCCACCTGGGAAGCGAGCACCCATACGCGGGCGGCCCGGGCGGCGGCCGGACCCGCCTCCACGCTGCGCCGCGCGCCGGCCAGCAGCAGCGGCAGCACCTCATCCAGCCGGCCGTAGGCGCCGGCGGCGAACAGCCGGCGGGTCGCGGCGACCTCGCCGGCGGACAACAGGTCGCCGCGGCGCGGGGCGGCCCACACCACCGTCGGCCGGGCAAGGACCACGGCGGCCGTCAGGGCAACCCCCGTACCGAGAAGGCTGCGTCGCTCCATGGGCGCTCCCCGCTCTTCGCTGCCCGGCGGGTGCCGAGCTGGCACGTCCTCTGACGCTACGGCCCTGCTCAAGGCGGCAACAGGCGTACCGCCCGCTGGCCGCGCGCCCCCAGGCCGGTTCCCTGGCGCCACCGGAGGCCGGACAAGAAGCGAGCAGGGCCCGCCGGAGGCCTGCCGTCGAACGGGCAGCGAACGGCACGGGCATGGAGGCAACAAGCCGAACCGGGCCGGGCGCGCCGGTCACACCAGAACCAGACGCCCCTGTGAGTTGTGCTTCAGGTAGGGGCGCATGCTCTGCGGGAGGGGTTCGGTGTCGGGCTCGCCGCGGCGGACGGCGCCCCAGCCGCCCGGCCGCTGGAACTCGCGTCCACGTGCTGGGGCGCCGGCGGTGTGAGTATGCGGTGCGAAGCCGGCGTCGACGTCGCCCACGACGCCTCCGGCGCCGGTGGCGCCACCTCGCGCGCTGACACCGCGCCCGCCCCGACCTCTCCCCCGCCGACGTCGCCCACTGCAACCCGCCGCTTCACGGCAAGCCGTCAGGCACGACAGCGGGGCCAGCGGGGAGCGCTGCCTCCTACTGGGGGCGGCGTCCGGTGACGTCCCCGCCCGGGTCGTCGGGCAGGCGATGCGGGCGGTGATGCGTTTGCCGACCGGCTCCCGCTGGACCTCGAAGCCCTGGGAGACAGCCATGACGATCTCCAATCCGTGCTGCCCGACCCTGCCCGCATCGGCGGCCCGGGCCACCGGCAGCACGGGATCGCTGTCCCACACGACCACTTCCACCACGGCGCCGGATATGCGCAGTTCCATCAGCACCGGCCCGGGAGCGTACTTGCGGGCGTTGGTGACCAGTTCGCTGACCACCAGCTGGGTCAGGTCCATCGCACGCGCGGACACCGGCACGCCGTGCTCGGCCTGGACGCGGGCGAGGAAGTCCACCGCGCGGTGGCGTGCCGCGGCGATGCAGGATCCTTCGCCGTCCAGGGCGACGGTGTCCTGTATGGGAGGGGCGCCAGGCGCCACGCTGTCTTCAGCATCGGGGACTGATTCCGCCGGATCCACCCTTGTTCCCCCGTTCATCCGCCCGCGTATACCCCGGACTTTGCCTCACATGCCGTGAACTCGGTTACGCAGAGGACGAACAGGTGTTCACCGTAGTATCGAGGCAGGCTGCCAACGCACATCGTGTCGGGGCCTGAGCCCCCATCAGCGAGCACAGTCGGTGAAAAACGGTGACGGAGACCCACGGAGCAGCCCGGCCGGCCTGTCGATCGACCACACCGCCGCAGACGGCATCCGGATGGTCACCTTGCTCGGCGAGATCGACCACGCCATCACGGAGGAGCTCACCGAGGCTCTGTTGTCCTACGGCAGCGTGACGCCGCCGCGGACCGTGGTGGACCTCAGCGGCGTGACCTTCATGGACTCCAGCGGCATCAGCGCCCTCATCGCCGCCCACCAGGGCATGAGTGACGCTCAGGGATGCTGCGTATCGCCGGCGCCCAGGCATCAGTGCTGCGGGTCCTTGAGCTCGTGGGCCTGGACCAGGTCATCGGCTGCCCTCCCACCGTCGAACAGGCCCTGGCCCCCTGACCGACGCCGTGCCCGGCCACGACGTTCTACCCGGCTTCCCTGTCCGGAGCATCCTGCTGGCGTGAGCGCCGCTGCACGGCCACATCCAGCTCCCGCCCCACCGGCTCCGGCAGGGGCTGCCCCAGCACCCAGGCGATCACCGTCTCAGCCACGGTGTTCAGCTTGGTGTTGGTGTGCTGGGACACCTCACGCAGTACGTCGAATCCGGCGGCCGGCACGAGCCGGTGGATCGCGGTGAGAACACCGATGGCCTGGTCCACCGTCGCGTGAGAGTCGATGGCGTGCCGCAGCTGCACGTTCTCCTCCTCCAGGCGGGCGTTGGTGGCGTCGTCACGTGTGCCGTCGGGCGAGGGCCGCGGCACGCGGGATGTCGTCATGCTGGTCTCCATGCGGGGGCAAGGCTTCCCTGTACGCCTGCCCCCTACCGAGACAGCGAGGCCAACCTTCTCGCGCCGGGAAGATCACATAGAGAAGGGCCCTTCGCCGCGCCATGGGACGGCGAAGAGGCGCCCCGAGGGCTGTTTACCCAACCCTTGTTCTGCCGATTGGCCGCCGCGTCCGCGCTCACACCTCCACGGGTCGGACAGGCGAGGAACGGGCAGACAAGGCGGGGGCCGCAGCCGACTCGGGGATGACTACGGCACCCGCCCCGCGCACCCTTAGCGCTGCAGGAAGAAATCGCCCGGGGCCGACCGTGCCAGTGCCCCGCCCTCCGGTGACCATTCTGCGCCGACCGGGTGATGCCTGGGCCCGGCAGCGCGCGGCCCTGTCGCGCGCGAGAGTCAGAGGGGCGCCCGATCCCCGATCGCGCCCCACCTCCCCTCCTTTCCTGGCGTCCGGGACGGGCGTGCGTGGCGTAGAGGGGATGGCCCTGCCCCCGAACACTGCCAGGCATGAGGCAGATCAATGACGCGCATGTGGCAAAGCCGGGTCTGGTCGTGGTGGAGGTCGCGGCCGCCGATGATGAGACCGCGTTCGCCGTCCAGGAGTTGCTCGCCGCCCGCTGGGGAATCGCGCCGGCGGACCGTACGACCCGCGAACCCGGCGTACGGCTGCGCTGCTTCCTGGACCTGCGCCAGGAACCCGAAACGGAGCACCAGGCGGGCGAGCCTGACCCGGTGACCGACTGACCTGCCGTGGACGCCGTCAGCGGCAGCATGGTCGGAAGTTCACTCGCACCCGACCACGGGCCCGACCAAGACCGGTCCCGCCATGGCAAGTCACCCGGCGGCCGATGACCTGAGGGGGAAGACATGGCGCGTGACGTGGACGCTGCCGGAGCCGATGCGCTGGCCATCCCCATGCCTGATCCTGCTCTGCGGCCGAGGTGGGCCAGCGAACCGAGTGGGACGGGTTCCGCGCGCTGGTCTCCGTGGACGCGGGCCTGGTGGTGCTCCGTTCGAGGCGCGGCACCGAGATGGCGGCCTCGTTTCCGGAGATCGTGGCCGGGACCGCACAGCTCCCTGACGCCTCCGCGCTGGACGGGTTATGTGACCTGTGGGGGTGTCTCAGCCCCAAGGTGTCTCAGGCGGCGCAGCTCCGATAGACGAGACGTGACGGGCGTCGCGGCCACGTGCCGCAGCGGCCGCTCAGAGGTGGCCGTCCAGGAACTTCCGTACCTCGGCGGTGGTCATAGGCCCCGTGCCGTGCGCCACCGCCTGTCCCTCCTTCAGCAGGACATAGGACGGGGCTCCGGTGATCCCGTATCGCTCGGTTGCGGCCGGACAACGCGTGATGTCGGTGCGGACGGCCGTCAGGCGGCCCGTGTAGTCGTCGGCGATGCCACCCACGACGAGGTCCATCACCCGGCAGGGCTCGATTGCCTTGGGCCATGTCCCGGTGAAGTATGCGAGGACCGGAACTCCGCTCATCCCGAGGATGAAATTGAACTCCGCGTCCTCACGGGGTCGGTGAACCCGCTTCGCCATGGAAGCTCCTGACCTCACGTCCGTTATTCCGTCCTCATCATCCCTCGCGCAGTGTGCCAGGCCGGCCCGGTCGGTAGTCCGGCTGTCCTGTCGGATGGGAGGCACGGGCCGTCGCAGAACCACAGTGGTCCCCGGCGCGAGCGGCTCGGCCCCCGCCCCTGGTGACCCGGCCTGGCCGGCCCGCCGGTCACCCAGCTGCTGCCCGCCGCGCGCCCGTGGGTCAGCTCGTGCCAGGACAGCCTCCACGGCGACATGAAAGCCGTTTTACAGGGCATAGCGGCCCAGATCACCGACCAGATGCTCGATGAGCGCGTCGACGAGCGGGCCGGTGCGCATCGTCCACCGGATCCAGTCAAGCCGTGTCCGCCACCGCGCTTCTCAGAGACAGCGCCCCCGACGGGCTGCCCGAGGCCTTGTCTGGTCTTCACATCAACCCCCGGTCTCAGCTGGCTCATACCGCTCTTCCCCGGGCCGCATGAGCCAGCTGAGCGAGAACGAGGCACGATTCCTGGACCGCTCGCGGACGCGGTCGTGGACGGTCGAAGTACGCGTCAGCTGACTCGAAGGCCGACCGCCAGCGTCAGTTCAAGGACCCGGTGTGGCGATGCGAGATCCGGAAACAGCTCCCGCAGCTGCGACATCCGGTACCGGACTGTCTGGGGATGGACGAACAACGCCGCCGCCACCTCGTCCCGCCTGCCCTGGTGCAGCAGCCACGCCCGCAACGTCTCCTCCAGCCGCCGTGCGGTCGCGACAGGCAAGGTCCGCAACGGTGCGAGGGCTCGGGCACGCAGGTCTGCGAACGCGTCCACGTCGGCGCTCAGCACCAGCTCGGGCAGGTGGTCCTCGGTGTCGCGAATATCAGAGGAGAGGGCGCGCGCGCGTACGGCTCGTGCGTACGAGGCGGACGCACGAGTCCATGGCCGGGCCGGGCCGACCACGGCGGTGCGGTCGGTTAGCTGCCGCAAGAGATGTGATCGGTCGGCATCGGGGACGAGCAGCACACCGGTGGCGTCCGGCAGATCGTCGAGGACGAGGGTGCTCGGGTCGAGCGCGCGGTAGGCAGGTCGGGCCTGGGCTGCAGGCAGCAGGACCGCGGTCAGCGAATCCGGAGGCTGCCACCCGGCCCGTTGAACAGAGGCCAGCAGCACGTCCGGGCTCGCGCCGGCGAGGAGGTCGCGGGCCAGGTGTTCCAGGTGGCGCTCGTGGGCCCTGCCCCGGGCGGCCAGTTCGTCGGCGTGGCCCGCAGCGCTCGCGGCGGAGAGCTCGTCGATGTAGGCGAAGGTCAACTCGGCGAACTTGGCGACCTCGGCGGCGGGCAGACCTGCGGGTACGGCACCCGCTGCCAGGCATCGCCAGGCCACGCGGGCGCCGACGCGGTAGGCGCTGAGTAGGGCGTCCATCGAACGGCCGTCGCGCACCTCGCCGCGGCCCAGCTCGTAGGCTGCGTCACCGGCGTCGCCGCCTGTGGCGTTCCCGCTCGCGAGGTCCAGGTAGTGCCCCAGGGCGGTGCGGACGGCTCGGCGGATGGTGCCGCCCATGCGGCCCGAAAGGGCGTTGGCGTAGGGAGGGACCTCGTCGATGATCGCCTGGACGACCTCGTCGGCGGTGGTCTTCAGCGCGGCCCGAAGGGCGGTGACCGTCGTCTCATCCAGGGCCAGTTCGCTGGCCCTCCGGATTGCATGCCCCATGTTTTGTTCCCTGCGAACAATTCAGCCGACCAGATTTACGTCCTGCGGTCAGGACTTTACGCCTTGAGGCGCAGCAAGCTGGAGTCATGACGAGTGCAGCCCTCCGCAGCAGGGCGTGGAAACTGCTGGAGATGGTCACGACGCCGCTGCTGCCGTCGGACTACCTCGACCTGGTCAGCCCGCTGCGTGCGGGCGCTGACCTGCGTGGGCGCATCGAGGCCGTGCACCCCGAGACGGGTGACGCCGCGACTATCGTGATCAGGCCGGGACGGGGCTGGCGCGGCCACATGGCCGGGCAATATGTGCGGATCGGGGTCGACGTCGACGGGGTGCGCCTGTGGCGTGCCTACTCCATCACCTCGCCGACAAACCGCCAGGACGGCCGTGTCACGATCACCGTGAAGGCGATCCCGGACGGCAAGGTCAGCAACTACCTGGTCCGCAGGGCGAAACCGGGCACGCTGATCCAGCTCGACCAGCCGACCGGTGACTTCGTGCTGTCGCAGGCCAAGCCCGCCAAGGTGCTCTACCTGACGGCCGGCAGCGGCATCACGCCCGTGATGGGCATGCTGCGCGACATCGAGTTCGACGACGTCGTCATGGTCCACTGCGCGCCACAGCCGCAAGACGTGATCTTCCGCAACGAACTGCACGACCTGGTCGCGGACAAGAAGCTGCGGCTCACCGAGGTGCACACCGACACAGACGGCATGCTCGACATCGCCCGTCTCGACGAACTCGTGCCCGACTGGGCCGAGCGCGAGACCTGGGCTTGCGGGCCTGCGGGCCTGCTCGACGCCGCCGAAGAGCACTGGACCGAGCACGGCGTCCAAGAGCGCCTGCACACCGAACGCTTCCGCCCCAGCATCGTCGTCGCCGGCGACGGCGGCGAGGTCACGTTCAGCGCCACCGGCAAGACCGTCGACGCGGACGGCGCCACGCCGTTGCTGGACGTCGGCGAGGAGGCCGGCGTGCTCATGCCCTCCGGGTGCCGCATGGGCATCTGCTTCGGCTGCATCACGCCGCTCAAGGCCGGCGCCATCCGCGACCTGCGCACCGGCGAGATCACCGAGGCCGAGCCGGGCGTCCTCATCCAGACCTGCGTGTCCGCCGCGGCGGGCCCCTGCGACATCGAACGGTAGGAGCACCTTGACCGCCATCGACCCCACCGCCCACCTGACCGCGGAGCAGATCGAGGAGCTCGGCCGCGAGCTGGACGCGATCCGCGACGAGGTGATCGCCAGCCGCGGCGAGAAAGACGCCGCCTACATCCGCAAGGTCATCTCGGCGCAGCGCAAGCTCGAGCTGGTCAGCAGGGGCGTGCTGCTGTTCTCGATCTTCCCGCCCGCGTGGCTGCTCGGCACCGCCGGTCTGTCCGTGGCGAAGATCATGGACAACATGGAGATCGGCCACAACGTCCTGCACGGCCAGTGGGACTGGATGCGGGACCCGAAGATCCACTCCACCACCTGGGAGTGGGATCACGTCTCGCCGTCCGAGCAGTGGAAGCACTCGCACAACGAGCTGCACCACACGTACACCAACGTGATCGGCAAGGACAACGACCTCGGCTACGGCATCATGCGCGTCGACGAGGACCAGAAGTGGCACCCGTTCCACCTCGGCCAGCCGCTGTGGAACTTCATCAACGCCTGCTTCTTCGAGTACGGCATCGCAGCGTACGACCTGGAGCTCGGCAAGAACCTGCACAAGCGCCGCCGCAAGAACCCGGAGTTCCGCGCGCGGGCCAAGGCCGTGGGCCGCAAGATCCGCAAGCAGGTACTCAAGGACTACGTGATCCACCCGCTGCTGTCGGGCCCGTCGTTCCTCACCACGCTCGCCGCCACGTTCACCGCGAACCTGGTCCGCAACATCTGGTCCCACTCGGTGATCATGTGCGGGCACTTCCCCGAGGGCGTACAGGTCTTCGAGCGCCGGTCGATCAAGAGCGAGACGCGCGGCCAGTGGTACCTGCGCCAGATGATGGGCTCGGCCAACATCAGCGGCAGCAAGGCCATGCACTTCATGACCGGCAACCTGTCACACCAGATCGAGCACCACCTGTTCCCGGACCTGCCGAGCAACCGGTACGCCGAGGTCGCGGTGAAGGTGCGCGCGCTGTTCGAAAAGTACGAGCTGGAGTACGTCACCGGGCCGCTGCCCAAGCAGGTGGTCTCCGCGTGGCGCAAGGTCTTCCGGCTCTCACTGCCGAACAAGAAGCCCAAGGCCAAGACGCCGGACCGCGAACAGGAGCTCGTCGCGGCCTGACTCCCGGTATTGGTTCAGATCTTCGGCCGTACCGGCGGCACCACCGGGTTCGGTGAGATCCGTTGCGGACGGTAGGCGACCGCGACATCAGACCGTACGACACGGGATCCGGGGCAGCTCAGTGTCCGGCTGCGCTGCCTGGACGCGCGCCAGGAGCTCCGCACACAGCCCCCGGCGAGGTGTCGGAGTGCGCTGACCTGCCATGGTCAGGCCGGTAGTCGGGTGCGTACGCGCACTCGGTTTGCCGACGGGCGGGCTGGGTGGAAGGCATGGGCTGTGACGCGGACACTGCCGGAACCGATGCTCGCCGCCCCTGTGTCCGACCCGGCGCTGCTGCCGGGGTGGGCGCGTGAGCCGCAACGGGATGGCTAGCCGTGCTCAGCTCGCCGTGTGCGCGGGCGGGCGGGTCCAGGGGCGGCCGTCGACCGTCGGCCGCCCTCTGTCGTTCTGGGCGGCACGCCCCCCGGCCGAGTCCCACGAAGGCCCCTTGAATCCGCCGAGTCGCCGGGGCCTTTCGCAGGGCGGCGTTCCAGCACTGTCAGTGGGGCGGCCGACCGTCGTCATCGTCGGCTGCCACTGTCGCCGCTCCGCCGTCCAGCGGGCCGCTCTCGATCCCCAGCGTGTACGTCGTCACGGTTGATCAACGCCCTGCAGGGACCCGGGGCACCGCCGCTGCACGACCTGGTGGTGCTGGAGCTTTACTGGGCCGGCTGGTGGTCGATGACGGTTTCCTCGCAGGGGCCGTCGGCGAAGGTCTTCAGCGCCTCGAGCTCGAGCTTGTCGACGGCCAGGCCCCAGCGGAGCTTGGTGCCGATCCACTCGCCGATGTAGCGGCAGTACTGGTCGGACGCGGGCGGGAGCCACTCGGCCGGGTCATGGCCGGCCTCCGAACGGTTCGTCCGGGCCGTGACCGCGACGAGCGACGTCGACGAGCCTTGGTCGTTGACGTACGCCTCGCGCTCGGCCGCGGCCCAGCCGGAGGTGCGGTATTCCTCCCTGGCGATGGTGGCTTGCGGTCCGAGTCGGCGTCCCTTACTGGTGGGGCCGCTGCCCGGCCAAGAGTGCCCTGATGGCGTTGCGGTCCGCGGGGAGGCCGACGTCGTCGAACCACGAGGTGACGAGGTGGGTGTATCGCCAGCACACGTCGCGGTCGGCGAGAGCGTCCAGGTAACGGTGCTGGGCCGGAGTGAGCTTGGCACCCTGCTCATAGCCGGAAGGGAACGCCGCGGCGAGGAGCGGTCCCCAGTCTTCGGCGATGGTGAGGTTGCTGCAGAACGGCACGGAGGCCAAGGCGGCCGGCAGGAGTTCCTCGAAGTCATGGGCGCGATCGATGGCCGTGGCCAGCACGGCATGCCGAAGGCGACCTTCAATGCGCGGCAGCGGGTCTGTAGCCCACGGGTCGGCAGCGGTGGGTTCGCGGAACCAGGAGTCGATGGCCGCGGGGTCGAGCAAGGGCGCGGAGGATCGTCCGCGTCGCCTCGGTGTTGCCGGCGCATCCCGGTGACAGAGCGGCGCAGATACGGATTGCGGGGTCGGGGTCGGCGAGCCAGCTGGTGGTGTCCTCGCCCCAGGCGCCAATGGTCAGGAGGGTGACAGCGCGTTCACGTCGGTCGGTGCTCTCGGCAAGCAGCTGCCGGAGTATCTGGGTGGTTCCAGAGACTCGACCAGTCAGCTCGGGAGACTGGAGGAGCGCGGCGGTGGCCCTGAGGGCGGCCTCCCGGACGGTGGGGTCCGGGGCCAGGAGGTGCGGGAGGACGGCGTCGTAGATCGGGCCGCGGACAGCGCGCACCGCCTCGGTGATGCCCGGATCGTTGCCGTCGTCCTCGTCGGTCGTCTCGCCGTAGGCTGCCGCATCCGCGATCCGGCCCAGCCATTCGAGCAAGGCGGCGCGCAGTGGCCGCGGGCGGTCGTCCCAGGCGGTGTAGTTCTCATGGGGGGCCAGAGTGGAGGGGTCGTTCAACGCCGCGGCTACGAACAGGGCGGCCGGCGCCGTCGCACTGTACAAGGAGTCCTGGTGCAGGACGGATATGTCCAACTGCCCCAGCGCTCCCGCTTGAACCTCCGGGTCCTTGTCCAAGAGCTGGAGCAGGCGAAGTGGCGTGTCATGGGCTGCTCCGTAGGCATGCTCCAGCGCAGCCCAGTTGGTGCCCTCGATCACGGAACGCGGATCAGGTAGTTGGTCGGCCACGGGCTGACCGGAGATCGGGAACTCATCCTGGGTCGTCACAGGGAAAGCATCGCCCCTGCCACTGACAAGTCTCGTAGTCGGGGCTCCAAGAGGGCCGTCAGCGAACCCGCCGCTGGCGTACTGCTCCATCGACTGGCAGGGAGCGTCATTCCGAGCGTGCGCTGTTTCGCCGTGCTGGTTCTCGGATCAACAGCCTCAGAGCTGGCGTGTTCGACGTACCTGGCACACTCGCCGGATGACGAACGAGGGTGGAAGTACGGGTCTCGTGGACGTGCGGGCGCTGTTGCTGCGGACCGACTGGAATGCCGTGGAGCACTGCTGCCCCAATGTGGCGCCGATGACGCCGGTGATCCTGCGGCAGTTGCTCGATGACGATCCGCGGGTCCAGGGCGCGGCGGTGCGGGATCTGTACAGCACCGTGACGCACCAGGGGTCCTTCTACAGCGCCACGGCGCCGGCCGCGTTGTTCGTCGCCGCGATCCTGGGCCATCCGCGGACGCTGGCGATGGTCACAAGCCAGAGCCCGTGGGAAGTTGACCAGCACGGCGAGCAGTCGTCCTTGCTGCGGGTGCTTCTGCTCGGCTGGCTCGGGGACACCACCCAGGACACGGACCATCCGCCGGAGTGGCCGCCCGGCGCGCAGGAAGACATCGACGCCTTCCTTGCGACCCGGCCAGCCCTCTACGACGCGGTCCACCCGTTCCTCGGCGACAGTGAGCAGCAGGTCCGCGACGCCGCCCTCTTTGCGCTCCTGCCTCTACTGGCCGACCCGGCACTGGCCCGCCACATCCCCGCCCTGACCGACGCAGTCCATGAACTCGCCGACCGCGACACTCCCTACCGCTGGTACGCCATCGACCGACTCGCCGCCTGGGGCCAGGACACCTCCCGCTACCCCGAGCCCCCACACCCGGACCCGAACCTTTTCGCCGGTCCGGTTGCCCAGGACGCCATCCACGGCGACCACGATCCATGGGCAGGACACCTCGAACCGTGGCCAGACTCTGTATACGACAGCCTCCCGTAGGTGCCGCTGGCGGCCGTGCCCAATCAACCGAGGGCACCTCGCTCGACGTCTCTCTCGCGTCAGCCCGGGCACAGCGACACGCGACGCCCGGATTCCGGCGTGGCAAGGACCCAGGTCGTCGGGGAGTGGACATGGGTGTGGTGAGTTGAGCCTCGGCGATCCGGGTCTCGGAACAGAAGCCCACCGGACTCACCAGCATCCGGATTCTCGGTGATGCTTACGACAGCACCAAGGACTTCCGCTAGCAGCGGCTGAAAGACTGAGGGAAGCACCCCGCATGAATAGCGACCACATCACCGACATCTTGCGGACGGCCGGTTTCACCGTCCCCCGTGAGGGCGTGGAAGAGGCCCGCTCGCGTTCCGGTGCCCGCGTTCTGGGCCGCCGAATCACCGACAGCGGGGCCGAGTCCCTGTGGCGGAGTCTGCTGGCCGCTCGGGAGAGCACGGGCTTCCATCCCCTGCTTTCCTCGATGCCTCCCTCGGTCCTGGTGACCGGACAGCCGACCGAGCCGGACCTTTTCGACGAGCGTGCCGTGACGGCGCCACGGGAGATCGTCGCCGAGATCACGGAGGCGGCCCTCGCTGACTGCCTGAGGTATGCGGAGGACGAAACGGAGGAGGAGCAATGGCAGGCGGACTTCGATCCGGAGCGGCTCGCCCGGGAGATCTCCTCCGAACCGGAGTCCGGCCGGATCACCAGCTTCCGGCCGGACTGGCTGTGCCTGGTCGAGAGCGGGACAGGCTGTTCCGTGCCCGGGCTGCTGCCCGGGTACCCGTACGCGCCGTCCTGGACGCACGGGCCGGAGGGGCGGCCGATGCTCGACTCGGACCACGCGGCCTTCCTCCACACCTGGCACGACCGGTTCGAGGCTGAGCTGTTGTACGTCTCCGACCGGGCGCTCATGCTTGATGTCGCCCGGCCGCCGCAACAGCGACTGGCCGTTGCCGAAGCGGCTATTGAGCAGTTCGCATACTGCCCCGACGGGCAAGACACCACCTCGTGGGCGAACCGCTGGACACGTTCCGGGACCTGGCAGTTCCTCTGGGACTGACAGCAGTGTGCGTTGCCAGGCAAGGTGAGGAGTGCCCGCCGGTTCCAGCCGCCCCCGGCGTAGGTGGTGCGACTGGCCAGAGAGAAGGCGCCGTCGGTGCTGATCTGGCCGGGATACAGGTAGAGAGTGTCGGTGGCCGGGTCGTGACCGAGGAGATCCCCGATGCCGTCGCCATTCTGGTCTCCGACGGCAAGGTTCGTGAAGTCCCGCCAGCCACCGCTACCGATCAAGATCCTGTTGTGCAGGTCGAACGGTTCTGTCTGGTTGCCGGTGCCGTCAGCAGCCGTGTTACCGGTGTAAAACCCAACTGGGCGTTGTCACAAGAGTCGTTGGTGCATGCGGTGGTGATCAGGTCTTGGCCGCCGCAGCGCTCGTCCGCTGATGTTGCTGTCAAAGCGGTTGTGCCCCCACGGCGTCAGCACGCGCCGATGCCGTGGGCATGTGATCGGCTACGTTCCCCCATGTACAGCCGATCAAGCACAGTTCACTCAAGCAGCGATCGCATTCTCGTAGCAATCTCGGCCGCCGCCGCCTTAACTTGTTCCTCATTCAGCGTGTCGGAGGGCGCTTCTCCCTCGCCCGCCCAGTAGTCGTCTGCGATGACGAACAGATCCGACGCCGCCTCATAGTGCTCCTCCGAAGTGTACTGGGAGGGATAGTACTTAAAGAGCGTTTCGTCCCGGCGGGAGTGTTTGGTTCGAACCTCAGGAGTCGCGCCAGTTCGGGGTGGATTCTCGGGTGAGCCTGCGGCTTATGAGGTCGATCATCGCGACGTGGATTATGGCTTCGGAGCGGTGGGAGTGGGTTTCGTAGTCGCGGGCGAGGCGTCGGTGGTGCATGAGCCAGCCGAAGGTCCGCTCGACGACCCAGCGTCGGGGGATGACCTTGAATCCCTTGACGCCGGGGTTGCGTTGGACGACCTCCACGTCGATGCCGAGGCGTGCGCCGTGGTCGATGACCTTGGTTCGATAGCCGGTGTCGGCCCAGGCTTTCGTCACGCGAGGGTTCTCGGCGGCGATGTGGGAGAGCAGGTGGATGCCGCCGGCGTTGTCGGAAACGCTTGCCGCGGTCACCCAGACGGCCAGCAGGAGACCGAGGGCGTCGACACCGAGATGGCGCTTGCGGCCTGCGATCTTCTTGCCGGCGTCGATGCCTCGGCCGGTCGCGGGCACGTTGGCGGATGTCTTGACGCTCTGGGCATCGAGCACGCAGGCACTCGGTTCGGCGCTTCGGCCTTCGGCTTGACGCACCAGGCGACGCAGGAGGCCGTTGAGCTGGTCGAAGATGCCTCCCTTCTGCCAGGCGGCGAAGCAGCCGTAGACCGTTTTCCACGGGGCGAAGTCGTGCGGGAGGTAGCGCCAGGGGATCCCGGTACGGTCGACGTACAGGATGGCGTCCATGATGCGGCGAAGGTCGTGTTCGGGTGGGCGTCCGATGTCCAGGCCCTTGCCTCGTCGCTCGGCCCGCCAGGCTGACAAAGTGGGTTCCAGCAGTTCCCAGCGGGCATCGGACAGGTCACTGGGATAGGGGCGCTGTCGCATCATGTTCCGTTACTACCGTCGGGTGCAGCACTTCCCCAGGGCGCAAACGGCGCCAAGTGGGGGCGCCTTGAGATCAGACGGGAGTGAACTGTTCAAAGCAGACTGGTTCACACTGCCACCTGCCGCATTGGCACACTTCAACCACATCTGCCCCGGCAGCCCCACACCGATCGAGCCCCTAAAACATCACCAAACACTCCCGCCGGGACGAAACGCTCTTTAAGAGCGAGCGAGTGCTGAGCGGCGAAACCAGGTCGACGTAGGTCAGTGCGGTACTCGATCATGCGTTCATGCCCCTGACAGAGACCCTTACCCGAGTCGATGCAGACCTGGCCGCCGGCCGGGTTCCCGTCGCGCGCCAGCGCCTGCGCGGTCTCATCTCGTCCTTCCCGCACGACCTGACGCTCCGCCGTCGTCTGGCAGAGGTGTACCGGCTCTACGGCGACGCCGCCGAGGCTGGACGCTGGATGTACCTCGAAGAGGACCGGAACGCCGACGAGACCGCCGCCTTTGAGGCGCGGTACGGGTCTCGCGGGTGGCGGATGAAGGCCCTCGCCTGGCACGGCCCCGAAGCGAAGGCCGCCACCGCTTTCGCGGAGGAGCAGCTGGTCGCGGTGCGGACCGCCTGCGCCGAGGAGTTGGGGCACCCCGCCGACTGGGACGACCCCGCCTCCTACCGGGACGACCTGGAAGGGGAGTACGAGGCGCCCTCCGAGCCGTGGACGGTCGGCGGTGTGCTGGCGGGCGTCGGCTGCCTGATGGCGGCCCTTGTGTTCCTCGCGATCTGGGTGAATGGACTCGTTGCCCTATTCGACTGACTCAGGTCACCGGGGCCTGTGAGGAGCGCCGCTCAAGGTTCGGTGAGACAGTCCAGAACTGCCGCGAACGGGACCCGGTGGCGAGTGAAATGATCTCGCGGTGTCTGGTGTGATCACGGCTTCGGAGCCGTCCTGGATAGCCCCGTTCACCGGGCTGAGCCCTCGCCTGTTCGGCAAGCTGGTGACCGCACTGCGGCGCGAGGGTGTGGACCCGGTGCGCAAGGGCCGGCCGTGGAGTCTGCCGCTGGAGGACCGGGTCCTGCTGGTCGCCGCGTACTGGCTCACCAACCTGACCCTGCGCCAGCTCGCTCCGCTGTTCGGGGTGTCCAAGTCCGCGGCCGACCGCATCATCGACCACCTCGGACCCGCGCTCGCCCTGCAGCAGCGCAAGCGGTTCCGCAAGGACACCTTCCTGATCGTGGACGGCACCCTGGTGCCCACCCGCGACCACCAGGTCGCCGAGCAGTCGAAGAACTACCGGTACTCCACCAACCACCAGGTCGTCATCGACGCCGACACCCGCCTGGTCGTCGCCGTCGGCCGCCCACTGCCCGGCAACCTCAACGACTGCAAGGCATGGGAGCTGTCCGGCGCCAAGGACGCCGTCGGCCGCACCACGGTCGTCGCCGACGGGAGGGCCCCGCCCGACGGGAGATGCCTGCCCGCCTTCCCGCCCCGGGGGAGCACCACCTGACGTGCGAAAACTGGCTACGGACAGCACACCGCCTACCTCGTCATCTACAACATCACCGACAAGCTCCTCGAACTCCCCCACCGAAGGCACCCCCGGCGCCTGGCGTCCCTACAACGAACTCGCCGGCGTCGGCGTCTACTTCATCCACGTCCGCGTCCTGCCACCCACCACCACCGCCGGCAAAGCCGGCAAAGCCATCCGCGTCACCCTCACCGACGACGGTCGTCGTGGCGTGGGAGGACGGCTCGACCGGCTGGCCGGTGCCCTGTCCGGAGGGGAATCCGTTCGCGCAGCCGGTGTGGGAGCTGCCCCGCCTGCGGCGGGAGGGGTGGGGACATTAGCGGCTGGGCCTCCCTGTGAACCCCTGCCCGGAGGCACCGGATAGGTGAACTGCCGTAGGGGGCAGGGGTGTCGGGTCATAGGTTGTGACCAGGATTCCTCGCTTCGGCTGAAAGACAGACGGTAGACATGACCGACTACGCGACCACGCCTGGACCGGCGGCGCATCAGAAGATCGACACCTCAGTGCCGCACTCGGCCCGTATCTGGAACTACTGGCTGGGCGGGAAGGACAACTACCCGGTCGACGAGCAGGCCGGTGATGCCTACACCGCCGTGTTCCCCGGCATCGTGACCATCGCCCGCAGCAGTCGTGCCTTCCAGCGCCGCAGCATCACGTACTTGGTCGCCGAGGCGGGCATACGCCAGTTCCTCGACGTCGGGACCGGCCTGCCGACCGCCGACAACACCCACGAGGTCGCCCAGCGGATCAACCCAGGGACCCGGATCGCGTACGTCGACAACGACCCGATGGTCCTGGCACACGCCCGAGCCCTGCTCTACTCCACGCCGGAGGGAGCTACAGCCTACGTCGACTCCAACGCGCTCGACCCGGACCGCATCCTCGCGGCCGCCGCCGACACCCTGGACTTCAGCCGACCCACCGCCCTCATCCTCAGCAACATCCTGGGCCACGTCGCCGACTACGATCAGGCGCGCTCCATCGTCACGCGCCTGATGGGAGCGCTGCCCTCCGACAGCTACCTCTCCATCAACGATGGCTCGCGAGGCATCGACCCGGTCTTCGAGCAGGCCCAGAACGCGTATAACGAGAGCGGCGCCGTTCCGTACAACTTGCGCACCGTCGAACGGCTCCAGTACACCCGCCGGCGCCGGCCTGGCGGCCCTCCGGGCCGGCGGACGGGGCGACGTCACGCAGGCACGGCGAGCGGCGGGTGCTCGAGCACGCGGGGCTTGTACTCGACCAGCTGGATGCGGCCGTCGAAGGTGCGGTGCGCGATCATCTCGAGGGCAACGTCCGGATAGCCGTCGTAGATGCGTTCTTCGCCCGTGGCCCCGGTGATCACCGGGAACATCACGACCCGGAAGCGGTCGACGAGTCCGGCTCGTAGCAGGGACCGGCACAGGCTGAGGCTGCCGATCGTGCTGAGGAGCCCCGAGCCACTCGACTTCATGGCGCGGACCGCCTCGACGGCGTCGTCGCGGACGAGCGTGGAGTTGGCCCACGTCAGCGGCTCCTCGAGTGAGGAGGAGAACACCACCTTGGACGCTTGCGTGAGCTCGTCGACGGACGCCTCTTCTTCGGGCCTGAACTCGTCTTGGCCATTCGGGACCTCGCCTGCGGCGAAGCCCGACATCAGGCGGTAGGTGTTCGCTCCCATCAGGTAGGTGGCCTCGGGCTGCTCGCCGAGCCATGCGAGGTACTCCGGGCCCTCGAGGCCCCAGAACCCGGGCCATCCCTCTCCCGATGCGTGGCCGTCGAGGGAGATGATGAAGTCGACGAGAAGCTCCGACATGGCGGTGTCCTTTCCTGGGGTGTCACGAGCTTGGACCGGCCGGGAGTCACAAACTCATCGGCCGCGCTGTGGAGTAGCGAGAAAACCCATGACGCTGCAGCCGATCGGAGCGGCGGAGCGGCACTGCTTCGGAGGGCCGGAGGCCCACATGTTTGCACTCTGCACGCAGTCGGTTAATGATCTCCACGCGATTGAGAACAGCGGTTTGCGTTCTGTCAAAGCCCCAGCTCAGCCCCACCCGCGAACGGCCCACCAGGCTCTACTGGGTGATCGGTAGGCTTCGCTGTCCGACGTCGCGCACCCCGCTGCCCGCTCACCCGCTGCCGTGCCTGCGGGCATGTTTCTCAGAAGGCCACGTCCATCACGGCGTCTGCGCCCGCGACATCGTCACGCCTTTCCTGGCGTCGATGAAGCGTCAAGTGACCGGAACAAGGCTGCCACGGAGGCAGTGGCGTCGGCAGGAGGCGCGGTCGCAGGAGTATGACGGGGCAGTACCGCCGGGGCCCGTCTGGGCGAGGTCGGCGTCCGTTCTTCCTCGGCGTCGAGCAGCGCGGCCAGACGCTCGCGGGTGTCGGTGAAGTTCCATCCGACGACGTCCTCGATGGAGTCGATCTGCTCGGCCACGTTGGCGTCACTACAGCAGGTCGGCGCGACGTCAGTCTCTGTGGTCACGCCCACCGTGGGGCCATCAACTGCGGTTCAAATGAGGCGATTCACCCCGGCGCGCTACGGCCACGGACGTCGGCCATGCCCTTCGCCCGGAGGGCACGGCCGACGGTCCACACGGTGCGCCGGTCAGTCCTCGGACCGCACGGACGTCAGCAGTTCGCGCAGTTCGGCAACCGCCTCACGGAGGTGGCCGGCGAAGGCGTGCATCTGGTCGGCGACCGGCAGCGGGGTGCTCAGGTAGATGTTGAAGCGCTCGGGCAACAGCACGTACGCGACGCCGATGCACCGGCTGCTCGTGGAGCCGAAGCCGAAGAACTGGATGTTGGCCGACGGCGCGGAGCTGGTGCTCAGGTAGTCGTCCCGCATCGTCAGCCAGCCCGGCGTCCGGTAGAGCGAGGGCTGCTCGTCCACCCCGAGCTCCGCCCCCCGGCGGCGCTGGATCAGCTCCAGTTCCCACAGGTGCTGCTCCGGCACCTGGCCTGCCTGGCTCTCCTTCGCACGGGCCACATGCGCGTCGGCGGCGGCACGGAACGCGGAGTACCGGACGCTGGTGTCCGTCGACGGGTCTTCCATCGCGGCGACGAACGAGAGCATCTCAGGGGTGACGACGCGCATCGCCTCCGTCCGCCCGTGCCGGTACTGCCGCGTAGCGATCGATTCGTACGTCGCTCCGAGCCGGCCCTTCGCCCGCTGGTGGGCCAGCTGATAGGCGACCTGGACGAACGCGTCCGGCGACACCCCCAGCGCCTTGGCCGTAGTGCTGCCGAAGTCCTCGAAGGACACGGTGCTGGTCGCGGTGTTCCGCCCGTACGCGGCGAACGCGTCGGCGGCGGCGCGCACCTGCGTGCGCAGCGCGTCGTCGAGCGCGAACACGACCGGCTCCAGTGCGGGCTGTCCCTGGGAGCGGGCCCCGGACCGGCGTGAGAACTCCTCGGCGGGGCTGGTGAGGAGGGCGTCGGTGAAGCTGAGGATGGTGGTGCCGTCCAGCTCGCAGTGCTCGACGTTGATGCCGGCGCGCCCGTCGGCGAAGACGACGAACGACACGGCCTTGTCGAACCACCGGTTGCCGCGGTCGCCGTACAGCAACTGGTCGCAGGCGTCCTGGACGCTCTCCGGTGCGAAGTCCTCCAGACAGACGCAGAACAGTGCGGTCTCGACGGTGTCGAGCGCGTCGGCGTTACCGGGGTGGCAGGCGATGAGAGAGGCTCGGGCGGCGGCCCACTCGGCGCGGGCCATGGTGGTCAGGTGCCCCACCGAGGTGCCCTCGCCGGCCGGCTCGTCGCCCGCCCTCATCACCGCGCGCAGTCCCGCCTCGAGTTCGTCCAGGGCGTGCGGGACGCCGTCGGGACCGATGACGTCGAGCCGGAACATCCGGCCACGGAAGAACACCACGATATGACGGGCGTCGGACGGGCCGGGCCAGGCGTCGGTGTACGGGGCGCGGACGGTGTCCTGCTGTGCGCCGGGGATTCTGGTGGTGGAGAACAGGAACTTGTTCTGCACCATGGACTGGGGTGCCCCGCGCTGCACCACCGGCGCGATGAGCCCGTCGTCGAGCTGCCGCTTGTGGTCGAGGGCCCCGGCGATGAGCCCGGCAGCCCGCTCCACCTGGGGGCGGCCCGTGTCCCTGAACAAGAAGAAGAAGTTGGCGTTCAGAGCGATCCGGTCCCGGCGGCCCAGGTAACGGTAGGGCCAGAAGGTGTCGAGCCAGCTGTGCACACCCTCCGTGGCGTCGTACTCCTCCAGCGCCGCGTGCAGGACCCGGCCGGGGCCCCCGGGTCGCAGGAAGGCGGCCACCTCCGCCTCGGTCGCCGCCCGTTCGTCCGGCGTCAGCAGCGGCGCGCACCAGGCGAGGAATCTCTCGCAGCTGGCTTCCAGGGTGGGCAGCGGTACCCGCGGCAGGTCGGCCTCCCGGGCGAAGGTCGCGTTCACCGCTGCATCCTGACTGGTTTTCAATTCTGGTCTCGATTCGGATCGTCGGTACCTGGGGTGTCGTACGGGCGGGAAGGATGAGCTGTGCGTAGAGCCAGCCTTCCGCTTCGAGGCCCCTCGCATCCACTCCGGCGGCCGACATGCTCGCGAGCACGAGCGCCTGTTCCTGCGGTGAGGCGAAACGGCGCTGCTTGAACACGTCGTCGACGCGGACGGTGCGGTAGCCCAGTCCTGCCAGCGCCTGCTCCACGGGGTCGAAGGGGAACATCCGCAGCACGAAATGGGCCATCCAGGGCCGTCGCGGGCCCTGCGCCTCGACGATCCGTACGAGTGTCCGCTCGGTGACGTAGCCGAGGCAGCCGGTCGAGATCACCAGGTCCGCCCCGGCGAGCTGGGCGCGTTGTCGCGGCGTGGGCTCGTTCGCCTCCAGGTCGGCGTGCACCGCGTCGTCGAGGAACCCGGCCTCGTGCGCGTAGGACAGTGCTTGGTGGGAGGTGTCGAGGCCGGTGAAGCGGATGCGCTGGGCCGGCCGGCGCGAGCGGGACAGCTCACGGTCGCGGACGAGCAGGGCTTCGCGGCTCTCCCCGTCGAGGTCCTCGTCGTCGTAGCGGGCGTAGAGCTCGTCCATGGTCACGTCGTACTTGAGCAGTGCGGCGTTGATTCCGTACGAGCAGCCGATGTCCACGATGTGGGGCACAGTGACGTGCCGGGCCAGCCGGTACTCCTTCACGAGTTTCGCGAAGTAGGGCTTCGCCTGCTGTGGAACGCAGTAGCCGAGTGGGCGCAGCAATCGGAAGTAGGCCCGGGGATCGGGCTGGGTGTAGATGTGGTCGAGCGTGACTTTCCCGGTCGCGTCGAAACGCACAGGGCTTGCTCCTCGTCGATCGCAGAGTGGGGGCGGCGGCAGTGCCGGTCGGCGGGTCGGTCAGTCCAGCAGCGCGTCGCCCCGCACGGCCCGGCCCTCGGCCGCCAGATGCTCGGGCAGTACGCGGCCGAAGAGCTGCCGGGTGCGGGCCACGCTGCCGACGACGCCGGGGCGCTCGCTGTAGGCGAAGATCGCGGAGTGGCGTGCGACGCCGCCCCGGACGGGGCTGACCCGGTGCAGCGAGTAGCGGCCCTTGAACAGTTGCAGGTCACCCGGTTGCAGGGGGAGGCTGCGGACGAGTGCCCCGCCCCGGCCTTCGAGCACGTCCCGGACCTTGTCGAAGCTCTCGTCGTGCGCGGACCGGATGCCCGGGCAGTACTCGAAGTCACCGCCGGTCTCGGCCTGTTGGGTGAGCATGCTGACCGTGTACTCGTTGGTGTCGAAGTGCCAGGGGTGTTCCCTGCCCGGCTCGACGACGTTGAGGACGAGCCCGGAGAGCGGGTCCGCGAGTTCGTAGAGCTCGGGAAGTCCGAAGCACAGTGCGACGAACCGGCGGAACAGTTCGTCGGAGTAGAGGCGGCCGATGACGGCGTCGTCGGGGATGCGGTCCCGGGCGACGAAGGCGTTGCCGCGCTCGAAGGTCTTCCGGCCCGGGTGGTCGTCCGGCAGTTCCGCGTCCACCGCGATGTTGTAGACGTTGACCGTCTCGGTGTCGAAGTGTGCCCGGGGCGCGATGGCCGAGCACTCGCGGCTCAGCGTCTCGCGCAGTGACGGTCGGATGAAGTCGGGCAGTACGGTGCAGCCGAGGGCTGCCAGTTCACGCCGGGCACGGAACACCACGGCGCGGCCCTCGGCGCTGTCGAGTGCTGACAGCGGGTAGCGGGCGGTGTCGACGACCTGGTCCAGTGTCGGGGCTTCCAAGGAGCTCACTCGATCCTCTCCACGTGCGGGCAGACCTTTCCGAGGCGTCCTGTCCCCATCTCGGCTCTTCAGTAACTGGACTGACCAGTAACTGAGTTGAAGCTCCCACAGCACCGTCGGATTGTCTGTGACACGCCCCACTGGACCCAGGGGTGTCATGTGCGGAGCGTTGGTCCTCCCGCGAGGTGCCGGCGCACAGCAGGAGCACCGCACCGGCAGCTCGGACGTCGAGGGGAAGACAGGGTCTGTCAGGCACTGGTGGGATCGGGTCGTAAGCTTCCGCCGTGAACGACGACACCACACACGGCATACGGATCCGACCGGGCAGCGTGGCCGACGCGCCGGCCATCCTGGACATGCTCGACTCCGCGGTTGCCTGGATGAACGCACGCGGCAACACGGAGCAGTGGGGGACGACACCGTATTCACGGATTCCCGGTGGGGTGGCGCGCGTCGAGCGGTACACGACCGAGAACGCCCCGTACATCGCGGAGTTGGACGGGACGCCGGTCGGAGCCCTGGTGCTGGACTCCGGGCCCAGCCCGCAGATGCCGATCGCGCCGGCCGAGGAGCCCGAGCGGTACGTCCGGCTGCTGGTCTCCGACCGACGGCACGCCGGTCTCGGTATCGGAGCGGCGCTGCTGTCCCATGCCGCCGACGAGACCCGGCGGGCCGGCGTGGAACTGCTGCGGGTCGACTGCTGGGCAGGCGGCGGGGGCGAACTGGTCGCCTTCTACGAGCGCAACGGCTTCACCCCCACCGACCGCTTCCTGTCCAAAACATGGCCGGGACAGGTGCTGGCCCAGCGGGTCCGCTGACCGTCCGGCACAGCACCGGCGGCCGACAACGGCAGCGCGCCCCTGCCGACGGGACCGCCCGGCCGTCGGACCAGGCCGGCGCGGTCACCGCCGAGCCCCTCGTCGGGTTCCCAGAGTCTGCACCCACCAGGGGCCGCCCGACCCGAGTTCGACTCCCACGCCCATGTCCACGAAACGGCAGTCCAGGATGCTTTCGCGGTGCCCGGGGCTGCGCATCCAGTCGGCCACCACCGCCGAGGGGTCTTCGGGGCCGCGGTGGATGTTCTCGGCCCATCGACTCCACTTGTAGCCGGCGGCGGTCATACGCTTTCCGCCGTCGCTGCCGTCCGGGCCGACATGGGCGTAGTAGCCGCGGGCTGCCATGTCCTCGGCGTGGACACCAGCGGCACGTTCCAACCGCGGGTCGACAGTCAGCCGGGGGCAACCCGCCTTGTCGCGTTCCGCGTTCACCAGGGCGGCGATCCGCGCCGTCCCGCTGCCGAGGGCCCGCCCGGTTGCGGGCGGAAGCGGGGCCGCGGAGCTGCTGCGGCCACGGCCGACCTCGCCGGGACCGGTGGTACCGGCCGTGTCCGGCCCTCCCGTTCCGGCCGACACCATGAACGCCGCCGCGGCCACGGCGGCGAGCAGGGCGGCGCCGGCCGCCAGAGCCAGGAGGACGCGGAGCAAGCGTGGTCGGCCTGCCTGCGGGCGGAATTCCATGGGCGCTTCTCCTTCCACGGCATTGCCTGCCGTCGATGCGACGGCCGGAAGCCCACTCCCGCGCAGGACGCGGGAGCACGCCACCCGGAGCAGGGCCTGGAGCAGGATCAGAACCCCGGTGCGGGCCTCTGGAGCAGGACACCGGAGGACGACCTACAGGGACGTCGCAGCGGCGAGGGTTTCACATGGAGGCCGGGCTGTCCGGCTCCACGCGCCTGTGTTGGGCACATCGGGGGATGTACCGGCCGTCGTCGAACTGCGCCGGTCACAGCGGGTGACGCTTCGGGATGCGGTTGCCGCCCTGCGCTGGTTCGCTGGTCGGGCCCGCTCTTCCGAGTTACCGCAAGGAGCGATGATCATGAGCGTTGCAGGTGAGTCCGGCGGCCGTGCCCGTCAGATGCGCGAGAAGGCGCAGGAGCTGAAGCAGGCCGCGGAGCGCGCGTCGGATCCCCAGGAGCGTCAGCGCCTGGAGGAGAAGGCCAAGCGGCTGCAGTCGCAGAGCGAGCAGGAAAGCAGCATGGGCGGCGGCGACATCTACCCGCCGCAGTAGTCGACACGGCAGTCCGCCTCGACGCTGCCCGGCCAGGCCGGTCCTTCACGGACCGTCCGGCCGGGCAGAGTCATGTGATCCGACCGCGAGGACACCGGGGCAGGAATGACGGCAAATACAGCCGCGGGTCCCCGTGTTGTCGTGAGGAAAGGGGCGGCACGGTCCGGTCGCCGTCGTACCCGGGCCGGCCCCCGCCCCCGTGGTGCGGGGGCCGGCCCAGGGTAGGGCGGACGGGTGGACCGCGGCCCGTGTGCGGGTGTTCGGGCCCGCCGAGGGTCAGTAGAGCTTGGCGACAGCGACGGCCGTCGTCTTCTTGAACCCCTCCAGCGGCGCCCCGTCGAGGTCGCCCAGCTGGCCCCACTCGACGACGGTCACCGCGCGGCCGTCACGGCCGACCGAGAACAGGGCGATGTCCGTGGAGCCGACGTCGGGGTGGGAGGTGTCGATGCTGTAGACGTGTGCGCCTTCCTCGACGTCGATGCCGCCGTGGTAGAAGGCCTCCCCCTCGAGTCCGGGGTCTTGTGCCTTCAAGCGGTCCAGGCAGGTCTCGATCGAGGAGCGGAGCTTGTCGGCGAGCGCCTTCGCCTTGGCGGTGGTGGACGCGACGGTGGTCGTCTGGCGGGCAGTGGTGTCCAGCTCCGTCCGGAAGTCGCGGTACCGGGTCGAGGACTTCGGCGTGACGCCCGCCGTGCACATCGAGCTCACCTCCGGCAGTCCGTTGCGGACCGGGTCGGCCTGCCAGGGAGTGCTGGAGGCGGGCAGTTGCGCGGCCGAGAGGAAGGCCGGCAGCGGGGCGGCCGCGGCGCCGGCCGTGGTGAGCGGGACGGCGGCCATGGCCATGGCCGTCGCGGTGACGGCGGCGGAGCGGATGCGGTTCATGGATGTTCTTCCCCCAGTCGTTCTGTGGCTGATCGACCGCCAGACTGGGTGCCGGGAAGGGCACTTGCAAGGACCGTGGCCCGCTCGGGAACGATGGAACCATTCCACCCCCTGCGACGTGGCCTTTGTCGAGCGGGGTGAAACGCCTCCTGAAACGGCCCGGCACGGGAGGAGCGGTGTGATGGAAGCCCCGGTGGACGACGCGGCGGAGGCGACCGAGGCGTTCGCCCGGAAGCTGAGCGAGCTGCGGGAGCGATCCGGCCGGACCTACGGTTCGCTGGCGCGCCGGGTGGGGGTCGGCGCGTCGACGCTGCACCGGTACTGCTCCGGGCGGACCGTTCCGATGGAGTTCGCGCCCGTCGAGCGGCTGGCGAGATTCTGCGGGTGCCGGGGCGAGGAGCTCGTGGAGCTGCACCGGCTGTGGGTCCTGGCCGACGCCGCGCGCGGCACACGTCAGGAGCGAGGCGGCACACGTCAGGAGCGAACCGCTCAGGCGGCACCGGACACGGACGGCGCCGCGCTCCAAGAACGGCCCGGGCAGGAGGAGCAGGAGCAGCCGGAGGCAGAGGAGTTGCCGGCAGGGGAACGGGAGCAGGCCGTCACGGCGTCGCCGTCGGCGCGGTCACGCGGCCGCCGCCACGGGTACGCCGCCTTGGGAGCGGCTGTCGTCGTGCTCGCGCTCGTCCTCGGGTTCGGAGGGTTCACCTTCGGCTCCGGTGAGCGGCGCCCGACCACGGCCGGGGGCGGCGAGCCGGCCCCGCTCCGCTCGGGGGCGCCGGGACCGTCGGCCGCCCCGCCGTCCGGGCCGTCCGCGTCGGCATCGGCGTCGGCGTCACCGGCGGCGTCCGGGGCGGGCTCGCCGGTTCCTGGCTTGCCGGGGAGGCCTCAGGGGTCCGGGCCGGGCCCCGTGCCGACCGGTGCCGGCACGCCGTCGTCGCCCTCGTCCTCCACCGGTGCACCGTTCACCTGGGTCACGGACGACCACGTCTGGCGGCACGGATGCGGTCACGCCTATTTCGTCGACCGGTCCCCGGCGGAGGTCCCGCCGCCGCCCGTCGAGGCGGACGCCGAACAGTGGTCGCGCGCGCTGGGAGCCGGGCACGCGGGCGAGACCCGGGTCCGTATCACTGTTCAGGGCAAGGGCCCCGAAGCGGTGGTGCTCGAGTCGCTCCAGGTCCGTGTGGCGGCGCGCAGGTCGCCGGAGCGGCACAACGTGTACCGGATGGACTCGGGATGCGGCGGTTCCCTCACGCCCCGCATGTTCGACGTCGACCTCGACAAGTCACGGCCCGTGGCCCGATCGGTGGCGGGCAACGACGCCGGTGAGCCGATCCCCGCGGTGTCGTTCCCGTACCGGGTCTCCGCCTCCGACCCCGAGGTCCTGCTGGTGACCGGACGGACCGTCAGCTGCGACTGCGAGTGGTACCTCCAGCTCCGGTGGTCAAGCGGGGGACGGACGGGCACCGTACGGATCGACGACGGTGGCCGGCCGTTCCGTACGAGTGCCCTGGCTGACGGCGCGGTTCATGAGTACGACTACGACTCGCGTCGCTGGCTTCCTTCCGTGCCGGCCTCGCGCAGGCCCTGAGCCGTGTCCTGCCCGGCGCCCCGCGCTTCCTCCTTTGTGGTCTGTGCCGCGCCCTGTGCGGCGCTCTTCACCGCCTCGACGGCTTCGTTGGCCGGGCCTCGCAGTCCGTCCTGCATGTCGTGGGCGGTCTGCTTGACCGGTTCGAGGAGTTCGCCGGAGTGCTCCTTCAGTTGCTCGCCGACGCGTTCCTCCGTCTTGGATGCCGGAAGGAACGCCGCTGCCAGCATGCCCGCGCCGAAGGCGATGACGCCGGCCGCGAGGGGGCTTCCCTGAGTCTGTGCCCTCATGCGGGCGGGCGTGTGCTGAGCGGCGCTGCCGAGCTGACCGGCCGTGCCCTTCGCCTTGCCGGCCTTCTCCTTCGCCCGCTCGGCGGTGTCCCTCGCCTTGCCGGCCGCTGTGTCCCTGGCCCTGCCGGCGGTGTCCTTGGCCTTCTCGCCGACCTGCCCCGCGCTCTGTCCGGCGCTGCCCGCGACGTCGTGCGCCGTGGAGGACAGGCTGCCCGTTGTGTCCTTGGCCGAGCCCATCACATGCTCCTTGATCCCCCTGAGTCGGTTCTGAGCCGAATGCGCCTTCCGGCGGGCGACCCTGCGGGGTGCCACCCTGTCGGCAAGGAGGTCCACATTGCGCGCCAAGTGGGCGCGGGTGTGTTCGACCTCGCTCCTCAGCTCGTCGGGTTGCGTGCCCATCGGGCGTCCTCCTTCAGGGTTTCCAGGGTCTGTTCGGGTTTGAGGTTCACGTGCCGCATCTGTTTGCGGCCCCGTACGAAGAGCACCGCACCCACCACGGCCCAGACGGCGGTCACGATGAGCGCCGCCCATGCCCAGTCCATGAGGTTGGCCAGGGCGAAGACCGCGGTCAGACTGCCCAGGAGGAGGACGAGGTGCCCGGCGTAGCCGGCGCCGGCGAACATGCCGGCGGCCTTGCCGGCCTTCGTGGTCTCCTCCTTGATCTCCGCCTTGGCCAGTTCGATCTCCTCGCGGACCAGGAGTGACAGGTCCTTGCTGATCTCTCCGACCAGCTCGCCGACCGACGGTTCCTCGCCCGGCTGGACGGCCGCCGGTTCGACGACCCGTCCCGTGTCCGTCCGGCGCTTCGTGGTGGGCGGCGCCTGATCCGTGTAGATGGTGGCCACGACTCAACTCCCTTGCGCCGGCGGGTTCCCGTCCTCGTCCCGGCTGCGGGGGTACGCGGGCGGAGTGTGGGGGGTCGCCACCGGGCCGGGGGGCTCGCCGGAGCCGTAGCCGGGTGTGTAGTGCGGTGGCTGTGACTGGCCGTACGTGTCCAGGGGATCCGGCTGGCCGAATCCGGCCCGGGACGACTCGGACAGGGCGTCGGTGTCCGCGCTGCCGGCCGTGAGGCTTTCGTCGCTGTACCGGCCGCCTGCGCCGCCGTCGTCGGAGCCTGCGGCGCTGATGCCCTTGCCTGCGCGCGCGACGGCGAAGCCTGCGAGCGCCGCGCCGGCGAGGAACACACCGGGCTTGCGCCGGGCGAAGTTCTGGAGGTCGCCGAGCAGTCCCTCGGGGCCCCGGCTCTCGATCCGGGAGGCCACCTGGTCGCCGCCCTTGGCTATCTGGCGCACCGCGCCGGCGACGCCGGATCCGGATCGGGCGTGCCTGCTCATCTCCATCAGGTCGTCGGACACCCGGTGGAGACCGGCGGCCAGGCTGTCGGTCCGGGACTGCGCCTGCTCACGGAGCTGTCCACGCACCTGGCCCGCCAGGTCCTTGGCCTGGGAACGGGCCTCGCCGGCGACCCCCGCCGCCTGCTGCTTGGCGGTGCCCGCCACGCCGGAGGCGTTCTCCTTGACCACTTGGGCGCCCTGCGCCGTCCTGTCCTGTACCGCGCTCGCTGCTGCCGCGGTCTTGTTCTGGTCCCTGCGGTCGGGGCCGTCGATGTCAGTCAAGACTCCTCCTGCGTCGCACGATGCGGATCTTGCGTTCGTGCGGGTACCCCTTCGCGAGCATTGCATTGGGGCATTCACCATGAAAATCAGCGAAAGCATCAAAGTTGATGAAACAATGACAAATGCCCTGACGCTGCTTCTCCTGGCAAGCCCGTCCGCGACGGCCGGACCGCACCGTCCGCAGCGCCCTGATCAGCACTCGCGCGCCGATTCCCCGGGAGGGCAATCCCCATGGGGGTTTGGGAGCGGCAGGTCCGGATACCCGCTGTCCTGAGGCAACTATGGGACGAACTCCAGAGAACACAGCGGATACAGAGAAGACATCGGACACGAAGAGCGCGGACAGCGCGAAGAAGTCGGAGACGAGCAGTTCGGACCGGGAACGGGGCGGCAGACCCCTCCGGGCGGTGGAGGTGCTTCGCGCAGCGGGCGCCCAGCTGGCCGAGCTGACGGGAATGACCGCGGAAAGCGTGTCGTCGTTCTCCCGGACGGAGGACGGCTGGCAGCTCGTCGTCGAAGTGCTCGAGCTCGCCCGCGTACCCGACACCGCGAGTCTCCTCGCCTCCTACGAGGTCGAGGTCGACCGTGACGGCGAACTGATCTCCTATCGGCGGACGCGGCGTTACGAGCGCGGACGGGCCGATCGTTCGTCTTCCTGAGGCCGGGCAAACTGCCCGGCCTCCGACACTCCACCCACCAAATGACCCGGCGGGCGCCGGACACGGTTCGCGCTCCCGCACGGCCTCACACAGGGAGGGCATACAGCAATGACAGTTGTCCCGGCACAGCAGAGCTCGGGCAGCCGCGGTGGCAGCACCGGCCTGTACGACGTCCTGGAACTGATACTCGACCGGGGGCTCGTGATCGACGCCTTCGTCCGCGTGTCCCTGGTCGGCATCGAGATCCTGAAGATCGATGTGCGGGTCGTCGTGGCGAGCGTCGACACCTATCTGCGGTTCGCGGAGGCGTGCAACCGGCTCGATCTCGAATCGGGCAACAGCAAGGACCCCGGGCTCCCCGACCTCGTCGGCGAGATCACCGAGTCCGGTGCCCGCGGCAAGTCCAAGGGCGCCCTGTCCGGCGCCGCGCAGAGCATCTCGGACGTCTTCAGCGGCGGCCGTGACGACGAGGAGGAGGAGAAGGAGTCCAGGCCGCGGGCACGGCGGAGCACCAGCAGCTCGCGCCGTAAGGAGGAGCAGGAGTGAGCACGTACGTCTACGGGATCGCCCGTAACTCACCCGCCCTGGAACGCGCCTCCCGCACCCCCGGGGTGGGAGACCCGCCGCGGCCGGTGCGTGTGCTGAGCCACGGGCGGATCGCCGCCCTGGTCAGTGACGTGACCGAGGAACTCAGGCCGAAGCGCCGTGATCTGCTCGCCCATCAGAACGTCCTCACCGAGGCCGGCACGGCCGGGGCCGTGCTGCCCCTCCGGTTCGGCGGTATGTCACCCGACGACGAGGCGGTCGCCGCCGCGCTGGCCGAGCGGGAGGATCACTACCTGGAGCGGCTCCGCGCAGTCGACGGCAAGGACGAGTTCAACGTGAAGGCCGATCATGACGAGGAGGCGGTGCTGCACCGCGTGCTCGCCGACGACCCCGAACTGCGCGCCATGGGCCTGGCCCAGCAGGCCGCCGGCGGTGGGAGCCAGCAGGACAAGATGCGGCTGGGCGAACTGATCGTGGCGGCGGTGCGGCAGCGTGAGGAACTCGACCGTACGGAGGTGCAGCGCGCGCTCGAGGGCACTGCCGTCGACTCGGCGCCGGCTCCCGAGGGTTCCGGCCGGGTGGCGAACGTGTCGTACCTGGTGGAACGGGACCGCGCCGAGGACTTCCTGGCGGCGGTCGCCGCGTTCCAGCAGGCCAACCCGCAGCTGCGGCTCCAGGTCAACGGTCCGCTGCCTCCGTACAGCTTCGTGGAGTGAGCGATGGGCCTGCTGGGAGAACTCCTGCTGCTCCCCCTCGCACCGGTCCGCGGCACGTCGTGGGTGCTGCGGCAGGTGGTCGCGGAGGCGGAACGTCAGTACTACGACCCCGCCGCCGTTCAGCGCGAACTCGCGGAGCTCGTCGAACGGTTCGAGGCGGGCGAGATGGACGAGGCCGAGTTCGACCGGCGCGAGGACGAGCTGCTGGAGCGGCTGGCGGCGAAGGGAGGCCCACAGTGACGACAGCGACCGGCCGGTATCCGAGCCCGTACGACTCCGGCGGCGGGACGGACCTCGCGGACATCCTGGAACGGGTCCTGGACAAGGGCATCGTCATCGCCGGTGACATCCGCATCAACCTGCTCGACATCGAACTGCTCACCATCAAACTGCGGCTGATCGTCGCCTCGGTCGACAAGGCCAAGGAGATGGGGATCGACTGGTGGGAGCACGACCCCGGGCTCTCCTCCGGCGCACGCAGCCGTGAACTCGAACAGAAGAACGCCGAGTTGGAGCGCCGCCTGGCCGAACTGCAGGCCCTCTCCTCGTCGTCCGGCCGGGAGCCGGCCGACGGGCGGGACGGGACTGCCGAGCACGATCACCGGGAGCGGGACGCATCATGAACGAGCTGCTGTACGTGTACGCCGTCGCCCGGCCCTTCGGGACGGGCGTGCCCACCGCCGCGACGGGCGTCGGCGGCCTGCCCGCCCGCCCGGTCGAGCACGACGGTCTGGTCGCCGTGGTGAGCGACGTGAGGGCCGAGGACTTCGAGGAGGCGCCCCTGCGTGAACGCCTGGAGGACCTCGAATGGCTGGCCGGGACCGCCCGCGCGCACGAGTCGGTGGTCCGCGCCGTAAGCGCGGTCACGGGTGTGGTTCCGCTGCGGCTGGCGACCGTGTGCCGTGGCGAGAGCGGGGTGCGCCGTCTCCTCGACGAGGGGCGTCATCGCTTCACGACGAACCTCGACAGACTCGAGGGGCGGGTCGAGTGGGGCGTGAAGCTGTACGCGGAGTCCGACCCCGAAGCGGACCGGGCGCCCGCCGCGCCACCGGCGCCGGAACAGCAGGCGCAGGGCGGGGAGGGGGCGGGGTCGCCCGGCCGCGACTACCTGCGCCGGCGGCTGCGCAGCCGGCAGTCCCGTGAGAAGAGCTGGGCCCACGCCGACGCGCTCGCCCGGCGGCTGCACACGGAGCTGTCGCGCTGTGCGGACGGGCAGCGGCTGCACAGGCCGCAGAGCGGTCAACTGGCCCGGGCGTCCGGTGTGAACGTGCTCAACGCCGCCTTTCTCGTGCGCCGTGAGGAGAGTGACGCCTTCGTGGGGCAGGTCGAGCGGCTGACGCCGCGGGACGCGGGTGTCCGCGTGGAGCTGACCGGGCCCTGGGCGCCGTACTCGTTCGCGGACCTCTCCGATCCGTCGGACGCACCGCCGCCGGGCGGCCAGGAGAGGCAGGGGGCACAGGAGGGACGGGCCGGGACATGACGGTGACCGGCGGAATCGACGACACCTCACCGGCGGCCCGGCGGGAGCTGGCGCTGGTCGACCTGCTGGACCGGCTCCTCGCCGGCGGCGTGGTCCTGACCGGCGACCTCACCCTGCGGATCGCCGACGTGGACCTGGTGAGGATCGATCTGTCGGCGCTCATCAGCTCGGTCGGTCCGCGGGTGCCCTCGCCCTGGCCGGACCTGGAGGAGGACCGATGAGCGCGAACGGGAGCGGGAGCGGGGACGGGACCGAGGGCCCGCGTCGCCGGGTGGAGCTCGATCCGGACACCGTGGAGCGTGATCTCGCCAGGCTGGTGCTGACCGTGGTCGAGCTGCTCAGGCAGCTGATGGAGCGGCAGGCACTGCGCCGCGTGGACACCGGTGAGCTCACGGAGGACCAGGAGGAGCGCATCGGCGTGACGCTGATGCTGCTCGAGGACCGGATGGAGGTCCTGCGGGACAAGTTCGGCCTGGAGCCCGGAGATCTGAACATCGACCTCGGCCCGCTCGGTCCCCTGCTGCCGCGCGGCGAATGACGCGGGACCCGGCCCCGCGGAGATTTGCTTGCTGTTTCGGCAAGTAACTTTGCGGTACGGCGTGCGGCGGGCGCAGTATCTCCTCGAACGGAGGTACACCACATGCCCACAGACACGGTTCAGACCCTTGCCGGCGGCCCGGCCGCCGATGCACCCGCCCATCCGCGCTACGACGTCGTGGTCGTCGGCGGCGGCGCCGCCGGCCTCGCCGGAGCCCTCGCGCTGACCCGGGCCCGTCGATCGGTGCTCGTCGTCGACGCGGGCCGGCCACGGAACGCCCCGGCCGGCCATGTCCATTCGTACCTGACGCAGGAGGGCGTCGCGCCGTCGCAGCTGCTGGCGACGGGCCGCGCCGAAGTGAGCCGCTACGGCGGCGAGTTCGTCCGGGGCAGCGTCGCCACCGCCGAGCGGCTCGCGGACGGCCGGTTCCGTCTGGTGCTCGTCGGCGGGGCGGCGGTCGAGGCCGACCGGCTGCTCGTGACCACCGGCCTGGTCGACGAGCTTCCCCAGGTGCCGGGGCTGGCCGAACGGTGGGGCCGCGAGGTCCTGCACTGTCCCTACTGCCACGGCTGGGAGGTGCGCGACCAGGCCGTCGGCGTCCTGGCGACCGGCCCCATGGCCGTCCACCAGGCCCTGATGTGGCGGCAGTGGAGCGAGGACGTGACGCTCTTCCTGCACACCGGCCCCGAACCGTCCGAGGAGGAGTACGAGCAGCTGGCCGCCCGCGGCATCGCCGTCGTCGACGGCCGGGTGACGTCCGTGGAGGTCACGGACGACCGGCTCAGCGGCGTGGTCCTGGAGAGCGGCCACGTCATCGCCAGGCAGGCGCTCGTGGTCGCGCCGCTGTTCACCGCCCGCGCCTCATTCCTCGCCGGGCTGGGCCTCGAGGCGAGCGAGCAGGAGGTCAACGGCGTGGTCATCGGCACCCGGGTCGCCGCCGACCCGACCGGCGCGACCGCGGTCCCCGGCGTGTGGGTGGCAGGGAACGTCGCCAATGTGACCGACCAGGTGATCGGTGCCGCCGCCGCGGGAGTCCGCGCGGCAGGGGCGGTCAACGCGGATCTGACGGCGCAGGAGACCCGGCAGGCCGTCGAGCGTTACCGGCGGGACGGCCTCGCGCACGCGGGCGCGGAGCGCGGACGCGAGGCTCCAGCGGCCCGCTGACCCGGAGGTGCCGGGGCTCCGATGTGAGCGCGCCCGCCGGGTGCACCCCTGTGCGGTGGGACGACGCCGGCCGGGTGGACCTGAGCTCACACGAACAGGGTCACCGCGGCGGCGGCCGCGCCCAGACCCGCCCCGGCGGCGGTCTGGGCCCCGGAGTGGTGGCCGAGCGCGACGCGGGACCAGCACACCGCCGCGACGAGGACGTACCCGGCGGTCCACCACGGGGAGTGGACCGTGGCGAGCAGAGCGGTGACGGCGGAGGCGACCGCCGAGTCGACGCTGATCTTCCAGACGGTGTTCACGGCGAGGAGGACGACGGTCATCGCCCACAGGGCGGTCATCGCGACCAGGATGCCGCTCGGGGCGCCGCCGAGGACCATGACCAGGGCGCCCACGCCTATGGAGCCGAGGATCACGAGGAAGATCGGGGCGCGCTGCCGGCGGTCGACGACATGCCTGTCGCCCCAGGTGCCACGGCGGCGCTCCCGCTCGATGTACGCGGCGGGCACGATGCCGGCGCACACGGCGCCGAGCAGCCCCCAGGGCAGGCCGGTCCAGGTGCCTGCGGCGGCGAGGCCGATCCCGAGCATTCCGAGCAGCAGGACGTTGCGGGGCTGGAGGACGTCGGTGACCGTACGGGCAAGGTCGGTGGTCTACTGCGCGGCGCCGGCCGACATGTCGGTTCCTTCAGGGATACGAGGAGGCCGCCGGCACCCTTTCCGAGCCGGCGGCCATGATCGTATCCGTCACCCGCATCGGCCCCTGGCCGCCCTGCCCGCCCCGGCGAGCAGGGCGGGCGTGGGCGCCCGGCCGGTCCGACCGGAGCGGGCCCGGGCGGCACGGGTGCCTGGCAGCCGGGGCCGCCGGTCGACCGCAGCGGGCCGGGCCGTGGGCGCCTGCCCGGCGTTCAGGCGGCGAGCACGTCGGCCGCCACCCGCAGGTCCGTGACCAGGCCCCGATAGGCCGCACGCCGGTCGTCCGCGCGCAGAACCGCGGACGGATGGACCGTGCCGACCACGCAGCCGTGCGCGGCCGCCTCCTCGGCCGGCATCCCGTCGGCCCCTGCCACGTCCGTGCGGCCGAGGGCGTCCCAGGGCGGCATCGGCAGCAGGAGGCCGCGCTGCTCGGTGATCCGGAACGAGCTGCCGAGGATGGCCTTGCCCGCGGTGGCGCCCAGAGCCAGCACCAGTTCGGGTTCGATCACCCGCAGCTCGGCGGCCAGCCATGGCCGGCACGCCGACATTTCCCGCAGGCTGGGCGGCTTGTGGATCCGGCGCTTGCCGCGTGCCGCGGGTTCGAACTTGAAATGCTTGACGGCATTGGTGAAGTAGGCCGACTCCTCCTCGATGCCCACCTCCCCGAGCGCCTCGCGCAGCAGCCTGCCCGCCGGTCCGACGAAGGGTGCCCCTTGCCGGTCCTCCTGGTCGCCAGGCTGCTCCCCCACGACGACGACGCGGGCGGACGACGGGCCGGCGCCGAACACCGTTCCGCTCGCGTTGCGGAACAGCGGGCACCCCTCGCATCCGGCCGCGGCCTTGCGCAGGGCCGGAAGGCCGCCGCGCTGCGGGAGGAAGGGGCCGGCGTCGTAGCCCTGGCCCGCTTCCTTCTTGTCCCCGTTGACGTCGACGGACACCGTCGTCGCCTCCCGTTCCGGCAGGTTCGCGCTGGTGGACGGCGGGTACCCGTACGACTCGGCGGTACTCGCGCGGCGCGCCGTCACCACGACGGCCGGCGCCGTGTCCGCGTATACGCACGCAGCCCCATGAACAGGTACCGGGAGGCCGAGCCCATGACGAACGCCCTTGAACTCGACGCGCTCTGGGACGAGTTCCACAGCGTCGTCAACATGACCTCGCAGGAGCTGAGCGCCTGGCTGCAGATCCAGGACGCCGGTGAGGACAGCGAGCCGCTGCCGGACCAGGCGGGTCCGGCCACCGGCCGCCACGTCCTGTCGATCCTCCAGAAGCGCCGCACCGACCTCACCGACGAGGACGTCCGGGTCATGTACGAGGTGGTGGACACGGTCGAGTCCGAGCGGCAGGAACAGGGTGCGGCCGCGACCACCGACGACACCGGCCGGCGACACCGGCTGATGAGCCTCGGGCACGACCCGCTGAAGGCCGGATGACGGCTGTCCGCCCGGGGCTGAAGACCTGAGATCCGGACTGCGGATGACTGTTGATTCGGTGGATTTGAGGGCACTCGCCCGGTATGAACAGTCAGCCCCCGGATCGTGACCCGCGGAACACTTCAGGCGTCCGCCCCGGCGAGGGTGTGCCCCCGGGTGAGACGCCGCCCGGCGAGGGAAGCACCGGCTCGGAGACCGGCCCGCCCGCCGACCTGTCACGCGGCTGGGCGAAGGGTCCGATGATCGCCATCGGGCTCGTCGTCGTGGTCTTCGCCGCGTTCTTCCTGGCCTACGCACTGATCATGATCCTTTGAGCGCACGTCCGGCCGCCCGTACTCCTCGCCGTCGACGGTGCGGCCGCGCAAGCCTTCGACCACGTCGCAGAAGGGAACACGATGTCCGACGAAGCAGCTCAGCACGAAGAGGCCCGGGGCGACAACGTCTACCAGCCGGAGCACTCGGACGTGCAGAACCGCCCCAGCGACGACCTCGACATGCAGAACGTCATCGGCGAGCGCGGTCTCGACGACACGATGGCGGAGGGGTACTCGCCGCCGGAGCGTCCGCTGGCCGTCGGCAAGCACGGCACCACCGGCGAGGAGCAGCAGGAGGGCGAGAGCCTCGATCAGCGTCTCGCGCAGGAGCGCCCCGACGTGGAGCCGCCACGGGGCGACGGCATAGGCGACCTCGAGGGCGGCGCCGGCGAGCCGGTCGACGACGAGGCCGGCGGGCTGCGGGCCGGACGGCTCACGCCCGCCGACGACCCCGCTCCCCGGCGGCCGAGCGACACGGTGGCCCGCGATGTCGGCATTGACGGCGGCGCCGCCTCCGCGGAGGAGGCCGCGGTGCACGTCACCGACGACGAGGACCTGGGCGAGCGCTAGAGCCGGTCCCCCGGACCGGGGCTCCGGCGGCATCCGCGAAGAGCAGCCCTGCGCGGCTCCGGGCGGCAGGGCGGAAGCGAGCAAGGAATGTTGTTCCACGATCGCAGGGAGGCCGGGCGTGATCTGGCACGCCGGCTCCTCGCGCGCGACGAGGGGGTGCCGTCCGACCCGTTCGTACTGGCGCTGCCCCGCGGCGGGGTACCGGTCGGCGACGAGATCGCCCGTGCGCTGGGCGCCCCGCTCGATGTCCTCGTGGCACGGAAGATCGGCGCACCGTACAACCCGGAGGTCGGTGTCGGCGCGCTGGCAGGCGAGGGGCCCCCGCTCTACGACGAGCGGACCCTCGCCGTGCTGGACCTGACGGCCGAGAAGCTGAGCCCGCAGGTGGTCAGGGAGCGTGCGGAGCTGCGCCGCCGGGAGGATCTCTACCGGGGTGGCCGTCCTGCGCCCGACGTGACGGGCAGGACGGTCGTCGTCGTGGACGACGGCCTGGCCACCGGGGTCACGGCCCGTGCCGCGCTGCGCGCGGTCCGCGAGATGAAGCCGGGCCGGGTGATGCTGGCCGTGCCGGTGGGCTCCCCGGACGCGGCGCGGGCGCTCGCCGCGGAGGCGGACGAGGTGCTGTGCCCGCACCAGCCGCAGCCGTTCTACGCGGTGGGTCAGTGGTACGAGGAGTTCGACCAGGTCGGTGACGACGAAGTGATCGCCATCCTGCGGGGGTACGCCGACGGCCGTTGAGCAGGGCCTGCTGACAGAACGCGGGAGGTGTGTCCGGCCCGGACGCACCTTCCGCGCCCTCTGTCCGGTGCGTACCTGGGGCGCTCCGGCGGACGCAGGGAGGTTCGATCCCCCGGATTCCGCAAAGACCTTGGGTAAGGCCACCTGCGTTGGCATGCTTGAGCAACTCGCGGCAGGGTGGGGCGTACGACCGTCCACGCCCCGCCCCCCGCGCGGTTCGCCCGGCTCACGGCGGAGGTGTAGAAAGACTTATGGCCGCACCACGCTCCGGCCGCCCGCGCTCGGTTCTGCGGATGCGAACTGTCGCAGGTCAGGTCTTCCTCCTGCAGGTGGCGATCGTGGTGCTGTTGGTGGCCGCGGCCATGGCGGCGCTCGTGTTCCAGTCACGCGCGGGCAGCGAGCGTGAGGCCCGTAACCGGTCGGTCGCCGTCGCGGAGACGTTCGCCAACTCCCCCGGGATGGAAGAGGCGCTGGAGAGCCCCGATCCGACCGCGGTTCTCCAGCCGAAGGCGGAGGCGGCACGCGAGCGTTCCGGTGTCGATTTCATCGTTGTGCTGAACACCGACGGCATCCGCTACACGCATCCGCTGCAGGACCGGATCGGGAAGAAGTTCGTCGGCGATCTGAGCCGTGCCCGGAGCGGCAAGGTCTTCACCGAGAAGATCACAGGCACCATCGGCCCGCTCGTCCAGGCCATCGTCCCGGTCTTCGGACGCGATGGAAAGGTCGTCGGCATGGTGTCCGCCGGCATCACCATCGAGCGGGTGAGCGGCGTCGTCGAGGAGCAGTTCCCGCTGCTGTTCGGTGCCGCGGGCGGCGTGCTGCTGCTGACCACGGGCGGCACGGCCCTGGTGAGCAGACGTCTGCGCCGCCAGACGCACGGGCTGGGGCCCGCCGAGATGACCCGCATGTACGAACATCACGACGCGGTGCTGCACGCCGTGCGTGAAGGAGTGATCATCGTGGGCGGCGACGGCCGGCTGCTGCTCGCCAACGACGAGGCGCGCCGGCTGCTCGGACTGCCGATGGAGGTGGACGGGTCCCTGGTGACCGAGCTGGGTCTCGATCCGCTCGCCGCCCGTCTGCTGTCGTCCGGGAAGATCGTGACCGACGAGGTCATCCCGGTCGGGGACCGGCTCGTGGCGGTCAGCCAGCGCTCGACGGACCAGCACGGCGGACCCCCCGGGAGCGTCGCGACCCTGCGGGACACCACGGAGCTCCAGGCCCTGACCGGGCGCGCCGACGTGGCCAGAGGGCGGCTCAAGCTGCTCTACGACGCGGGCACCGAGATCGGCACCACGCTCGATGTCGTCCGCACGTGCGAGGAGCTCGCGGAGTTCGCCGCGTCGCGGTTCGCCGACTTCGCCACCGTGGACCTGGCGGAGACCGTGTTGCGCGGCGAGGAGCCGACCGGCACCGGCGCGGACACGAACATGCGCCGCACGGCCTTCAGCGGTTCGGGGGACACGGCGCTCTACCCGCTGGGGCATGTGATCCGGTTCGCGCCGACCACGCCGATGGGGGCCGGGCTGCGGAAGGGCGAAGCGGTCCTCCAGGCGGATCTGACCCGTCTCGCCGGATGGCAGGAGCAGGACCCGGACCGGGCGCGGATGCTGCTCGAGCACGGAATCCACTCCATGATCGCGGTTCCGCTGAGGGCGCGGGGCGTGATCCTGGGTGTGGCCCTGTTCTGGCGCGGGAGCAACCCGCAGCCGTTCGAGGAGGAGGACCTCTCCCTGGCGGAGGAGCTCGTGGCGCGTGCCGCCGTCAGCGTCGACAACGCCCGTCGCTATACGCGTGAGCACACGATGGCCGTCACGCTCCAGCGCAGCCTGCTCCCCCGCACGCTGCCGGAGCAGAGCGCCTTGGACGTGGCCTACCGCTACCGTCCCGCGCAGGCCGGGCTGGGCGGGCTCGGCGGTGTCGGCGGTGACTGGTTCGACATCATTCCGCTTCCGGGGGCGCGGGTCGCCCTCGTCGTCGGCGACGTCGTCGGCCACGGCCTCCACGCCGCCGCGACGATGGGGCGGCTGCGTACCGCCGTCCACAACTTCTCCAGCCTCGACCTGCCGCCGGACGAGCTGATGTTCCATCTGGACGAGCTGGTGGCCCGCATCGACCAGGACGAGACCGACGACGGCGCGGACGCCGGGGTCACGGGCGCCACCTGCATCTACGCGATCTACGACGCGGTGTCGGGCACGTGCAGCATGGCACGGGCCGGGCACCTCCAGCCGGTCGTCGTCCACCCGGACGGCACGGCCGAGTTCGCGGACGTACCGGGCGGGCCGCCGCTGGGGCTGGGCGGTCTGCCGTTCGAGACGCTGGAACTACGGCTGCCGAAGGACAGCCGGCTGGTCCTCTACACGGACGGGCTCGTCGAGGACCGGGAACGGGAGATCGACGAGGGGCTCGAGCTGTTGCGCCGCACCCTGGCCGAGCACCCCGGACAGGGATCCGAGGAGACCTGCGAGACGGTGCTGGGCGCCCTGGTGCCGGAACGTCCGCGGGACGACATCGCCCTGCTCGTGGGACGTACGAGGGTCCTGGCGTCGGACCAGGTCGCGGAGTGGGACGTACCGTCGGACCCGGCGGCGGTGGCCAGGGTCCGGGCGGCGGTTGCCGAGCGGCTCACGGAGTGGGGTCTTGAGGAGGACGCCTTCACCACCGAGCTGATCCTGAGCGAGCTCGTCACCAATGCCATCCGTTACGCCGCCGGGCCGATCCAGGTGCGGCTCATCCGGGACCGCGCGCTGATCTGCGAGGTGTCCGACCGGAGCAGCACGTCGCCGCACCTGCGGCAGGCGGCCATCACGGACGAGGGGGGCCGCGGCCTGTTCCTGGTCGCGCAGTTCGCCGAACGCTGGGGGACGCGGTACACGGCCGAGGGCAAGGTCATCTGGACGGAACAACCGCTGCCCGGCGGGCAGCTTCCCGGCGGATCGGGCTTCTGACAGGCCGGTGACGGTCCGGCATGCGACATGCGGTGGGCCGGGGCACCGGTGGTTCGGGGCGCGGGCGCTCACCTGCGGACAAGAATCCGGGGCCGGCTGCTGAGCGGACGACAAGAAACGGGCGGCCGGCGGCAGGGGCGGGGAATTTTGAAATGCCGCTCTTGCCTGCCGGGTTACCCGTCCGTAACGTCTCTCTCGCGCAACGGTCCGGGGCCGGGCGGGATCTCGGCCGGAATTCCCGCGAACAGGCCGCGGACACGTCTCTCACGCACGTTCTCCGAGTGATTCCCGCGCGCCGATCCCCCAGCGCGCAATTCTCGCACCGATGAACGCCCCGATCGCCGCACCATTCACCGCACTGATCGCCGCACCATTCCAGTTTCCTCATTCCCTGCGTCCGCGCGCCTCTGCGCGCGGCGCCGAATCCTGGAGCCGTGATGAAGCGTCCGAAATCCGCGCCGTCCCGAGGGCGAAGAGCCGCACTCCGCGGGGCCGTCGCCCTCACGGCGGGGCTGGGGCTGGCCGTGGCCACCTCGGGACCCGCCCATGCGGTGCCGATCCGTCTCGACTATCCGCTGACCGGTGGCACGCACCTCGAGGGCACCGGGTCCGACCTGACCCTGGGGCCGGGCGTCCTGAAGGTCACGGCGGACCTCAAGGCGGGGACCCTTCTCGCCGACACCGTGCTCCCGCCCGCGCCGGGTTGGTTCAAGATGCTCGGCGCGATTCCCGTGAGCGTCACGACCGAGTTCATCGAGACCGAGCCGACCACCGGCACGATCGACCTGAAGACGGGTGCCGTCAAGAGCACCACGAAACTCACCCTGCGGCTCAAGGACCTCCGGGTCGCGGGCATTCCGACCCCGGTGGGCAGTTCGTGCCGGACGGAGGTTCCGGCGGTACTCGATCTGACGTCGGAACCGGGATTCAACGCGCTCAAGGGCGGCACGCTGTCCGGCTCGTACACCATTCCGAAGTTCGAGAACTGCCTGCTCGCCACTCCGCTGATCAACATGATCATCCCGGGGGACGGGAACACGGTCCGGCTGCACATGGGGCAGCCCGCGCCGCCGCCCGCCTCCTGACCGGGCCGCGTTCCGGACGGCCCCCGGTGTCCCGGTGCGCGCGGCGGCGCGCACCGGGCGCGCTCCTTGGGGTCAGTCCTTGCGCGCCACGTAGTAGACGTTGAGCGGGTCGCCTTCGACGGTCCGGACGTCGACGCGCGTGAAGCCCGCCTCCCTGAGCATCCGCACGGCGGTCTCCTGTCCCCAGACGGTGCCGAGGCCGGCTCCGCCGGTACTGAGCGACGTCGTCATGCAGTAGAAGACGGAGAAGCCGAAGAGAGCGGGCCCGAAGGGGTGGCCCACGTTCTTCTCGAGCCTGCTGGACGCGGCGATGTCCCCCATGAGGAAGGTGCCGCCGTCCCTCAGCGACCTGGCGATCGCCGCCAGCGCGGCGTCCGGCCTGGCGAGGTCATGGATGACGTCGAACGCCGTGATCAGGTCGTACTCACCACTGACCTCCGCCGCGTCGCCGATCGTGCAGCGCACGTTGCCGAGCCCGAGCCGGGCGGCTTCCGCATTGCCGGCCTCCACGCCCGCCTCCGACTGGTCGAGGCCGTGGAAGCGGCTGCGGGGGAAGGCCTTCGCCAGCACGACGGGTGCGTGGCCCCGTCCCGTGCCCACGTCGAGGGCGTTGATGCCTCCGCGCAGCCGCTCAGGCAGGTCCGGTACGAGGGGGACGATGGTGTCGACGAGCGCCCGGTCGTAGACCCTTGCCGTTTCCTCGGCCTGGAGTGCCTGGAAGCGCGGAAATGCCGAGTACGGCACTCCCCCGCCGTCACGGAAACAGCGCACGACCTGCTGCTCGACCTCGCCCATCAGCGCGATGTACTGCATCATCCCGGCCAGGTTGTCCGGTCCGGCCGCGGTGACCAGCGAGGCGGCGTGCTCGGGCGGCAGCGCGTACGTCTCGTGCTCGGGGTCGTACTCGACGACGCCGCCGACGACCATGCCGCCCAGCCACTCCCGCACATAACGCTGGTCGAGCCCGGCCGACTTGGCGATCTCGTCACTGGTCGACGGCGGCAGGCCGGCGAGGGTGTCGAACAGGCCGGTCTGGTGGCCGACGCTGATCAGGAGGGCGAGCGCGCCCTTGTTCAGCACGTCCACCACTTCTCCGGCGAACGCTTCCTGCTCAGCGAGGTCGGGGGACGTGCGCCGCGTATCCAGATCCGACATGGCCGCTCCTTCCGCCGAGCTGCGAGGGCGGACCGCGGGTCGCGGCCCGCATATGTCACGTTACGCCGCCATACGGACGGGAGAGCTTACGGATCAAGAACGGCCGCAGGGCCGCGCGCCGGTGAGCCGCGAGCCGAGACGGCTCAATGTCCGCGTGGAGCAACGGCCTTACGGCCGGGCCGAGACCTGGACCGTGGCGGTGTCTCGCCGACCACTACGCCGACGTGGTCGGGAGCACCAGTTCGGGGCGGTCCCACATGACGGCCGGCGGGCGAGCGGGCACGGTACCGGTCCGCCGGGCGCCGACGCTCAGGTAGAAGCCCTCGGCCGGTGGATGCGCCACGACACGGACGGCGTCGATACCCGCGGCGCGGGCACGTCCGCGCATGTGCTCGACCAGCAGCCGGCCGATGCCGAGCCCCTGGGCGTCGTCGGCCACGAACATGAGGTCCAGTTCGGGCATGAGGTCAAGCGCGGGCGACGGCAGCACGAGGGAGTAGAAACCGAGAACCCTGGCGTCCTCACCCGTGGCGGCGAAGACCTCGTGGGTCTCGATGTAGTCCGGTCCCACCCGGTACCCGGCGACCATGGCGGCGTAGTGGCCCTGGTAGGCGCCGGAACCGCGGACCAGGCGGGTGAGCCGCGTCGCGTCCCGGGCGGTCGCCCGGCGGATCGCGGGGGGCGTGGGGCCATCGGCCCGCCCGGCGCCGGCAGATGTCAGGGGCGACGTCATGGAACGAGTATGACGGGTTCGTCGGGCGGCGGTGACTCGCCGGGGGTCGACCCCTTCCCGCCATGGCCGGATTGTTTCGCAAAGGGACCGTAGATTAAGTTAGGCGAGCCTAACCTAAAGGGGAATCAGTGTGAGTACGACGATCTACCGGGACCCGTGGGGAATCCCGCATCTGCGGGCGGGGAACGCGCACGACCTCGCCTTCGCCCAGGGCCGCAACGCCGCCGTCGACCGGGCCTGGCAGATCGAGGTCGACCGGCACCGGTCGCAGGGCACCTCCGCCGCCTTCCTCGGCGAGGAGTCCCTCGCCTGGGACAGGTTCGCCCGCATGTCACGGCTGGACGACACCGCACAACGGTGCTTCGCGGCGCTCGACGAGGAGACGGCCGCATGGATCGGCCGCTACGTGGACGGCGTCAACGACGGCCTGGAGGCCGGCGCCGCACGCGACCCCCGCTTCGCGGCCGTGTCCCTCGCGCCCGGCCGCTGGCAGCCGTGGACGCCACTCGGCATCTGGCTGGCGACCCACATCCTGTTCGCCGGATTCCCCACCAAACTGTGGCGCGAGGAGGTCGCCAGGGTGCTCGGCGACGAGTCGGTCGAACTCTTCGCGACCGACGGGCCGGGCACCTCCGGGAGCAACGGCTGGATCGTCGGCGGCGACCGCACCGCCACGGGAGCCGCGCTCATCGCCGGTGACCCGCACCGGTTCATCGAGGACCCGGGCATCTACCAGCAGATCCGGCTGGCCTGCCCCGAGTTCGACGTGGTCGGACTCGCCGTGCCCGGCGTCCCCGGCATCGCCCACTTCGGCCACACCGGCACCGTCGCCTGGGCCATCACCAACGCCATGGCCGACTACCAGGACCTCTACCGCGAGCGGCTCCGAAGACACGGGGACGCCGTCGAGGCGCTCGGCCCCGAAGGCTGGCGGCCCGCGCACACGCACACCGAGTCGATCACGGTGGCGGGCGGCGATCCCGTCGAGGTCGAGGTGATCGAGACGGAACGCGGGCCGGTGATCATCACGACCGGCGACGGCTCGGAAGCCGTCAGCCTGCGCTGCCCCGTACGCGCCGGCGCGGGCATCGGCTTCAACGCGCTGCCGGCCCTGCTGCGGGCCCGGACCGTCGACGACGTGGACAGTGCCGTCGAGCAGTGGGTGGAGCCGGTCAACGTCGTCCAGGCCGCCGACACCCACGGCGGCCTGCTGCACCGCGTGGCCGGCCGCGTACCGCGGCGCGACCGGGCCAACCGGCTGCGCGTGGTGCCCGCCTGGGAGTCCCGGTACGCCTGGCAGGACGCGTACGAGCCCACCCCCCGCGCCGCGGTCGACGGCTTCGCCGTGATGGCTAACGCCCGAGGCCTGGCCGCTCCGCTCGGAATCGAGTTCGCGCCCCCTCACCGGGCCGAGCGCATCGGGCAGTTGCTGGGCGAGGCGGCGTCCTGGTCCGCCGCCGACATGCCGCGCATCCACATGGACACCCATCTGGCGTCCGCCGCCCCGCTGCTGGACCTGCTGGCCCGGCTGGAGGGGCTCGGCCCGGAAGCCGCCGCGCTGCGCGACCGGCTGGCCAGCTGGGACCGACGTATGGACGCCGGCAGTACCGACGCGGCGGTGTACGCGGCGCTGCGCTCCGCGGTGGTCCTCAAGCTGTCGGCGAGCCCCGCGCTGGCCGGCCTGGCCGAACTCCCCCGCCTTCCCGAGGTGTTCCTTCCCTGGCTGGCTCTGGTGCCCCGCGTCGCGTTCGCGCTCGAACGGCTGCTTTCCCCCGGTGCGCTGCCCGGTCTCGACGCGGCAGCGGCGCTGCGTGAGGCCGTGGAGGAGGTGGCGGCGAGCACGCCGTCCGGCGTCTGGGGGGACACGCACCGGCTCGCCCCCTGGCAGGCGCTGCCCAGGTCGACGGCCGAGGAGTGGCCCGCGGTGTCGGGCGACCACGACTGCGTGCTGTCGACGGCGAGCGTGCCCGGCATCACCGACCGCAGCGCCAGGGGCCCGGCCGCCCGTTACGTATGGGACCTGGCGCAGCGGGAGAACAGCTTGTGGGTGGTCCCGTTCGGCGCTTCCGGAGTGCCCGGGCACGCCCACCGGCGTGACCAGCTGCCGCTGTGGCTGGCCGGCGAACTCGTCCCCGTGATCACCGACTGGGACAGCCTTACCGAGGAGAGAGATGACCACTGAGACCACCGCGCACCGCCGAGCGGCCGTGTACGAGCACGCCGCCGACGGGTTCGGGACGGTGCGGCTCGTGCCGGTGGAACCGGCCGCCGACGCCCCGCTGATCCACGCCTGGGTCAGCGAGGAACGCGCGCGGTTCTGGGGCATGCTGGGACAGAGCTGTGAACAGGTGCGGGAGACCTACGAGTTCGTCGACTCCCTCACCACGCACCACGCGTTCCTCGCCGTGCTGGACGAGGAGCCGGTCGCGCTGTTCCAGACCTACGACCCGGACGCCGACCCGGTGGGCGAGTGCTACGACGTGCGGCCCGGGGACTTCGGGCTGCACCTGCTGATCGCACCTCCACGGGAGGGCGCACGCCCCGGCTTCACGGGCGTGCTCGTCGGGGCCCTGACGGCCTACGCGTTCACCGACCCGGCCCATCTGCGGCTCGTGGTCGAACCGGACGCGCGCAACGAGAAGGCCATCGGCCGGATGGTCCGGTCCGGGTTCGTGCTCGGGCCGGAGATCGACAAGCCGGAGAAGCGGGCCAGGCTGGCCTTCCTCGAGCGGGGGACCTTCGAACGGGGCCTCGCGGCCCGGTGAGGTACGAGCGGCGGCCGCACCCCCGGGAACGGCCGCCGCTCGGCCTCAGGCCGCCGTGCCGAGGAAATCGGCGACGATCGCGGCGAACTCGTCCGGCGTGGCGATCCGGGTACCGAGCTGCTCGGCCTTGTCCCTCTTGGATCCGGCATTCTCCCCGGCGACGAGGAGCGACGTGCGCTTGGACACGCTGGAGGAGGACTTGCCGCCGGCGCGCTCGATGAGCTCGTTCATCTGGTTGCGGCTCAGCTTCTCCAGTGGTCCGGTCATGGCGCCGGTGACGACGACGGTCATGCCGGAGAGAGGGCCCGCGCCCGCGGCGGTCCCCGCCCCCGCCCCGGTGTCCTCCGCGTGCTCCTCGGCACCGGTACCGTCCTCGGCCCTGGCGGCGGGCGGCGTCGCGCCGGGTTCGGTCATGTTGACGCCCGCGGCCACCAGCCGGTCGATCAGCGGGGCCAGCTCCTCGAGTTCGGCCACGACCGTCCTCGCCTTCTCCACGCCGATGCCGTCGACCTGCTGGAGGGCCTCCGCGTCGGCGGCGCGTATGTGCCCCATGGCCGCGAAGTGCCGGGCGATCCTGCGGGACATGGAACGGCCGGTGCCCCGGACGCCGAGGGCGCAGAACACCCGTGAGAGCGGACGGGTCCTCGCCGTGTCGATGGCGGCGAGCAGATTGTCGGTGCTCGTCTCTCCCATGCGCTCCAGGGCGAGCAGCTGCCCGCGGGTGAGGGTGAACAGGTCGGCCAGGTCGCGGACCAGTCCCGCGTCGACGAGCTGGACGACGCGGGTGACGCCGAGTCCCTCGATGTCGAGCTGGTCGCGCCCGGCCGCATAGGAGACGGAGGCGACCACATGGCAGTCGCGGCCACGCACACAGCGCCAGCGCTGCTCGGAGGTGTCGATGTCCGAGCCGCACTGGGGGCAGACCTCGGGGAAGACGATGGGCTGCTCGGCGCCGGTCCGCAGATGGGCCACCGGCGCCTCGACGCGCGGGATGATGTCCCCGGCCTTGTGGACCATCACCTTGTCGCCCGTGCGCAGATCGCGGCGGGTGATGTCGGCGGGGTTGTGGAGGGTCGCGTAGGTGACGGTGGAGCCGTCGATCTCCACCGGCTCGAGCACGGCGCGCGGGGCGATGATGCCGGTGCGGCCCACGTTCCACTCGACGCCGAGCAGGGTGGTGACCTTCTCCACGGCGGGCAGCTTGTACGCGACGGCCCAGCGGGGCGCCCGGGAGCCGCAGCCCGCCGCGGCCTGGTCCGCCGCGCTGTCCGCCTTGATGACGATCCCGTCTATCCCGAACGGCAGGCCGGGGCGGGCGGCGGCGATCTCGTCGATGCGGGCCTGGATCGCCTCGGTCGTGGTCAGGGTGCGGGGGGCGACGGCGGTGCTGTCGGCGGTGTGCACGCCGAGGTCCGCGACGTAGCGCATGATGCGGCTGTGCGCCCACTCGCCGAGCCGGCCGGTGAGCTCCTCGCCCGACGCGGGCAGCGCGAGCGCCCCGTAGCCGAAGAAGGTCATCTCCACCGTGTATGCCCGGTCCTTGGCCCGCAGGGTGCCGGCCGCGCCGTTGCGGGGATTGGCGAACGGAGCACCGCCGTGCTCGACGCGGACCGTGTTCGCCCGTTCGAACTGTTCCTCCGTCATGAGGACTTCGCCGCGGATCTCGAGCGTGACGGGCTCGGCGAGCGTGCGGGGCAGGCCGACGATCGTGCCGATCGCGTGCGACACGTCCTCGCCCGCCGTGCCGTCCCCCCGGGTGATCAGCCTGGTCAGGTTTCCCCGTTCGTAGCGTGCGGCGACCGCCAGGCCGTCAAGCTTCGGTTCGACGCTCCACTCCTCGACGGGGCGGCCGGTGCGTCTTTCCACGGAAGCGGTCCAGGCGACGAGCTGCTCGGTGGAGAAGACGTTGTCCAGGGAGAGCATGGGCACGGTGTGGGGCACGTCCCCCGCGGCCACCGCCCCGCCCGCGACCTTGCCCGTCGGAGAGGCGGGTGACGTCTCGTCAGGATGTTCCTGCTCGTATGCGGCGATCCCGCGCACCAGGCGGTCGTACGCGTCGTCGTCGAGAGTGCTCTCGCCGGTCTCGTAGTATGCGGCGGAGGCACGGGTCGCGGTCTCGACCGCCGCGGCATAGGCGGCGGCGTCGGCGAGAACGGTGGCAGGCGCGACGGAAACGGCAGGTGAAGTCGTCATGGCACTATCCTGCCGCCCACCACTGACAACGCCCCGGCGCCCGGTCGCCGGCCGTCGGTCGGTGTGCCCGCTCCGGGGTTCTCACGCGGCCGGCCACGGCGACGCGCCGGTAGCCGGACGGGCGGCGCGGCCCGACCCCGGACGCCTGTGGCATATGCCAAAGGCACCACCGGATCGAGTGTTGCCAAATGGCTTACGGCCGCCTCCTGGCTGTGCAACCCTCGTATTCGGTCCCTGTCCCAGACCCTGGCCGTGGCCGCGCCTGTATCGGAGTACGACATGCCGTCCCATGTGTTCGCGGACCGTCCCGCAGAGCCGCCCGAGCGTGGAACCGTAGACGCCCTGATCAGCAGGACGCGCAGACTGCGTGGAGACGTCGACGCGGTACGCCCGGACGGCGCGGTGACGGAGGACGATCCGCGCGGGCGCTGGCAGCGCGCCCTGTGCGACCTGGCACTCCATCACCTCGACGATCTCGGCGCCCACTTGGACCAGCTGAAGGAAGGGCTGCCGCCCGAGGCCGCCGACTCCTTCGCCGACGATCTCACCGAGTACGAGGCGGACAGCGCGGCCGGCGGCTCACTGCTGAGCCGCGTCGGCAGCGCCGAGTGGAATCTCCTCACCGACGAGGTGAGCTGGTCCGACGAGCTGTACCGGATCCTCGGCCGCGACCCCGGCAGCGGACCGATGTCGCTGGACGAGATGCCGTCCGTCGTCTTCGCCGAGGACCAGCCCATGCTGACGGCGATGGTGACGGACTGTCTGGTGGACGGCCGCCCCATCGACGGCGAGTTCCGTCTGGTCCGTCCCGACGGCCGGGTGCGCACCGTGCACATGATGGGCGAGCCGGTGCTCGACGCCGACGGCTCCACCGCCTCGATGTGGGCCGTGCTGCGGGACGTCAGTGAACTGCGCCGCAGCCAACGGGCCGTCCGTGAGACCCGTGACTGGGTCCAGCGGCAGCAGCACATGGAGCAGACCGAGCGCCGCCTCGCGGCCGAGATGCAGGAAGCGGTGCTTCCCGCGCGGAGCGGCCCCCTGCGGACCCCGCAGGACGGCCCGGGCGCCCTGGACATCGCCGCCCACCACCTCCCCTCCCCTGTCGGCGCGCCCCTCGGACGGGACTGGTACGACACCCTCCGACTCCCCGACGGCAGCACCCTGTTGAGCGTGGGCGACCTGACGGGCCATGGAGTGGGCACCACCTCCGCGATGGCGATGCTGCTGGGCGGGCTGCGCGGCATGGCGGTGGCCGGCATCCGTCCGGGACCGCTCATGACGCACCTCAACCAACTGCTCGACACGTCCTCGCAGCCCACCCTGGGAAGCGCCGTCTGCTGCACGTACGCCCCGGGGACCAGGACGCTCTCGTGGGCGCAGGCCGGCCACCCGTCCCCCCTGCTGTTCCGCGAGGGAACAGGGTCGGGTGAGGCCTTGACGGCACCGGACGGTGTGCTGCTCGGCGCGACGAGCGGAGCGGTGTACGAGCAGGCCGAAGTGACCCTCCGGCCGGGCGATGTGCTGGTGCTGCACAGCGACGCGCTGACCCGCACGGGCACGGCGACCGAGCTCGGTGCGGACCGGCTGACGGCACTGGCAGCGCGGTTCGCCCGGGCCACGAACGCCCAGGAATGCGTCCGCGCGGTCGTGGAGGAGCTCGGTCAGCAGGAACGAGAAGGGGACGCCTGTGTGATGGTGGCGAGGGTCGTCGCCTGACCGCGCCCGCCGCACGGGCCGGTCGACGGCCCGAGTGGCCGCCCGCCCACTGGTAGGGCGGAAGTCCGCCGCTGACACCGGCTCCTGTCGATCCTCGCCAAGCGTCGGCTCCTCTTGAACCTCGCTCCGGTACGTGGCTCCCCGTACCGGTACTAGATCCCCTTGAGCTTCGGCTTCGCCGACAGGCTGCCCGGCATCGCGCTCTCGATCTCCTCGCGGAGGTCCTCGATCTTCGCGTAGCCGGCGTACTGGCCGGTCAGCCGGTACATCTCCCGGAGCCTGTCCCACGTCCGGTGCGAAGAGGTCTCCCCCATCGACACCAGCGCCAACCTGGCGTAACGGTCCGCCTGTTCGGGGTCGTCGGCGATGAAGCACGCGGAAGCCAGCGAGATGTAGTCGAAGATCTTCGAACGCTGCCGGCCGCCCTCGCGCAGTTGCAGAGCCTGCTTGGCGTGGCTCTGCGCGACGGCCGCGGCCGACGGGTCGTGATCTGCCAGCGTGCGGTACGCCAGCGCCTGCATGCCGTGCAGATCGGCCTCGTCGAACATCTGCATCCAACTCGGCGGCGGCACATCGCCCTTGTCGGAGACGAACAGGTCCTCCGCCTCGCCCAGGGTTCGGCGCATGGCCTGCCCCTGGCCCATGGACGCCTGCGCCCACGCCTCGATGGTGTGCAGCATCGCGCGGGTGCGGGGCAGCGTCTGCTCCCCCGAGCCCGACTTGGCGAGCTTCATCAGGTCGAGCGCGTCGTCCGGGCGGCCCAGATGGACCATCTGGCGCGCCGCCCTGGACAGGGCCTCTCCGGCGCGCGGACGGTCACCGCCCTCGCGTGCCGCGTGGGCCGCGATGACGAAGTACTTCTGGGCGGTGGGTTCGAGCCCCACGTCGTGGGACATCCAGCCCGCGAGTACCGCGAGGTTGGCGGCGACGCCCCACAGGCGGCGCTGCAGATGGTCGGGGTGGCGGTAGGCGAGCATGCCGCCGACCTCGTTGAGCTGTCCCACCACTGCCTTGCGCTGAAGGCCGCCGCCACGGGCGGCGTCCCACGCGCGGAACACCTCTACGGAACGTTCGAGGGCCTCGATCTCCTGCGACCCGATGGGGGCGGCCTCGTAACGGTCGTACCCAGCGGGGTCGGCGTGCAGAACATCTGAGGTGCGTGCGGCGTCCTGGGAGATCGCCGGGTCGGTCTTGAGCCAGTCGTGCATGGCGCTGCTGAGTGCTGAGCCCGCGGCAAGCGCCGCGCCCGCGCCCACCAGGCCGCGTCGGTTGAGCATGAGGTCCATTCCCGTGAATTCGGTGAGGACCGCCGCCGTACGGTCGGGCGCCCAGGGCAGACCGTCAGGGTTCTCTGCTCCCTTGACGTCCCGCCGCTTACCCGCTCGCCCGCTCCGTGCGAACCCGAGGTCCTCGATGGTCACGACACGACCGAGTCGCTCGGTGAACAGAGCTGCCAGCACCTTGGGCACCGGATCGCGCGGGGTCTCCCCCAGGTCGATCCAACGCCGGACCCGCGAGGTGTCGGTCGCCAGCTGCGGGTGGCCCATGGCCGCCGCCTGCCGGTTCACGAGCCTTGCCAGCTCACCCTTGGACCAGCCGGCCAGGCCGAACAGGTCGCACAGGCGGGTGTTGGGTTCTCTGCTCACGTCAAGCCCCCAGGTTCTCGGCTGAGTTGACAGTAACGCGCTGTCATGGGGCGGGCGACTATTCGCCAGGGTTCGCCAGGGTTCGCCAGATGGTGTGCCACCCGCAATGCGGTGTCAGGTAGGAATGCGCCACCTCGCCCCGTCTGCCGGGGCACATTCCCCAGGGTGTTGCTCCTGGCATATGGGGCGGGGCGCGCACGCAACCTGTCGGCACACGAAGGGATCTGTATCTCCCATGTACACAGCATCGTCCTCCGTGTCCGCTCCGCCCCGGCTTCAGCAGCGAAACGCGTTCCCCGCCGGCGCCGGTCCGTATCTCGACCGCGCCGACCCCGGCCGGGCACGCAGGACGGCCGGTGCGACGGGCCGGCCGCCCCTCAGCGGGAGAATCGACCTGTCCGGCCCGCAGGGCGCGCAGCTGCGCAAGGCTGTCGCGTCGGTGCACCGGATCTGCCCCGAGTTCAATCCCGTGCAGGTGCTCCGCCGCAGCGGACGGTCCGTGCTGATCGTCGGAACGACGGGGCGTACGACGGCGGTCGCCAAGTGCTTACTGGACCACTCGCCGGCGTGGGCCGAGCGGCTCCGGCACGAAATAGCTTCGTACCGCGCCTTCGTGCGGCACCGCCCACCGGTGCGGGTCCCGCGGCTCATCGCCGCGGACCCGGAGAACTGCACCCTGGTGATCGAGCGGATGCCCGGAAGGGCCGCGGCGCTGACCCGGCATCCGGTGGAAGCCCCTCCGCGCGCGGATCTGCGCGCCGTGCTGGGAGCGGTCGTGCGGCTCAACAGCTGGCGGCCGCCGGCCGGGATGTTCGACGCCCCGCTGGACTACGGCTCGCGGATCTCGCGCTACCACGAGCTGGGGCTGTTCACCGACCGCGACCTCGGAGACCTGCAGAAACTGCTGCACGGTCTGGCGCAGGCAGGCGGCCGGCACGGGATGGGGCAGTTCTGTCACGGTGACGCGCTGCTCTCCAACATCCTGCTGTCGCCCACCGGTCCGGTGCTGGTCGACTGGGAGCACGCGGGCTGGTATCTGCCCGGCTACGACCTGGCGACGCTGTGGGCGGTGCTGGGCGACGCTCCGGCGGCGCGCCGGCAGATCAGCCAGCTCGCCCAGCAGGCGGGCACGGCGGCCAGGGACGCGTTCCTGGTCAACCTGATGCTGGTGCTCACCCGGGAGATCCGCACCTACGAGACCGCCGTGCAGCGCACGATGCGGGAGGCGCCGCCGGTGGTGGGTGCCCAGGCACAGGCCGCCGGCCCTACGGCCGGTGAGGAACAGCGGCTGCTGCTGAGGCGGCTGCACGACGACTGCGCAATGGCCCGCCGGGCCGTGCGCGCGGCGGTCGGCACCCGCTGACCGACCGCCGCCGAGCGGCAGGTTCGTTGGAGCCGCCGCCACAGAGGGGGAAGCGCGCTGCGCGTCCGGTGCCGACACGCCGGGCGCGCAGCGCACTGTGCTTCCCCCGTTCGTCTTCCGTCGGCGGACGGCTCGCCACGGAACCCGCGGCGGTGCGGCCGGTGCCGCGGGGCCCTGACCGGAGCCGGGAGCGAGCAGCCACGGCGAGCATTGTTGTCCGCCCCCGCGCTCGAAGCGATGGATCCCCGGGTCTCCCCGGTCAAAGGTGCCCGTTCCCGCGGGCTGCGCAGATGAAGACCGATGCCCACGACGACCCCCACCATGATGTGCACTGCCGCCGGCGGCGCGATCCACATGGTCGCGGGATGCTTCTGGCAGGGATCAGGCCGCCGAGGGGACGCCCAGGATGGCGTGCATACCGCGCAGGGCCCAGTCCTCCGTCCGGTCGTCGCCGTGCAGAAGTCTCGCCGGGGTGATACCGGCGGCCAAGGACTCCAGCCCGTAGACGACCTGGGGCGCGTCCGTCCCGGGCGGGAGGTCACCGACGGCGACGGCGGCGTCGATGTCACGGCGAAGGGTTTCCCGCCAGCGGGCGCGACCCTCGGCGATCCGGTCGTGCACAGCGCCGGTGCGACCGTCGTAGTCGTACGTGACCTGGGTGAGCAGGCAGCCCCCGGAGTAGCCAGGATCGGCGGCGTAGCGCACCCAGGACGCGCAGAGGGCCAACAGCCGCGGCAGCCCCGCATCAAGGTGGCGCACCGGTTGCCACACCCGGGTGCGGACGTCCTCCAGAACCAGGTCCACCGTCTCCAGTTGCAGCTTCTCCTTGCTGCGGAACTGGCCGATCACACCCGCCTTGCTCATCCCCAGCCGGTCCGCGAGCCGGCCGATGGTGACGCTGTCCAGGCCCTCCACGGAAGCGAGTTCGGCGGCGGCGCGCAGCACCGATCGCCGTGTCTCGAGCGCTGCTTGAGCCGATGCACGTCCTGCCATGCCCGAAGTTTAGCAAACGACCGTACGCCATTGACGTACGAACGATCGTATTCTTAAATCCTCGCCATGACCCCTTCCGTCTCCACCCGACGAGCATCCGTCGCCCTGTTACTTGCCTGCGCGGGCGCCTTCCTGAGCTTTCTCGACGCCACCGTGACCAACCTGGCTGTGCCGCCGATCGCCGCCGACTTCGACGTCTCGCTGACCACCGTCTCGTGGGTCGCCACGGCCTATGTGATCCCGTTCGCCGCCCTGCTCGCCCCGGCCGGGCCGCTGGCCGACGCGGTCGGCAGGGCCCGCCTGTTCCTGATCGGCGTATCCGTCTTCACGGCGTCTTCGCTGCTGATCGCCGTGGCCCCGAACCTGCCCGTGCTGCTCGGCGCCCGGGCCCTCCAGGGCCTGGCGGCGGCTCTCCTGGTACCCGCCTCGCTGGGGCTGGTACTCGCTGAGATCCCCGCCGCACGCAGGCGCGCCGCGATCGGCATGTGGAGCGCGGCGGGCGCCCTGGCCGCCGCCGCGGGACCCGCCCTCGGCGGCGTCGTGGTCGAGGTGCTCGACTGGCGGGCGCTGTTCTGCCTCAACCTGCCGGTGGGCATCTGGGTGCTGGTCGCCGGAAGGAAGCTGCTGACCGGCGAGCCCCGCACGGGCAAAGGGCCGGACCTCGCAGGCGGCCTGCTGCTCGCCCTCTGCGTCGGCTCGGCGGTGTACGGCCTGACGCAGGGCCCGGGCCACGGCTGGTCCTCGGTGCACGTGCTGGCCGCCGCCGGCGTCACCGTGGTTTCGGGCGCGGCGACCGTGATGCGGGCGCTTCGGCATCCGCGACCGGCGCTGCGACTCGACCTCTTCCACATCCGGCCCTTCGCCGTCGCGAGCGGCGTCTCCCTCGCGTACGGCACCGCGCTGTTCACCTCGATGCTGCTCGGCGTGCTCTTCATGACCGACGCCTGGAACTACTCCGCCCTGGAGGCAGGCTTCGCGATGAGCCCGGCGGCGCTCACCACCGCCGTGGTCGGCATCGGCATCGGACGGCTCCCCATCACCCTCACCTCGCGCACGATGGTGGCGGCAGGCTCGGCCCTCATCGCCGCATCGACGGCCGCCCTGGCCCTGCTGATCGACACCGAGCCGCACTTCTGGACGCTGTGGTTCCCGGCCGGAACGGTGATGGGAGTGGGCGTCGGCATGGCCACCGTCGGCATCTCCAGCGCCGCCGCCTTCTCCGTCGCGCCCCAGCACTTCGCCGCCGCGACAGGCATGGTCATGGCGGCCCGCCAGGTCGGCGGTGGCCTCGGGATCGCCGCCACGGCCGTGATCATCGCGGAGGTCTCGGGCACCGGCGCGGAACCGTACGCCGCCGTGTACTGGTTCGCCGCCGCCGTCAACCTGGCCGCCGCCGTCGGCGGTCTCGCCCTGCGGATCGCCGCCCCACCCCTGCCGCAACCCGCGACCTCGGCCGACCCGGTCCCGGCCGCCGCCCGAATCCTCGAAGGAGACCAGCGATGACCTCCCGGCCGGACCGGCCCCCCGTCCAGGATCTGCCCGCCGGCCCCGCCGCCGAGTTGTCCGACCCGTACTGCGTGGCCCCGGACGCCGCCGCCGAACTGCTCCGCGACCTCCCGTGGAACCGGCCGGCCGTGCTGGGCGACAGTGTCACCGCCGGCGTGATGGACCCTCTCCCGGGCTACCACCACCGATCCTTCGCCGACCGCTTCACCGACGCCCTCGCCGCCACCCGCCCAGGATTCGCGGCAGTGAACCTGGCCAAGCCCTATCTGCTTCTCGACGAGATCCGGGACCAGCAGCTCTGCCCCGCCCTGGAGTTCGAGCCGGACGTGGTGATGGTGAGCGCAGGCGGCAACGACGCCTTCCGCGGTTTCGCCCCGGAAACGCTGCGGGCAGAACTGACCTCGTTCCTGACACCCCTCACCGAGAGCGGCGCCCTCGTCATCACCATCGGCCTGTTCGACCTGGCCCGGTCGGGCCTCGTCCCGCCGGCACACGCCGATGGCATGGCCCGGCGCTTCGACGAGCTCGACCGCATCACCGCCGGCCTGGCACGCGCACTCGGCGGCATCCACGTCGACACCCACCACCACCCGCTCGCCGCCGACCCGGGCATCTACGCCACCGATCGCATCCACGCGAACGCCCGCGGTCACGCGGTCGCTTTCGCCGCCATCACCAACACCGTGGCCCAGCACGCCCGGAAGCACACAGTCGGCTGACCACGTCTCCCCTGCCGGTCGGCCGGGGGAGCCTGGGACACCCGCGGACAGTCGCCCGCTCCCTCATCCCGGCCCACCAGGGGGTGAACTTCAGGCCGGCGAACTTCCCGGTCCCGCACTGCTCATCGGGACCGAGCGTCGCACTGACTACAGAGAGCTACTTGTCCGGCGACCACGAGGCCGGAGAGGCGACAGCCGACGCGGCCTGTTCTCATACAGCCGCCGGGCTCGGCCTTCACGCCGCGGCCACCACCGTCGGTGTGCGGGTGGCCTCGACCGTGCGGACGAGGGGTACGAGCTGCGGGTCCTCGGCGGCTTCGGCGAGCGCTTCACGCAAGGCGGCCTCATTGGTGGGGCGCGCCTCTTCGAGGAGCTTCAGGCCCGCTTCGGAGACGTTGGTGTAGATGCCGCGGCGGTCGGTCGGGCACAGGTAGCGGGCGAGCAGGCCGCGGCCCTCGAGGCGGGTGACGAGGCGGGTGGTGGCGCTCTGGCTGAGCACGACCGCGTCGGCGACCTGCTTCATCTGCAGATGCCCGCCTTCGCCGTCGTGCTGACGGCTGAGCACGTCGAGCAGCGAGTACTCCCGCACGCTCAGGCCGTGTTCGGCCTGGAGGGCGCGCTCCAGGTGGGACTCGATCCGGCCGTGCAGCAGGGAGAGGGCGCACCAGCCGTGTGCCAGGGCGGCGAGTGCGGGGGCGGTTGCGGTCATCGGAGCTCCTTTACCGGACAGTCTCCTCAATAGTTGCACACGACGGCAAACGCGAACCAGGGTTGGAAGCATTTGCACTTATACCGCGCTTGCAACTATTGTCTTACGGCGTAACCACCTCGCGCAACCACCTGGAAGGTACTCTCCATGCCTCTCGCGCTCCTGGCCCTCGCCATCGGGGCCTTCGGGATCGGCACCACCGAATTCGTGATCATGGGCGTGCTGCCCCAGGTCGCAGGAGACTTCGGCGTCACCATTCCCACAGCCGGCTGGCTGGTCTCCGGCTACGCGCTCGGCGTCGTCATCGGCGCCCCCCTGCTCACCGTGCTCGGCACCCGGGTCTCCCGCAAGAAGATGCTCATGTTCCTCATGGGCCTGTTCATCGCCGGCAACGCCCTCTCCGCCGCCGCTCCCAGCTTCGGCCTCATGCTGACCGGCCGGATCGTCGCTTCCCTCGCGCACGGCGCGTTCTTCGGCATCGGCTCCGTGGTCGCCGCCGACCTCGTCGCCCCACAGAAGAAGGCCTCCGCGATCTCCCTGATGTTCATGGGCCTGACCGTGGCCAACATCGTCGGCGTCCCCGGCGGTACGTACGTCGGCCAGGCATTCGGCTGGCGGGTCACCTTCGCGATCGTCGCCGCGCTCGGCGTCATCGGTGTCCTCGGCGTCGCCAGGCTCGTCCCCGAGACCGGCCGGCCGGAGTCGGTGAGCGTCCGCAGCGAGTTCGCCGCGTTCCGCAACATCCAGGTCTGGCTCGCCATGGCGATGACCGTCCTCGGATACGGCGGTGTGTTCGCCGCGATCACCTACATCACCCCGATGATGACCGAGGTCGCCGGCTACACCGAGGGCGCCGTGACCTGGCTGCTCGTCCTGTTCGGCGTCGGCATGTTCCTGGGCAACCTGCTCGGCGGCAAGTTCGCCGACCGGGCCCTGATGCCGATGCTGTTCACCACCCTGGCCGCCCTGACCGCCGCCCTGCTGCTGTTCACCGCGACCGCGCACCACAAGGTCCTCGCCGCGATCACGCTCTCGCTGATCGGCGCGCTCGGCTTCGCGACCGTGCCGCCGCTGCAGAAGTGGGTGCTCGACCAGGCCTCCGCCGCACCGACGCTGGCCTCCGCCGCCAACATCGGCGCCTTCAACCTCGGCAACGCCCTCGCCGCCTGGCTCGGCGGTGTCGTCATCGCCGCGGGCCTCGGCTACACCTCCCCGAACTGGGTCGGCGCCATCCTCTCCGCCACGGCGCTGCTGCTCGCCTTCCTCGCGGCCTACATGGACCGGCGCACCCGTACCTCGGGCCGCGTCGTCACCGGGTCCGCGGCAGCCGAGCCCGCCCCGGCAACGGTCTGACCCGGTCGCGCCACCGCACCGCCACTCCCCTCACCCCTCCGAGACACCCCTCCGAGAAGGAACCACTGATGAGCACCACCACCGCCACCGCCCCGCTGACCACGCAGGATGCCGAGATCCTGATCGGCTCCGCCCGGCGCGCCGCCGAGGCCGCCGGGGTCACCGTCAGCGTCACCGTCCTCGACGCGGGCGGCCACCTGCTCGCCTTCCGCCGCGACGACCGGGCCGTCCTGATCTCCGGCGAGACCAGCACCCGCAAGGCGTACACCGCGCTGCAGCTCAACGCCCCCACCATCGACCTCGTCGACCTGGTCAAGCCCGACGGGCCGTTCCACTCCCTGCCCACCGCGCTCGACAAGCCGCTGCTGTTCATCGCCGGCGGCATCCCCGTCCACCGCGACGGCCGGCTCATCGGCGCGATCGGTGTCGGCGGCGGCGCCCCGGAACAGGACCACGGCTTCGCCACCGCCGCGATCGAGGAGCTCGCCCGATGAGCCGCACCCCGCAGGAGGTGTTCGCCGACCACGGCAACCGGCTCGGCACCGGTGACCTCGACCTGATCAGCCAGAACTACACCGAGGACGCCGTCTTCCTCACCCCCGAAGGAACTCTTGCGGGGCGCGAAGGAGTACGTCGGGGCATCGACAGGCTGCTCGCCGATCTGCCGGACGCCGACTGGCAGTTGACCCCGCAGTTCGCCGGGAACGTGCTGTTCCTGCAGTGGAGCGCCACCACCGGCACCCACGAGGTCACCGACGGCGTCGACACGTTCGTCTTCCGGGACGGACTCATCAGCGCCCAGACCGTCCGCTACACCCTCACCACTTCACTCCGTACCGCCTGAAAGGTCCACACGCACCATGGCACCGAACACCACCGTCCCCACCGTCACCCTCAACAACGGCGTCGAGATCCCGCAGCTCGGCTTCGGCGTCTTCCAGGTCCCCGACACCGAGACCGCTGCCGCCGTCTCCTCGGCCCTGGAGGCCGGTTATCGCTCGATCGACACCGCCGCGATCTACGGCAACGAGGCCGGCGTCGGCAAGGCCCTCGCGACCTCCGGGATCGCCCGTGAAGACCTGTTCATCACCACCAAGCTGTGGAACGCCGACCAGGGCTACGACTCCACGCTCCGCGCCTTCGACGACAGCCTGGCCAAGCTCGGCCTCGACTACGTCGACATGTATCTGATCCACTGGCCCACCCCGGCCCGTGACCTGTACAAGGAGACCTGGAAGGCCATCGAGAAGCTGGTCGCCGACGGCCGGGTCCGCACCGCGGGCGTCTCCAACTTCCAGCCCGACCACCTCGAGCGACTGATCGACGGCGCCGAGCTCGTCCCGGCCGTCAACCAGGTAGAGCTGCACCCGGGTCTCCAGCAGAGCGAACTGCGCGCAGTGCACGCCGAGTCGGGAATCGCCACCGAGGCCTGGAGCCCGCTCGCCCAAGGTGCCGTCCTGAAGGACGAGGCCATCACCACCGCCGCATCCCGGCACGGCAAGTCCCCGGCCCAGGTCGTCCTGCGCTGGCACCTGCAGCTCGGCAACATCGTCATCCCCAAGTCGGTGACACCCGCGCGGATCCGCGAGAACCTCGACGTCTTCGACTTCGCCCTCACCGGCGACGAGATGGCCGCCATCGCCGGTCTCGACCGCGACCTGCGCACCGGCCCCCACCCGGACCGGCTCAACTGACCCGACCGGCCCTCACGGGCTGCTCCGGCTCGCGCGGACGGGACGGCAGGTCCCGCCCGCGCGAGCCTCCTGCGTTTCCGAAGTCCCCCAGTTTCGAGCCTCGAAAGCTGTGCCTGTGATGCCTGTCCCCCCTACCGCCCTCGACCGGCTCGTGAGCCCCGCGGGCCTACCGACCCTGGGCCTCGAACTGCCCCTCGACAACGACTGGGGCAGCAGCCGGCTGCGCGCGCTGCGCGCCGACCCGGCCGCCACCCGTCCCTTCGGCGTCCCCGACCTGACCCGCCACGCCGAACTCGCCCGCCTGAGCGACCGGTTGGGCTTCGCGGGACTGTGGGTCCGGGACGTACCCCTGTACGACCCCGAGCAGTTCGGCGACGCAGGTTCCGTCTTCGAGACGTTCACGCACCTCGGGCATCTCGCCGCCGTCACCGAGCAGGCTGTGCTCGGCACTGCGGCCGTCGTCCTGCCGCTCCGGCAGCCGCTGCTCGTCGCCAAGGCCGCCGCCACCGTCGACGTCCTGTCCGGCGGACGTTTCGTCCTCGGCCTGGCCAGCGGGGACAGGCCGGTCGAGTACCCGCTGTTCGGCGAGGACTTCCAGGCGCGCGGCGCCACCTTCCGTACGGGTGTGGAGACGCTGCGCGCCGCCTGGGGCGCGCGGTCCGGTAGCGAGGGCATGAGCCTGCCCGAGCTCGGCCTCGCCGCCGACCGCCGCCTCGACGTCCTGCCCAAGCCGACGGGCCACCGCGTCCCCATCGTGATCGCCGGGCACGCCCAGCAGTCCGCCGAGTGGATCGCCCGGAACGCGGACGCGTCCCTCAACTACCCCCGACCGCTCGGGGCGTTGAAGCTCAAGACGCGTGAGTGGCAGGACCTGACGGCCGAGACGCCCAAGCCGTATCTCACGCCCATGCAGTTGGACCTCACCGAAGACCCGGCCGCCCCTGCGACGGCGATCCGGCTCGGCCTGCGCACCGGCCGCGAGGCACTGGTGGAGCATCTGCGGGCGATGGGCGAGCTCGGCGTCGCCCATGTCTCCTTCAACCTGCGCCCCGGCGACCGGCCGGTGGAAGAGGTCCTCCGGGAACTCGCCGAGACGGTACTGCCGCACTTCCCCTCCCCCGGTGCACGAGCGGCGGAGAACACGGCGGCGGCCTGACCGCTCGCGCCGCACGAACAGCAGAACCCCGTCCACACTTGCATTACCCCGCGCATGCAATTATTGTTTTCACTCGTAAGGCGCTTACGCATCTAAATGCGAGTGCCCCACACCCTGCCCTGACCGGACACCGCCGTGCAGTCACCGGCACGGCTCCGCCGGTAGAGCAACCCACCGCAGAGGCACCCGTCCGCTGATGCCTCACCCCGTGCCGGGGATGCCCCCACACCCCCCGGCAGCACTGATCGAAAAGGCACTGTCATGTCCCTCAAGAACGTCCTCCCCGGCAAGCTCGGCTTCGGCACCGCCCCGCTCGGCAACATGTTCCGCGCCATCCCCGACGACGAGGCCCGCGCCACCGTCGAGGCCGCCTGGGACCACGGCATCCGCTTCTACGACACCGCCCCCTTCTACGGCGCCGGCCTCGCCGAGGAGCGGCTCGGCGAGGTACTCGCCGGCAAGCCGCGCGACGAATTCGTCCTGTCCACCAAGGTCGGCCGGGTGATCCTCGACGAGCACGAGACGGACGTGCCGGATTTCGGCGAGAAGGGCGGCCTGTTCGAGCACGGCAACCCGAACAGGATCCTCCACGAGTGGACCGCCGAGGCCACCGAGCGCTCCATCGAGGGCAGCCTGAAGCGCCTGGGCACCGACCGCCTCGACATCGTCTGGGTCCACGACATCGCCCGGGACTTCCACGGCGACGCGTGGCTGGGCAAGTTGGAAGAAGCCCGTACCGGCGCCTTCCGCGTCCTGTCCCGGCTGCGCGACGAGGGCGTCATCAAGGCCTGGGGCCTCGGCGTCAACAAGACCGAGCCCATCGAGCTGACCCTCGCACTCGACGAGCCGCAGCCCGACGGCTTCCTCCTCGCCGGCCGCTACACCCTCCTCGACCACGAGCACGCCCTCACGCGCCTGCTCCCCATGGCCCAGGAGCAGGGCGTCGACATGGTCGTCGGCGGCCCGTACAGCTCCGGCATCCTCGCCGGCGGCAGCCACTTCGAGTACCAGCAGGCCCCTGCCGAGATCGTCGAGAAGGTCTCCCGCCTGAAGGCCCTGGCCCAGAAGCACGGCATCTCGATCAAGGCCGCCGCCCTCCAGTTCTCCCTCGCCCACCCGGTCGCCGCCGCAGTCATCCCCGGCGCCACCCGGCCCAGCCGGATCGCCGAGGACGTCGCCGCCCTGAACGAGGCCGTCCCGGCCGCCTTCTGGACGGACCTGCACGCCGCCGGCCTGGTCAGCCCGGCCGCCCCGCTCCCGAACAACGCCTGACCCCCGCCCCCCTGAAACCCGCACGCACAGAATCCAGGAGAAGGATCATGGCCTCCACCTCCGTCAGCCGCGTCGTCCCCGCCTCCCCCGACGAGGTCTGGGACCTCATCGGCGGCTTCGACGCCCTGCCCGACTGGCTCCCCTACATCCCCGAGAGCACCGCCCTCGAAGGCGGCCGGGTGCGCCGGCTGAAGAACCCCGAGGGTGACGTCATCGTCGAGCGTCTCGTGGACTTCAACGAGGCCGAGCGTCACTACAGCTACGCCATCCTCGAGGCGCCGTTCCCCGTCAACGGCTACGTCTCCACCCTCCGGGTCCACGCCGTACCCGGCCGCGACGACGTCGCCGAGGTCCAGTGGTCCGGCCGCTTCAACCCAAAGGGCGCCACCGAGGACGAGGTCGTCGACCCTTTCACCGGCATCTACGGCGACGGGCTCGACGCGCTCCACAAGACCCTCACGGCCTGACACCGGTGCCATCGCGGGCACCCCACCGCGCGCCCGGGTACGCACCCGCGTACCCGGGCGGCGGTTTCAAGGGTGACCGAAGCCGGCTCGGGCCGGGAGGGCGGTCCGCACGCGCAGCCCGCGCCCGGCGTCCGGATCCGGCACAGAGTGCCCGGAAGGGCGTCAGTTGGCGAAGCCGCCCCTGGGCTCGATGATCTCCAGGTTGGTTCCGTCGGGGTCGTTGAAGTAGGCGACCTTGGTACCGAGGGCCGCCTCCGGAGTGACTTCGCCCTCGATGAACGTGTAGGCGTCGCCCAGGAATTCGTACCCGGCCTCCTGCATGCGCCGGTACACCGCGTCGAAGTCGTCGACCTTGAAGCACAGATGCATGGAACCCGGGCGGTTCGCCGCCCCGTTCGTCCGCTCGCCCACCGGATCCCGGAATTCGATGAGGTCGATGCCGAGGCCGTCCAGGTTGATCGTCGCGTACCGCAGTTTCGCGACGGGCAGACCCTGGGTCCTGCCGAACGGCAGGCTGCTCATCGTCCCCTCGGCGACGGGCTCCCGCCCGGTCAGGGCCCGGTAGAACGCGATCGAGGCTTCGAGGTCCGAGACCGAGATCCCGACGTGCGCGGCCTGCGTGAGGTCCATCGGAGCGCCTGCAACGGCCATGGCGGATCCCTCTCGCTCGCAGTCCTGGAAGAACCGTTCCAGGACAATTCTCCTGGAGGCTCCGGATCACGCATCTCGTCGCGCAGCGGCAGAGAACAGGGCCGTGACGCGGCCTCGCCCGCCATACCCCCGTACCCCATGGCTCGTTCCTCCGAGACCGTCGGCGGGGACGAACCGTCAGCAGTTCTCGCGGGATGCAGGCGGTCCCGTCCCGTCTAGAGCGTTGTTGCGCGCTGTCCCGCGGCCTCCCACTCCTGGTGCGCGCCGTGGACGCGGTTCCACAGTTCGGCCCGTGCGGCGACGTCGACATCGGTCAGGTTCAGGTGGAACACGTCGGCCAGCACGTCGTACCAGTCGTCGGCCGAGTCGATGGTCCGCTCGTACGTGCCTTCGGCGTCGATCCGGCGCAGCACACAGCCGCGCAGCATGTCCACGCCCTTGGCGTCGCGGAGCTGGGCCTGGAGAACCCGGACGAATCCGGACTCGGGGGAAGTGGACAGCCGGTGGTGCTGCGCGGTGAAGGAGGACAGCTCCACGGGCTCCGGCGCGAAGACCATCGCCGTGAAGGCGCCGCGGGGGTCATGGGTGAACCGCCAGCCGCCGGGCACCACCACCGACGGGGCCATCCCGTAGGTGAACGGCCCCTGGGTGTAGGCGCCTTCGCGCAGCGGCAGTGGCTCGTACATTCCGCCGGCGAGCCCGGTGTCGACCAGCCATCGCTCGCCGTCGAGACCTACGGTGAGCGCGAGATGGTCGCCGCCCGGGCCCTCGGGGTCCTCGACCTCGTCCTGCACCCCGGCCCGGTGCAGGGTCACGTCGCAGCCGAGGGCCGTCAGCAGCGCGGCGAAGGCCCCGTTGAGGTGGAAGCAGTAGCCGCCGCGCCCGCGCAGGATCTCGTCGTCGCGTGGAACAGGCCGCACACAACCCACTGGTCACTGTGTCGGCGGCCCGGCAGGCCGTCACTGCCAGAAGCGACCGTGCGTCGGGCAGGTCTGACCGGTCCTGCCCGGGTGATGTGCCGGTAACAGCGGACGCAGCAAGCCTGTTCCCGTCCCTGCAGAGCGACGTTGATCGGCTGTGCGCGTGTCCGTGCCCGGCTCCCGCGGGAGTTTCGCGGCGGTCTCCTCGGTGCTACAGCGGGACGTGGATGTCGAGGACGGGTCCGACGGCACGAGGGGGTGAGGCGTCCAGACTCGCCAGGACGTGGAGCATTGGTACGTTCTGTGCAGCGACCGCCGCGGTCAAGGTGTGGTGGCCCGCCCGGCGGGCCACTTCGGCTGCGTGAGCGGCCAGGGCGGTGCCCAGCCCCTTGGACTGCCAGGCGTCCTCAACCAGAACGGCGAGCTCGCCCACCCCTTGCCGGTCGGTGCGCATCACGTTGGTCATGGCGATGATGTGGTCCATGCGCTGGGCGGGGGTGGTGACCAACGTGGTGCCGCGCTCCGGGTCGGACAACACGCGCCATCCGGCGGTAGAGAGCTGGGGTTTGCCGGCGTGGTAGCGCAGGGCACGGCTGCCTGGCGAGCAGCGGTGGTGCAGTGCCTGGATCGGTTCGAGATCGGCGGGCGTCAATTCGCGGGTCCGGGTGGCGGTGCCGTTGGTCAACGTGATCGGGTGCGCGGTGTCTTGGCCGACGTCGGGCATGCGCTGGTCTCCTGACAATGGCATACGTGACGGGCGTGCGAGCGGACCTCTCGGGCGGATGTCCGCTTCGGCACACGGACAGTCTTTTGCCACTCCCCACCCGACTCAAGGGGGGTTTGCGCCAACATGATTACGTTCCGCACTTATTACGTGACTCAGGGGAGTCAGTGGGTCAGAGGAGCGCAGCGGACAGTCACCGCTCGCCATGGCGGTGCCCTCACCGACCGTCCGTTGCCCGGGACGGGGGAAGCCCGGCTGGATCAACGGTGTTGAACAGGTGGCCAGCACCTCGGTGTGCCATCAGGTGCGCCCGGGCCCGCTCGAGGAACTCGCGCCATCGCGTTGACCGTGTGCCGGTCGCCGCCGTGGTACCAGCAGCAGGTCGCAGCGCCTGGTGGCGAACTGGGCCGCGGCCGACAGGCGATCGCCGGCCGGCATCGGCGAGGTTTCAGGGGGCCGGAGGGGTGTATCGCGCCGCAGGGATCGGGTCCGCCTCGTCCGGCTTTGGCTGCGGCCGTGTTCGCGGTGGGCTCGGTCGGCGACAGGATCGCTCCGTAGCGGACGGACCGCGTGCCGCTCGCGGTTGTCGGCCTTGTCGAACTTCGGCGGCCGCCACGGGGGTCGAGCTCCTTGCGGTTGCGGACCCGGCTTCTTCTGGGATCGTGCAGGCGATACGACGTCTGCGCGGGTATGCACGGTTCGCTCGAGAGCCGTATGCCTCATGGAACGTGAAGGACAGAACGCGTGCCCTGTTCCTCACCGGGCAGCAGGGCTCGTCCGGGGCTATTGCGGTGCGGGACGACGAGTCCGGTGTTGATGTAGGCGCCGTCGGCCAGCACGGTGACGCCCTCGCATCGGTCGGCAAGGCCGGAGTTCCGCCATGCCTTCGCATCGGCGGTGTTGCCCGGAACGGGCCGGGCCGCGGCGATCACGAGTCTCGGGGTCCGAGTAGGAACGGAACAGAAAATCGGTGCAGCCGTCAAATCTTTTGACGGGCCGTGAGGTGGGCTTCGGCTTCTGCGCTCACGAGGCCGCCTCTGCCTCCTGCTCGGCTTCCGCGAGTGCCCGGTACACCGAGGCGACCGAGGGGTGCTGGTCCTTGTTCTTGCCGGTCTTGATGGTGAGCTTCTTGGCGATCTCGGGGACGGGGATGCCCTTGTCCTTGAGCGCTTGGGCGAAGGTGAGCATGTCGTCGTCGATGACCTTGGGCCGTCCGCCGTGGTTGCCCTTCGACGCGGCGGACACCTGGCCTTCGAGGGTCTTCTCCCGGATGTAGTTGCGCTCGATCTGCGCGGCGGCCGCGAGGACGGCGAAGAACATGGCGCCCATGCCGTTGGGGTCGTGGATGCCGGTGAGCGGGCCGGTGAGGAGTTCGAGCTGGACGCCGGCCGCCTGGAGCTGGCCGGAGAGCGTCATCAGCTCGGCGGCATTCCGCGCAAGTCGCTTGAGCTCGTGGACGGTGAGGATGACCTCCTGGTCGGGGGCGGCCTCCTTGATGTCGTACGCCAGCTTCAGCGCCTTCTCCAGCTCCGGCCGCGTCTTGATCCTCGTGCTGATCTTCTCGGAGTAGACGCTCTTGCAGTCGGCGCGGGCGAGCGCGTCGAGCTGGGACTGCAGTTCCTGCGTCGCGGTCGAACAGCGGGCGTACCCGATCCTGATGGGTCTGGCCGGCGGAGCGGCGGGCATCTCCTCGACCGGCGGCCCCGGCTTCCACGTTCGTCCCGGGCCGCGGTCTTCGGGCACCAGGACTTCGAGTTCCTCGCGGAGTGCGGGCACGAGGATGAAGCGGGCGGTGTGGTACTTCGTGGTGGTCTTGCTGCCGCGGGTGCGGCACGGACTCCCGCCGGGCACCTCGCACTTGGGGCAGTCATGGCGTTCTACCGCATTTACGGCTTGATCGGGCGTCAGCTGCATGAGATCAGGCTCTCAGAAGTGCTTCGCAGAACGCCCGGGTTTTGACAGACGTTTTGCGAACGGCGACCTGCGGAAACGTGGTCGCTCCGGGGGCGTTCTCAGAACTCTCGCATCTGGTCATTTATGAGAGTGACGCTGCGTCGCATCTGTGACACTGCGGTGCGTGGAACTTGGTGGCAGCTTCGGGAGGGCCGGTCGGGACGGCATCCTCCCGTCGCCTGACTCGGGTGGGCGTGTCCGACCCTCGGTGGTGATCGAGGTGGACGCGCACCGGTTCACGTGTCTGATGCCGTGGCGTGCGGCGGCCGCATCCACTGCGGTTCGCTGCGAGGTGTCACTCGTTGTCACAGTTCGTATAGGGCTCCACGCGGCCGACGCTCTCCTTGAGGACGAGGTCGAGCAGTCCGGGGAACCGCTGGTCCAGGTCTTCCTTGCGCAGCGTGTTGATGCGGCGGGTGCCGACGTCGTGCTGCCGGATGAGGCCGGCCTCGCGAAGGACGCGGAAGTGGCGGGTGAGCACGGAGGCGGCGACCTCCCGGTTGAAGCCACTGCAGGCCAGGCCGGGCGAAGCGGCGAGTGTGACGACGATCGTGAGCCGGGTCTCGTCGGTCAGCGCGCTCATGATTCTGAAGAGGTCGAAGTCGTCCACGTCGGGGTGGATGAGCGGGGATGAGGTACGGCTGGCCATACGGGAAGGGTAACCCCGACCTCATGTTCGCGTTCATGCGTACATCGGGTTACAGTGAAGAGGTCGCGATGACTTTCCTCCGGCAATCCACCGCTTCACGTAGGGACACCCATGCCTGTCAACACTTCTGAGATTTCGACCGTTCCGTCGCTTTTCTCCCCCGTGACACTCGGCAAGATCGAGCTCGCCAACCGCGTCGTCATGGCACCGCTGACCCGGGTCCGCGCCGGTTCCTCCGGCATCCCCGGGGACCTGATGGTCGAGTACTACCGGCAGCGGGCGAGCGTCGGAATGATCATCACCGAGGGCACCTACCCCGACCACGCGTCGCAGGGGTATGTCGGCGAGCCGGGCATCGCCACCGACGAGCAGGCGGCCGGCTGGCAGCGGGTGTTCGAGGCGGTGCACGCCGAGGGCGGCCGCATAGTCCTGCAGATCATGCACGCCGGCCGCGGCACCCACCCCGACATCAACGGCGGCCGCCGCATCCTCGCCCCCAGCGCGATCGCCATCGACAATAAGACGTTCACCGAGAAGGGCGAGCAGCCCTACCCCGTACCGGAAGCGATGACCACCGCAGAGATCCGGGCAGCCCTGGAGGACTTCGTCGCCGCGGCACGCCGGGCCATCGAGGCGGGAGCGGACGGCGTGGAAATCCACGGTGCCAACGGCTACCTGCTCCAGGAGTTCCTCTCCCCGGCGGCCAACCAGCGCACCGATGGATACGGCGGCTCGCCGCAGAACCGCGCCCGCTTCGTCGTCGAGGTCGTCACGGCGGTCGCCCAGGCCGTCGGTGCCGAGCGGGTCGGGCTGCGGATCTCGCCGGAGGTCGACCTCGGGGACGTCTTCGAGACCGACCGGGACGACGTCCTGGCCACCTACGGCACCCTGGTGGACCAGCTGCGCCCGCTGGGCCTGGCCTACCTCTCCGTACTGCACGCCGAGCCGGGCGGCGACCTTGTACAGGAGCTGCGGCGGCGCTTCGACGGCAAGCTGATCGTCAACAACGGCTTCCTCGGGCAGACCACCCGCGAGGACGCGATGCAGCACATCGAGGCCGATCACGCCGACGCCGTGGTCGTGGGCCGGGCCCTCATCTCCAACCCCGACCTGGTCGAGCGCTGGCAGGGTGGCCACCCGGAGAACGAGCCGCGGCCGGAACTGTTCTACGGGCCGGGCGCCGAGGGCTACACCGACTATCCCTTCCTCGAAGCGGCTTGAGGCCCACGGTCGCGCCTGTCCATGCGGCAGCCCGATTCACACATGGACAGGCGCCCGACCGGCGACACTGTGCCCGCCCCTTTGAGCCTGCGGTCACACCGGCGGTCACCGGCTCGAGGACCGTCGGGTCCGTCAGGGTGTTGACGGTCCGCAGGTTCCTGGCCCGCTGAGCCGCGCCCGCCCCGCCTATCACATGGGGTGACGCTCTGGGATGGAATCGGGGATCACCTCACGCACCGTCAGCACGCCTGGCACCGTCGCGCGCGAATCACGCCGACGGATCAAGGAGCGGGCCGGTGCCCACCAACTTTCTGAGCGACGAACAACGCAGACGCTTCGGTCGCTTTACCGAGGACCCGGACGAGGGACAGCTCGCCGGGTCCTTTCTGCTGGATCAAACCGCCCGGCGCCGGGCGATGGCCGCCCGCGGTGCGCGGAACCGGATCGGCTGGGCCGTCCAGCTCGGCACCATCCGCTACCTGGGCACCTTCCTGGGGAACCCCGAACAGGTGCCCGTCGTGGTGGCCGGCTATGTCGCCGAGCAGCTAGGCCTGGACCCTGGGGAGCTCGCCGGGTACGGCACCGGCGAGGCCCGCTGGGACCACCAGGACCAGATCCGCAAGGAGTACGAGTACACGAAGTTCGAGTTCGACCAGTGGTTCACGCTCGCCCGCTGGATGTACCAGCGCGCCTGGATCGGCAACGAACGCCCCACCCTGCTGTTCGACCTCGCGACCAAACGCCTGGTGGACAAGAAGGTGGTGCTGCCCGGGGTCACCGTCCTGGAACGCCTGGTCTCCGGAACCCGCGAGCGAGCCGAGAAGCGCCTGTGGGCCACTCTCGCCGCAGCCCCGACCACTGAGCAGGCCGCCCGGCTGCAGCAGCTGGTCGTCGTGCCTGCGGGCAAGCGCCTGTCCGAGCTGGACCGGCTGCGCCGCTCGCCGCGCGACATCTCCGCGAGCGGGGTCGGCAAGGCCCTTGAGCGCTACGAATCCTTGCGCGCCTTCGGCGGCCATGCGTGGAACCTGGATGCGATACCGCCGGGACGGCTGCAGGCCCTGGTGCGGTTCGCCAAGGCCGCCCGCGCCCAGGCCGTCTCCGACCTCGCCGGTGACCGACGCCTGGCCACCCTGGTGGCGTTCGCCGCGGTCATGCCGCAGCTCGCCGCCGATGAGGCGATCGAGGTCTTCGACCTGGTGATGGGCGACATCATCCGCAGCTCCGCCACCAAGATGACCAAGCAGAGGCTGCGGACGCTGAAGGACCTGGACGCCGCGGCGATCGAGCTGCGCAAAGCGTGGCTCGCCATCTGCACCACGGCCGCCGACCCCGAGGGCGACGTACGCGCGATGCTCGACGCGATGGACGTCGGCCCCGTCCACGCCGCGGCCGACACCGTCAAGGTCCTGGCCCAGCAGCCCGACGACGGTGCTGAGCAGATGCTCGCCGCCCGCTACAACACGATCGCCCGCTTCCTGCCCGGCCTGCTCAAGACGTTCACGTTCGAGGCGGGCCCGGCGGGCGAGCCGGTGCTGGACGCGATCGGCTTCGTGAAGTCTCTCAAGGGCCGGCGCCGCCCCATCCAGGCTTGGGAGGTCCCCGCCAAGGTCCTCACCTCGGCCTGGCGGCGCCTGGTCTTCCCGCCCCCGCCGATGCCCGTGGGCAGCGTCGAGAAGCGCGCCCTGGTCGTCGCCTCCGCCGAGGCCCTGCGCTCGGCGCTGCACCGGCACGAGGTGTTCGTGCCGGGCCTGCGCAAGTGGGGCGACCCCAACGCCCGCCTGCTGAGAGATGCGGCGTGGGAGGCGGCCCGCGCCCGGGTCTGCGAGGAACTCGACCTCGACCCCAAGCCCGACAAGATCCTCAAAACCTGGACCGACCGGCTCGACAAGGCCCACCGGGAGTTCGCCGACGGTCTGGCCGCCAATCCCAACGTGCGCATCGAGCAGCAAGGAGGCCGCGACCGCATCATCCTCACCGGCCTGGACCGCCTGGACGAACCGGCCTCTCTGATCGACCTGAACAAGGAGATCGAGGCGCGGATGCCCGCCGTCGACCTGCCCGAGGTCGTGCTGGAGGTCAACTCCTGGGTTCCCTACCTGTCCGACTTCACCCATGTCTCCGAGTCCAACTCGCGTATGGACGACCTGGAGCTCTCCGTGGCCGCGGTCCTGACCAGCGAGGCCACCAACGTCGGTATCGAGCCGATCGTCCACGACGGCGTCGACGCCCTCAAGCGCGACCGGCTGTTCTGGGTCGAGCAGAACTACGTACGCGCGCATACCCTCTCGATGGCCAACGCCCGTCTGGTCGACTACCACACGCGTCTGCCGCTGGTGCAGGCGTGGGGCGGCGGGGAGCTGGCCTCCGCCGACGGGCTGCGCTTCGTCACCCCGATCCGCACCCTCAACTCCGGGCCGAACCCGAAGTACTTCGGCACCCGCCGACGCGGTGTGACGTTCTACAACTTCCTCTCGGACCAGTTCAGCGGCCTGCACGGAATCCTGATCCCCGGCACCCAGCGCGACTCCTTCTACATCCTCGACGGCCTCCTGGAGCAGGAGACCGCTCTGCGGCCGGTCGAGATCACCTCCGACACGCACGGCGCCACCGAGATCGTCTTCGGCCTCTTTCGCCTCATGGGCTACCAGTTTTCCCCGCGCCTCGCGGACGTCGGCAGCGCCACCCTCTACCGCGTCGACCCGGACGCCGACTACGGGCCGCTCAACCCGGTCACCCGCGACAAGATAAATGTCAAGCAGATCACCACCCACTGGGACGAGCTGCTCCGCCTCGCGGGCTCCCTGCACTCCGGCACCATCAAAGCCTCCGAGGTCCTGCGCGTCCTCGCACCCGGCGGCAAGCCCACCCCCACCGGCAAGGCCGTGATGGAACTCGGCCGGCTGGACCGCAGCGCGTACCTGTCCACGTACTTCACCGACGAACTGCTGCGGCGCCGAGTCAACACCCAGCTCAACCGGCAGGAATCCCGCCACGAACTCGCCCGGAAGATCTACCACGGGCAGAAGGGCGAGCTTAGGCAGTCCTACCGAGAGGGCCAGGAAGACCAGCTCGGGGCACTGGGCCTGATGCTCAACATCGTTGTCCTGTGGAACACGGTGTACTTCCAGAAGATCATTATCGAGATGAGGGCCGAGGGCATCCACGTCCGCGACGAGGACATCGCCCGCCTCTCACCGCTGAAGTTCGCTCACATCAACTTTCACGGCCGCTACAGCTTCGCCCTGCCAGCCGAGATCCAGGGCGGACAGCTCCGCTCCACCGCCAAGCCCGAGAAGACCACCACGGTCTAGGACGGCTCCCCGGCCGGCTCGTCCTCGTCCGCGGCCTGGGCGAGCCGGTAGCGGACCTTCTCGTGCGAGAGGCCCACCTGACCGCCGATCTGCCGCAGTCCCCAGCCCTCCGCCTTCGCCGCGGCCATGCCCTCATCCAGGGCCGCGTCCGTCACCTCGTCCAGCGCGGCCCGCAGCTGCACAAGCAGTCGCAGCCGGATGGCCGGGGCCAGTTCATCCAGCCCGGCACAGAACCGCGCCACGTCCGCCTTCAGGAAACCGATCGTCGGGTCGTCACTCATGGGCGCACCCTGACAGCCCACCTCACGAACCGTCAAAAGATTTGACGGCTACACCGGTTTTCTGTTCCGTTCCTACTCGGACCCCAGTCTCGTGTCAGCATCGATGATGACCTGCACGTTTGCCGAGAACCGGTAGTTGCGTGAGGACGCTCCGACCTTCCGGTCGCGGACCGGGATCAGGGTGCCGTCCACGATCCACAGCCGCTCGACCGCGCCGACTGGACGGGTGGCGGGCTCGATGGCCAGGAGCGGCCGCAGCCGCTGAATGACCCGGCACACCGTCGCCGGGGAGCAGCCGAACAGCGGCGCGAGTTGCCGCATGGCAGCCATACAAGGAAAATGCCCTTGTCACAGCCTTCTGCAACACGCTTTAGCTGAAGTTCTCGCGCCCGGGGACCGGTACGCCGTGCCGCGCGCTCCGCTCGGTGGTCCGTGGCTCGACGACCGGGGACACCGCCAGGGAGAAGGAGTGACCGGCCGGATCGGAGAAGACGCGTTCCTCGTGGGGCCCCCGCCGATTGTTGGTGTCGATCGGGCGGGCCCCCAGACCGACCGCCTCCCGCTCCGCCTCGTCCAGGTCGTCCCGGGCGACCAGGATGCGCAGGTGCGACTGCTGGGAGTCCTCCGGCCGGGGCCAGCTGGGCGGCGCGTAGCCGTGGTCGCGGCGCATCGCCAGGTGCACTCCATCGTGGCCGACGACCTCCACGAAGTCGGGATCGCTGCCGACGCGTACCTCCGCGCCGAACAATGCCGCGTAGAACTCCGCCAGTTCCGTCGGTTCGGCGGCGTCGAGGACGAGAACGCTGGTCTTCTGCGTGGTCATGCACTGCGGCTACCCCCTGCCGCGTCCGCCATACGGGATCGCCCAGGAACGGGGGTGAACGGTCCGTCATCCGGTGGCCATTGGTCCACTCCACTGACGCGCCGCAGGCCGGGGGACCGTCGCCGCGAAACTCCGCGACACGCCCTCTGACGTGCAAATACCGCTTCCCGAGGCATGATTGACGGATCGTCCGTGAGCCGATACCCATGGGGCGTGTCCCGCCCCTCGGGGCCCGTTCGCGCGTCACCCGTCACTGGAGGCCGCATTGCCAGGATCAGCTCCCGCACGTCCGAGAAGTGCCCGTCGTCGTGCGCTGACGGCAGGTGGCGCGGTGGCGTGCGCCGCCCTGCTGCTGCCGCTGCTGTCAGCCGGTCCGTCCGCGACCGCCGAGCGCGCTCCAGCGGATTCGATGCAGGGGACGTTCGCCGCCGCGGCAGCCGAGTACGGGGTGCCGGAGAGCGTGCTGCTCGGCGTCTCGTACCTCCAGTCCCGCTGGGACGCGCACGGCGGCGCGGCGAGTGTCACCGGCGGCTACGGTCCGATGCACCTGACGGACGCGAGGACCGCGATCGCCGAGGCGCCCCACCACTCGCACGGCGTCGAGGACGCTCGCGGGGACGACTCGCGCCCCGCACGTTCCGTCGTGGAGGCGGCCCTGCCCGATCCCGGCGAACTGCCGCCGCGGCTGCGGACGCTGGAGCGCGCGGCCGAAGTGTCGGGCCTCGGCGCGGACGAGTTGCGTGACAGTGCCGCGGCGAACGTGCGGGGTGGTGCGGCCCTGCTCGCGCAGGCCCAGCGGGAGCTGGGCGGCCCCGCGAGTGCGGACCCCGCGGACTGGTACGGCGCCGTGGCGCGGTACTCCGGCGCGGACGACGTGGCGACGGCGACGACGTACGCCGACGACGTCTTCGACGTCATCCGTACGGGGCAGTCCCGTACGACGGACAGCGGTCAGCGGGTGGAGCTCGAGCCGGACCCGGCCGTGTCACCGGACCGGACGCAGGTGCGGCGGCTGGGGCTGCGCACCGCCGACACGGGCCGCACGGAGTGCCCGCCGACGGTGGCCTGCGAGTGGATCCCGGCCCCGTACGAGGAGTTCGGCGACGGCGACTACGGCAACCACGACCAGGCCGGCCGCCCGGCCTCCCAGTCGGTGGACTACATCGTCGTCCATGACACGGAGGCATCCTGGGACACCACCCTGAAGCTGGTACAGGATCCTGAGTACGTGTCGTGGCAGTACTCGCTGCGCTCGTCCGACGGGCACATCGCGCAGCACGTGCCGCTCGAGGACGTCGCCTGGCACGCCGGCAACTGGTTCGTCAACGCCAAGTCGGTGGGTCTGGAGCACGAGGGTTTCCTGGTGTCCCCCGACGCCTGGTACACGGAGGCGATGTACCGCACGTCGGCGCGTCTGGTGCGGTACCTGGCCAAGCGGTACGACATTCCGCTGGACCGGCAGCACATCCTGGGTCACGACAACGTCCCGGGCACGACGACGGCGACGATCCGCGGGATGCACACCGACCCTGGGCCGTACTGGGACTGGGCGCACTACTTCCAACTGCTCGGCAGGCCGTTCACGCCGTCCGCGGGGCCGGACAGTTCCGTGGTCACGATCCGTCCCGAGTACGCGCGGCACCAGCCGCTGTACACCGGCTGCGTGACGGCCGGAGAGGCGTGCGCGCCGCACGGTTCGGGCGCGGTGCGGCTGCACACCGCGCCGAGCGAGAGCGCCCCACTGGTCAAGGACATCGGTCTGCGGCCGGGCGGGCAGGACTCGACGACCGGTGTGAACGACACGGGCGCACGTGCCTCGACGGGTCAGCAGTACGCGGTGGCCGAGCGCCGGGGCGACTGGACGGCGATCTGGTACCTCGGGCAGAAGGCCTGGTTCCACAACCCGCGGACACAGCCGGTGGCGGTGGGCGCGCGGGAGCAGGTGCTGACGCCGAAGGACGGTCTCGCCGATGTGCCGGTGTACGGCCGGGCGTATCCGGAGGCGTCGGCGTATCCGCCGGGGGTTCCGGTGCAGGCGGTCTCGCCGCTGCCGTACAAGCTGCTCGCGGGCCAGCGGTACGTGGTCGGTGACCGGGTCCCCGGGGAGTACCTGTACGCGACGACGTTCGACACGGCGGGCCACAAGGTGGTCCGGGGTGAAGAGATGTACTACGAGATCCAGTTCGGGCACCGCGTCGCCTTCGTGAAGGCGTCGGACGTGCGGGTGCTGGGCTAGCTCCCTTCGCCGGGCCGGGCCCCGGTCACGGCGAAGGCTCTGAAGGGTGGCGCCACCGGTCGTGGGGTCCGGTGGCGCCACCCGACACCGGGCCTCTCATGTGACTATTTGCCGGGGTGAGTGGCCCGTACGGGCGAGGGGTAGGCCTGGGCCGTCATGACCGTCCGCGCCTCGTGCGCGGCTGCTCTGAAAGGCCCTGGCGCACATGGCACAGCCCTTCGTCCTGCCGGACTTCTACGTCCCGTATCCGGCCCGCCTCAATCCGCACGTCGAGGAGGCACGGCGGCACACCAGGAAGTGGGCGCGGCGGACGGGAATGCTGGAGGGGTCCGGCATCTGGGAGGTGAGTGACCTCGAGGCCCACGACTATGCCCTGCTGTGCGCGTACACGCACCCGGACTGCGACGCGGAGACCCTGGGACTCGTCACCGACTGGTACGTGTGGGTCTTCTTCTTCGACGACCACTTCCTGGAGGTCTTCAAGCGCACCCAGGACCTGGCGGGCGGCAAGGCGTATCTGGACCGGTTGCCGGCCTTCATGCCGATGGACCTGTCCCGGGGGACACCGGAGCCGACGAATCCGGTCGAGGCGGGTCTCGCCGACCTGTGGAAGCGGACGGTGCCGAGCATGTCCCCCGCCTGGCGGGCCCGTTTCGCCGAGTCCACGAAGAATCTGCTCAACGAGTCGATGTGGGAGCTGGCCAACATCGACGCCGGCCGGGTCGCCAACCCGGTCGAGTACATCGAGATGCGCCGCAAGGTCGGCGGCGCCCCCTGGTCCGCGGGCCTGGTGGAGTACGCGGCGCGGGCGGAGGTGCCGGAAGCGGTCGCCACGACGCGTCCGTTGCGGGTGCTGCGCGACTCGTTCTCCGACGCGGTGCACTTGCGCAACGATCTCTTCTCGTACCAGCGTGAAGTGGAGGACGAGGGCGAGAACAGCAACGGCGTGCTGGTGCTGGAGCGCTTCCTGGGCTGTACGACGCAGGAGGCGGCGGACGCGGTGAACGACCTGCTGACCTCGCGGGTCCAGCAGTTCGAGAACACCGCGCTCACCGAGGTGCCCGCGTTGTGCGTGGACAAGCGCCTCACTCCGCAGGAGTGCACCGCGATCGCGGCCTACACCAAGGGTCTTCAGGACTGGCAGTCCGGCGGTCACGAATGGCATCTGCGCTCCAGCCGGTACATGAACGAGGGCGTGGGCGAGGCGGTCGGACCGTCGTCCGTCGCCGGGGTGCGGGGGACGTCGGCTCTCGACATCCGCACGCTGTTCGGCCGTCCGACGGCGGCACGGCTGCGCTCCCTGTCGCACCGGCCGCGACCGGTGGGGCCGTCCCTGCTCCCCGACTTCGCCCTGCCGTTCCCCCTCACTCTGAGTCCGCACCTGGACGATGCCCGCCGGAAGTCGGTCGACTGGGCCGGGCGCATGGGCCTGCTGAACGACATCTGGTACGAGGCCAAGCTCAAGGGCTTCGACCTGGCGCTGTGCGCGGCGGGGCTCGACCCCGACGCCACGCAGGAGGAACTGGAACTGAACGCGGAGTGGCTGACATGGGGGACGTACGGCGACGACTACTACCCGGTGGTCTTCGGCGCGCCCCGTGATCTTGTCGGGGCCAGGCTCCTGAACGACCGGCTGAAGGCCTGCATGCCGGTGGACGACCCGGAGGCCGGGGCCGCCGTCGCGGTGGCCCCCATGGAGCGCAGCCTCGCCGATCTGTGGGCGCGTACCGCAGGGCCGATGCCGGCGGACGCCCGCGGGGCCCTGCGCGCGGCGGTGGACGTCATGCTGGACAGCTGGCTGTGGGAGCTGCACAACCAGGCGCAGCACCGGGTCCCCGATCCGGTCGACTACATCGAGACGCGCCGTCTCACGTTCGGTTCGGACCTGACGATGAGCCTGTGCCGGCTGCGCCACGAGGGTGAGTTGCCGGCCGGGCTCTGTGCGAGCGGTCCGGTACGCGCTCTCGAGAACGCGGCCATGGACTACGCCTGCTTGCTCAACGACCTGTTCTCGTACCAGAAGGAGATCGAGTACGAGGGCGAGATCCACAACGCGGTTCTGGTGGTGCAGACGTTCTTCGACTGCGACTACCCCACGGCCTTCGCGATGACGGCGGATCTGATGTCCTCCCGGCTGGAGCAGTTCCTCCATGCGAAGGAGTGTGAACTGCCCGTGATGTGCGACGAGTTCGGTCTCGACGAGAACGGCAGGGCGGCGCTCGCCTCGTATGCGCGCGAGCTCGAGGACTGGCTCGCCGGCATCCTCAACTGGCACCGGAAGGTGCGGCGTTACAAGGAGGAGGATCTTCGCGGCGGCGCTGCCCCGTGGCGGCTGGGTGCGTCCACGGGGTTCGGCACGTCCGCCGCCCGGATCTCGTTGCCGGCCCAGCGGTCGGCGGTCAGGGTGTAGCGAGGGGATCAGGGGGTCGCGCGACCGATGTGCCGGTGCACATGACAGAACTGCCCGGGCCGGGGCCCGGGCAGCAGGTCTCGGAGGGGCGGTCGGGCGGTCAGCCCTGCTGGAACAGCTCCGCGGGCAGCGGCTTGAGCAGCGCGTAGAGATCGTCGGTGATGGGCCGGTCCCAGCTGGCGATCGTGACGAGCACATTGTCGCTGCGGTCGAACTGGACGCAGGAGATGCGGCTTTCCGACAGCTTCAGACGCCGGACGATCAGCAGGTTGTCCCCCTGCATGACCGGAGTGTCCTCGACACCGGTGACGTGGACCGGCTCGTCGTTCTCCAGCGCGATGAGGAGCTGGCCGACCTCGAAGGGGATCTCCCCCTCCTCCACCTCACGGGCGGGCGACCCCTCGGGCAGGTTGCCGATGATCATCGCGGGTCCGCGGCCGCCGAACAGGTCGTAGCGCAGGAAGACCCCCTGGCAGCTGCCGTCCGGCGCGGGCAGCAGGCCGGCGCCCAGATTTCCGGGCCAGTCGCCCGGGTCCATGGCCAGGACATCGAAGTCCGGGCCCGCGGGTGTGGCGGCGCTGCGGCGGCGGAGGAAGGACATACCCGCAATGGTACGGGTACGGACCGACCCGGCCGAGCCGGGGCGCGGCGGCGTTGAACGCCCCGGCCGCCGCCCCCGTATCCCTGTGCGCACCGGTACCCGTGTGTGCCGATGCCTGTGAGGAGCAGCGTCCCGCGAGATTCCGTACCGACGTGAGGATCAGTCCATGAACGACCGCACCACTCCTCCCCTGCAAGCCCTTCCCGACGGCGAGGCGGAGCTACGGCTGGTGGTCCGCCTCCATTGGGAGGACGTCGCCGCGCTCGGGCAGGAGGCGGGGCGTCTGGCCGCCCAGATGCAGCGGCCCGTGAGCCTGGACGAGGCGGCCGGGCATCGGTTGCGTACCCGCTCCGCCGTCCACGCCAAGCCCACGACGGCGTCCGCGTCCGGGTCCGCGCCGGCCGGGAGCGCGGCGCATCTGCCTGCGCCCACGTCCGTCTCCTCGCTCACCGCCCGTACGCCCGGTGAGCATGCGCGGCAGGCCATCGAGAAGATCAACGGCACTGCGGGACTCGGCCGTGACGTGACGCAGACGCCCGCGTGAGCCGTGCCGTCGCTTCCCTCTCCCAGGCCGGCGGGAGGGGGCGCGGCGCCGCGCACCGGCGGGGTCGGCCGTCGGTGGTGGCGTCAGGTGAGGTCGAACTCGCCGTCCCGTGCGTTCAGCACGAAGGCACGCCACTCGGCCGGTGTGAAGATCAGCGACGGGTTCTCCGGGCGGCCGCCGTTACGCATCGCGATGAACCCTTCGACGAACGCGATCTGCACGTCCCCGGCCCCCTGCGTCCCTGACCGCCAGTCCGCGTTGCTCAGGTCCAGGTCCGGCTTCTCCCACCCGGAAAACATGTGCGTGGTGGTAGTGGTGGTGCTCTCGGCCACGTTCTGCTCCTCCCGCGTCGTCTCCCGGGTCAGCCTAGCGACGACACCCCGTCACGGACAGGGTGCCGCACGTGACGGTCCGCCCGGATCGCCGATGGTCATGTGGCGGGAGGTTCCGCACCGACGAGCCACATGGCGAAGAACTGCGCCCCGCCCCCGTAGGCGTGTCCGAGCGCCTTGCGCGCACCGTCGACCTGGTGTTCGCCCGCCTGTCCGCGCACCTGGAGCGCGGCCTCCGCGAAGCGGATCATGCCGGACGCCCCGATGGGGTTGGTCGACAGGACCCCGCCGGAGGGGTTGACCGGCAGCTCCCCGTCGAGTTCGGTCACGCCGGACTCGGTGAGCTTCCAGCCCTCGCCCTCTGCGGCGAAGCCCAGGTTCTCCAGCCACATGGGCTCGTACCAGGAGAACGGCACATAAATCTCCACGGCGTCGATCTCGCGGCGCGGGTCGCTCACGCCGGCCTGCCGGTAGACGTCGGCGGCGCAGTCCTTGCCGGCCTGCGGAGACACGAAGTCCTTGCCCGCGAACAGGGTGGGTTCGCTGCGCATGGCCCCGCCGTGCACCCAGGCGGGCGGGTGCGGTGAACGGGCCGCGCCCGGCCGGCCGGTGAGGATCATCGCGCAGGCGCCGTCGGAGGAGGGGCAGGTCTCCGAGTAGCGGATCGGGTCCCACAGCATCGGTGAGGCCTGGACCTTCGCCAGGGTGATGTCGTGCTCGTGGAGGTGCGCGTACGGGTTCTTGAGCGCGTTGCGGCGGTCCTTGTACGCGACGAGGGACCCGACGGTGGCGGGCGCGCCGGTGCGGCGCATGTAGGCGCGTACGTGCGGGGCGAAGAAGCCGCCGGCGCCCGCGAGCAGCGGCTGCTGGAAGGGGACGGGCAGGGACAGGCCCCACATCGCGTTCGACTCGGACTGTTTCTCGAACGCCAGGGTGAGCACGGTGGCATGTACGCGTGCGGCCACCAGGTTGGCGGCGACCAGGGCGGTCGAACCGCCGACGGAACCCGCGGTGTGGACGCGGAGCATCGGTTTGCCCACCGCGCCGAGGGCGTCGGCCAGGTAGAGCTCGGGCATCATCACGCCCTCGAAGAAGTCGGGGGCCTTGCCGATGACGACGGCGTCGATGTCGGCCCAGGTCAGCTCGGCGTCGTCGAGGGCCCGCCGGGCCGCCTCGCGGACGAGCCCGGCGATGGACACGTCCCGGCGGGCGGCGACGTGTTCGGTCTGGCCGATGCCGACGACGGCCACGGGCTCAGCCGGCATGGGTCTCTCCTTCGAGGACGGCCACCAGGTTGTGCTGGAGGCAGGGGCCGGAGGTGGCGTGGGCGAGGGCCCGGTCGGACTCGCCGCTGTGGATGCGGGAGGCGGCCTCGCCGATCCTGATGAGTCCGGCGGCCATCACCGGGTTGGCGGCGAGCGCTCCGCCGGACGGGTTGACCCTCACCCTGGCGTCGAGGTCGAGACTTCGGCGCAGGACGAGTTCCTGGGAGGTGAAGGGCGCGTGCAGTTCCGCTGTGTCGACGGGCCTCTCGAAGAGACCCGCGTGTTCCGCGGCGAGCCGGGTGGAGGGCGAGCGGGTGAGGTCCCTCACGCCGAGGCCGTGCGCCTCGATGCGGTGGTCCATGCCGCGTATCCAGGCGGGCCGTTCGCACAGTTCCCGGGCCCGTGGGCCGGCGGCGAGGACGACGGCTGCGGCGCCGTCTCCGAGGGGCGGGCAGTCGGAGACCCTCAGCGGCCGGACGAGGTGGCGGCCGCGCGGGACCTCTCCCTGGAGTTGAGCGTGCGGGTTGACGGCGGCGTCCCGCCGGCTGCGGGCCGCGACACCGGCGAGCTCCGCCTCGTCCGCCTCTCCGGCGTCGATCAGTGCCTGCGCCTGAAGGGCGGCGAGGGCCACCGAGTCGGGCCAGAGCGGGGCCGTGTAGTAGGGGTCGAGCTGGCGGGTGAGCACATCGCGGAGCGCGCCGGGCGACGACTTCCCGTACGCGTAGACGAGCGCGGTGTCGCTCTCGCCGGTCAGCAGCTTCACCCACGCCTCGTACAGGGCCCAGGCGCCGTCCATCTCGACATGGGACTCGCTGATCGGGGGCCAGGCGCCGACGCCGTCGAGCGCCATGGTGAAGGAGAACGCCCGCCCCGCGAGGTAGTCGCTGGATCCGGAGCAGGTGAAGCCGACGTCGCCGGTGCGCAGCCCGGTCTGCGAAAGGACCTGGTGCAGGACCGGCATCAGCATCTCCACCTCGGACATCTCGTCCGTGCGGCGCCTGTGGCGGGTCTGGGCGAAGGCGACGACGGCGATGTCCCTGCCGTGCCGGGCACGGCCCGCCGGCCCGCGCCCGGCGGGGCCGGTCACAGCAGCTCCTTGTAGGTGTCGTAGTCGGCGTCCGGTTCGCCGGAGGGGCGGTAGTGGTCGGGGTGGCGGGAGCCTTCGCGCCAGACGGGTTCGACCCGCAGTCCCATGCGCACCTCGTCGTACGGTATGCCGCCGATGCGTCCGTGGAGGGCCAGAGCGGCGCCGTCGAGGGCGATGTGGGCGTAGACGTAGGGCACCTCGATGTCGAGGCCCTTCGCCTTGATGTTGACGATGCAGAAGGTGGTGACCGTGCCGCGGGGGCCGACCTCGACCTGCTCCTCTGTGGCGACTCCGCAGGTGGGGCAGGCGCCGCGGGGCGGGACGTAGACCTTCCGGCAGGAGGGGCAGCGCTCGCCGACGGTTCTGCGCTCGTCGAGCGCGGCGAGGTGGCGGCTCTGGGCACGGCCGGGCGTGCAGGTGTAGTCGAGCCTGGCCGGGACGACGATGCCCGTGACGGGTTCGGGGAAGGTCCCGCTGTGGGGGTGCGGCGGGCCGGCGGGCTCGCCCTCGTACGGTTCGAAGCAGGCGATGTCGGTGATCGCTCCGGTGCGTTCGGCGGCCCACCGGACGCGTACGCGCATCCCGGTGCGCACGGCGTCCGGGCCGGGGGCGTCGAGGACGTGCAGCAGGGAGGTGTCCGCGCCGTCGAGGCGGACGAGCACCCAGGCGAAGGGGGTGGCGAGGGGCTGACGGGGCCGTGGCTGCTCGTTCCACGCCCAGGTGGTGACGGTGCCGGTGGCGCCGACCTCTACGAGGTCGCGGATCTCGTCGGCGGTGACGGGGTCGTACTCGACGGGCGGTACGAGGACCCGGCCGTCGACGGTACGCACACCGAGCACCGTTCGTTCGCGCAGGCCGGTCAGGAAGGCGCTCTGGACGGGGCCGAGGGACCGGGTGAAGGGGAACTCGACGACGAACGGAGCACGGAGCACGGGGGGCACGGGGCTCTCCTCTCAGGCGCGCCGGTAGACGGGGTCGCGCTTCTCGGCGAAGGCGAGGGCGCCTTCCTTGGCGTCGGCCGTGTCGAAGACCGGCCGGCCCCGCTCCAGTTCGGCGGCGAGTCCTTCGGCCTCCGTCATCTCCGCCGTCTCGTAGACCGCCGCCTTGACCGCCTCTACGGCGAGCGGGCCGCAGGCGTTGATCCGTTCCGCGATGCCGAGCGCGGCTTCGAGGGCGGTGCCGTCGGGGACGACGCGGCCGACGAGGCCGATGCGTTCGGCCTCGTCGGCGGTGTAGGGGCGGCCGGTGAGCAGCATCTCGAGGGCATGGGTGTGGGGGATCTGGCGCGGCAGCCGCACGGTCGAGCCGCCGATCGGGAAGAGGCCCCGCCGGACCTCGAAGAGCCCGAAGGTGGCGCCCTTGCCCGCGACTCTGATGTCCGTGCCCTGGAGGATCTCCGTGCCGCCGGCGACGCAGTACCCCTCGACGGCGGCGACGACCGGCTTCCTCGGCCGGTGGTGGCGGAGCATCGCCTTCCAGTGCAGGTCGGGGTCGGCCTTCATCCGGTCGCGGTAGTGCTCCCCCGCCATGCCGCCGCCCGCCGCGAGGGCTTTGAGGTCCATGCCGGCGCAGAAGGAGCCGCCGGCCCCGGTGATCACCACGGAGCGCACGGTGTCGTCCGCGTCCGCGGCGAGCCATGCGTCGTACAGGCCGACGAGCATCGCGAGCGAGAGGGCGTTCTTCACCTCCGGCCGGTTCAAGGTGAGTATCAGCGTGGCGCCCTCGCGTTCCACGGTGAGGTGTTCGGTGCTCGTGCGACCGCTGTGCCGTGCCATGTGCAACCTCCCGTCGCGGATCGGTGACGGGGTCCGTGTCCGGACCCCGTCACCGGATCTGGAACAGGTTGCAGCAGGCGGGTCGCCAGTTCAATAGTTTTCTGACTGTCAGTCAGATTTCCTTGCCGGTGGCCCTTCCCAGTTGCGGGGACCGGCGCTCTAATGACGGCCGAGCCGCAGTGCACCGGGTTCACGTCGCGATGTCCCGCCGGGGTCAGGAGGAGCGGTGGAGTACAACCTTGCCGACCTGTTCGAATCGGTGGTCGACGCCGTGCCCGACCGCGAGGCACTCGTGTACGTCGACCACCCCGGCACCGGCGAGGAGCGCCGGCTCACCTACGCGGAACTCGACGCGGCGGCCAACCGTGTCGCCCACCATCTGCTCGACGCGGGCATCGCACCGGGCGAGCACCTGGGTCTGCATCTCTACAACGGGGTCGAGTACCTCCAGACCGTGCTGGGCTGCCTGAAGGCGCGGGTCGTGCCGGTGAACGTCAACTACCGCTATGTCGCGGGCGAGTTGGTCCACCTCTACCGGGACGCCGACCTCGCGGCGCTCGTCTTCGACGCGGAGTTCACCGAACGGGTGGCGGCAGCCCTGCCCCGCACGGAGAAGCTGCGGCACCTGGTGCGCGTCGGCACGCCACCGGACGGGGCGCCGCCCCTCGACGCCGTGGCGTTCACCGAGGCCGAGGCCGCCGCCTCACCACTGCGGGGCTTCGCCCGGCGCTCGGCCGACGACCTGTTCATCATCTACACAGGCGGCACGACGGGCATGCCCAAGGGCGTGATGTGGCGTCAGGAGGACCTGTTCTTCGCCGGGCTCGGCGGCGGGGCCCCGACGGGCGTGCCGGTGTCCCGGCCAGAGGAACTGGCCGAGCGGGTGGCCGCGGGCGGCGACGGGATCACCTTCTTCCCCACTCCCCCGCTGATGCACGGCACGTCGACGCTCACCGCCTTCATCGGCTTCAACTTCGGCCAGCGGATCGTCATCCACCGCAAGTTCGTGCCGCACGAGGTGCTGCGCACCATCGAGCGGGAGCGGGTCACCAGCGTGTCGCTGGTCGGTGACGCGATGCTGCGCCCGCTGATCGACGCGCTGAACGGGCCGCTGAAGGGGTGCGACCTGTCGTCGGTGTTCAGCGTCTCCAGCTCCGGGGCGATCATGTCGGACACCGTCCGCGAGCAGTTCACCGCGCTCGCCCCGAACGTCCTGCTGCTGAACAACTTCGGCTCCTCGGAATCCGGCTTCAACGGCACCGCGACGGACGACTCCGGTCCCGCCAACGGATTCCGGCTGCGTGTCAACTCCCGTACGGCGGTGGTCGATCCGGTCACCCACGAGCCGGTGCCACCGGGCGGTACGGGCCGGGTCGCCCAGCGCGGACACGTACCGCTCGGCTACTACAAGGATCCGGCGAAGTCCAAGGAGACCTTCTTCCGTCGCGGCGGCGAACGGTGGGTACTCCTCGGTGACATGGCGACCGTGGACGAGGACGGCATCGTCACGGTACTGGGCCGCGGCTCGCAGTGCATCAACACGGGCGGCGAGAAGGTGTACCCCGAGGAGGTCGAACAGGCTCTCAAGTCCCATCCTGACGTGTACGACGCCCTGGTCGCCGGCGTCCCCGACCACCGGTGGGGCAACCAGGTGACGGCCGTGGTCCAGCTCCGCGCGGGCGTGGCCGCACCGACACTGGCCACGATCCAGTCCCACTGCCGCACCCGGCTGGCCGGCTACAAGATTCCGAGGCGGCTGGTGATAGCACCGGAGATCCAGCGCTCACCGAGCGGCAAGGCGGACTACCGCTGGGCGCGGGCGGTCGCCTCCGAGGCCGCGGCGGTCGACGACGGGCCCACCGGGGCCGGTTCCTGACGCCCCGCTGCGCCCGCGCCGTCGGTGGCCCAACGGCCCCTGGTAGCACGCCTTTTCACCGCCGCTACGATGCCTGACATGATCAACTCATCGGCGGTCCTCGACGACGCAGGGGTCGCGACAGCGGCCGCACAGGCCGGCGCGGAGGTCGTGCGCGGCATGTACGGCCAAAGGCTCACCCGTATCGACAAGGGCGCCGGGGACTTCGCCACCGCAGCCGATGTGGAGGCCGAGAAGGCGATCCTCGGCGTCCTCCGTGCCGCGCGCCCCGATGACGCCGTCCTCTGCGAGGAGGGCGGACAGCAGGGTGCCAGGGAGGCCGCACGCCAGTGGCTGGTGGATCCCTTGTGCGGCACGCTGAACTACGCCGTCGGCAACATGGCGGTCGCCGTCAACGTGGCGCTGAGCGACGGGGCGGCGGCGGTGGCCGACCCGTTCAGCGGCGAGGTCTTCTTCACCGACGGCGAGAGCGCCCGGGTGCGGTACGACGGTGCCGATGCCCCTCTGACGCCCACGTCAGCCACCCGCCTCGTGGATGTCAACCTGGACCCGCCGTTCCCCGGCGCGCCCGGCTTCCGCGCTGTCGACCTGCTGGCGGATCCCCGGTTCGTGGAAGCGTTCCGGCCACGGGTCGTGTCCACGACGCTGGCGTTGGCCTGGGTCGCCGCCGGCAAGCGCGCCGCATACGTGACCGACGGCGGCGACCTGTCCGGGAGCGTGCATTTCGCCGCCGGTATCGCCTTGTGCCGGGCAGCAGGCTGCGTGGTCACAGGAATCGACGGCGCCCCGGTCGGACCGGCGGGACGCGGGCTCGTCGCGGCCGCCGACCGTGAGACCCATCATCTGCTGATGTCGATGATCCGCGGCTGACGCACCGGTGACAGGCCGTCAGGCCTCTGTCACGTCGACCAGCGTCTTCCGGCCGCCTTCCTCGTCGGCTCGGTGACCGGAGTCCCCGGCCGCCGTTCCGGCGCGAGTCGCCCCGGCGCGAGGGCGGCCCGTCCTCGCGAGGTGGGAGCGAGCGGCGGTCATTCGTCCGCGCCCGGCAGGATGCGCTCGCCGTTGAAGACGCCGAGCCCTTCCCGGTACAGCTCGAGCGGGACGCCGTTGGGGTCACGGATGTAGAGGCTGTCCTCGACGCCGCGGTCGGGGCCCAGGTACTCGATGCCCGCCGCGTCCAGCGCCTCCCGGGCGGCGGAGAACTGCCGCGCGTCGACCGAGAGCGCCAGGTGCTGCACCCCGCCGACCGTCTCGGTGGCGGGCGGGTGGTCGTGGCCGGGGAAGTCGAAGAAGCCCAGCAAATTGTTGTGGCCGATGTCGAAGAAGAAGTGGGTGGAGCCGCGGTAGTCCCGGTTCTCGACGATCTCCACGAGGGGGAACCCCAGCAACTCCTGGTAGAAGCGGACGGTCTCCTCCACGTCACGGCAGATGAAGGCCACATGGTGGACGCCGTTCGCCGTGGTCGCGGGCCGGTCGCCCGCTTCGCGCAGGTAGCGCCGTCGCACGTCCTCCCGACGGGCACGCACGGCCTCCAGTTCGGCTCCCTCTGGCTGAGGCATCGCGGACTCCTTCACCTGGGTTGATTGCGGGATTCAACTTCCCGTCCCGCAATCTTCCCCGCAACCGCCCGCGAAGCGCTCCCCCTGGCGACGGCGGCGGCCGCAATCGTCCGGATGCACCAGCGCGTCGCGCAGCGGGAGGCGCCCGTCAGATGCCGAACTCCTTCAGCGCGGTCAGGAAGTCCTCAGGGCGGCTCTCGTGCACCAGGTGTCCCGCGTCGATGGTCACCAGCCGCCCGCCCGGGATCCGGCCGGCCGGCTCGGCGAGCTGGTTCTGCGGGACATGGCTGGTCGGACCGCCGGCGATCACCAGGGTCGGCGACGTGACGGCCGTGAGCCGCTCCCACCAGGCCGGGTCGGGCGCGTTGAGTTCGCGGTCGGTGTCCGGCACGACCGGCCAGTCGAATCCGAGCGGCTCCTCGCCCCGCACCGCGGGCGGTCGCGGCGGGTCGAGCGGACGCAGCGGCGGGGCGTCCTCGACGACCGGCCGGGCCACGAGTTCCGGCCGCCGCTGGGCGAGGAGCAGCGCGGCGGCGCCGCCCATGGAATGGCCGACGATGTCGACGGGCCCGAGCCCGAGGGCGGTCACGAACAGGCTCAGGTCGTCCCTGAAGGTCTCGAATCCCTAGCTGCCGGGCCAGTCGCTCAGGCCGTGTCCACGGAAGTCGGGGGCGTACACCCGCCGGGTGGTGGCGAGTTCCTCGGCCACCCGCGTCCAGTGGCTGCCGTCACCACCTCGCCCGTGGGCGAGGACCACGGGCGGGGCGTCCTCCCGGCCCCACACGCGGTAGGCCAGCGTGACGCCCTGTGCCGTCACGCTGTGCACCTCGGGGTCGAGGAAGGCGGCGACGGTACGGCTGAAGGCGCCGGGGTCGTCGACCCACGGGTAGTGGCCCGCGCCGGGCTGGATCACGGTTCGGGCCGCCGGGAACAGCGCGGCGAGCTCGGCGGCCTTCGCCGGGCGCGGGCCGCCGTCGAGCTCACCGGCGAGCACCAGCACCGGGGCGTCGACGCCCGACAGCGCGGCCCTGGTCGCGGCCGGGTCGAACGCTCCGTCGACGTAGAACGCACGTGCCACCGACAGGTCGAGCTGCTCGTCCTCCTCGGCCGCGTGCGCCCGCGCCGCGTCGTCCCAGCGGCCGTACATGAACGGCCTGACGGCCTCCCACACCTCGCGCGGGTCGCGCCCGGCCGCGATCTCGTCCAGCGCGGCACGCCCCCGGCCGTACCAGGGTTCGTCGGAACGCAGCCCGGCCGCCTCGCGCCAGTCGCCGTCGGTGATCGGGACGCCCACGGCGCGTGTGCCGGGTGTGACCAGCGTCAGGGAACGGACCCGGTGCGGCCGGCGGGCGGCGTACATCACGGCGAGGTTGCCGGCCGCGGAGTGGGCGAGGACGTCGATGCGGTCGATTCCGAGGTGTACGCGCAGGGCTTCGACGTCGTCGACCTGCCGGTCGCAGCGGTAGGTGGCGGTGTCGGAGGGCGTGGCGGACGCGCCGGTGCCCCGGGCGTCGAGCACGATCAGCCGCCGGTACCGGGACAGCCCGCCGAGGTCCCCAGGTAGACGGAGGCGCGCATGGGCCCGCCCGGCAGACAGACCAGCGGATCACCCTCCCCCTCGGAACGGTAGGACAGTTCGGTGCCGTCGTACGTCAGGAAGGTCGCCATGCGGCGATCCTCGGCGGTCGCCCGGCGGGACGCAACGGACTTCCGGCGGAGCGGCGGAGTGTCACGCGGCGGGCCCTGTGGCCGAGCCTTGACGGGCGGCGCCCGGGACTGAATTACTGATCCCCAACACCACGACCGAATGGTCGGTAGCCCTCTCCGGGACGGGAGTGCGCGGATGACGGACCTATTGGACGCGGCTGAGCGGCTCGATCGCGAGGAGCTCGGGGCCCTGCAGCTGGAACGACTGCGCTCCACCCTGCGCCACGCCTATGACAACGTCGCCTTCCACCGCGAGGCCTTCGACAAGGCCGGGCTGAGTCCGGAGGACTGCCGTAGTCTCGCCGACCTCGCCCGCTTCCCGTTCACCACGAAGGCCGATCTGCGCGACCACTACCCCTTCGGGATGTTCGCGGTCGACTCTTCACAGGTGCGCCGGATCCACGCCTCCAGCGGCACGACGGGCCGGCCCACCGTCGTCGGTTACACCCAGCGGGACCTGGACACCTGGGCCGACGTGGTGGCGCGCTCGCTGCGCGCGGCCGGCGCCCGCCCCGGCCACAAGGTCCATGTGGCCTACGGATACGGCCTGTTCACCGGCGGTCTCGGCGCGCACTACGGGGCGGAGCGGCTCGGCTGCACGGTCATCCCCGCCTCGGGCGGCATGACGGCCCGCCAGGTCCAGCTGATCAACGACTTCCGGCCCGAGATCATCATGGTCACCCCGTCGTACATGCTGACCCTCCTCGACGAGTTCGAGCGCCAGGGCGTCGATCCGCGGTCGACATCCCTGAAGGTGGGGGTCTTCGGCGCGGAGCCGTGGACCGAGGAGATGCGCCGCGAGATCGAGGAGCGGTTCGCGATCGACGCGGTCGACATATACGGGCTGTCGGAGGTCATGGGTCCCGGTGTGGCGCAGGAGTGCGTGGAGACCAAGGACGGCCTGCACATCTGGGAGGACCACTTCTTCCCGGAGGTCGTCGACCCGTTCACCGGCGAGGTGCTGCCGGACGGGGAGGAGGGCGAGCTGGTGTTCACCTCGCTCACCAAGGAGGCGATGCCCGTGATCCGTTACCGCACGCGGGACCTGACACGTCTGCTGCCGGGCACGGCACGCGTCTTCCGGCGCATGGAGAAGGTCACCGGGCGCAGCGACGACATGGTGATCCTGCGCGGGGTGAACCTCTTCCCCACCCAGATCGAGGAGATCGTCCTGCGGACGCCGCATGTCGCACCGCACTTCCAGCTCCGGCTCACCCGGGAGGGCCGCCTCGACGCGCTGACCGTGCTCGCGGAGGCGCGGCCGGGGACGACCCCCGACCAGCGGGCGGCGGCCGCGCAGTGCGTGGCGGCGGCGGTCAAGGACGGCATCGGGGTGTCCGTCGCCGTCGAGGTGGTGGACCCGGAGACGCTCGAACGTTCGGTGGGCAAGATCAAGCGGATCGTGGACCTCAGGAACACCTGAGGACGCCTTGGACGGTCGGCGCAGGCACGACGGCTCCTTGGCCGGCCGGGCGCCGCACGCGCACGGGCCGCAGGTTCCGGCTGCGGATCCGAGTCCGGCTACGGTCTACGTCTGCTCGGCGGCCTCGTCCGCGCCGGCGCTGACCAGCCCGGTCTCGTAGGCGACGATGACGGCCTGGACACGGTCGCGGAGTCCGAGCTTGGCGAGGATGCGGGCGACGTGGGTCTTGACGGTCGCCTCGGCCAGGTGGAGGCGGGTGGCGAGTTCGGCGTTGCTCAGCCCTCGGGCCAGCAGGCCGAGGACCTCCAGTTCGCGCGGGGTGAGCGACGCGAGGTCGCGGTGGAGGGAGGCGGTGTCGGTGCCGCGCTGCGTGAACCGCTGCACGAGGCGGCGGGTGATGGCGGGCGCGAGGAGAGCGTCGCCGGTACGGACCGTGCGGACGGCCGCGGTCAGATGCTCGGGGGTGACGTCCTTGAGGAGGAAGCCGCTGGCCCCGGCGGACAGTGCCGCGTAGACGTACCGGTCGAGGTCGAAGGTGGTCAGGATGATCACGCGGGGTTCACCGGGGGCTCCGGTGAGGATGCGGCGGGTGGCCTCCAGACCGTCCATCTCGGGCATGCGGACGTCCATCAGGACCACGTCGGGACGTGTGCGGCGGACCGCTTCGACCGCTTCGGCCCCGTTGGTCGCCTCGGCGACGACGTCGATGCCGTCGGCGCCGAGGATCAACCGGAATCCGGTGCGGACCAGGGTCTGGTCGTCGGCGAGGAGCACACGCAGCGGCTCGGTCACGGCGCCTCCAAGGGGATCAGGGCCTCCACACGGTAGCCGCCGGTCAGGCGCCGGCCGGTGTTCAGGGTTCCGTCGTGGACGGCGAGGCGCTCCCGCAGGCCGATCAGACCCCGGCCGCTTCCGGCGGCCGCGCCCGGCTGTCCCCCGGTGTCGGTGACTTCCACCCGGAGCCGTTCCGGGCCGTATTCGACGGTCACGGCGGCGCTGGCGCCGGACGCGTGCTTCACGGTGTTGGTCAGGGCTTCCTGGACCACGCGGTAGGCGGCGAGTTCGAGGCCGGGCGGGAGGGGACGGGGCGGTCCGGTCACGTTCAGGTCGACGGGCAGTCCGGTGTCACGGACCCGGGCGACCAGCGTTTCCAGCTGGTCAAGTCCTGGTTGCGGGGCGGGCACCGCCGCCGTGTCGGCCACGTCGGCGTCCGCGTCCGTCCCCTCGCCCTCGTCGGCCATGGTGAGCAGTCCCATGACGTGGCGCAGTTCGGTCATCGCGGCCCGCCCGCCCGCCTCGACGGCGAGCAGCGCCTCGCCGGCCTGCTCGGGGGAGGTTTTCATGATCTTGCGGGCGGCGCCCGCCTGGATGATCATCACGCTGACGTTGTGCGTGACGACGTCGTGCAGTTCGCGGGCGATCCTGGCCCGCTCGTGCTCGACGGCCCGGCGCAGCGCCTCGGCCTGTTCGCGTTCCAGGGCGGAGAGCCGGGTGCGGCCCTCGTCGGTCCGGAGTTTCCAGGTACGCAGGCCGACCGCGGCCACGGCCATCGGGACCAGGATCAGCAGGGCGATGTACTGGTTGGGGACGATCGGTGTCACCGAGTTCCCCGAGGTGCCGACCAGGACGACCGACACCGGCAGTGCCGCGAGGGTCGCCACCCGGTAAGGGCTGTACACGGCGGCGCTGTAGACGGCGATGACGAACGCGTAGAAGGTCAGCCGCCCGACGCTCGGCGGTGTCGCCAGTGTCGCGGCCGTCACGATGCACAGCACGGCGAGCGGACAGCGGCGGCGCAGTGCCAGAGCGCCCGACGCGATGGCGGCGAGGGCCACCATGAGGGCCAGGCCACCGGGGCCGGACGGGCGCGGCACGACGCGTTCCACGCCGGGTGCGATCTCACGCACCACGACGTTGTCGACGTTGTCGATGCCGTAGTAGACGGTGGCGATCCCGAGGGCCAGTGCCACCAGCGCGTCGAACTGCCAGGCGCGCCGGGTGGGCCGCGGCGGTGGACCGCTCGGAAGCCTGGCGTCGCGGACCGCCCGGCGGGCGGCTTCCCACAGTCGCGCCGGTGTCGTACGTGCGTCCCTCACCGGTTCATTGTCGCCGCCGCGCGGACCCGCGGAGTCCGTCCCGGTGGTCATTACCGCCGCCCCGGATACATCGCCCGCCTACATCGCGGGGATGACGTACCCGGGGCTCGTCCCAGCGCGGTACCGGAATGGGTCCGGCCGGGCGACGCGGGCGGGCGCGGTCCGCTCCTAGCGTTCACGCAGCCAACTGCCCGTACGCAAGGAGCCTCTTATGACCATGCCGGTGATCGAACTGCGCGAGGTGAGCCGCCGGTACGACGACGGCCCGCCCGCTCTGCACGAGGCGTCGCTGACCGTGCGGCCCGGCGAGGCCGTCGCGGTCCTCGGCCCTTCCGGCAGCGGCAAGTCCACGCTGCTCAACCTGATCGCGGGCCTGGACCGGCCCGATTCGGGGACCGTCACCGTGGACGGGGTGCGGGTGGACCGCCTGGGCGAAGCCGGATCGGCGCTGTTCCGGCGGTCGAAGATCGGCATGGTCTTCCAGTTCTTCAACCTGCTCGACGATCTGACCGTCGCCGACAACGTCGTCCTGCCCGCGCGCCTCGCGGGTACCGCACGTGGCAAGGCGGACCGCCGGGCGGCGGAACTCCTGGAACTGCTCGGCATCGACCGTCACGCCCGCGTCTACCCGGGGCGGCTGTCCGGCGGCGAGCGGCAGCGCGTCGCGGTGGCCCGGGCGTTGATGAACCGGCCGGCGCTGCTCCTGGCCGACGAGCCGACCGGGGCTCTGGACACGGCCGCCGGACAGGACGTCAGCAGGCTGCTCACCGGCCTCAATGGCGAGGGCCAGACCATCGTCGTGGTCACCCACGACCTGGCGCTGGCCCGCTCCTGCACGAACCGTACGGTCCGGATCGCCGACGGCCGGATCACCGAAGACGTCCGGTCGCAGGCCGTCACCCCGGAGGCCGTCCGATGAGCGCGCTCGGCAAGGTGGTGCGCTCCGGGGTCGGACGACGCCGGGTGCAGACGCTGGTGATCGGGCTCGCCACGATGATGGCGGTGGCGGCCTCCGTCCTCGGCGGATCGCTGCTCGTGGTCTCCGGCGCGCCCTTCGACGACGCGTTCGCCAGGCAGCACGGCGCCCATCTGTCCGTGGGGTTCGACCCGGGCAAGGTGAGCGCCGGGCAGTTGTCGAAGTCCAAGGACGCCGAAGGGGTGAGCGCTGCGGCCGGGCCGTTCAGTACGGCGACCGTCACGCCGCGCTCGGACGGGGCGGGCCCCGCGTGGCCGATGACCGTGGTCGGCCGGGGCGATCCCGGCCGGGACGTGGACGAGGTGGCCCTGCTCGACGGGCGGTGGCCCACGCACCCCGGTGAGATCGTGCTCTCCGCCGGCTCGTCGATCCTCCCGACCCTGGGCATGAAGATCGCGTTCCCCGATCTGTCCGGCGGTCCGACCCTCACGGTGGTCGGTGTGGCCCGCTCGGTCACCAGCACCGCAGACGCCTGGGTGGTTCCGTCCCAGATGCCGGCGCTCACCGCGCCCGGCAGCGGCGGCTACCAGATGCTCTACCGCTTCACCGACGCGGGCACCGCCGCGGAGATCGACGCAGGCGGCAGGTCCGTGACGGAATCCCTGCCGCCGGGAAGCGCGGTCGGCGAACAGTCATGGCTGACCGTCAAGGAGACCGCCGAGCGCGACACCGCCGTCTACGTCCCGTTCCTCGTCGCGTTCGGCGCTCTGGGTCTGGTCATGTCGGTGCTCATCGTCGGCAACGTCGTCGCTTCGGCCGTCGGAACGGGAACGCGCCGTATCGGCATCCTCAAGGCCGTCGGCCTCACTCCGTCCCAGGTCGTGCGGGCCTATGTGGGTCAGGCGCTGATCCCGGCCGCCGCCGGCACGGCCCTCGGCGTCCTCGCCGGCCATCTGCTCGCCGTCCCCGTACTGGCCGAGACAGAGGAGGTCTACGGCACCTCGTCCCTGGCCGTCGCTCCCCGGGTCGACCTTGCGGTGATCGCCGGGGTGCTCGGCCTGGTGGCGGCGACCGCGTGGGCGAGCGCCTGGCGGGCCGGCCGGCTGCGTACGGTCGACGCGCTCGCCGTCGGGCGTACCGCTTCGGCGGGGCGCGGCCGGTGGGCGGCCCGACTGGCCGGACGGCTGTCGTTGCCGCAGCCGGTCGCGCTGGGCCTGGCCCGGCCCTTCGCTCGGCCCGTCCGCGCGCTGGCCATGGGCACGGCGATCCTGTTCGGCGCCGCCGCCGTCACGTTCACCGTGGGGTTGGGCGCCTCGCTCGGGCAGGTGATGAAAGCGCGGGCCCACGACGCGGCCGATGTCGTCGTGCCCGCGCCCTTGCCGGACTTCGGACCCGGGGGCCCCGGCCCCGCGAAGCAGCCCAGGGCCGATCCCGTCGCGGTCGCCGCGGCCATCGGGGCCGCGGCCGGAACCGGGAAGCACTACAGCGCCGCGAAGGTACGGTCGACCGTGTCCGGTGCGACCGGCATGGTAGACGTGATCGCCTTCACCGGTGACGCCTCGTGGGGCGGCTACACGATGGTCTCGGGCCGCTGGATGGACAGGCCCGGCGAGGCCGTGGTCCCGACCCCCTTCCTGACCGCCACCGGCACCGGCATCGGAGACACCATCACTCTCAACGGCCTGGCCGAGCCGGTCACGGTCCGGATCGTCGGTGAGGTCCTCGACCCCCGTAACGACGGGATGCAGGTCTTCACCGACGTCTCGACGCTCACGGCCGCACATCCCGACCTGACGGAGACGAGCCATCACATCGCGGTCGCGTCAGGCACCGGCGTGACCGGCTACGTCGACGCGCTGAACAAGGACCTGGCACCCCTGGCGGTCTCCGCCCGGGCCGGCGGGCTCGACGGCGGCGGCGACATGATCGTCACGCTCAACGCGCTGTCCGCGATCCTCACGCTGATGCTCGTCGCCGTCGCCGCGCTCGGTGTTCTGAACGGCGTACTGCTCGACACCCGCGAGCGCGTCCGGGAGATCGGGGTCCACAAGGCGCTCGGCATGACCCCCCGGCAGACCGTCGCGATGGTCCTCACCTCGGTCGTCGTGACCGGACTGGCCGCGGGCGCGCTGGGCGTGCCGCTCGGCATGGCCCTGCACGGCTGGGTCGTCCCCGCGATGGGTGACAGCGTGGGGCTCCGCCTTCCCGGTTCGGTCATCGCCGTCTACCACGGGGCGGAACTCCTCCCGCTGGCACTCGGCGGCCTGCTCATCGCCACCCTCGGTGCGCTCCTGCCCGCCGGCTGGGCCGCCAGGGCGCGAACCGCCACGGCCCTGCGCACCGAATAGGAGGTCGGGCTTCTGCCTCCGGCCTCACCGCAGGGAGCGGTGGGGCCGGTCGTCCCGTTCCCCTGCAACTGGCGCGGGACCGCGGGAGTTCCGAAGCTCCTTCGGCCGAGGTTTCGTTGCCGACGGTGGGAAGCCTCGGTACGGCCGCGGGGGGGGCGGGCGCAGGCATCGGGCATGCGGGCGCGGCGAGGGCGGCCGGGTGGGCGTCGTGGTGCCCATCCGGGCGCCCGTTCACGGCAGGCGTGACGGGCCGTGTGGACGCACACTGGGAGCATGGGCGTCTTCGAAGGCGACGTGACGGTGGTCGCGGGCGATGCCGAGTACGCGGCGAGAGCGGTGCTCCGTTCATGGACGGGGCAGCCCGAGAACGCCGCGGCGGATCCCGTGCCCGTGATGAGCGAGGATGTCGCCGCAGTGCTTTCCGCCGACTGGAACGGCACGCTCGAGGTCGCGGACGACGAGGTCGTGGAAGGCATCATGGGCGCCGACGCCCCGCGGCTGCGGCTGCCCGACGGCCGCGTCGGCGACTTCACAGTGGCCCACCGTTACATCGGCACCGCGCACTTGATGATCGAAGGCGGCGGACAGCCGCCGTTCTGAGTCCGGACGTGCTCGAGTTCCTCCTCCTGCTCGCTCGCCACGGTGGCGGACGGCCACGACCTCAGGAACGCGGTGACGGCGGAGCGAACCGGTCCCGGAGCTCGCGCTTGAGGATCTTGCCGCTGGCGTTGCGGGGCAGCGCGTCCACGAAGAGGATCCGCTTGGGTGCCTTGAAGTGGGCGAGCTTGTCCCGCGCGTGGGCGATCAGTTCCGCCTCCGTGATCTCCTCGCGTGCCACGACGACGGCGGTGACCGCTTCGATCCAGCGCTCGTCGGGCAGACCGATCACGGCCGTCTCCGCGACGGCCGGGTGGGTGTAGAGGGCGTCCTCGACCTGGCGTGAAGCCACCAGGACGCCACCGGAGTTGATGACGTCCTTGACCCGGTCGACGACCGTGAAGTAGCCCTCGCTGTCGCGCACGGCGAGGTCGCCGGAGTGGAACCAGCCGCCGCGGAAGGCCTCTTGTGTCTCCTCCGGCTTCTCCCAGTAGCCCTCGCACAGCTGCGGCGAGCGGTAGACCACCTCGCCCGCCGTGCCGTCGGTCACCTCCTTGCCGTCCTCGTCGACGATCTTCGCCTCCACGAAGAGGACGGGCCGGCCGCACGACTCCATGCGCCCCTCGTGCTCGTCCGGGCGAAGGACGGTGGCCAGCGGTCCGATCTCCGACTGGCCGAAGCAGTTGTAGAAACCGAGGCCGGGGAGACGTTCACGCAGCCGCTCCAGCACGGGGACGGGCATGATCGACGCCCCGTAGTACGCCTTGCGCAGTGCGCCGAGGTCGCGGGTGGCGAACTCGGGGTGGTTCGCGAGGCCGATCCATACGGTGGGCGGCGCGAACAGGCTGTCGGCGCGGCCCGCTTCGACGAGGTCGAAGATCTGCCCGGCGTCGGGCGCGTCGAGGATGGTGTTCTCCGCGCCGATCGCGAGGTACGGCAGCAGGAAGACATGCATCTGGGCGGAGTGGTACAGCGGCAGTGAGTGGACGGGCCGGTCACCGGGGGCGAGATCGAGGGCGGTGACGGCGCTGACGTACTCGTGGACGAGGGCGCGGTGGGTCATCATCGCGCCCTTGGGCAGGGCGGTGGTGCCCGACGTGTAGAGCAGCTGGACCAGGTCCTCGTCGCGCGGTTCGTGAGCGGGGGTGAATGGCCTCGGCTCGGACAGGGCGGTGAGCAGCGAGTCGTCCGTGTCGCGCAGCGCCCGTACGGCCGTCCCGGCGGGCAGGCGTGGCACGAGCGCCGGGTCGGCGAGGACCAGCGTGCTGCCCGACTGGCCGAGGATGTACGCGAGATCGTCGCCCGTCAGGTTCTGGTTGACCGGGACGTGGACGAGCCCGGCCCGTGCGCAGGCGAGGAAGGCGATCAGGTAGGCGTCGGAGTTGTGGCCGTACGACGCGACCCGGTCGCCGTGGCGCAGCCCGTGACCGGTGAGGACGGCCGCCGCGGTACTGACGGCCTCGTCGAGCCGGGCGTAGGTCCAGGACCGGTCGGCGTACCGGACGGCCGTGCGGTCCGGGGTTCGCCGGGCACTGCGGCGTACGAGGGAGTCGACGGTGCTGCTGTGTGCGCCTGTCATGGCGTGATCCTCGGCGGCGGCCGACGCGGGGTCAAGTACCGCGGCACCACGTCGGATACCGAACGGGATGTTGACAGCCGGGGCGTTGGCTGACTGCATGTACCAACCAGTAAGGTCCGCAGCCCCGTTGGGAGGCACGTTGCTCTTCCGTACGCGCTTTGCAAGGCTCGCTCTCACCGGTGTCGCGCTGGTGACGGCCGCGACCGCCGTGACACCGCCGGCGGCCGCCCACGATCCAGGCCGGCATCCCTCGGGCGGCGGTCTGTCCGCCGTGATCCGGTACACCGAGCACGGCATTCCGCACATCGTGGCGCGCGACTACGCCGGCCTGGGCTTCGGCACCGGCTGGGCGCAGGCCGCCGACCAGGTGTGTGTCCTGGCCGACGGGTTCGTCACCGTACGCGGTGAGCGCTCGCGCCATTTCGGCGCGGACGCCGCGCCCGACGGTTCCCTTTCCTCCGCGACGAAGAACCTCTCCAGCGACCTGTACTTCCGCGGGATACGCGAGGCGCGCACAGTCGAGAAACTGCTCGCCGTGCCCGCGCCGGCCGGTCCCGGCCGGGAGGTGAAGGAGCTGATGCGCGGGTGGGCAGCCGGCTACAACGCCTGGCTGAAGCAGAACCGCGTCACCGACCCGGCTTGCCGGGGCGCCGACTGGGTGAGGCCGGTGACCGCCCTCGACGTGGCCCGCCGCGGCTTCGCCGTCTCCGTCCTCGGCGGCCAGGGCCGCGGCATCGACGGCATCACCGCCGCGCAACCCCCCGGCGCCGCCCATGTCCCGGTACCGGACGCGCGGGCGACGGCGCGGGCGGCCCGCGAACTCTTCGCGGCCGAGAGCGCCGACATGGGGTCGAACGCCGTCGCGTTCGGCGGAGACGTGACGGCGAACGGGCGCGGACTGCTGCTGGGCAATCCCCACTACCCCTGGCACGGCGGCCGCCGCTTCTGGCAGTCGCAGCAGACGATCCCGGGCGAACTGAACGTCTCCGGCGCCTCACTTCTCGGCACGACACTGGTCAACATCGGCTTCAACGACAAGGTCGCCTGGAGCCACACCGTCGCGACCGGTGTCACCCTGAACCTGCACCAACTGACGCTAGACCCGGCGGATCCGACCGTGTACCTGGTGGACGGCGAGCGCGAGCGGATGACCGAACGGACCGTCACCGTCCCGCTGAAGGACGGCACGTCCGTCACCCGCACGCAGTACTGGACCCGCTACGGCCCGGTCGTCACCTCGCTCGGCGCATCGCTGCCGCTGCCGTGGTCCTCCTCGACGGCGTACGCGCTCAACGACCCCAACGCCGTCAACATGCGGGCCTCGGACACGGCGCTGGCGTTCGGCAGGGCGCGGTCGACGGGCGACATGCTGGCGGGCCTGCGGCGCACCCAGGGGCTGCCGTGGGTGAACACGATCGCCGCGGATTCGGCGGGCCGGACGCTCTTCACCCAGTCGCAGGTCCTGCCGCGGATCACCGACGAACTGGCGCAGCGCTGCTCGACGCCGCTGGGCCGGGTCACGTACCCGGCCTCCGGCGTCGCCGTTCTGGACGGTTCGCGCGGCGACTGCGGGCTCGGCGAGGACCATGACGCCGTCCAGCCCGGCATCTTCGGGCCGTCCCGGATGCCGACGCTGAAGGACGCGGCGTACGCGGAGAACTCCAACGACAGTGCCTGGCTCAGCAACGCCGACCGGCCCCTGACGGAGTACGAGCGGGTCTTCGGCACGGTCGGGACGCCGCGGTCGCTGCGTACCCGGGGTGCGATCGAGGACGTCTCGGCGATGGCGGACAAGGGTGGGCTGACCGTCGCCGACCTCCAGCGGCAGCAGTTCGCCAACCGGGTACCGGCCGCGGACCTCGCCGTCGCCGACACCGTGCGCGCCTGCAAGGAACTGTCGGCGGACCTGGCGGAGGCGTGCCGTGTGCTGGAGCGGTGGGACCGGTCCATGGACACGGGCAGCCGGGGTGCGCTGCTCTTCGACCGGTTCTGGCGGGCGCTGACCGCGTCGGTGCCGTCCGGGCAACTGTGGAAGGTCCCGTTCTCCGCGGCCGACCCCGTCGCCACGCCGCGCTCCCTCGACACCGGATCACCCGGCTTCGCCAAGGCACTCGCCGCCGCGGTGAACGAACTGCGGGCGGCCGGCATCACGTTGGACGCGCCGCTCGGGCAGCACCAGTCCGTCCTGCGGGACGGCAGGCGGCACCCGGTCCACGGCGGGACGGAGTCGCTCGGCGTGTGGAACAAGATCGAGGCGGTGTGGAACGCCGCGGCCGGCGGCTACACCGAGGTCGCCCACGGGTCGAGCCACATCCAGGCCGTCGGCTGGGACGGCGGCCGCTGCCCCGTGGCCCGCACGCTCCTGACGTACTCCCAGTCGTCCAACCCGGCGTCGCCGCACTACCGGGACCAGACCGCGCTGTTCTCCGGCGAGCGCTGGGTGACGTCGCGGTTCTGCGAACGGGACATCCTGCGTTCGCCGGAGCTGAAGGTGGTGCGGGTGCACGAACGGCACTGACGCGGACGGGGGCGGCGTCTCGGCGGCGGGCCCGGCCGGCCCGCCGCCGGGCCGGCCGACGACGCCCGGCCGGCCCAAGCGGCCTGCCGCCGTCCGTCAGACCTCGACGGAGGCGCGGACGCGGTCGAAGCGCAGCGCCGCCAGGTCCGAGCGGGGGATCACCCAGTGGACGATGCCGGAGTCCAGACGGTCGACGTCCTCGCCGCACATCCAGGTGGCCGGCAGAGCCCACTCGTCGGTGCTCTCGCCCTCGGCCTGCCTCCGCCCGTCCGCAGGCCGCGGCACGGGGTTGACGTTCCGTGTGAGCGGGTTGCCGCCGAGCTGGAAGTGCGGGTACTCCCACCGGCTCGCGCCAGTCCGGGGCTCGGCACCGTCCGCGGTCTGTTGCTCGATCTGCTGGCCACGGCGACCGCGCCGGCGTCGACGCGGCGATGGAGGAGTTTCTCCGACTGTTCTACGGCTCGAAGTGACACGTGATCACCGGCCCTCACAACTCCCGTGGGCCGACGTGGATTCCGGCCTCATACGCCGGCAGCTCCGTCGATGCGTTCACGAAGGAGGTCGGCGTGGCCGTTGTGACGGGCGTACTCCTCGATCATGTGGATGAGTACCCAGCGCAGCGCCGTTCCGCGCCAGGAGTCCTCCCCCTCGACGTCCAGGTCGGGGGCCTCGGTGACGAACCGTTCGGCGAAGGCCACCTCCGTCCGCCACGTGTCCCACGCCGCGGCGATCACCCCGGGGTCATCCGTGGCGCCGTCGAAGTCCCCGTCGGGGTCCGAAGTCGAGGAGAAGAGGGCCGGCACGTCCTGTGCGGCCAGGACCCGCCGGAACCAGCGGCGTTCCACGTCGGCGAGGTGCCGGACCAGGCCGAGGAGCGAAAGCGTGGATGGCTCCACGGACCGCAGGGACAACTCCGGTCCCAGGCCGGAGCACTTCAACCGCAGCGTGGCGCGCTGGGCGCTCAGGACATCGACGAGCATTCGCCGGTCGTCGCCGGTCGTCGGGCCGGTGAACCGGCGCTCGCTGTCGGCGCCGCCGAACAGTTCTGCTCTTCTGGTGGGATCGCTCATGTCCGCCCATCCGTTCGCGGTGTGCGAGCTGTTCGCGCGACCGTGACCGCCACGGCCGCGTATCGCATGCCCATCATGGCTTCACGGCGTGGAGTCCCGGGGTGCGGGTCCGCTGCCGCCGGTGTCGGTGCCGCATGCCACCATCTGCCCCATGACTGACAGCCCGTCACGCGACAATCACGACAACCACGACGACGCCGTCCACACGGTGGCCGAGCTGCTGGAGGCAGACTTCGGTGACTGGGAGCTGGCCACGGTCAGGGAGCTGGTGGCCTCCCGTCCGGGGTGGGAGCAGGGGAAGGTCTACGACGGCCAGGTGGTGGTCACTCCTGGCCGGCCCGGCACCCACCTGGTGCTCGAGGCGGGCAAGCTCGGTTTCGAGTCCACGCGTTACAGCTACGGCCAGGTACATCTACTGAACCACGACTACCGGTCGTCGCCAGGAGGTGCGGCCGCCGCCCGAACAGCCGCTCTTGCGGAGGCACTTGCCACGGTCGGCGACCCGGTGCGGTACGAGGACTGCGGTGGTGCCCCCGGCCTGCGCTGGCGTGGGGAGCGCCACACCGTGATCTTCCAGAGCAGCCGGCGAGCCAGTCGGCTGGCGGTGCACCCCGTCCCGCCGCTCCATGGCTCCGCCGCGGACATCGCCGAGGCGCTGCACGACGGCGGCAAGCCCGGCGAGCGGGAGCGGGTGCTGTCGTACGAGCCCGGCGACACGCTCGCACAGCGCAGATCGGCGTTCGGCGAGGTCTACGACGCCGTCGTCGGCCGCATCGGCCTGCCCACGCTGCACGGTGGATCGGCTCAGGGCCCCGGCGTCCGATGGCGGAACGAGCGGCGGTTGCTGATCCTCACCGGGGACCGCGCGGGTGTGCTGCTGGAGGTCCACGACACCGAGGAGCTGGAAGAGGAGGAGCACCGCACGTTCAAGTGGGGCGGGCCGTGGAGCGCGGACGAGCCGTCGGACTTCCGGCACCTGCCCTACCTGTGGCAGCTGGACCGCGGCGGCCCGGGGTGGGGGCCCGACATATACCCGGGTGGCCGGCTGGCGCCGAGCCTGGACCACCTCCAGGACGCGCTCACGGCGTTGCTCGGTTCGCTCGTGGAACACCTGCCGCCGCAGGTCGGTCTGAACTGGACGGGTTTCGTGATCACGCGGAACGGCCGTGACAGCGTGCGGCTCGGGTTCGATCCAGAGGACGGTCTGCGGGCCTACCGTGCGGACCGTGCCGAGGAGGACTCCGCGGAGAAGGCAGCGGCGATGCGGGAGATCGGCTGGCAACGCCGCGAACGCCGGCAGTGGAGTGCCGGGTTCCCCGAGCCCACCGAGGAGTCCGCCGAGCGGGCCGCCCGCCTGGTGGTCGCCCACTTGCGCGCGGACGGGGTGCGGCACCCGGGTGAGGAGTGCGGGCTGCGCGATGTGAGCTGCAACGACACGGGCACGCTCGATCTTTACGGGGCGGGGGTCGGACGTTGAGCCCGGCCGGGCGTCGCGAGGATCGGGTGTCCGGTCGTCGACGTCGAGCGGCCCGGATGCACGGCGGAGCGCAGACGGATGCGGACAGGACGTGTACCGGGGCGCTTTGCCGTTTCGGCTATTCGACCTCGACCCAGTCGAGGCTGCGTTCCACGGCTTTCTTCCAGCCCGCGTAGCCGTTCTCCCGTTCCTCGTCGCTCCACTGCGGCTCCCACCGCTTCGACTCGTGCCAGTGGGAGCGGAGTTCGTCTTCGCTCTCCCAGAAGCCGGTGGCGAGCCCTGCCGCGTAGGCGGCGCCGAGTGCGGTGGTCTCGGCCACGACGGGGCGGCTGACCGGTACGCCGAGGACATCGGCCTGGATCTGCATGCACAGGTCGTTGGCGGTGACGCCGCCGTCGACCCGCAGTACGTCGAGCGCGACGCCGGAGTCCTGCGCCATCGCTTCGGCGACGTCGCGGCTCTGGTAGCAGATGGCTTCCAGGGTGGCCCTCGCCAGGTGCGCGTTGGTGTGGAAGCGGGCGAGGCCGACGATGGCGCCCCGGGCGTCGGAGCGCCAGTACGGGGCGAACAGGCCGGAGAAGGCGGGGACGAAGTAGATGCCGCCGCTGTCCTGCGCCTGCCGGGCCAGGGCCTCCACCTCGGACGAGGAGCTGATGATGTGCATCTGGTCGCGGAGCCACTGGACGGCGGAGCCGGTGACGGCGATCGATCCTTCCAGCGCGTACACCGCCGGTGCGTCACCGAACTGGTAGGCCAGTGTGGTCAGCAGGCCGCTGCCGGACCGGACGATCTCCGTGCCCGTGTTGAGGACCAGGAAGTTTCCGGTGCCGTAGGTGTTCTTGGCTTCGCCGGGGCGGAAGCAGACCTGGCCGACGGTGGCCGCCTGCTGGTCCCCCAGGACGCCGGTGATGGGTACGGCGGTGCGCAGCGGGCGGGTGGTGCGGGTGGTCCCGAACGCCTCCGGGTGGGAGGACGGGTTGATGGTCGGGAGCATCGCGCGTGGGATGCCGAAGATGTCGAGCAGTTCGTCGTCCCAGTCGAGGGTCTCGAGGTTCATCAGCATGGTTCGGCTGGCGTTGGTGACGTCCGTGGCGTGGATGCCGCCGTTGGGGCCTCCGGTCAGGTTCCACAGGACCCAGGCGTCGGTGTTGCCGAAGACGGCCCGGCCGTTCTCGGCGGCCTGCCGGACGCCGTCGACGTTGTCCAGGATCCACTTGATCTTGCCGCCGGAGAAGTAGGTCGCCGGCGGCAGCCCCGTCTTGCGCCGGATGAGGTCGCCGTGTTCCCGCTCCAGCGTCGCGGCGATGGAGTCGGTGCGGGTGTCCTGCCAGACGATCGCGTTGTAGTGCGGCTGTCCGGTGCTGGGATCCCAGATGACCGTGGTCTCCCGCTGGTTGGTGATTCCGATGGCCGCCAGGTCGGCGGCGGACAGGGCGCCTTGTCGGACGGCGTTCTGCATCGTGGAGTTCGTTCGTTCCCAGATCTCGACGGGGTCGTGTTCGACCCAGCCGGAGCGCGGGAGGATCTGCTCGTGTTCGAGCTGGTGGCGTGCGACTTCGTTGCCGTCGTGGTCGAAGATCATGAAGCGGGTGCTGGTGGTGCCTTGGTCCACCGCCCCGACGAACTCGGGCATGGCTGGCCTCTCACTCGTCCGGTCACTTGTCGGGTGCGGGCACCCGGCCGGGCTCCTGCTCGGCGACGGGCAGGAAGCGGCTGATCAGCAGGCGGTAGAGCAGTGCACCGATCAGACCGCCGATCAGGGGGCCGACGATCGGCACCCAGAAGTAGAGATCGCCGTACTGATCTCGCCAAGCGCCTCCGTAGCCCGTCAGGAATGCCGCCAGCCGGGGCCCGAGGTCACGGGCGGGGTTGATCGCGTAGCCGGCGTTTGTTCCCCAGGCCATGCCGATGGCGACGACGATCAGGCCGATGATGAAGGGTGCGAGATTCGCGCCCGGCGGCGTGTTGAGCAGGTCGGTGACCGCGAAGACGAGCAGCACCAGCAGGGCGGTGCCGATGATCTGGTCACGGAGCGCGCCGAACTGGCTGATCGGGAGTCCGCCGTTGCCCGGCAGCGTGGAGAAGACGATCTCCGTCTTGTCGGTGTGGCCCGGGTCGGCCTTGGCCAGCACCTCGCTGTAGTTCCAGCGCACAATCAGGGCGGCCACGAAGGCGCCCGCGGTCTGGGCCAGGGCGTACGGCAGTACCTTGCTCCACGGGAAGCCTTTGAAGGCCGCCAGTGCGAGGGTGACCGCGGGGTTGATGTGGGCGCCGCTGACCCTCGCCGCCACGTAGATGCCCAGGACGACGCCGAGTCCCCAGGCCCAGGCGATGCTGTCGTGGTCGCCCAGTGCCCCGTCTGTCAGAGCACCACCCGCGACGACCTGTGCGACGACACCGCATCCGAAGAGAATGAGGATCATGGTGCCTGCGAACTCGGCAGAGAGTTCGCCGATGAGACGTGATTTGGACGTCGGTTCCGGCATGTTCTGCGCCTCCCGCCCAGATGGTCGGGCCGATTGTGGCCGCGTCCCGGCCATGCTCCCCCGCACGGGCGCAGTCGGCATCTCGGGTGCGGCTCTCCGGGGAACCGGCGACGGGGAGGCGGAACGGCGAGTCAGCCTTCGACGGCGTCCTCACTGCGGTTCTCGGCGAATTCCCACCAGGCGAGGGGGAGCCAGTCTCCGTCGACGAAACCGTCGACGGCCGACCCGCGGCCGTTGATCGACACGGCGGTCCCCGGCGGGTAGGTGGTACCGGACAGTCCGGACACGGGGACGAGCAGGGTTCCGAGGCGTCGTATCACTGTTCGCGTTCTCTTTCTGCGAGTTTTTTGCGGTTTTCTACGGGTTCTGCGGGTTTTCCGGCTACTTCGCCACTGCTTGCGCAATCAGCGCATACATGCATACGCGACGACAGTAGCCAATTTGTCCCTCCCCGAACACCGGGCGGACCATGAGATGGAACACGAATGCACGAATGCACAGAGGCACGGAAGCAGCAGTGCCGAGCGGAGGTGCGTGAGCATGAAGGCCGTCGTCTACAAGGGACCGTTCGAAGTAGCGGTCGAGCAAGTGGAGAAGCCCGGGATCCAACACCCGAACGACGTGATCGTCCGCGTTACATCGACAGCTATCTGCGGTTCCGACCTGCACATGTACGAGGGCCGCACCGCCGCGGAGCCGGGCATCGTCTTCGGCCACGAGAACCTTGGGATCATCGAGGAGACCGGGGACGGCGTGTCGTCCCTCAAGCAAGGTGACCGGGTGGTCATGCCCTTCAACGTCGCCTGCGGATTCTGCAAGAACTGCACGGCCGGCTTCACGGGCTTCTGCGTGACCGTGAACCCCGGATTCGCCGGCGGCGCGTACGGCTACGTCGCGATGGGGCCGTACAGCGGAGGCCAGGCCGAGTACGTACGCGTGCCCTACGCCGACTTCAACTGTCTGAAGCTCCCGGAGGGCGACGCCAACGAGAACGACTTCGTCCTGCTCGCCGACATCTTCCCGACCGGCTACCACGGCAACGAGCTGGCCGACGTCCGTCCGGGCGAGAGCGTGGCGGTGTACGGAGGCGGGCCCGTCGGGCTGATGGCCGCCTACTCCGCGCTGCTGCGTGGGGCCAAGAAGGTGTTCGTCGTCGACCGGGTGGCCGAGCGGCTGCAGAAGGCCGAAGAGATCGGCGCGATCCCGGTCAACTTCACCGAGGGCAATCCGGTGGAGCAGATCAAGGACCAGACGGCGGGAGAAGGCACCGACAAGGGCATCGACGCGGTGGGCTACCAGGCCCAGGCCCAGGCAACCGGCGAGGAGCGCGAGGAGCCGGCGACCGTCCTGAACTCGCTCGTCGAGACGGTCCGGCCAACCGGAGCGCTGGGCATCCCGGGCCTGTACGTTCCGTCCGACCCCGGCGGTCCTGACGAGCAGGCCAAGAAGGGCATGCTGCTCGTGGCGATCGGCAGGCTCTTCGAGAAGGGACTGCGCCTGGGCACCGGCCAGTGCAACGTCAAGCGCTACAACCGGCAGCTGCGCGACATGATCATCGAGGGGCGCGCACGGCCCAGCTTCGTCGTCTCGCACGAGCTGTCGATCGACGAGGCACCGTCGGCGTACGAGAAGTTCGACAAGCGCGTCGAGGGCTACACCAAGGTCGTTCTGCACCCGAACCGGTGACCTGATCCGGGGCGGCCGCCCGGCAGGCGTGGCCGGGGGCCGTCCCGGCAGAGCCGGCCGGTTCTCCTCCGTCGGTGGCGCAGGCTCCATTGCGCCACCGACGGCTTCGGCCGGTCACGGCACCCGTGCGTTGTGCTTGCCTGCCGGACACGTGCGTGCCCGCCGCGCCGCCTTCCACGACGGTGTGCCGAGCGCTCCCCACTGCCGACTCTCTCGGCCACGGGTGTCCCCGAAGGCCTTCACCGCGTTGGGACAGTGCGTGCCGGTCGCGGCGCGTCCACATGTTCCGGTCGGGCCGTACGGCTCGTACGCGACACTGGCCGGCCGGGCCGTACGTCGAGGAGAGACGGATGGACTACTACGATCTCGGCACCTACACCCGCCAGGTGACGACATCCTCCCCGTCCGCCCAGATGTGGTTCGACCGCGGGCTGCTCTGGTCGTACGGCTTCCACCACGAGGAGGCCGTCTCCTGCTTCGAAGCCGCCGCTGCGGCGGATCCGGACTGCGCGATGGCTTACTGGGGCATCGCCTACGCTCTCGGCCCGAACTACAACAAGCCCTGGGAGTTCTTCGACGGCGAGGACCTGGCCCGAACCGTTGAACGTACCCACGCGGCCGTCGAGCGAGCGCATGAGAGTGCGGCCGGCGCCACTGCCGTCGAGCGGGCCCTGATCCAGGCGCTGCGGTACCGGTATCCGCAGGCGGAGGCGGTCGAGGACTGTTCGGTGTGGAACGAGCCCTACGCCGACAGCATGCGTGCGGTGTACGAACTCGCTCCCGACGACCTCGATGTCGCCACACTCCATGCCGACGCGCAGATGAACCTCACGCCCTGGCAGCTGTGGGACCTGCGGACCGGGCTGCCGGCGGCAGGCTCCCGCACGCTGGAGGCCAAGGCGGTCCTCGAGCGGGCCATCGGCACCGGGCTGGGGCAGACGCACCCGGGCCTCCTGCACATGTACATCCACCTCATGGAGATGTCCCCGACCCCCGAGGCCGCCCTGCCCGTCGCGGACCTGCTCCGTGGCCTCGTACCCGACGCCGGACATCTGCAGCACATGCCCACACACCTGGAGGTGCTCTGCGGGGACTACCGGCGTGTGGTGTCGGACAACACCACGGCGATCGCCGCCGACGAGAAGTACTACGCGCGGGCCGGAGCGATGAACTTCTACACGCTGTACCGCTCGCACAACTACCACTTCAAGATCTACGGTGCGATGTTCCTCGGCCGGTCGGCGACCGCCCTGGAGACCGCCGCACAGCTCGAGGCATCCATCCCGGAGGAACTGCTGAGGGTGCAGAGTCCGCCCATGGCCGACTGGCTGGAGAGTTTCCTCGCCATGCGGGTGCACGTGCTCATCCGCTTCGGCCTCTGGTCCGACATCCTGGGACTGCCGCTGCCCGCCGACCCGGAGCTGTACTGCGCGACGACGGCGATGCTCCACTACGCCCGCGGCGTCGCCTTCTCGGCGACAGGCCGGGTTCCTGAGGCGGAGAGCGAACGCGAACAGTTCCGTGAGGCCGTCTCCCGCGTCCCCGACTCACGCACGTTGTTCAACAACACCTGCGTCGACATCCTCGCGATCGCGTCGGAGATGCTCGACGGCGAACTGGAGTACCGCAAGGGGAACCACGACGCCGCCTTCGCCGCGCTGGAGCGGTCGATCGCACTCGATGACAATCTTCCCTACGACGAACCGTGGGGATGGATGCAGCCCACCCGGCACGCGTACGGCGCCCTGCTTCTCGAACAGGGGCGCGTGGAAGAGGCGGAGGCCGTCTACCGGGCCGACCTGGGCCTCGACGACACGCTGCCGCGTCCTTCACAACACCCCGGCAACGTATGGGCGCTGCACGGATTCCACGAGTGCCTGACGCGCCTGGGCAGGACAGGGGAGGCGCAGATCGTGGCCCAGCAACTGAAGCTGGCGTCCGCCATGGCGGACGTACCGATCAACGCGTCCTGCTTCTGCCGTCTCGAAGCGGTCGGGGGCGCGGCGGAAGGCGGCTGCTGCTGACCGCCACATCGAGGCGGCGCGGGCCCGGCGCCTGCCCGGTCGGGCAGGCACGCGCGGGGCGCACGTCGGGGCGGGTCCGGTGGCGGCGGCGGGTCGGGGTCAGCCGGCGGTACGGCGCCGGTCGCTGCTCCGGCGCAGCCGGGTGGCCTGGCGATCGAGGTCGTCGACGCGGGCGGCCAGTTCCGGGTGGTCGCCAAGGTGCGCGCGGGACTCCATCAGCGGGCGGACGAGGCCGGCGGCGTCGTCGTCGCCGAGGGCCCGGACGAGGTCGTCCACCGTGCCACGCGCCTGGCTGGGGAGGTCGCCGAGGGAGGCGATCTGCCCTGCGAGCCGGCGCAGGTCAGCGGCATTGTCCCGGGCCCAGGCAGTGACGCTGCGGTTGGCGGCACGCCGGTCCCGGGTGGCCTGGACGCGCTGTTCGCCCGTGGTGCCGGCGGCCCCGGGGCGCAGCCGCAGATAGCGGCGCTCGGCGGCCTGGCGGCTGGCGACACCGAGGGGCTGGGCGAGGTCGGCCCAGCTGGCACCCGCGTCACGCGCGGCCTCGATCAGGCCCGTCTCCCAGCCGGCGAGCTGCCGGCGCATCTCACGCAGCAGGAGCAGGGCGGCCAGGGCCTCATCCGGCCCGGTGGGGCCGGGGTCGCCGTCGTCATGGTGGTCACGGCCGGTGCAGGCACGGGCAGTGCGCACCGCTTCGTCGATGGTCCGCAGTGCCGCCGTGGCGGCGAGCAACGAAGCGGGGCTGCTCGGCGGTCCGGGCTGGTCGGCTGGGGTCACGCTGCCTCCTGAGGGTGTCACCCTTTCAATGACATTCCGCCTTGTCATCGGATGGATGACATGTTACAACGGTGTCAGGTGAAGCGCATTGGCCTTGGCACTACTGCCTGAACCAGTGGAGGTGTTTCTGCAATGTTGATGCGCACCGATCCGTTCCGTGAGCTCGACCGGCTCACCCAGCAGCTCCTGGGTTCCACCGGCACATGGTCGAGCCCGTCCGCGATGCCGATGGACGCCTACCGCGAGGGCGACGTCTACGTGATCGCCTTCGATCTGCCCGGCGTGTCCTCCGACGCGATCGACATCGACGTCGAGCGCAACATGCTGACAGTGAAGGCGGAACGGCGACCGGCCACCAAGGCCGACGACGTCCAGATGGAGCTGTCCGAGCGGCCGCTGGGAGTCTTCTCCCGGCAGGTGATGCTGGCCGACACTCTCGACACCGAACACATCGAGGCGGCTTACGACGCAGGTGTCCTGACCCTGCGCATCCCGATCGCCGAACGCGCCAAGCCCCGCAAGATCAGCATCAGCGCCGGCGGCGAAAAGAAGCAGATCGGCGGCTGAGGCAGCCGTCGCCCGACGAAGGAGGACGGGGCGCCACGCACTCCCCCTCCCGCCCCGTCCTCCGCACCGTCGCGAGCACAGTCCGCGAGCACAGTCAGGGGGCAGTAGATGGCCATGCGTTGGCAGGCATTTCTCGACGCCGTGCAGGAGCGCGGCGAATACTCATCGGCCCAGGAGGCCGAACGGGCCGCCCGCACTGTGCTCGCCCTGCTCGGGGCGCATCTGGTGGGCAATGAGCGCGCGGAGCTGGCCGCACGGCTGCCGGAGACCTTCGCCATGATCCTGCTCAATCCGCTCCAGGCGGCAGAGCCCCTGGAGCCCGAGCGCTTCGTGCGGGCGACGGCGGCATGGATCGACGGGGCGACGGAGAAGACCGCGAAGTGGGACGTCAGCGCGGTGCTGAGCGTGGCGGCCGACGCCGCCGGCGACGAGCTGTTGCACCGTGTCCTGCTCCAGTTGCCCCCTGGCTACGACGTCCTTTTCGGACGACCGCAGCACACCTGACAACACACCACGACCGACCCCGCCACGCGGTGCGGCACCGACGTGGCGGGACCACAACGAAAGAGAGGACCACCGACCGTGCAGTGGCAGCAGCTCATCGAGCAGGTGCGCTATTCGGGCCGCTATGCGACCGGCGAGGAGGCCGAAGACGTTCTGCGCGCCGTGTTGACCGTCCTGGGCAGTCATGTCAGCGGCGACGAGCGCTGTGAGCTCGCCCGCCTGCTGCCCGTCGAGGCTGCCGCAATCCTCACCGCCCAGATCCCGCTCACGGAGCCGTTGACGGCGCCCACGTTCGTCGACGCCGTCGCCGGACACCTGCCGGCCTGCACCGGACCGGAGGCGCGCTGGGCCACCAGCACCGTCCTCTCCCTGATCGCGCAGCTCGCCGGCGAGGACCTCTCCCTGCGGATGCTGTCCGAACTGCCCCGCGGCTACGCGCTCCTCTTCGGCCGGGCGGAACTCACCGCGGCCGCCTGACCGTCCCACCCGCCCCGCCCCGCCCGGCCGGCGGCCGCCGGCTCACGGGCTCACGGGCTCACGGCGAGGAAGATGTACGCGGCGAGGATCGCCAGATGCACGCCGCCCTGGAGCAGAGTGGCCCGGCCGGGCACGATGGTGAGAGCGCCGACGACGACGGTGAGTGCGAGCAGCACCATGTGGGTGGCTCCGAGACCGAGCAGCAGCGGTCCTTCCAGCCAGATGGTCGCCAGAGCGATCACCGGGATCGTCAGACCGATGCTGGCCATGGCGGACCCGAGCGCCAGGTTGAGGCTCTGCTGCACCAGGTCCCGGCGGGCGGCGCGCACCGCGGCGAGCGTCTCCGGCATGAGGACGAGCAGGGCGATGACGACGCCGACGACGGAGTGCGGCAGCCCCGCGGAATCGACGCCGGACTCGATGGTGGGCGACACCGCTTTGGCGTCGCCCACCACGGCGACCAGCGCGACGAGGAGCATGACGAGGCTGAGCAGAGCGACCGGGCGGCCGGGCACCGCCGAGCGCTCCTCGTCCGTGGCGTCCTTGACGGCCCCGTCGTGCGTGACCGGGAGGAAGTGCTCACGGTGACGTACGGTCTGCATCGCCACGAACAGCCCGTACAGCCCCAGTGATGCCACCGCGGCGAACGTGAGCTGGGCGGAGGAGAACTCCGGGCCCGGCTTGCTCGTGGTGAAGGTCGGCAGCACCAGACTGAGGGTGGCGAGGGTGGCGACGGTGGCGAGCGCGGCGCCGGACCCCTCGGCGTTGAACACGGCGACTCTGCGGTGCAGGGCCGCCACCAGCAGGGACAGCCCGACGATCCCGTTGCATGTGATCATCACGGCGGCGAACACGGTGTCCCGGGCAAGGGACGCCGACTTGTCGCCTCCGTCGACCATGAGGGTGACGATGAGCGCCACTTCGATGACGGTCACGGCGACGGCGAGCACCAGCGAGCCGAACGGCTCCCCCACCCGGTGGGCGACCACCTCGGCGTGGTGCACCGCGGCGAGGACCGCACCCGCCAGACAGAAGGCGACGACGACCACCGCGAGCAGCGGCAGGTCCCGGCCCCAGCTGAGCACCAGGGCGACCAGCGCGACCAGTGGCACCCAGACGGTCCATTGGCCCATGACGGAGTTGATCTTCACCGCGCTCATAGGTGCCAGGCTGCCAGCGCCCGGCGGTCACCGCGCGACGACTCGCGGCCGCCCGCGCGGGGGCGCGCCGCCGGTCGCCGGACTGCCGGCTGAATCCACCGGCCTGCGGCAAGCGCATCGCGACGGGTACGGGTCCCTCGGGTGTGGCGTGCCGTCGACGGGGCGGGGGCTCGGGCCGTGCCACGGGACGGCATGGCGAAATCCCGCTCGGTAGAAGGTAAATGCATCGACAGTGCCTCTCCACGCCCGGCAGAGTGGCCGCCCGTGACGAGCAGTGAGCTGTGGACCCGTGCGACCGCCGAGCACTACGACGCCGAGGAGACCGAGATGTCCTCGGCCGCCGTTCTCGAACCGACCCTCGCCTTCCTCTCAGAGCTCGCCGGAGACGGCCGGGCACTGGAGTTCGCCATCGGAACCGGACGCGTGGGCGTCCCGCTCCGGCAACGCGGCGTGCCGGTGGTGGGCATCGAACTGTCGGAGCACATGGCTGCGGTCCTGCGGCGCAAGGTCGACGAGGACACGCTCCCGGTCGCCGTCGGAGACATGGCCACGACCGTCGTCCCCGGCGAGTTCACGCTCGTCTATCTCGTCTACAACACGATCACGAACCTGCTCACGCAGGACGAGCAGGTCGAATGCTTCCGTAACGCCGCACGTCACCTGAGGCCCGGCGGCCGATTCGTCATCGAGCTGGGCGTGCCGCCGCTGCGGTTCCTGCCGCCCGGCCAGACCGCGGTGCCGTTCGACGTGTCCGAGCAGCACCTCGGCTTCGACACCTTCGACCTGGTCCAGCAGATTCTCGTCTCGCACCACTTCACCCGTGACGAAGACGACGGCCGCTACCGCCGCAGCAACTCCCGGCACCGGTACGCCTGGCCCGCGGAGCTCGACCTGATGGCACGGATCTCCGGGCTCGAGCTGGAACACCGTGTCGCCGACTGGGACGGGGCGCCGTTCACCCAGGACTCCACCAAGCACATCTCCGTGTGGCGCAAGCCGGTCTGAGGTCGGCCACCGGGCCGACACGCCGAGCCGCACGAAGCCAGGGCATCCCGGTCCACATCCGGTTCGGCCTGTCACGCAGCCACTAGCCTGCTCCCGTGCCCGACGACACCACGCGAGCGAAACGCGACGACAGCCCCGAGGAGTCCCGGCGGCCGGGCCTGAGCCGGATCTTCGACGAGGACGCGGAGTTGTACGACCGCGCCAGGCCCGGATATCCGACCGAGCTGTACGACGACCTCGCCGAACTCGCGGGTGTCCGCACCGGGAGCCGCGTACTGGAGGTCGGCTGCGGGACCGGTCGGGCGACGGTGCCGCTGGCCGCGCGGGGCTGCCGGATCACGGCAGTCGAGGCAGGGCCCCGCATGGCCGCGGTCGCCCGCCGCAACCTGGCCGGGGCCTCGGCGGTGGAGGTGGTGACCGCGGATTTCGAGACATGGCCGCTGCCCGGGGAACCGTTCGACGCGGTCGTCTCGGCGACGGCGTTCCACTGGATCGACCCGGCGGTACGCATGGCCCGTTCCCCGCCGACGCGCTGCGTCCGCGCGGCGCACTCGCCGTGGTGCGGAGCCAACATGTGATGGGCGGCACCGAGGAGTTCTTCGTCGACGTCCAGCGCTGCTACGAGCGCTTCGACCCGGCCACCCCGCCGGGGCTGCGGCCTCCTGCGGCCGCCGAGATCGACGGCTCCGACCATGCCGAGGAGGTCGCGCGGAGCGGCCGGTTCGGCCCCACGGTCTTCCGCCGCTACGTGCGGGACCTCACGTACGCCACGGCGGACTATCTGGACCTGCTGCGGACCTACTCCGGCCACCGCGCTCTTCCCGAAGCCGCCAGGAGAGGGCTGCTGGCGTGCGTCGCGGACCTGATCGACGGGGAGTACGGCGGGCGGGTGACCAAGCGGTATCTCATCGAGCTGGGCGTGTCGCACAGGCGGTGACGCCGCCCGGCGCGCCGCGATGAGCGACCGGACCACGCGTGACGCAGTGGCGCCGGCGACGGTCCGGCGACACAGGCTCCGGCCGAGCCGGAGCACCGGCGGATCAGTGAATCGGCTGTCCGCCGGTGCCCTTGTACCGCTGCACGCGTCGTGCGCGGGAACGCGACCGACGGACGCCGACGTTCGGGCCGGGTGCGACGGGTGCGGGCGCTGCGCCCGTCGTCCGTGCGCCCGCGGTCATATGGCGCGTTCGTGGCCCTCCCAGTACGGCTCCCGCAGGCGTCGCTTGTAGAGCTTGCCGTTGGGATCGCGTGGCATGGAGGCGACGAAGTCCACCGATCCGGGGCGCTTGTAGGGGGCCAGGTGCCGTGCGCAGTGGGTGAGGATCGCGGCGGCGAGGTCGTCGCCCGGCGAGTGGCCGTCCGCCGGTTCCACCACGGCCTTGACCTCCTCTCCCCGGTCGGCGTGCGGGACGCCGAAGGCCGCCGCGTCGGCGACGGCGGGGTGGGTGAGCAGCGCCGCCTCGATCTCGGCCGGATAGATGTTCACCCCGCCCGAGATGATCATGTCGATCTTGCGGTCACGCAGGAAGAGGTAACCGTCCTCATCGAGGTGGCCGAGGTCGCCGACCGTGAAGAAGTCGCCGATGCGGTTGCTCCGTGTCTTGGCCTCGTCCCGGTGGTAGCTGAAGCCACCGGTCGTCATCTTCATGTAGACCGTGCCGAGTTCTCCCGGCGGCAGCCGGTTGCCCTCGTCGTCGAAGACGGCCAGCTCACTGATCGGCCAGGCCCTGCCGACCGTGCCGGGCCTCTTGAGCCATTCGTCGGCCGTCGCGAACGCGCCGCCGCCCTCGCTCGCCGCGTAGTACTCCTCCACACAGCCGCCCCACCAGTCGATCATGGCTCTTTTGACGTGCTCAGGGCAGGGCGCCGCCCCGTGGACGGCGTGCCGCATCGACGAGACGTCGTAGCGCCGTTTCACGTCCTCGGGCAGGGCGAGCAGGCGGTGGAACTGTGTCGGCACCATGTGGGTGTGCGTGCACCGGTACGTGTCGATGAGGCGCAGCATCTCCTCGGGCGCCCACTTGTCCATCAGTACGAGGGGGTGCCCGATGTGCAGGGCCGCGCCGGCGAACTGGAGCACCGCCGTGTGGTACAGCGGCGAGCAGACGAGGTGCACGTTCCCCTCGTGGGGCCGGATGCCGAAGATGCCGAGGAAGCCGCCGAGGTGGCTCTCCTCCGGGAGTCTGCCGGGCAGGGGCCGCCGGACGCCCCGCGGTCGGCCGGTGGTGCCGGAGGTGTAGTTCATGACCCAGCCCAGGGTGCGGCCTTCCGGCGGCGTGTCCGGCTGCCCCTGGAGGAGCTCCTCGTAGGGGCGGAAACCGGCCACGTCGCCGACGGCGAAGCGGTGGGTGCGGGGCAGGTCCGCCTCGTCGGCGGCGTCGGCCGCCGCGTCGGCGAAGCGTTCGTGGGTGACGAGTACCTTGGCGCCGGAGTCGGAGACGATCCACGCGATCTCGGGGCCGACCAGGTGGTGATTGACGGGGACCAGATAGAAGCCCGCCTGGGAGGCGGCGAGATAGGCGGCCACGAGTTCCGCGCAGTTCGGCAGGACGACGGCGAACGCGTCCCCGCGTCCGAGGCCTGCCGCGCGCAGCCCGTGCACCAGCCGGTTGGCGGCGGCATGCAGCTCGCCTGCCGTCCAGCTCCTGCCGGCCGGGTCGGTCAGTACGGTGCGGGCGGGGTCGGCTGCGGCCTGCGCCCAGAAGCCGTTCCCCGCCGGCCCGGAAGCGTCTACGGGAGCACCGGTCATCACGCGCTCCTTCCGGCGATGCGGTTGATGCGGTCGACGGCCTGCTCGAAGCCACGGGTCAGATCGTCGAAGACCTCGCGCACGCTGCGCTCGGAGCTCATGCGGCCGACGATCTGGCCCACGGGGGTTCCCAGCAGCGGCCCGACCTCGTACCGCTGGATGCGGGAGACCGCTTCCGCCACGAGCAGTCCCTGGAGCGGCATGGGCAGGGTGCCGGGTCCTGCCGGGTCGTCCCAGGCATCCGTCCAGGCGGTGCGCAGCTGGCGGGCGGGCTTGCCGGTGAGGGCGCGGGAGCGGACGGTGTCGCCGGAGCCCGCGGCCAGGAGTTTCGCGGTGAGGGCGCGGGATCCGAGGGTCGCCTCCGTAGTCGTGAGCCAGAGGGAGCCGAGCCAGACGCCCTGGGCACCGAGGGCGAGGCCCGCGGCGATCTGTTCGCCGCTTCCGATGCCGCCGGCCGCCAGGACCGGCAAGGGGCCGACCGCTTCGACGACCTCGGGGGTGAGCACCATGGAGGCGATCTCACCGGTGTGGCCGCCGGCCTCGTAGCCCTGGGCGACGACGACGTCGATGCCTGCCTGGGCATGGCGGCGGGCATGAGCGGCGCTGCCGGCGAGGGCGGCGACGAGGACTCCGTGGTCGTGGGCGCGTGCGACGACGTCGGCGGGTGGCGGTCCGAGGGCGTTGGCCAGCAGTTTGACGGGATGGTCGAAGGCGACGTCGAGTTGGCTGCGGGCCACTTGTTCCATCCAGCCGGTGATGCGCCACCCGGAGGCCTCGCCCTCGGCCAGCTCGGGTACGCCGTGCCGGGCGAGGGTGTCGGTCACGAATCTGCGGTGCGTCTCGGGGATCATCGCCTCGACGTCCGCCTCACTCACGCCCTCGACCTTCTTGGCGGGCATGACGACGTCGAGCCCGTAGGGCATGCCGCCGGTGTGCTCCTGCATCCAGTCGAGGTCACGCCTCAGGTCGTCCGGCGCGGTGTAGCGGACCGCGCCCAGTACGCCGAAGCCCCCGGCACGGCTGATGGCGGCGGCCACCGCGGGGAACGGTGTGAAGCCGAAGATGGCGTGCTCGATGCCCAGTTGTCTGCTCAGCTCCGTCTCCATGGGCGCAGGATGCCGTAGGACGCCGGACGAGGGAAGACGTTTCCTGATGCAGCGTCAGATTCTTTGGAGTGGTTGACAGACCCGGAGGACCGCAAGAAAGTTTCACGTGTCGCGGAAGATCCGAAAGATACTTTCAAAGACGCGCAGAGAGGGGTCCGTATGACCGACGACTCGGCGGGCAGAGGGATCAGCAGACGAAGGCTGGGCGGTGGGGTGCTGACGCTGGGCGGTGCGCTCGCCCTGGGACCGGTCCCCTTCGCGGCAGCCGCCGGGCGCGACGGAGGCTCGGGCGCCGGCGGGACGGACCCCGGGAGCGGCTCGGGACACCGGCCGACGCTGCGGCGCGGCACTCCGCAGCGGGCCGGGCTGCTGACCCGTCATCTCGACCAACTGGTCTCGGACGCCGAGAAGTTCCTCGCCCCCTCCCCCAAGCACCCGTGGTACGCGGGTGCGGTGCTGCTCGCCGGGCGGGGCGGCACGGTGGCGCTGCACCGGGCGATCGGCAAGGCGCTGCGCTACTCGGCGTACGACGAGAAGACCGACACGGCCGTCGAGCTCCCGGCCGACCAGCAGATCCCCATGGCCGAGGACACCGTCTTCGACCTGGCGTCCGTCTCCAAGCTCTTCACGTCCGTCCTGGCGGTGCAGCAGATCGAGCGCGGCACGCTGGAGCTGGAGGCCCCGGTCGCCTCCTACCTGCCGCGGTTCGCCGGGGCGGGCAAGCAGGACATCACGGTGCGTCAGCTGCTCACGCACACCTCCGGCTTCCGTTCCTGGATCCCCCTGTTCAGGGAGCCCACACAGGAGGCCAGGCTCGAGCGGCTGTGGAACGAGGCCCCGGCGAACCCGCCGGGCAGCACGTACCTCTACTCCGACCTCAACCTGATCTCGCTCCAGCTCGTGCTGGAGAAGATCACCGGTCGCCCGCTGGATGCGCTGCTCCATGACGAGATCACTGCTCCGCTCGGGATGCACCGCACCCGTTTCAATCCGCCGGCGTCCTGGAAGCCGAAGATCGCGGCGACCGAGGACGCCAGGCTGCCCTGGTCCGGACTCGACCGCGGCTTGGTGTGGGGCGAGGTCCACGACGAGAACGCGTACAGCTTCGGCGGCGTGGCCGGTCACGCCGGCGTCTTCTCCTGCGCCTGGGACCTGGCGGTCCTCGCCCGCACGCTGCTCAACGGCGGTGTCTACGGCAGCTCCCGCATCCTGCGCCCGGCCTCCGTCGAGCTGATGTTCTCCGACTTCAACACCGCCTTCCCCGGCGACGAGCACGGTCTGGGCTTCGAGCTCTACCAGCACTGGTACATGGGCGCGATGGCGACACCGCGGACCGCCGGGCACACCGGCTTCACCGGCACCAGCCTTGTCCTCGACCCGACCACCGACTCGTTCCTGATCGTGCTCGGCAACTCGGTCCATCCCGTCCGCAGCTGGCGGTCCGGCAGCGCGCCCCGGGTCGCCGCCGCCAACAACATGGCCAGGGCCGTCGCCGTCCGTCCCGACCACGGCCGCACCGCCTGGTTCGCCGGCATGGCCGGCTCCACCGCGGCGACCCTCACTCTGCCCGCGCTCGCCCTCGCCTCGGCCAGGCCCCTGCTGCGGTGCTCGTTGTGGTGGGACACCGAACCGCGCTCCGACGCTCTGTACCTCGAAGCGTCACAGGACGAGGGCGTGACCTGGCGGCCGGTCCCGTTCACGGCCGCCCGCAGGGGCGGCGAGGAGGAGCCCCACCCGGCCGGCTCGGCGACGGGCTGGTCCGGGCGGGCGTGGCACCGGGCCACGGCGGACCTCACCGCGTGGCGCGGCGCGCCGGTACGGCTGCGCTGGCGGTACGCGACCGACCAGCTCTACGTCGGCCGGGGCGCCTACGTCGACGCCATCCGCGTCGAGGACGGGCCGGGCCCGGCTGCCTTCGACGAGGCACGCCCCGAGGACGCCGCGCTGATCGAGCCCAAGGGCTGGACGGCCTCCAGGGACTGACGACCACTCACCGACCGGAACCGGCACACGCCCGCCGCGGGGCGCCGGCACCCGGCCGGCGCACGCCCGCCGCGGGGCCGAGCCCCGGCCCGGAATCTCTGCGGAACCGGCACGCGAGCTGCCGGGGGTACCGGACCCCTACGACCGGGCGCGCCCCGCCACGCATGTCGCGCGAGCGCCCGGGACCAGCGCTCGGGCGCGGGCAACCCGGTAGCCGACCGGGCCTGGTGCGTGCCTGCACCGAGACGGAGCCCGGCACCGCACGCCACGCCAGGGCGCGCCCCGCCGCGCGTGTCGCGCCAGCACCCGGGACCAGCGCTCGGGCACGCTCGTGGTTCAGCCGCCCGGCCGCGCTCAGGCGCGCGCCCCCGTACCCGACCAGGACCGGCGCACGCCCGCGCCGGGACCGAACGAATCCGCCGCGGGAGCGGTGGGCGCGGGTGCCGGAAGCCCGAGCTCGGCGCGGGAGCGGCCCGCGTTGGGCCCGCGCGGCCGCCCGCCGTGCGGGCATCAGCGCCCCAGCGCGGCCATCGCGGCGTTGTGTCCCGGCACGCCGCTCACTCCGCCTCCGCGGACGGCGCCCGCCCCGCACAGCAGGACGTTGGCGTGCGCGGTCTCCACGCCCCACCGCCCCGTGGCGCCGGTGTCGGTGGCGTACGGCCAAGACAGGTCGCGGTGGAAGATGTGGCCGCCTGGCAGCCGCAGTTCCCGCTCCAGGTCCAGCGGTGTCTTGGCCTCGATGCACGGTTCGCCGTTCGCGTCGAGCGCGAGGCAGTCGGCGATCGGCTCCCCCAGACACGCGTCGAGTTCGGCGAGCGTCGCGGCGAGCAGCTCCGCGCGTGTTCGTTCGTTGTCCTCGGCGAACAGCCTGGCGGGGGTGTGCAGTCCGAAGAGCGTCAGTGTGTGGCAGCCCTGGGCAGCGAGTTCCGGCGAGAGGATCGACGGATCGGTCAGCGAGTGGCAGTAGATCTCGGACGGCGGAGCGCTCGGCAGCCGCCCCGCGGCGGCCTCCCGGTAGGCGGTGGCCAGTTGACCGTAGCCCTCCGAGACGTGGAACGTGCCGGAGAAGGCGTCCTCGGGGGCCACGGAGGTGTCCCGCAGCCGCGGCAGCCGCCGCAGCAGCATGTTGACCTTCAGCTGCGCGCCCTCCGCGGGTTCCGGGCTCTCCTCTCCGAGGAACGCGGCGAGCGCCTGCGGTGAGGCGTTCACGAGGACCCGGCGGGCGGCGACCGCGCCCTCGCCCGCGCGGTTCCGGTAGGCGACCTCGGCGCGCTCGCCGTCCGTCTCGATCCGAGTGACCTCGTGTTCGAGCGCGAACTCCGCGCCCGCGTCGCGTGCCGCGGCGGCCAGTGCGTCGGTGAGCGCGCCCATCCCGCCGACGGGCACGTTCCAGTCGCCCGTGCCGCCGCCGATGACGTGGTAGAGGAAGCAGCGGTTCTGTACCAGCGACGGATCGTGGGCGTCGGCGAACGTGCCGATGAGGGCGTCGGTGAGGACGACCCCGCGGACCAGGTCGTCGGTGAACCGTTTCTCGATGGCGGCGCCGATCGGCTCCTCGAAGAGCATCCGCCAGGCCTGCTCGTCGTCGACCCGCTTCCGTAGCTCGTCCCTGGTGGGCAGCGGCTCCGTCAGCGTCGGGAAGACCCGCTGCGCGACCTGGCCGGTGATGCCGTAGAACTCGCGCCACGCCTCGTACTCGCGGTCCCCGCCGGTGAGGGCCGCGAAGGACTCCCGGGTCCGGAAGCCGCCGACCAGCAGGCCGCCGTCGCCCTTGGGCGTGTAGGAGGACACGGTGCGCCCCCGCACCGCGAAGTCCAGCCGCAGATCGCGCACGATCTTGTCGGGCAGCAGCGAGACGAGATAGGAGAACTGGGACAGGCGGGCGTCGACACCGGGGAACGGACGGGTGGAGACGGCCGCTCCCCCGGTGTGCGGCCGGCGCTCCAGCAGCAGGACGGAGCGTCCGGCGCGGGCCAGATAGGCGGCGGCGACCAGGCCGTTGTGGCCGCCGCCCACGATGACGGCGTCGTACGAGGCGAGTGCGGGCATGGGCGGACACTAACCGCCGGGCGCCCGCTCCGTCACCGTCCCGCGCAGCGCGGCGACCCGCCGGTACAGCTCCACCGCCTCGGTGTGGCGGCCCAGCTGCTCCAGGCAGTGCGCCTCATCGTTCCTGCTGGCCAGCGTGTCGGGGTGGTCCGGGCCGAGGACCCGCTCGCGGTCCCGCGCCACCTGTTCGTAGACGCCGAGCGCGTCGGCCCAGCGGGCGAGCCAGCCGAGTGCCACGGCCACCTCGCGCCGGCTCACCAGCGTGTCGGGGTGGTCCGGGCCGAGGATCCGCTCGCGCAGGGCGCTCACGTCGCGCGCCTGGGCGAGAGCCTCGTCCCAGCGGCCGAGCCGGCCGAGATTGACGCCGAGACCGTGGCGCGCGCGGAGGGTCTCCGGGTCGTCGGGCCCGCCGACGCGGGTGCGGTCCTCGACGAGGGAGCGGTAGAGGTCCAGGGCCTCCGCGCCGCGGCCGAGCCGGCCGAGGCAGATTCCGGTCTCGTAGCGGGCCGCGAGGGTGTCCGGATGATCGGGGCCGAGGGTCGCGGCGCGGGCCGCCGCGACGTCCTGGTAAGTGGCGAGCGCCTCGGCCCAGCGGCCCAGCAGTCCGAGTGCGTAGGCCATCTCGTAGCGGGTCACCAGAGTGTCGGGGTGGGTGTCGCCGAGCACGCGGGCGCGGGCCGCCGCCACGTCGCCGGCGATCCGGAAGGAGTCCTCGATCCGGCCCATGCGGCTGAGGTTGAAGGCGAGGTTGTGCCGGCAGCGCAGGGTGTCGGGGTGGTCGGCCCCCATGGTGCGCTCGCGGGACTCGAGGACGGTGGCGTAGATCCGGTCGGCCTCGGCGTACCGGCCGAGGCCGCCGAGCACGTACGCCGCCTCCTGCCGGGCGGCGAGCGTGTCCGGATGGTCCGGACCGAGGGCGGCCTCGCGGCCCGCGGCGACCCCGCCGAACTCCTCGAGCGCGTCCGTGGCGCGTCCGGTACGGCTGAGGCTGAAGCCGACCTCGTAGCGGCTGGACAGGGTGTCGGGGTGGTCGGCGCCCAGCAGCGCCTCGCGTTCCGCGGCCACCGCGCGGTGCACCTCCCCCGCCTCCTGCCAGCGACCGAGGCGGCCCAGGCTCAGGCCCGCGTTGTGCCGGGTGGCGAGGACGGCGAGCAGTTCGGGAGGCGGAGTGGTCCGGGTGTGCCCCTGGGCGGGCACGCGGACGCCGGTGTGCGGGACGGCGGGAACGGAGGGGCTGGTCCACCGGCCGGTGAGCGCCGCGGTGTGGTCCTGCTCCGGGGCCACGAACTGCGCTGAGAAGGAGCCGGTCGCCTTGTGGCCGACCGTCATGCCGCGTGTCCAGTAGGGCAGGGCGGCCTCCCGGGAGGCGTCGGGCAGGGCCTGGCGCTGGAGGGGGACGACGGCGGGGGCGTGCCGTACGTGTCCGGACGCGCCGATCCTGCGCCGCAGGTCGCCCGCGGCGGCGGGCCGCTCCTCCGGGGTCTTGGCGAGCAGGTCGAGGACCATCAGGTCGAGGAACTCGGGGATCTCGTCGCGGTGTTCACGCAGCGGCCGGGGCACGGTGTCGCGGTGCCCGACGAGGATCGACCAGGTGTCGCCGACGTCGAAGGGCGGGGAGCCGGTGGCGAGCTCGTAGAGCACGCAGCCCAGCGAGTACAGGTCGCTGCGGTGGTCGACCTGGCCGCCGGCGATCTGCTCCGGTGACATGTAGTGCGGGGTGCCCATGGCGATGCCCGTGCCGGTGAGCTTGGACGTGAAGCCGATGTCCTCCCCGAGGCGCGCTATGCCGAAGTCGCAGATCTTCACCGCGCCTCCGGTGAGCCGCATGATGTTGGCGGGCTTGAGGTCCCGGTGCACGATGCCCTGTTCGTGGGTGTAGTCGAGGGCGTCGGCGATCTGGTCGGCGATGTCGACGACGTCGGTGACGGGCAGCGGCTGCTGCTTGTTGTCCTCGAGCAACTGGCTGAGGTTGCGCCCCTCGAGCAGCTCCATCACCAGGTACAGCACGCCCTCGTGCTCCCCGAAGTCGTGGACGACGGTCACGCCCCGGTGCTGGAGGGCGGCGGCGACGCGTGCCTCACGGCGGAAGCGTTCCCGAAGGATCCGGGTGAAGGACCGGTCGTGCTGGGACCCGATCGGCTTGAGGCATTTGACGGCCACATGACGGCCGAGGGATTCGTCGCGGGCACGCCACACCTCGCCCATGCCGCCCCGCCCGATGAGATCGAGCAGTCTGTAGCGGTCCTGGATCAGCCTGGTTTCCGCCATCGCGTGCTGTCGCCCCCGTCACTTCGCTGCGCCCTCCCCGGCCGGTCCAGTATGGCGGTCCGTCTGCGTAGTTTGTACGGGGCCGGGCGTGCGCCCGGCCCGAGTCGCGCCATCGCTTTGAGAATGTGACCGGGCGGGAGTTGCCAGCGTATACGGGAGGGAACGCAGCGCAGCAGGTTGCCCGCGACGGTGAGTTGCCGTGTCACGCGGTCGGGCGGCGGGGCGGCTCTGCCGTACAGGTCGTGGGCGTACGGGGGCAGGGCGTTGTACGCGAGTGCCGACACACGTTCCCATGCCAGTCGGCGTGCCGGGACCAGGAGCGGGTGGACGGGCGGCCGGCGGAGGAAGTCGTCGACGTCGCGGGCCTCCGGTCCGGCGGCGAGTTCCGGCCGGACCGTCTCGAAGTAGTCGGCCAGCTCGGTGGCGGTGGCGGGAACGGAGGCGGGGTCGAGCCCGACGAGGCGGGCGGCTTCCCGCTGTTCGCCGAGGTAGCGGTCGGCGTGCTCGTCGTCCAGCGGCAGGCCGGAGCGGCGGGCGACCTCGAGGTAGGAGCCGACCTCCGCGCAGTGCACCCACAGCAGCAGTTCCGGTTCGTCGACGCCGTAGCGTTCCCCGGTGGCGGGGTCGGTGGCCGTCAGCCGGCTGTGGATCCGGCGGACGCGGGCGCCGGCCTTCTCCGCGGCCTCGGTGGTTCCGTAGGTGATGGTGCCGACGAAGTCCGCGGTGCGCATCAGCCGGCCCCAGGCGTCCTCGCGGAAGTCCGAGTTCTGCATGACGCCGCGGACCGCACGCGGATGCAGCGCCTGGAGGTAGAGGGCGCGTACGCCGGCGATCCACATGATCGGGTCACCATGGATGTTCCACGTCACGGAGCGGGGTCCGAACAGTCCGGGGTCGGCGGCCTGTCGTGGGGCCGCGTCCGGCGTCATGTCCGGGATCTTCGGCGTCATGTCCGGGGTCATGGGTCACCCAGCTCCCTCGTCCGGCACTGCCGCTCGACGGTCAGCTCGCAACCGCGGGCGAGTCGGACCATGGTAAGTGCGTCAGAGCCGAAAGGATCAATCCGGGTATTCAAGAACTTCTGACCCTAAGGTGGGGCAGCGTGAAGGGCCACCAGCGAGTACGGGACGACGAGGGGAGCGCGGTCCGGCTGATCGCACTGTCGGACGGCGTGTTCGCCATCGCGATGACATTGCTGGCGCTGGACATCGCGCTGCCCGCCGGCCTGGACCCCGCCGAGTTCGACGAGGCGCTGGCGGACGTGATGCCCAACGTGTGGGCGTACGGGCTCAGCTTTCTGGTCATCGCGGCGTTCTGGCGGGGCCACCACCAAGTCTTCCGGTACGTGGTGAAGGTGGACGGGACGGTCATCCGACTGGGCCTGCTGGGCCTGGGGCTGATCGCCCTGATGCCCTTCCCCACCACCCTGCTGGCCGAGTACGGGGACCTGTCCCGGGCGGTGGCGGTCTACTCCGGCGCGGTGGCCGTCATGGGGATCGCCCAACTCGCGCTGACGATCGCGCTGTGGAAGCGCCCGTGGCTGTCCGGCGCGACGCTGCCCGAGCGCGTCGCGCGCAACGACGTTGCCGATCTCGCGGCGACCGTTCTGGTGTTCGCGATCGCCGTGCCGCTGGCCTTCGTGTCCCCGACGGGCGCGAAGCTCTGGTGGGCGGTGCTGATCCCGGTCAAGTGGGTGCTCGGCGAGCGGGGCAACCGCCTGCGCGCCGCCGCCCGCGATTCGGCTCAGGAGAGTACGTAACACGATCCCGGCCATGATCCTGGTCGATCACCGGTCCCGGCCGCTCGGGGCGCACGGTGACAACGGCAGGCACACGAGCCGGCGAGCGCTGGAGGAGCTGACGTGGACACCGACCGAACCGCCAAGGCCGGCGGCCTGCACTGTCTGGTGACCGGTGCGTCCGGATACATCGGCGGGCGGCTGGTGCCGGAGCTGCTGAAGGCCGGTCACCGGGTGCGATGCCTCGCCCGTACTCCGGGCAAGCTGCGTGACCATCCCTGGGCCGGGGCGGTGGAGGTGGCCAAGGGTGATGTCACCGACGCCGACTCGGTCGCTGCGGCGCTGGGCGGCATCGACGTCGCCTATTACCTGGTGCACGCGCTGGGGACCGGCTCCGGGTTCGAGGAGACCGACCGCCGTGCGGCCAGGACCTTCGCCGAGCAGGCTCGTGCGGCCGGTGTGCGGCGGGTCGTCTACCTCGGCGGACTCACGCCGCGCGGCGTTCCTGAGCGGGAGCTGTCCCCGCATCTGCGCTCGCGTGCCGAGGTCGGCCGGATCTTCCTCGAATCGCCCGTGCCCGCCACCGTCCTGCGAGCCGCCGTCGTCATCGGCTCCGGGTCGGCGTCCTTCGAGATGCTGCGCTACCTGACCGAGCGACTGCCGGTCATGGTCACCCCCAGTTGGGTGCGCACCCCCGTCCAGCCCATCGGGGTGCGCGACGTACTGCGGTATCTCGTCGGCTCGGCCACCATGCCGGACGACGTGAACCGGGCGTTCGACATCGGCGGGCCGGACGTCCTGACCTATCGGGAGATGATGCGCCGATACGCCGTCGTCGCCGGGCTGCCGCGACGGCTGATCGTGCCCGTGCCGGTGCTCACTCCCGGTCTGTCGAGTCACTGGGTCGGCCTCGTCACACCGGTGCCCGCGTCCATCGCCCGGCCGCTGACGGAGTCCCTGCGTCACGAGGTCGTCTGCCAGGAGCACGAGATCGCCCGCTACGTGCCCGACTCCCCCGGCCATCCGCTGCCGTTCGACGATGCCGTCGCCCTGGCGCTGCGGCGTGTCCGCGAAGCACAGGTCGCCACCCGCTGGTCGTCGGCCGGCCTGCCCGGCGCTCCGAGCGATCCGCTGCCCACCGACCCCGACTGGGCCGGCGGCAGCCTGTACGTGGACGAACGGCAGCGGACGGTCGAGGCGTCCCGCCCGGCGCTGTGGAAGGTGATCGAAGGCATCGGCGGGGAGAACGGCTGGTACTCCTTCCCGCTCGCCTGGGCGGTCCGCGGCCGGCTGGACCGTTTCGTCGGCGGTGTGGGGCTGCGCCGTGGCCGTCGCGACGCCGAGCGCCTGCGCGCCGGCGACTCGCTCGACTTCTGGCGGGTGGAGGAGATCGAGACGGCGCACCTGCTCCGGTTGCGTGCGGAGATGCGGCTGCCGGGTCTCGCCTGGCTGGAGATGTACGCCGAGGAGGACGACGAGGGCCGCACCCGCTACCGGCAGCGCGCTCTGTTCCACCCCCGCGGCCTCTTCGGTCACGCCTACTGGTGGAGCGTCTCGCCGTTCCACGCCCTGGTGTTCGGCGGCATGGCGCGCAACATCACCCGAGCCGCCGCCGAAGAGATGAGCGCCCGCGGAGAGAACCCGCCTCCTGAGCGGGTCCGCAGGCCGGGCTCCCCCGGCAGCGGGTCCTGATGGGCCGGCCCCCGCGGCACCGGCCGCCCGGAACCAGGAGTCGCACATGACCGTCGCGGTCGTCCTGTTCACCTCTGACCTGCGGCTGCACGACCATCCCCCGTTGCGGGCGGCGCTGCGCGCCGCAGACGAAGTGGTGCCGCTGTTCGTGCTCGACCCGGCCGTTCACACAGCCGGCTTCGACGCGCCGAACCGGCGTGCGTTCCTCGCCGACTGTCTTGCCGACCTCGACGCCTCGCTGCGCCGGCGCGGCGGGCGGCTGGTGCTGCGCGCGGGGCCGGTGGCCCGGGAGGTCGGCGCCGTCGCCGCCACCTGCGGGGCGCTCGAGGTGCACATGGCCGCGGGCGTGACCCGGTTCGCGCACCGGCGTGAGGAACTGCTGCGCGGGGAGCTGGCCGCGCGCGGCGTGCGGCTGGTCGCGCACGACGCCGTGGCGACGGCCGTCGCGCCGGGCGCCGTGGTGCCCACGGGCTCCGACCACTTCGCGGTCTTCACGCCCTATTTCCGCCGCTGGTCCGCGGTACGGCTGCGTGAGCCGGAAGCCGCCCCGCGCAAGGTACCGGTCCCCGACGGTGTGCACAGCGATCCGCTCCCGGCCCGGGGCTCGGGGCCGGGCGTCTCCCCCGGGATTCCGGCCGGCGGCGAGAGCGAAGGGCGCCGGCGCCTGGCCGACTGGGTTCGCGGCGGTCTCGACACCTACGAGGAACGGCACGACGACCTGGCCGGCGACGCGACCTCGCGGCTCTCTCCCTACCTGCACTTCGGGGCGCTTTCCCCCGTCGACGTCGTACAGCGGGCCAGGGCACGCGGTGGCCCGGGTGCGGAGGCGTTCGTCCGGCAGCTGTGCTGGCGCGACTTCCACCATCAGGTGATGGCCGCCCGGCCGGAGTCCTCGGTACGCGACTACCGCGCACGCGACGACGATTGGCGCACCGAGGAGGCCGCGGAGGAGATCGCCGCCTGGAAGGAAGGCCGCACCGGCTACCCGGTGATCGACGCTGCGATGCGCCAGCTCAGGCACGAGGGGTGGATGCACAACCGTGCCCGGCTGCTGGTGGCGAGCTTCCTCACCAAGACGCTGTACGTGGACTGGCGCGTCGGTGCGCGCCATTTCCTGGACCTGCTGGTGGACGGCGACATCGTCAACAATCAGCTGAACTGGCAGTGGGTGGCCGGGACCGGCACGGACACGCGCCCTCACCGCGTGCTCAACCCGGTGGTCCAGGGCAAACGCTTCGATCCGCGAGGCGCGTACGTGCGCCGCTGGGTGCCTGAACTCGAGGGTGTCGCAGCCCGGTACGTCCACGAACCATGGCGGCTGCCCCCGCTCGAACGGACCCGGCCGGCCTACCCGGAGCGCCTGATCGGCCTCGCGGACGGCCTCGCCCGGTTCAAGCATGCCCGCGGCCGGGACTGAAGGAGATCGTTCGTACCCGACATCCCGGACCCCGGCCGCCGGAGACCCGAGCACCCCGGTCCGCGGACGGTCCACGGCGCCCGGGGGCGGTGCCCGTCATGGCACGTCTGACGTGCGCGGAAGGGGGTATGCGAGCGGGCGACCAACCCAGCGGATCGAGGAGTCGATATGTCGTCAGCGACCACCGATGTCGTCGAGCTGATTCTGCGGGACCACCGCAGGATGGAGGAGCTTTTCCGCACCATGCGCAGCGCCGAAGCCGATCGCGCCGCCGCTCTGCGTGAGTTCTCGGCCCTTCTCGTCGCCCACTCGGAGGCCGAGGAGGACGAGGTCTATCCCGCGCTGCGTCGCTACAAGAACGTGGACGGCGACGATGTCGAGCACGGCGTCCATGAGCACGAGGAGGCCAACGAGGCGTTGCTCGCCCTGCTCGAGGTGAAGGACACCGCGTCCGAGGAGTGGGAGGAGAAGCTCGAGGCGCTCGTCGCGGCGGTCAACCACCACGTCGACGAGGAGGAGCGGACGCTGCTCAACGACACCCGTGAGAACGTCGCCGACGGCCGCCGGGCCGAACTCGGGAAGGCATTCCGCGAGGCCCGCGCCAAGCACCTCCACGCCGACTGCGGCAGTGTCGACCACGTACGCGAACTGGTCGCCTGACGTGCCGGGCCCGGTGGCTCGGTACCGGCGGGCCCGGCCGGTGAAAGGCGGCAGGCGGGGCATACGGCCTGCATGAGTGATCTTGTTGCAGCCGCCGAGGGCGGTGGGGGACGCATATGACCGTTCACTTCAGGAGCCCCGGACGCCAGAAGCGGAAACCTGCCTTCAGTATGCGGCAGTTGGTCCTCTTCTTCGGACTCGTCGCCATCATCCTGTGCGCCGTCGGGCTCACGCTGAAGCTCATCGTCAGAGCGGCCGAGGAACGGCCGGCGGCGGCGGTGGCCGTGGCGGCCGTCCTCTGCGTGGCAGCGGCCGGGCTGGGCAGCGCCCGCCGTCGTCGCGCGGCCGGGCGGCTCGCCGACGGCCTGTCGGACCTCACGCACCACGCCGCAGGCACGAGCGCGGGGGAACAGGCGCGGACACCTGCCCCGTTGCCCGAAGGCGAAGAAGCACCGCGGACCTTCGAGGCGGACGACCTCGCGGCCATGGATCCCGTCGACTTCGAACAGGCCGTCGCCGCTCTGTGCGAACGCGACGGCTGCCGGGACGTCCAGGTTGTCGGAGGTGCGGGGGATCTCGGTGCCGACGTGGTCGCCACCACGCCCGACGGCAGGCGTGTCGTCATGCAGTGCAAACGCTACGGCCCGATGAACAAGGTCGGTTCCCAGGAGGTGCAGCGATTCGGCGGCACGTGCTTCGCCGTGCATGAGGCGAGTGTGGCGGCCGTGGTGACCACGGGCGAGTTCACCCGGCCCGCGGTCGAGTACGCGGAACAGTGCGGGATCCTGTGCTTCGACCACCAGAGCCTCGTCGCCTGGACCGACGGCAGCGGGCCCGCCCCGTGGGAGGCCGAACCGCCTTCGCCGTCCGCCGTCCCCGGCTCTGGGCAAGAGACCGAGGAAGGCACCGTCGGCACATGAAGCCGTGCCGAAGGCTGCAGAAGGCTGCCGAAGGCGATCGCCGGCAGACCACGGCGCGGACGCCGCATGGCCCAAGCGATCCTCGACGAGGGCCGCGGTGTCACGGACGAGGACCTCGTCGTCCGGCGAAGGTGGTCCCGCGGGATGATCGGACGATGACCAAGATCGTGTTGATGTCGGACCCGCGAGTTGCCGCCATACCTGTCACCGAGTGCGGTGAACGCCTTGTGGACGTCCGCCGCAGTGGTTCGTTGCTGGTCGATACCCGCAAGCAGGACCCGGCGGATGCCTTCGCGTACCTGCGCGAAGGCGTGCTGGAACGGCTGCTCAAGGCCCAGGAACTACTCCCGCGGGGCTTGCGGTTGCTGTTCGTCGAGGGGTACCGGCCTCCCTCCCTCCAGCGGGAGTACTTCGAGGAGTACGCCGGTCAGCTGCGCGCCGCCCGGCCCGGCTGGTCCGCCGAGCAGATCCACTCAGCGGCGAGCCGGTACGTGTCGCCGCCCGACATCGCCCCGCACAGCGCCGGCGCGGCCGTCGACCTCACCCTGGCCGACACCGACGGGCGCGAACTGCACCTGGGCACGCGCATGAACGCGGATCCGGAGGAGAGTGCGGGCGCGTGCTACACCGATGCCGCCGGCATCAGCGAGGAGGCCCGTGCCAACCGCGCGCTCCTGGGCTCCGTGCTCACGACCACGGGGCTGGTGAACTACCCCACGGAATGGTGGCACTGGTCGTACGGGGACCGCTACTGGGCCTTGAACACGGGAGCAGCCGCGGCCCTCTACGGCCCGAAGGAGATCGGCCCGCGCAGCTGACCCGTAGGGCCGTCCTGACGATCTTTCTCCGGGCGGGCGCAACCGGCACGCCGCCGGAGCACGTGTGGGCAGTGGGAGAAGTTCACAAGACGTTGCCCGTCGTGGCCGTGCGGAATCGGACCGCGCGGCCCGTGAGGATCAGGAGCCGTTCCATGTCGGACAAGATCACGCTGCGCCCGGTCACCGCCGACGACCTCGATGTGTGGGAGCAGGAGTTCAACGGGCCGGAGGGCTGGGGCGTCCACCAGTGGTTCGGCTTCCAGTCGACGGCCGACCTGCGCCGCCGCTTCGCGGAGAACGGCCTCCTCGGCCCGGACGGGGGGCTGTTCTCCGTCGTCGAGGGCGACGTGACGGTGGGCCGGGTCAAGTGGTTCCCCGGCACCTGGGGGCCCGCGGACCTGACCAACTGGAGCCTGGCCATCGGCCTGGTGCCCTCCGCCCGCGGCCGGGGCATAGGCACCCGGGCCCAGCAGCTCCTGGCGGCCTACCTCTTCGAGCACAGCAGGGCCGACCGGATCCAGGCGTGGACGGACGTGGCCAACCTCGCGGAGCAGCGCGCGCTGGAGAAGGCCGGTTTCGTCAGGGAAGGCGTGCTGCGTTCCGCGGTGTGGCGCGGCGGGCAGTGGAACGATTCGGTGATCTACTCCATGCTCCGCGCGGAGCGACCCCGCGACGCGGAGCTGTGAGAGCGGAACGCCGAACGCCTGACGGGGCCGGCGCCGCACCTGAGGCGGAAGCGCCGGCCCCGCGGGCGGAAGCCCCGGCCCCGGCAGCGTCCCCGCCGTGAAGAGAGAGGCGGATCCTTCACTTTCTGCCTGCGCCACGTGCACGGCACCCGACAGGGCCGAGCGGCCCGCCGTACGGGCCCGAGCGGGCCCCACGTTCCGCTGAGACCACGCTCCGTCGTCATAGGCGCCGGCCGCGCCCGCATCCGTCGGGCAGGCCGTTCCGCGCAACCCGTTCGGCGGAATCGCTCCGGCTTGCTCCGTACGCCCCGGCTCGACGGCGAGGATCCTCCGCAACGGTGGCCCGGACGACAGCCGTCACCGGACCGAGCGGCCACGACGCGGGGCCGAGCGGCCCTCGCCCACCGAGCACCGCTCCCCGATGCTGGACGGCATCGGGCGGCCGCGGTGGCCGTGCCCGCCGAACCGTACGGAGGCTCTCCATGACCCGCGCGATAACGGCAGGCGTAGACGGATCTCCGGAGAGTCTGGCGGCGGCCGACTGGGCGGCACGCGAAGCCACGCTCCGTGGGGTCCCGCTCCGCATCGTGCACGCCTGGCTCTGGCAGCCATTGGACGTGCCGGTCGTCCAGGACCGGGAGGCGCAGGCCATGTCCGCGAACGCCGTCGTGCACGAAGCCGAGACCCATGTGCTCGGCCGGTACCCGGGACTTTCCGTCACGGGCGAAGTGGTGCCGGACGTGCCCGCTTCCGCTCTGCTGGGCGAGGCGGAGAAGTCCGACATGCTGGTGCTCGGTTCCAGGGGGCACGGGGCGCTGATGGGCTTCCTCCTCGGCTCGTACGGCCAGCAGGTGATCGCCGCCGCGACGATTCCCGTCGTGTCGGTCCGCAACCGGGGCAAGGAGATGCCCGAGGCGGACAACGGCGAGGTCGTCGTGGGCCAGCAGGGTCCGCCGGAGGACAGCGAGCCGGTGCTGCGCTTCGCGTTCGAGGCGGCTGCCGCACGAGGCGTCCCGGTTCGCGCGGTACGCGCCTGGAGTCTGCCGCCGTTCTTCGCCTACAGCCCCGGGTCGCTGCGGCTCGTCGACGAGGCGGGAGGGCTCGTGCCGTTCGAGGAGAAGGCGCTTCGGGAAGCACTCATGCCCTGGCGTGAGCGGTTCCCCTCCGTAGCGGTGACGGAGCATGTGGAGATCGGAAGCCCGGGGCAGGTCCTGCTGTGGGCCGCCTCGCGCGCCGGGCTTCTGGTGGTGGGCCGCCGGGTGCGCCGCTCTCCCGTGGGCACCCGCATCGGATCCGTCGCCCACGCTGCCCTCCACCACGCCCCCTGTCCCGTGGCGGTGGTCCCGCCCTCCTGACGGCCGATCGCTCAGCTGCTGGCCGATCTCCCGGTTGATCATTGCCATCGCGGCACCGTCTCATCCGTCCGATGCCTGTGGCGACGCGCGCCGGAACCCTCGGGCGGGGGCCCGGGCCGGACCGTCGCAGGAAGGAGCGGACTCACGTGGCGGTGCGGCAGTGCACGCTGACGGCGTAGCCGCAGCCTTGGTAATAGGGGTCGCCGCTCCAGGTGGCGTAGCGTTGCCTCAAGGTCAGTCCGGCCTGGGTACACCAGTGGTCGAACTCCGTGAGGGTCACCGGCGGTTCCGGCAGCGGCAGGTGCGCTGCGTCCAGTCCCATGCCCGTGACCAGCAGACCGCCTGGGCGCAGTGCGCCGGCCAGTTGCCGGACAACCAGGGGTTCGGTGCCGGGCGCCAGCAGGGGGATGACGTTTCCGGCGGCGAGCGCCAGGTCGAAGTCCTGCTTCAGGCCGAGGGTGTCCAGACGGGCCAGGTCACCGAGGAGCCATTCCTGCGTGGGGGCGTTTCGGCGGGCTACGGCGAGCATCGAGGAGTCGACGTCCACGCCGGTGCAGTGGTGGCCCAGCTCCGCGAGTCGGACAGCGACCCGACCGGTGCCGCAGCCGGCGTCGAGTACCCGGGCGGCGGGCTTCAGCAATGCGGTGCAGAAGGTGGCTTCGCCGTGGATGTCGTGACCTGATTCGGCGAGCTGCGCGAAACGCTGAGCGTACTCCTCTCCAGATCGTCCACCGGTCAGTTCCGCCCAACGGTCGCGTTGCCCAGTCATGTTCAAAAGTGCCTTCCGGTCAGCCTCGCCCAGCAGGAGCGAAGACGGTGCCATCACACTATGTGCGACCGTAGGTGAGCACCTCGCGGGATGTCCGGGTCGTCCCCTCGTCACCCGGGGTTGCACCGCTCATCCCAGCGCCCGGTCGAGGTTGAATGCCGCGCTGATCAGGGCGAGATGCGTGAACGCCTGCGGGAAGTTGCCGTTCTGCTCGCCGGTGTGGCCGATTTCTTCCGCGTACAGCCCGAGATGGTTTGCGTACGTGAGCATCTTCTCGAACGCCAGCTGCGCGTCCTCGAGGCGTCCGGCGCGGCTGAGTGCCTCGACGTACCAGAAGGAGCAGATCGAGAACGTGCCTTCCTCACCCCGCAGTCCGTCCGGGCTGGCCTGCGGGTCATATCGGTAGACCAGGGAGTCGGACACCAACTCCTCGCCCAGTGCGTCCAGCGTCGAAAGCCATTTCGGATCAGTCGGGGATATGAATTTCGCCAGCGGCATCATCAGCACGGAGGCGTCGAGGACGCTGTCGCCGTAGTGCTGGAGGAACGCCCTGCGTTCCGCCGACCAACCACTGTCCATGATCTGGCGGTAGATGGCGTCGCGTTGGCCGCTCCAGCGCGCCATGTCGGCCGGCAGCCCGCGATGCTGGGCCAGGCGCATCGCCCGCTCGATCGCCACCCAGCACATCAGGCGCGAGTAGAGGAAGCTCTTGCGTCCGCCACGGGTCTCCCAGATGCCCTCGTCGGGCTGGTCCCAGTTGTCGCAGACCCAGTCGACCAACTCGGAGACGGTGTCCCAGTGTGCGCTGGATATCGGCTCCCCCCACTTGTCGTAGAGATAGATCGAGTCGATGAGGGCTCCGTATATGTCCAGTTGCAGTTGGCCGACCGCGTCGTTGCCCACGCGCACGGGGGCAGAGCCCTGATAGCCCTCGAGATGGGGCAGCTCACGCTCGGGCAGTTCGCGGCGGCCGTCGACGCCGTACATGATCTGCAAGGGACCCGCCCCGGAGTCGGAGAGGTGGGCGAACTCGACCAGGAAGCGCATGAACGCCTGCGCCTCCTCGGTGAAACCGAGCCGGAGAAGCGCATAGACGCAGAAGGCCGAGTCGCGGATCCAGACGTAGCGGTAGTCCCAGTTCCGTTCGCCGCCGATCTGCTCGGGCAGGCTCGTCGTCGGCGCAGCCACAATGGCGCCGGTCGGCACATAGGTGAGCAGTTTGAGCGTCAGCGCGGAGCGGTGCACCATTTCGCGCCAGCGGCCGCGGTAGCGGGACGTGGACAGCCAGCGTCGCCAGTACCGGACGGTGGCCTGGAACAGCTCCTCCGCCTCGGCCACGGCGCAGACTTTCGGGGCCACCGTGTCCCCGATACGGTCGAGCGCGAACACGGCACTCTCGCCCTCGTGGAGTTTGAAGAGCGACCACACGTCCCGTCCGTCGTTCTCCCCCGGCATGCTGGACGTCAGGGCAAGAGAGAGCGAGGCCGACTCGAAGATCACGCAGCCGTGCTCGGTGCGTACGGTGTGCGGCTCGGTGCCGTACCCGAACCGTGGTGAGATCTTGGCCCGGAAGGGCAGTGATCCGCGGACGCAGACCACTCTGCGGATCAGCCGGTGCCGGTCCGCCTCGCGGGAGTCGTCGACGACCGGCATGAAGTCCTGGATCTCGGCCACCCCGTCATCCGCGAAGAAGCGGGTGATGAGCACGTTGGTGTCGGGGAAGTAGAACTGCTTCGTGCGGGCCGGAACGTCCGGCGCGAGCTCGAAGCTCCCTCCCTTCTCGGCATCGAGGATCGAGGCGAAGACGCTGGGAGCGTCGAAGCGGGAGCAGCAGTACCAGTCGATCGTGCCGTTCGTTCCCACGAGAGCGGCACTGCGCAGGTCTCCGATCAGCCCGTGTTCCGAGACCGGCAGGTACCTGCGGGTCTCGGCGCTCCCGGGACTGCGCACCGTAGGGGGTACCTCTTCGCCGCTGAGGGGCTCAGCAGGCACGGTGGCCTCCCTCCGCCGGAGGAGAGTGCGATTTATCAGCTCATTTCATAGTACGGTGCGCATTCGGCCGAGTGTAGGCCGACTCATTCATCACCCTGAGCAACACCCTGTGCGGACCAGACTTCGTCGCAGACTGCAGGACAGCGGAAAGCCTGGGCCTGCATGACGCCCATGTCGCCTCCATACGAGCAGCCTTCATCGACGGCTCGGGGACGACCGCGCTCACCCGCCCCAGGCCCAGTCGGCGATCTCGGGCATGTCGGTGCCGTGTTCGCGGATCCACGCGTGGTGGCGTGTGCGGGCGTCCGCCATGGTCTGCCGGACGGTCACCGCGCGCACGCCGAGTCCCGGGGTGCGGTCGATGACGTCCATCACGAGGCGGTAGCGGTCGAGGTCGTTGCGCACGACCATGTCGAAGGGCGTGGTGGTGGTCCCCATCTCCTTGTAGCCGCGTACATGCAGATGCGCGTGGCCGGTGCGGCGGTAGGCGAGCCGGTGGATCAGCCACGGGTAGCCGTGGTACGCGAAGATCACCGGTTTGCCGGTGGTGAACAGAGCGTCGTACTCCGAGTCCGTCATGCCGTGGGGATGCTCCTCGTGCGGCATGAGGCGGGCCAGGTCGACGACGTTGACGACGCGTACGGCGAGGTCGGGAAGATGGTGGCGGAGCAGATCGGCGGCCGCGAGTACCTCCTGCGTGGGGACGTCGCCCGCACAGGCCAGCACCACATCCGGCTCCTGGCCGGCGCTCTCGGTGCCCGCCCATTCCCAGACACCCGCGCCGCGCGCGCAGTGGAGGCGGGCCTCGTCGAGCGAGAGCCAGTCGAAGCAGGGCTGCTTGCCGGCGACGATCACGTTGACGTAGTCGCGGCTGCGCAGCGCGTGGTCGGCGACGGACAGCAGGGTGTTGGCGTCCGGCGGCAGGTAGACCCGTACGACTTCGGGGCTCTTGTTGAGGACGTGGTCGACGAAGCCGGGGTCCTGATGGGAGAAGCCGTTGTGGTCCTGGCGCCAGACGTGGCTGGTCAGCAGGTAGTTGAGGGAGGCGACGGGGGCACGCCAGGGCAGGGACCTGGACGTCCTGAGCCACTTGATGTGCTGGTTGACCATCGAATCGACGATATGGACGAAGGCCTCGTAGCAGGAGAACAACCCGTGCCGGCCGGTGAGGAGGTAGCCCTCCAGCCAGCCCTGGCAGGTGTGTTCGGAGAGGATCTCCATCACGCGGCCGTGCCGGTCCAGATGCTCATCGGTCTCGAGGGTCCGGGCCTGCCAGGCCTTGCCGCTGGCGTCGTAGACCGCCTCGAGTCGGTTCGAGGCCGTCTCGTCCGGTCCGACGAGCCGGAAGTCGCGCCGGCCCGCGGTGGCCGCCATGACGCTTTCGAGCAGATCGCCCAGAACCCGGGTCGGCTCGTGCAGGGTCGCGCCGGGCTTGTCGACGGGTACGGCGAACTCTTCGAGCGGTTGGACGGGCAGTTCCCGCAGGAGCAGGCCGCCGTTGGCGTGCGGAGTCGCGCCGAGCCTGCGGCTGCCTTCGGGCACGCAGGCCAGGACCTGGGGCCGGGGCCGGCCGTACTCGTCGAAGAGTTCCTCGGGCCGGTACGAGCGCAGCCATTCCTCCAACTGGGCGAGGTGGGCGGGGTTGTCCCGTACGCCCGCGAGCGGGACCTGGTGCGCTCGCCAGGTTCCTTCGACCGGCAGGCCGTCGACCTCGGCCGGACCGGTCCATCCCTTGGGCGTACGCAGCACGATCACGGGCCATCGCGGGCGTACGACCGTGCCGCCGGTCCGCGCTTCGCGCTGGATCCGGGCGATGCTCCCGAGGGCGGCATCCATCGCGGCGGCCATGGCGCGGTGCACCGCGACGGGGTCGTCGCCGGTGACGTGCAGCGGCTCGTGCCCGTAGCCGCGCAGCAGCTCGTCGAGCTCCGCTTCGGGCAGCCGGGCGAGCACCGTAGGGTTGGCGATCTTGTAACCGTTGAGGTGGAGCACCGGCAGGACGGCGCCGTCGTGTACGGGGTCGAGGAACTTGTTGGAGTGCCACGAGGCCGCGAGCGGGCCGGTCTCGGCCTCGCCGTCACCGATGACACAGGTGACCAGCAACTCCGGGTTGTCGAGCGCGGCGCCGTAGGCGTGCGAGAGGGCGTAGCCCAGTTCGCCGCCCTCGTGAATGGACCCGGGGGTCTCGGGTGCGACGTGGCTGGGGACCCCACCGGGGAAGGAGAACTGCCGGAACAGCCGCTCCATACCGGCTTCGTCCCGGCTCACGTCCGGGTAGGTCTCGCTGTAACTGCCCTCCAGCCAGGAGTTCGCCAGCACGGCGGGACCGCCGTGCCCCGGCCCCCAGATGCACAGCGCGGAGAGGTCCCGCCGCCGGATGACCCGGTTCATGTGCGTGTGGACGAGGTTGAGCCCGGGGGACGTGCCCCAGTGCCCCAGCAGCCGCGGCTTGATGTGCGTCGGCTCCAGAGGCCGCCTGAGCAGCGGATTGCCCATCAGATAGATCTGCCCGACCGACAGGTAGTTGGCGGCCCTCCAGTGGGCGTCGAGCGCGGCGAGCTCCTCGTCGGACAGCTCGGAGCGATCCTGACGCTTGGCCTTGCGCATGCGTTTCCTCCGTCGACGAGCCGGGGCTTCTCCGGCGTGCCGACCCGCACCGGTTCGGTTCCGGCCGCTCCACGCCGAACAGCTCAGCTCTCCACTGCGTCCACTTCCGGACCGGGATTCTTCCGCGCCCGTCGCCGCCATGGTCGTCGAGATGCTCTCTCCGCGCACGGTGACACAGCCGGACGGCGCCGAAGGAGGGACCGTCCGGCCCCGCTACGGGCCCTCAGCTCGACGGCGGACGGTCGTGCGGAGGTGCCTGAGGCCGGGTGTCCGGCGTCCGCGACGGCGGCCGGGACGTGGGCGTCCCCGAGCCGGCCGGTCAGCGTCGCACCCGGGGCATCCCCAGTCCGATCCACGCGATGATCTCGCGCTGGATCTCGTTGTTGCCGCCGCCGAAGGTGAAGATCACGGCCGTGCGGTAGCCGCGTTCCAGTTCGCCGGCGAGGACCGCGCCCGCCGAACCTTCCTTGAGGGGGCCCGCTGCGCCGACGATCTCCATCAGCCAGGCGTAGGCGTCGCGCCGGGCCTCCGAGCCGTAGACCTTGACCGCGGAGGCGTCCTGCGGGGTGAGGGTGCCGTCCTGGACGGCGTTCACCATCTGCCAGTTGAGCAGTTTCATGGCGTCGAGCCGCGTGTGGGTGCGGGCGAGACGGCCGCGCACCCAGCCGAGGTCGATCACGCGGCGGCCGTCGGTGAGCTTGGTGTCGGCGGCCCAGCGCTGGACGTCGCGCAGTGCGCGGATGGCCATGGTGCCGTGGGCGGCGAGGGTGACCCGCTCGTGGTTGAGCTGGTTGGTGATCAGCCGCCAGCCCTTGTTCTCCTCCCCCACCCGGTTGGCGACGGGAACGCGCACGTTGTCGTAATAGCTCGCGGTGGTGTCGTGCGAGGCGAGGGTGTTGATCAGGGTGCAGGAGTAGCCGGGGTCGGTCGTCGGTACGAGCAGCATGGTGATGCCCTTGTGGGGCGGGGCCTCGGGATCGGTGCGGACGGCGAGCCAGATCCAGTCGGCGGTGTCGCCGTTGGTGGTCCAGATCTTCTGTCCGTCGACGACGTACGTGTCCCCGTCCCGCACGGCACGGGTCCTGAGGGCGGCGAGGTCGGTGCCGGCGTCCGGTTCGCTGTAGCCGATGGCGAAGTCGATCTCGCCGGAGAGGATCTTCGGCAGGAAGTACGCCTTCTGCTCGTCCGTGCCGAACTGCATGATCGTCGGGCCGACGGTGTTGAGTGCCATCAGGGGCAGCGGCACTCCGGCCTGGGCCGCCTCGTCGAAGAAGATGAACTGCTCCATGGGGCTCAGACCGCGGCCGCCGTACTGTTCGGGCCAGCCGACGCCGAGCCAGCCGTCGGAGCCGAGCCGTCGGATGGTGCGACGGTAGAAGCGTTTCCTGGCGGCCGGCTCGGCGTACCGGGCGTAGGCGTTGTCGGGGACGATCCCCGCGAAGTACCTGCGCAGTTCTGCGCGTAACTGTTCCTGCTGCGGCGTGTATTGAAGGTGCACGGCCCCTCCAGGCGTCTCGCGGTGCGCCCCTTGCGCGGCGGCGCGCACACACTAGAACGTGTTGCAAGAATCCGGAAGGGCCGTGCCCGGGCGCGCTAACGCGAGGCGTAGACGGCTTCGACGAGGGCCATCTTGCGCGGGTCGTCCGCGATGTGCGGGCCCATGCGGTTCATCACGTACCCCATGGCCATGCCGGCTTCGGGGTCGGCGAGTCCGCAGGAGCCGCCGAAGCCGTCGTGGCCGAAGGCCCGGGGGTTGGGCCCGTACGAGCCGTTCCTGCCGCTCAGCCAGAGGCCGAGGCCGGCCTCGGTGTCGTGCGCGAAGCCGGCCGCGAGGACCAGATCGCGGCAGCCGCCCTGGCCTTCGCGCACCCGTTCCGCCGCCTCCCGCGACAGCACCCGGTGCCCGTCGGGCTGCTCCTGTCCGGCGAGGATGCCGTACAGCGCGGCGACCGCGCGGGCGGTGCCGTGGCCGTTGGCGGCGGGTATCTCGGCGGCCCGCCACCCGGCGGAGTTCGCCGCACCGGCGCCGGTGGGCGGGTTGGCCAGGGCGGCGACCGCGACGGGCTCGAGCCGGGCGAATGCCGCCGCCTGTTCACTGCTCCCGGCGGCCACCGGGTGCACCAGCTCGGCGGCCCGGCCGAAGTCCCGCTCCGGCAGGCCGATGGTGAAGTCGATGCCCAGCGGTCCGGTGATCTCCTGCCGCAGGAACTCGCCCGGCAGCAGCCCGCTGACCCGGCGCACCACCTCCCCCACGAGGTGGCCGTAGGTGATCGCGTGGTAGCCGGAGCGGGTGCCGGGCTCCCACCAGGGCTCGGTCGCGGCCAGCCGGGCGCAGGTCAGTTCCCAGTCGTAGAGCTGCTCGAGCGAGTGCGGCTCACGCAGTCCGGCGAGGCCCGCCCGGTGCGAGAGCAGATGGCGCACGAGGACGCCCTTCTTGCCCGCCGCCGCGAACTCGGGCCAGTAGTCGGCCACCGGCGCGTCCAGGTCGAGCAGCCCGCGGTCGGCGAGGACGTGGGCGCACAGGGCGGTCGGCCCCTTGGTCGTGGACCACACGTTCACCACGGTGTCGCTCCGCCACGGCGCGGTCCGGGCCTCGTCCGCCCAGCCGCCCCACAGGTCGACGACCGTTTCGCCGCCGACGAGGACGGTCACGGCGGCGCCGAGCTCACCCCGTTCGGTGAAGTTCTCCTCGAAGGCGGCGCGGACCGCCGAGAATCGCTCGTCGCAGTGGCCTTCGATCGTGAGGGGTCGCTCCGCGCTGCTGGGTCGCTCCGCCATGTCCGGGATTCCTCCGTCACCTCGTCCGTGCACGTCGGATCGAACATACCGACTGGTCGGACTGAGAGGGAAGGGTGCGTACGGGCGTTCGCCGCCGGTGAGCGAGGATGGACCCGCACGAACCCGGACCCGGAAGGACGACGCGATGCCCCTCGACGTTTCCGCACCGCTGCGCGAAGGCTCGGCACCCGACGGCTCGGTGCTGCTGCGCGCCGAAGGGCACGCCGGGTACATCACGCTCAATCGCCCCCGGGCCATCAACGCGCTCACCCACACCATGGTGCGCACCGTCGACGCGGCGCTCGAAGCCTGGGAGCACGACGACGACATCGCCGTCGTGGTCGTCTCCGGCGCCGGTGAGCGAGGGCTCTGCGCCGGTGGGGACATCCGCGCCATCCACGACGACGCGCGCGCCGGCGGCCGGGCGTCGGTGGCCTTCTGGCGGGACGAGTACCGGCTCAACGCGCGGATCGCCCGCTTCGCCAAGCCGTACGTGGCGCTGATGGACGGCATCGTGATGGGCGGCGGCGTCGGGGTGTCCGCGCACGGCAGCGTCCGGGTCGTCACGGAACGCTCGGCCGTCGCCATGCCGGAGACCGGGATCGGCTTCGTGCCGGACGTCGGCGGCACCCATCTGCTGGCGCGGGCGCCCGGCGAACTCGGCACCCACCTGGCGCTCACCGGTGACGCGGTCGGCGCCGGCGACGCGCTGCTGCTCGGCCTGGCCGACCACTTCGTGCCCGGCGGCCGCCTCGCCGGCTTCGCCGGGTTCCTCCGGTCGGCGGATCCCGCGCAGGCGCTGCGCCGGTACGCGGCCGAGGCCCCGGCGGCGGAACTCGCCGCCCACCGCGGGTGGATCGACCACTGCTACGCCGCCGGGTCCGCGGAGGAGATCGTCGAACGGCTGTCGGACTGCGGGGAGCCCGCCGCCAAGGAGGCCGCGGAGACCATCCTGAGCAGGTCGCCCACCGCTGTGAAGGTGACCCTCGCCGCGGTGCGCCGCGCCCGCGAGCTGGGCGCGCTCGAACCGGTTCTGGAGCAGGAGTTCCGGGTCTCCTGCACGGCCCTCGCCTCGCCGGACCTGGTCGAAGGCATCCGCGCCCAGCTCATCGACAAGGACCGCGACCCGCGGTGGTCGCCCGCGCGGCTCGACGCGGTCCCTGAGAGGGACGTCGAACGCCACTTCGCCCCTCTCGCGGCGGGCGAGCCGGGCCTCGGACTCGCGGACTGACCCCGGAGACACGGCCCTTGCCCTCGTCCGCGTCCGTCCGGGGCCACGGCCGTGGATGGGTAGGGGACGGTAGGACCCCGCCCCCTACCGCGTCACGCCGCCCTGTCCCGCAGCGTCACCACGCTCCGGCGTACCTCGGTGATCGTGCCGTTCACCGTCACCGCCAGCGTGAACTCCCCGGAACGCAGCGCCGTGAGGCGGCCCGTCGCCGGGTCGAAGGCGGCCACGTGGCGGCCCCGCGCGCCGTCCGCCGGGCCGATGTGGACGTTGGGCGAGCCGGACCAGTCCGCGCTGACGGGGAACGCCACGGGAACGCGGCGCGTGCCCTGGACGACCGTCGCCTTCGCGTCCCCGCTCTCGCCGGGCCGCAGCGCGGCGGGCGCCTCCAGTTCGAGCCCGTCCACGTGCGTGCGGGTCTGGACGGAGAGCCAGTCGGGGCGGGCCGCCCACGGCGCCCGGCGCGCCGCCGCCTGCTCGGCGCGGGAGACGTCGTCGACGCCGACGAGCGACCAGCCCGTGAAGCCTCCCTCGTCCGCCGGACCGGCCGGTGCCTTGCCGGAGTTGCCGTTGACGAGGTACGGCACGCCGTCGACGTGCGCGGCGTGGAAGACGCCGACATGGCTGCCGATCAGCGCCGCGCCCTTGCCGGTCGTACGGCGGAACTCCGCCAGCCAGTTCTCGATCAGCGCGGCCTCCTTGCGGTCGCCGAGCCGGCTGGCCTGCTGGACGGTCGGGTCACGCGGCGGGACGTGCTCGACGACCATCACGGACCCGATGCCCGCGTCGGCCGCCGCCGCGTCGAGCTGGGCGCGGAGCTCCTTGATCTGGGCGAGTCCGCCTCCGCGCAGGGTCAGGCTCGAGGTGTCCAGGGTGACGAAGCGGGTGCCCCGGTGGTCGAACGTGCGCTGCGGGGGCCCGAACTCGGCGACGAAGTTGTCGATCTTCCCGCCCATCACCTCGTGGTTGCCGGGCACGTAGTACCAAGGCAGGTCGTCCCCCAGTTCCTCGTCGAGGACACGGCGGGCGAACGCCAGGTCGGCCGGTGAGCCCTCGTCGACGAGGTCGCCGTTGACGACGAGGAAGTCGGGCCGTGCCGCCTTGATCTCCCGGAGGGTCCGTCGGGCCTGGGCGACGATCGGGCTGTCCGGGGCGCGGGCGACGAACTGGGCGTCGGACATGACGGCGAACTGCCAGTCGCGCCCTTCCGTGACGGCCGCTGGATCGATCAGGGGGTCGACGACGGGAGGCACGCGGGGCAGGTCGACCGCGGGGGGCACCTGCGCGTCGAGTCCGTCGATGATGATCCCTCCGGTGTACTGCCGGTTCGCGGCGGTCTCCGCCAGGTAGAACCGGTGCACCGCCAGCGGCATCGCCGCGCCCTGGGGCACTTCGAACTTCACCTGCCGCCACCCGGTCCAGGTGACGTAGGGCCCGCGCAGCAGCTGATCGGACCCCGCGGCGTCCTTCAGGTGGAGGGTGGGCCAGGCGCCGTTGCCGTCGCCCTTGATCCAGAGGGTGAAGGACCTCGGCTGTCCGGCGACCGGGATCCGCTGCGGCGGATTGGCGTAGGCGGCCCTCGTCGCCGTCGACCGGGTGAAGTCGTAGGCGAGGTGGAGGCCGGTGCCGTCGTGTCCGTCCGGTGTCGCCGCGACGGAGCCGCTCGCCCGGGCCTGGCTGAACGTCCACGAGCCGGCGTCGTCGAAGCCGGTGACGGCCTGCTCGGCGAGGCCGACGCTCACGGCGAGCGTGGTGCTCACGCCCCCGGCGGTCGCGGTGATGCGCCCGGCGGTGCCGCCTCCGGTGCGCGCGGTGACGGTGAAGGAGCCGCGTCCGTCGTCGCGGACGTCGAACAGGGCGTGGTCGTAGTCGAGTCGTACGTCGGCGGGCTCGATCGGCGCGCTGTTGCCCTGGGCGTCGAGGCCGAGGACGCCGAAGGTGCCGGCCGTACCGGGGTCGGCGAGGGAGACCCGGCGCGTGGTCGGCTCGATGCGGGCCAGGTCGTCGAGCACCGTGAGCCGGATGCCGCCCTCGGCGCCGGCGCGTTCGGCGCGTACGTCGGTCGTGCCGCTGTGCCGTGCCCGGAAGACGCCGTCCTCGTCGACCCGGCCGACGGAGGGCCGCAGGGCGCGCCAGTGCGGGGCGCCGGCGGCCGGTCCGTACGTCTCGTCGTAGCCCGCGGCGGTGAGCCTGCGGGTGAGCCCGGGGAACACCCGCTCCGGGTGGCCGCCGAGCACCGGGTCGGCGGTGGGGGCCATGGACGCCGGTACGGCGGTCTCGACCCAGTAGCCGCGCAGTGTGCCGCTGCCGTCGGGGGCGGTGAGGGCGAGCCCGTTGGGGACCTCGCGCTCGCTGCCGTCGGAGGGGCTGTTCTCCACCTGGAGCGCGTCACTGCCCGGCTCGCGGGCGACCAGGGTGGACGAACCGCCGCCGTCGAGGTTCAGCGCGCTGTGCGCGCCTGCCTTCTTCATCATCAGGCCGAGCTCGGTGAGGGTGACGCCGCCGCTGTCGGCCTGCCGGCCGTCGACGGTGATGATCTGCATCGCCCGCCCGTCCTGCGAGAAGCCGACGGCGGTGCGGGGCGCGGCGGTGTTGTTGCCGGCGCCGTCGTGGTTCTGGGCGACGCCGTCGACGACGAGGAGTTCACGGCCGCCGACCGCGGTGCGCGGCACGGGGCCGTTGTCCGTACGGGGCCGGTACTCCACCTTCACCGCGTCGCCCGGCCGCAGGGCCGCGAGGACGCCGGCCCCGGCCTCGCGGCCCACGAGGACCGTGGTGCCCGCGGGCACGGCGCCGGTGCCGGGCCGGTCACGCACCTCGACGACCTTGCCGTCGCGTACGACGGCTTCCGCGACTGGCGTCGCCGTGTCGGTGGTGAGGGCGCGGTCGGCCTCGCCCCAGGCCGAGGTGTACGCCCCGATCCCGCCCGCGGGCACGTTGGCGGCGTTGTACGCGCCCAGCGGATGGGTCCCGCCGGGGACGGTGAGGGTGCCCTCGAAGTACATCTGCAGCACCCGGCCCGCGCCTTCCGGGCCGATGCCGACGGCCCGGTGGGCTCCCGGGGCGGGCGAGTGGGTGATCTCGCCGTCCTTGACGCCGGGTCCCTGCGGTGCGCCGGTCTGGTTGATGTCGAAGAAGTCCCCGTTGATGGCGGCGACGGTGCGGCGGCCTTCGCCGGCGTCGTGCCGTGCGGCGAGTTCGGAGACACTGCCGCGGTCGGCGACCTTCCCCGACGACAGGTAGTCGGCCTGTATGCCGCTGCCAAGGTCGACGGAGAGCGCGTCGACGCGGAGCCACTTGTCGGCCTCGAGCCGGTCGTACGAGGTGAGCCGCACGCCGGGTGCGACCGGCCGGGACGCGCGGGCGGTCTCGATGCCGTCGGGGTCGGCGACGGCTGTCTGGCTGCCGCCCGGGGCGCTGGCCGGCGGCGGTGCGACGGGCCTCAGTATGTCGGCGGACTGCCGTGGCGGGGGCGGTGGATCAGCGACGGCGGGGGCGGCGGCCCCCACCACGAGTGCGGACAGCGTCGCGGCCAGCACGACGGTGTGTCTAGCTCTGCCAAGGCCCACAAGTACTCCTGGAGGATGGCTGGTTGAGCGTGCAGTAAGCGCTGTCGGCGGACAGCATCGCCGGGCCAAGAGGATCGCGCCAGAGGTCGGGATGAAGGACGGGAGAACACAAGGAACGCACAGGCATCTTCGCGTGACGGGGCATCAGCACTCCGGGTCACCACGCCGGTGCCGGACGACTGCGACGAGCCGGGTGACGTCCGGTGCCGCCCGGAGTGTCCGCGGCGAGGGACGCTCGCCGCCGCCCTGCCGCCTGCGCTGTGCCGGAGCCGGTTCGCGGCCGTGGTGTCCGAACACCCGGCCGGCGTCGGTGAGTCGGCGGACACGGAAGCGGGAGCCGACGTGCGGCACCCTCGGCGGGGACCGTGAAACGCGGCGTCATGGTCGGTGCCCGGACGGCCGGTTCTACGCCTCCGGCTCGGCGACAAAGGCGGCCGGTGCGGAGGGTGCGTAGACCTCGCGGCCGGTGCGGGAGGTGCGTTGATCTCGTGGCGGTGCGGGAGGTGCGTAGACCGCGCGGCCGGTGCGGGAGGTGCGTAGACCTCGCGGCCGGTCGCCCCGGCATGAGCACCGACCGTCGGTGAGAGCGCCCAGAAGCGCACGTACGCGTACGCCGCCGTTCCTCGGCCGAACCCTGATCGGCCGGACCGGACTCAGCCGGGTGCGGTCCCCGCCGCGCGGTGAACGGTGGCCGGCCGCGACGGCGACGGGATGCGCCGGGGCCGCGTGGACGGCGGCACAGCGGCGTGGTCGGGGACGGCGAAAGGCGGGCGGACCGTCACGGCCCGCCCGCCTGCGTCATGTCAGTGCTGGGCGCTACGGCGCTTACGCGCGGCCCACATGATGCCGCCGCCGGCGAGGATCACCGCGGCAGCCGCTCCGGCGATGACCGGGGTGGCGCTGGAGCCACCGGTCTCGGCCAGACCGCCGCCCGGCGTCCCGGAGTTGGGCGGCGCCGAAGGCGTCGCGGGCGCGCTGGTCGCGGGGGCGCTGGTGGCCGGCGCGCTGGTGCTCGGCGTCTCGCTGGGGGTGGGCGAGGTCTCGCTCGGCGTCGGCGAGGGGGGCGTCGTCGACGGCGTCGGGCTCGGGGTCTCGTCGTCGCAGACCGGCGCCGTCTTGGACTCGTCGCGCGAGAACTGGTCGCCGTCGCCGGCCACGACGATCAGACGGACGGTGAGTTCCTTGTCGTGCTCGGGAAGGTCGAGCTTGTCGTGGAATTCCTTCTTGAAGGTCTTCGTCGGCAGCAGTTCCTTGCCGTCCACCGTGATGGTCACGGTGTTCTCCTCGGTGGGGCTGTACGCGGTCAGGTCGACGCTGACCTCGTCACAGGTCACCGACCACACCGGCGTGTGCGCGATCGCCGGTGCGGCGGAAAGGCCGACGCCGAGCGCGCCGGCCGAAGCGACGGCTATGAGCGCTCCCGTACGCCGCCACGTTCTTCTGGTCTCAGTCACTGATTCCTCCACGATTACCGCGCCAATGCGTCTGGCGGTGCGCGCACAGTACCGCTGACGCCTCATGGCACCACAACCGCCCCATCCCCTTGCGGGAGAGGGCGGCTGAAATCGCGTCAGTCGAGTCCGCGGCGTGTCGCGCGGGTCCACGCGGGCAGAACGAACCAGCACACCACGAACCACACCACCATGGCGACGACGAGCCACAGCGCGATCGTGTCGTCGAGCACGACGCGGAGGATGAGAAGGAGGGCGGCCGCCATCGTGCACAGGAGCAGCACGAGGCCGAGCACGGTCAGGCGGGAGGCCCAGGAGACCGTCTGCGGCTTGAGCCGGCGGCCGGTGAGCATCCGGTGGAACGCCACAGGACCGATGAGCACCCCGGTGGTCGCGGCGCCCAGTACGACGGTCACGGAGTAGATCGTCTGGTCGGTCTGCGACAGATCGACGAAGCGTGGCTGAAACGCGACCGTCAGCAGGAAACCGAAGAGGATCTGCACGCCGGTCTGCGCGACCCGCAATTCCTGGAGCAGGTCGGCCCACCTGCGGTCGGCCCTTTCTTCCTCTGTCTCGTCGCGGCCCCGTACTTCATTTCCCTTTCCATTGCCATTGCCCCTTTTCCGGTCCATTACGCTCAGGCTCCATTCGCATCGGACAGTGTGTGCGGCGGGAAAATGCGGGCACCCGCCGTCATGGAGGTGCAGACAATGGTTCCTATCCTGCTTGTTCTCCTTCTCGCCGTCGTTCTGTTCGGCGCCGGATTCGCGGTGGAGGTCCTGTGGTGGATCGCCCTCGCCGTCCTGGTCATCTGGCTGTTGGGATTCCTGATGCGCAGCACGACGACGGGTGGCGCGCGGTCACGCTGGTACAGGTGGTAGACGAGTGACGAAAGGCCGCTCCTATCGAAGGGCGGCAAGCCGGCGGCCGGCCGGGCCCAGTGCCCGCCGGCCGCCGAGCGCGTCGCCCCACGGGTCGGTGCGTGCCTGTTCGAGCGCGTCCGCGACCGACCACCGCCTGGGGCCCGTCCGCGGGTCGTCCAATTGGTCCCGGCTGATCGGTACGGCGACCGGCGCCCCGGCCTTGGCACGCACGGAGTAGGGCGTCACCGCGGTCTGCGCGTAGCCGTTGCGCTGCACGTCCAGATAGAGCCGGTCGCCGCGGGCCTGTTTGCGCACCGCGGTGGTCAAGTGGTCGGGGTCGCGTCGCGCGAGGGTTTCCGCGACCTCCTGGGCGAAGGCCCGCGCCCCGTCGAAGTCGGTGTCGCCCGACAGGGGCACGATCACATGGAGCCCGCGGGAGCCGGTGGTCATCAGGACCCAGTTGAGGCGCAGATCGTCGAGGAGTTCGCCGAGTTGCCGCGCCGCGCGCCGCACCGTCCCGAAGTCGTCGGCCGTGTCGCCCGAGGGGTCCAGGTCGAACACCAGCCGGTCGGGCCGCTCGAGTCGGCCGGCCCGTGACTGCCAGCGATGGAAGGTGATGCACGCCTGGTCGACCAGGTGCATCAAGGTGGCGGTGTTGTCGCACACGGTGTGGACCACGGTGCCGCCCTCCTTGCCGACCTCCACCCTGCGCACCCAGTCGGGGTAGCTCTCCGGGGTGTTCTTCTGTACGAAGCGGGGTCCGCCGACGCCGTCGGGGTGCCGTTCCAGCATCAGGGGCCGGCCGCGCAGATGCGGCAGCATGTGCGGTGCGATCGCCCGGTAGTACTCGGCGAGACCGGCCTTGGTGATGCCGTCGTCGGGGAAGAGCACCTTGTCCGGCCGCTGGATCTCCACGGTCCGCCCGCCGGCCCGCACGGGGTGGGTCCGCTCCTTGGTCACGGGCGCACCATGGCTTCCGCGACGAGCAGGCGCACGGCCGCGCTGATGGACTCGGCGTCGATGCCGGAGGCGTGCAGTTGTTCGGCGGGCTCGGCGGACGCCGGGATGTTGCGCACGCCGAGCCGTATCAGCCGCGGCATGGGGCGTCCGTCGGAGAACGCTTCGGCCACCGCGTCGCCGAGGCCGCCCTCCGTGCGGTGGTCCTCCACGGTGAGCAGACAGCCGGTGTCGTCGGCGGCGCTCTGCAGGGTGCCCGCGTCGACGGGCTTGACCGAGTAGAGGTCGACGACGCGTACCGGGATGCCTTCCCGTTCGAGGACGGTGGCGGCGGCAAGCGCCTCGTGCACGGTCACTCCCGCGGCGATGACGCACACGCGGTCGCGGTGCGAGGCGCGCAGCACCTTGGAGCCGCCGACGGGGAAGTCCTCCTCCGGGCCGTAGATCACGGGCATGTCGGAGCGGCTGGTGCGCAGGTAGCTCACGTTCGGCAGGTCGGCCATGGCCGCGACGAGCCGTGCGGTCTGGTTGGCGTCGCACGGGTAGAGGACGGTGCTGCCGGGCACCGAACGGAACATCGCGAGGTCCTCGAGTCCCATCTGTGACGGCCCGTCCTGGCCGATGGCGACGCCGGCGTGGGATCCGACGAGGTTGACGGAAGCGCGGCTGACGGCGGCCATGCGTATGAAGTCGTGGGCGCGGGTCAGGAAGGCCGCGAACGTGGCGGCGTAGGGGACGTAGCCGCGTGTGGACATGCCGACGGCGGCGGCCACGAGCTGCTGTTCCGCGATGTAGCACTGGAAGTGGCGGCCGGGATGTGCCTTGGCGAAGTACTCGGTGCGTGTGGAGTCGCCGACCTCGCCGTCGAGTGCGACGACGTCCGTGCGTGCGGAGCCGAGGGCGGCCAGGGCCTGCCCGTAGGCGGTGCGGGTGGCGGCCTTGTCGCCGGTGTCGTACGTGGGGAGGGTGAGGCCTTCGGTGTGCCGCTCGTGCAGGACCCGGGCCGCCGGCGGCTGCTGGACCTGGATCCTGGCGGTGCGCACGCCGCCCAGTTCGGCGATCGCTTCCGACGCGTCGGCCAGGGGCTTGCCGTGCTTGCCCTCCTGGTCCGCCACTGCGGCCACGCCGTGGCCCTTCTCGGTACGGGCGATGACGGCGGCGGGGCGGCCGACCGTGCCGGCGGCCTCCGAGAGGGCGTCGTCGACGGCCCTGACGTCGTGCCCGTCGATCTCGACGGTGTGCCAGCCGAAGGCCTGGAACCGGCGGGCGTACGCGTCGAGGTCCCAGCCGAAGCGGGTGGGGCCGCGCTGGCCGAGCCGGTTCACGTCGAGGATCAGCGTCAGGTTGTCCAGCCGTTCGAACGAGGCGTGTTCCACGGCCTCCCAGACGGAGCCCTCCGCCATCTCGCTGTCGCCGGACAGCACCCACACGCGGTACGGGATCTGGTCCAGTCGCTTGCCGGCGAGGGCCATGCCGACCCCGACGGGCAGTCCCTGGCCGAGCGAGCCCGTGGCCACGTCGACCCAGGGCAGCCGCGGAGTGGGGTGTCCTTCGAGGCGGCTGCCGTGTTTGCGGAAGGTGAGGAGTTCCTCGTCGTCGATGGCCCCGGCCGCCACGTACATGGCGTACAGCAGTGGGGACGCGTGGCCCTTGGAGAGCACGAGCCGGTCGTTGCCCGGGTGTTCGGGCCGGGCGAAGTCGTACCGCAGATGGTGGGCCAGCAGCACGGCACCGAGATCGGCCGCGGACATGGAAGAGGTGGGGTGCCCGGAGCCCGCGGCATCGGCGGCGCGCACCGCGTCGACCCGCAACTGCTGGGCCAGCTCTGTGAGTTGTTCGTCCTGCATCTCACTGCTCCTTGGAAGGGGCGCCGCCGACGCGCGCCAGTTCGGGCGAAGCGGTGTCCAGCGGGACCGACCAGGAACGCACCAGCCCCAACTGCACCGCCTGCCGTGGCAGTACGGCGTCGAGCGCCCAGTCGGCGGCGACGCGCACCCGGTTGCCGGGCATCGCGGCGAGGTGGTAGCCGCGGGTGACCGCGCCCGCGAGGGGCCCGGACAGTGCCACGCCGAGCGGGTTCGCGGCGGCCTTGACGCCTCCGAGGTCGACGGCGAAGCCGAGGTCGTGGTGGGAGTAGGCACGGGGGGTGCCGCGGCCGAGTGAGGCGGCGACGTTGTGGCCGGCCGTCCTGCCCTGACGGGAGGCGTGCTGGGCCGTCATCGGTGTGTACTCCCCCGGCCTGGTCACGTCGGGGACCGCGGCGGCGTCGCCGCACGCGAAGACCTCGGGGTGGCCGGGCACGGTGAGCCTGGAGTCGACGACCAGCCGTCCGCGCTCGACGGGAAGCCCGACCTCGGAGACGAGCGGGTCGGGCCGCACACCCACGCACCAGACGAGGGTGCGGGTGGCGATGTCGTCCCCGTCGTCGAGCAGCGCCCCGGTCGCCGTGGCCTCCTTGACGGAGGTCTTGGTGCGGACCTCGACGCCCCGCTCGCGCAGCACCCGGCCGGCGGTGTCGGAGAGCCTGCGGTCCAGCTCGGGGAGGACCCGTTCCGCGATGTCGACCAGGATCCAGCGCGGCGGGGGCTCCCGGTGGCCGGTGCGCAGCCGTTCCGCCAGCGCCCGGGTGAACAGGGCGCCCTGGGCGGCGACTTCGGTGCCGGTGTAGCCGGCACCGACGACGACGAACGTGCGGCGGGCCGTGCGCTCCGCCTCGGTCTCCGCGGTGGCGGCGAGCTCCATCTGCCGGGTGACGTGGTCACGCAGGTAGAGGGCTTCGGGCAGTCCGCGGAAGCCGTGTGCGTGTTCGGCGACGCCGGGAACGGGGAGCAGCTTGTTGACGCTGCCGACGGCGAGGACGAGCCGGTCGTAGCCGAGCCGTCCCGTCCCTCCCTCGGCGTCTTCGTAGTGGACGTACCGCCCGTCGAGGTCGACTCCGGTGGCCCGGCCGAGGACCAGACGGACCCGCGGCAGCGAGCCGGGCAGGGACACGGTGACCCTGCGGGGTTCGAGGATGCCGGCCGCCACCTGCGGCAGGAGCGGCAGGTAGAGGAAGTAGTCGGTCGGGTTGAGCAGGACCACCTCCGCGTCGTCGCGGAGGGTCCGGCCAAGGGTGCGGGCCGCGTGGAAACCGGCGAACCCGGCTCCCACGACGACGACACGGGAACGGCTCACGATCGGCTCCGTTCTGGACGTGAACGGTTACGGGACTTGCGCGTCGAGCGCGCTCCGGGTGCCCTCGGCGCCGCCGGTCAAACCCTGACCGCCCCGTTGACGCCCGGGCCGGACCCGGCCGTTTCCCGGGCGGCGGTCATCCGTGCGTGCGCCGGTCCGGCTTCGTACGTGCGGGGTTCACGCCCGTCCTCATTCGTACGTCCCAGGGTTCGCCCTGTCGTCGTACGTGCGAGCCCTGTCCTCATTCGTACGTGCGGGGGTTCGGCCTGTCCTCGACGACGGGCGTCGAGGGCGGCACGACCACACGCCGGCGCCGGGCGATGCTGGTGAAGGTCGCGACTCCGATGATGCCGACGGCCATGAGGATCAGCCCGACCACGTCGAGGTTCGCGCCTTCCACCTCCCAGTCGGTGGCGAACGTGAGAATCGCTCCGGCGGCGATCAGGATGATGCATCCGCCAAGACCCATGTGACTCACCTGTTTCTGTCAGTTCTGCGGTCCGTTCTTGTCCCTGTCATCCGGTCCGTTGCGGGTACCCGCCTGAGGTAGCGCCATGCATGGCGGCAGGCGGATAGGGCACGGGGCGCAATGGATCAAGAGCGACCCGGAGAGGGCAAGGTCACAGCCGCCGGACCTGCTGTGACTGTGGGTACTGACCTAACATCCGGGGCATGACGGTCCTCCCCGATGACGGGTTCTCACTGGCCGCCGAGTTTCCGGATGCGACCCATGAGCAGTGGCAGCGCCTGGTCGAAGGCGTACTGCGCAAGGCAGGCAAGGACGCGGCGGGCGCGGCGGCAGAGGACGCACTGTCCACGGCGCTGGAGGACGGGATCACCACCCGTCCTCTCTACACGTCCGCCGGCGGTGCCGACTCGGCCGGTTTCCCCGGTTTCGCCCCCTTCACCCGCGGCGCCACTCCGGAGGGCGGTTCGGTCGCGGGCTGGGACGTACGCCAGCGTCACGAGCGGCCGGACCCGGCCCGGACCAACGAGGCGATCCTCGCCGACCTGGAGAACGGCGCGGCCTCCGTGTGGCTGGCCGTCGGCGACACGGGCGTGCCCGTCGACGGTCTGGCCACGGCCCTGGAGGGCGTCCATCTGGACCTGGCTCCCGTGGTGCTGGACGCGGGCGGCGACTTCGAGGCCGCGGCACGCGAACTCCTCGGCCTGTACGACAAGCGGGCGACGGCCCCGGAGTCGGCGCTCGGCAGCCTCGGCGCGGACCCGCTGGGCCACGCCGCGCGCACGGGCCGCCACGCGGACATCGAGGAGCGGACCGCCGTCGCCGCCGAACTCGCCGCGCTCTGCAGCACCACGTATCCGAATCTGCGCGCGGTGAGCGTCGACGCCCTTCCGTACCACGAGGCCGGCGCCAGTGCCGCCCAGGAGCTGGGCTGCTCGCTGGCCACCGGTGTCTCCTGGCTGCGTGACCTGACCGCCGCCGGGCTGGACGCCGAAGCGGCCTGCGGGCAGCTGGAGTTCCGGTACGCGGCCACCGCGGACCAGTTCCTGACGATCGCCAAACTGCGGGCGGCCCGCCGGCTGTGGGCCCGCGTCGCCGAGGTGTGCGGAGTGACCGGCGGCGGCGCCGCCCAGCGCCAGCACGCCGTGACCTCCGCGGTGATGATGACGCGGCGGGACCCGTGGGTGAACATGCTGCGCACGACGGTCGCCTCGCTGGCGGCCGGCGCGGGCGGCGCCGACGCCGTGACCGTGCTCCCCTTCGACCACGCGCTGGGCCTGCCGGACGCGTTCGCGCGCCGCATCGCGCGCAACACGTCCTCGATCCTGCTGGAGGAGTCGCACCTCGGCCGGGTCGTCGACCCGGCAGGCGGCTCCTGGTACGTGGAGCGGCTGACTGACGAGCTCGCCCGGGCGGCCTGGGCGTGGTTCCAGGAGATCGAACGCGCCGGCGGCCAGGCCGCCGCGCTGCGCGGCGGACTCGTCGCCGAGCGCCTCGGCGCGACGTGGGAGAGCCGGCGCAGGAGGCTCGACACCCGCCGTGAACCGGTCACCGGCGTCAGCGAGTTCCCGCTGCTCGGTGAGCCGGCGGTCGAACGCGACCCGGCTCCGCGGCGGCCGTCGGGTGGCCTGCCGGTGGTCCGCCGCGACGAGGCGTTCGAGGAGCTGCGGGCCCGTTCCGACGCGCATCTGGCGGCGACCGGCGCCCGGCCCAGGGTGTTCGTCGCGGCGCTCGGCCCGGCGTCCGCGCACACCGCGCGGGCCGGTTTCGCGGCCAACCTCTTCCAGGCCGGCGGCATCGAAACGGTGCACGACCCGGTGAGTGTCGACGCGACCTCGGCCGCGGCGGCCTTCACGGCGAGCGGCGCGCAGGTCGCGTGCATCTGCTCCAGCGACGCGCTCTACGCGGAGCAGGCGGCGGCGGTCGCTACGGCCCTGAAGGCGGCCGGCGCTCTGCGGGTGTCCCTCGCCGGGCGGCCCGGCGAACAGCGTGAGACGTACGAGAGGGCCGGGGTCGACGAGTTCGTCGTCGCGGGCGGCGACGCGGTCGCCGTGCTGACCGGAACCCTCGACCGGATCGGAGTGGCGTGATGGGCATCCCGGACTTCACGGGAATCGAGCTGGGTCCCGCCACCGCGGGCACGGCCGACGAGAAGCAGTGGCGCGCGGCGCTCGAGGCCGCAACCGGCAAGGAGGCCGGTGAGCTGGTGTGGGAGACGCCGGAAGGCATTCCGGTGAAACCGCTGTACACGGACGCGGACCTGGCCGGCGTCGACTTCCTCGGTACGTATCCGGGTGTGGCGCCGTATCTGCGCGGCCCGTACCCGACGATGTACGTCAACCAGCCCTGGACGATCCGACAGTATGCCGGGTTCTCCACCGCCGAGGAGTCGAACGCCTTCTACCGGCGCAATCTCGCGGCGGGACAGAAGGGCCTGTCCGTCGCGTTCGACCTGCCGACGCACCGCGGGTACGACAGCGACCACCCGCGGGTCACCGGCGACGTCGGCATGGCCGGTGTGGCGATCGACTCGATCTACGACATGCGGCAGTTGTTCGACGGCATTCCGCTGGACCGCATGAGCGTGTCGATGACGATGAACGGCGCGGTGCTGCCCGTCCTCGCGTTGTACATCGTGGCGGCGGAGGAGCAGGGCGTACCGGCTTCGATGCTCGCGGGGACCATCCAGAACGACATCCTCAAGGAGTTCATGGTCCGCAACACCTACATCTATCCGCCCGGCCCGTCGATGCGGATCATCTCCGACATCTTCGCGTACACGGCGCAGAAGATGCCGCGCTACAACTCGATCTCCATCTCGGGCTACCACATCCAGGAGGCCGGGGCCACGGCCGACCTGGAGCTCGCGTACACGCTCGCCGACGGCATGGAGTACCTGCGGGCCGGTATCGGGGCGGGCATGGACGTGGACGCGTTCGCGCCGCGGCTGTCGTTCTTCTGGGCGATCGGCATGAACTTCTTCATGGAGGTCGCGAAGCTGCGGGCGGCACGGCTGCTGTGGGCGAAGCTGGTGAAGGGCTTCGACCCGCAGAACCCCAAGTCGCTGTCGCTGCGTACCCATTCGCAGACCTCCGGCTGGTCGCTGACGGCCCAGGACGTCTTCAACAACGTCACCCGCACCTGTGTCGAGGCGATGGCCGCGACGCAGGGGCACACCCAGTCGCTGCACACCAACGCCCTCGACGAGGCGCTGGCCCTGCCGACCGACTTCTCCGCGCGCATCGCCCGCAACACCCAACTGCTGCTCCAGCAGGAGTCGGGCACCTGCCGGGTCATCGACCCGTGGGGCGGCAGCGCGTACGTCGAGAAGCTGACGCACGACCTGGCCCGGCGCGCCTGGCGGCACATCGAGGAGGTCGAGGCCGCGGGCGGCATGGCGAAGGCCATCGACGCCGGCATCCCCAAGCTCCGCATCGAGGAGGCCGCGGCGCGCACCCAGGCGCGTATCGACTCCGGGCGCCAGCCGGTGATCGGGGTGAACAAGTACCGGGTGGAGTCCGACGAGCAGATCGACGTGCTCAAGGTCGACAACTCCCAGGTGCGGGCCCAGCAGATCGAGAAGCTGCGGCGGCTGCGCGCCGAGCGTGACGAGGCCGCCTGCCAGGACGCGCTGCGGGCCCTGACCGCGGCCGCGTCGGCCGGCCACGTCAAGGGCGGCGGCCTCGAGGGCAATCTGCTGGCGCTGGCGGTGGACGCCGCCCGTGCGATGGCGACCGTCGGGGAGATCTCCGACGCCCTGGAGAAGGTGTACGGCAGGCACTCCGGCCAGATCCGTACGATCTCGGGTGTGTACAGGAACGAGGCAGGCATGTCGCCCGCGGTGGACGCGACCCGTGCCCTGGTCGGGGAGTTCGAGCAGGCGGAGGGCCGGCGGCCGCGCATCCTGGTCGCCAAGATGGGCCAGGACGGGCACGACCGCGGCCAGAAGGTGATCGCGACCGCGTTCGCCGACCTGGGCTTCGACGTGGACGTCGGCCCGTTGTTCCAGACGCCGGCCGAGGTCGCCCGGCAGGCGGTCGAGGCGGACGTCCACATCGTCGGCGTCTCGTCCCTGGCGGCCGGGCACCTGACGCTGGTGCCGGCGCTGCGCGAGCAGCTGGCGGCGGAGGGCCGCGAGGACATCATGATCGTCGTCGGCGGTGTGATCCCGCCGCAGGACGTCCCCGCGCTGCACGAGGCCGGCGCCGCGGCGGTGTTCCCGCCGGGAACGGTGATCCCCGACGCCGCGCGGGACCTGGTGCGGACCCTGGCCGGTTCGCTCGGCCACGCCTTGTCGTAGGGCCTGCCCATGCCACCGAAGATCGACATCGACGCCTATGTGAAGGGCGTGCGGGACGGCTCGCGGGCGTACATCGCCCGCGCCGTCACGCTGGTGGAGTCGACCCGCCCCGACCACCGGGCGCTCGCGCAGCGGCTGCTGACCGAGCTGCTGCCGTTCGCCGGGGCGGCCAGGCGGGTGGGTATCAGCGGGGTGCCCGGCGTCGGCAAGTCCACCTTCATCGACGCGCTCGGCTCGATGCTCACGGGCCTCGGACACCGCGTCGCGGTGCTCGCCGTCGACCCGTCGTCCACCCGCACCGGCGGCTCGATCCTGGGCGACAAGACCCGGATGGAACGCCTGGCGGTGGACCCGGCCGCGTTCGTACGCCCCTCCCCCAGCTCAGGGACGCTGGGCGGGGTGGCCAAGGCGACGCGGGAGACGATGGTCGTGATGGAGGCCGCCGGCTACGACGTCGTCCTGGTGGAGACGGTGGGCGTCGGCCAGTCGGAGACCGCCGTGGCGGACATGGTCGACTCGTTCCTGCTGCTCAGCCTCGCCCGCACCGGTGACCAGTTGCAGGGCATCAAGAAGGGCGTGCTGGAACTGGCCGACGTGATCGCCGTCAACAAGGCCGACGGTCCGCACGAGCGCGACGCCCGCTCCGCGGCCCGCGAACTCGCCGGGGCCCTGCGCCTGATGAACCCCGCCGACGCCGCGTGGACCCCGCCCGTGCTGTCGTGCAGCGCCCGGGAGGGCACCGGGCTGGAAGCGGTGTGGGAGCGCCTGGAGCAGCACCGTACGATCCTGGGCTCGACCGGCGCTCTCGACGCCAAGCGCCGCGAGCAGCAGATCGGCTGGACGTGGGCGATGGTCCACGACACCTTGCTGGAGCGGCTGCACAGGCACCAGGGAGTGCGGGAGCTGACGGCCGGTCTCGAGGAGCAGGTCCGCGACGGGCGGCTGACCGCCACGCTCGCCGCGGAACGCATCCTCGAAGCCTTCGCGCAGCCGGAGCCGCGGCAGCCGTAGCGGGGGCAGGCCTCGGGGCGCATGGCGGGGCCGGGTGCGCGGTTCCGCCGATCCGCGCACCCGGCCCGTTCTCCCATCCCATGGCCGCTCGGCCGATCTTCGGGTCCCCGCCCTCCGCGGGTCCAAACCTGACCGTCCCGAAACTGCCGCGCCCGCCCGGTCCCCTTCCTGTGTCGGTGCCGGTGGAGCGGGGTACCCGGCCCCGGCAGCCGCCCCGAACGGGCTGGTGAGGGACGAATGGAAGGCGAACAGCGATGGCAGAGCTCGTAAGAGAAGTCATGACGGCCGGGGTGGCGGCGGTGCGGCCGGACGCCTCACTCGTCGAGGCGGCGCGACTGATGCGGGACCTGGACATCGGCGACGTGCTGGTCGCCGACGGCGACGAGGTGGTCGGGATGCTCACCGACCGGGACATCACCCTCCGTTCGGTCGCCGAGGGCGCGGATCCGGCAGGCGTCAGCGCCTCCTCCGCGTGCACCCCCGATCCGGTGTGCGTGGCCCCCGACGATTCCGTGGGCTCCGCGGTACGGCTGATGCGCACCCACGCGGTGCGCCGGCTGCCGGTCGTGGAGGACGGCCGCCCGCTCGGCGTGGTGAGCCTCGGAGACCTCGCCGCCGCCCAGGACCCGCACTCCGCGCTGGCGGAGATCAGCGTCGCGGAGAGCAACAACGAAAGGAGCTGATCATGCTGATCGCGTTTCTGACGGCCCCTGAAGGAGTGGAACAGGTCGAACTCACGGAGCCGTGGCAGGCCGTCTCGGACTCCGGCGACAAACCGCAGCTGGTGTCGACGCGTTCCGGCCGGGTGCAGGCGTTCAACCACCTCGACAAGGCGGACACCTTCCCCGTCGACCAGGTGGTGGCGGACGCGTCGGTCGACGAGTTCGGCGCGCTGGTGCTGCCCGGTGGTGTGGCCAATCCCGACGCGCTGCGTATGGACGCCGACGCCGTGGCGTTCGTCAAGGCGTTCTTCGAGGCGGGCAAGCCTGTCGCAGCGATCTGCCACGCGCCGTGGACGCTGATCGAGGCGGACGTGGTCCGCGGCCGCAGTCTCACCTCGTGGCCCAGTCTGCGTACCGACATCCGCAACGCGGGCGGCGAGTGGGTGGACGAGCAGGTGCGCGTCTGCGAGGCGGCCCCGGGCACGCTGATCACCAGCCGCAAGCCGGGTGACCTCGAGGCGTTCTGCGACGCGTTCACCACCGAGTTCGCGAAGGCTTCCGGCGTCGGCGCGAGCCGCTGAGCCGCCGGACACCACGTGTGGACGCGCCCGGCGCGTTCACACGCTCGAGGCTGCCCGGGCCCGGGCAGCCTCGGACACGGAGCAGGCCCCCGTGCGCCGGGGGCCTGCTCCGTGTCCCGGACGTCCGTGTCGCTGGACGCTCACTGCGTCCTCTCCCGGGCCCCCGAACGGGTACGGCCCGCGGCCACCGGCCGGTCGGGGTGGCGCCGCAGATACTCGGCCTCCAGGTCCGCCATCCGCACATTGTGCGCTTCCAGGGCGGCGGCCGAAGCGTAGAGGAGTGTGTCGTGGCGGCTGCGGTGGATGGTCTCGAGTTCCCGCAGCAGGTCCTGTTCGCTGAGGTCCGCCGGGTCGACGCCCCTGTGCCCGTGCTCGCTCTCGTTCACGGCAACCGTCCCTTCCGAGTCGTGCTGGTCGTGGCGTGTGTGGGTTGACCTTGCGGGTACCCGCTGGTGACGCGATACCCGGCCTCCGAGGGAGGAAGTCATGCAGCTGTCGTTTCTCACCCCTCTCTACGAGCGTCCAGGTCCATGGGCCAGCGTTCATCTCGACACCGGATGGGAGAACGAATCGACCACGAGGCGGCGTGAGCTGCAGGCCCGCGATGTGTGCGACTCCCTTGCACGGCAAGGGGCCGACGAGGCGACCTGGCGCGCCGTGTACGACGCCCTGATGTCGCGGCCGGGGCCGACGCACGGGCCGGGGCGCGCCGTGTTCGCGACCGCCGGTGAGGTGGTCCTCGATCCGCCGCTCGCCACGCCGCCGTCCGTTTCCGCGGACGTACGGTGGTCCGCCCTGCCGCACGTGTCGCCGCTGCTCGACCTCGGCGCCCGGGAACCGGTGTGCCTGGTCGCGTACATCGACCGGCTGGGGGCGGACCTGGAGGTGCGTACCCCCGTCGCCGCCCGCCCCGCCGGCCATGCCGAGGGCTGGGACTGGCCGGTGCACCGGACGGGCCGTGACGACTGGTCGGAGTGGCACTTCCAGCGGAGCGTCGAGAACACCTGGGAGCACAACGCCGGCGAGATCGCGGCCGCGATCGCCGCCCGCGAGCAGGAGGTCAAGGCGGACCTGATCGTGCTCGCCGGCGGGGCGCGTGAGCGCAGGGCGGTCCACGACAAGCTGCCCCCGCAGCTGCGGCCGATCGCCGTGGAGACCGAGCACGGCGGCCGGGCGGAGGGCGCGGCCACCCGGTTGCTCGACAAGGACATCGAGAGCGCCCTGCACGAGCTCGCCCTGCGCACCGCCGAGAAGGAGCTCGACCGGTTCCGCGCCGCCCACGACTCGGTCGCGCAGACCGTCCCCGACCTGGTGGATGCCGCCCGGGAGCACCGGATAGCCGAGCTGTTCGTGAGGCCGGACGGTGCCGACACGCAGCGCGAGGTATGGGTCGGCAACGAGCCCGACCAGCTGGCCGTACGCCGCACGGAGACGCAGTACCTGGGCGAGACCCGGCCCTCCGCGGCCCGCGCCGACGACGCGCTGCTGCGCTCGGCCGTGGTGACCGGCGCGGAGGTGCAGAGCGTCCCCGCCGACGGCTCCCACGACGTGCCGGTGGGCGGACTGGGGGCGCTGCTGCGCTGGCCGTACGAGGAGGGAGAACGGCGATGAGCACCCGAGGGAGCGGCGGCAGGGACAAGCATCAGCGCGCCGTGCTGCACACGCTCCTCGAGGACCACGGGCGCACGTACGCGGAGGAGGCCGGTATCAAGCTGCGGGACACGCCGCAGCCGCTCTACCGCCTGCTGGTCCTCGCCCACCTGCTGAGTGCGCGGATCCGGGCCTCCGTTGCGGTCGCGGCGGCCCGTGAACTGAGCGACGCGGGCATGCGCAGCCCCGAAGCGATGAAGAAGGCGTCGTGGCAGGAACGCGTCGACGCCCTCGGCCGCGGTGGCTACCGCCGTTACGACGAGCGCACGGCGACACAGCTGGGCGACGGGGCGGAGCTGCTGATCGAGCGGTACGGCGGCGATCTGCGGCGGATGCGGACGCAGGCCGACGGCGACGTCGACGAACTGCGCCGCCTCCTGCGGGAGGTTCCCGGCATCGGTCCGGCGGGCGCGGACATCTTCCTGCGGGAGGTGCAGGCGGTGTGGCCGGAGGCCGGGCCGCTGCTGGACGAGAAGGCTCTGCAGGGCGCCCGCCGGCTCGGGGTCGCCGACGACCCGGCGACGCTGCTGAAGCTTGCGGACGACACCGACGCGGCGCACCTCGCGGCAGGGCTGGTACGGGCCGCGCTCGACAAGGAACTCGCCGGTTCGGTGAAGGAACACGCGGCCGCCTGAGAGGCGCCGGGTCATCGGGCCGACGGAAAGGGCGGGTCGTGAACGGCCGACGGCGGTGGGCCGGCCGGATCGCGGTGAACCGGCGTAGCGGGCGGGCATGCGGATGCCGGACGCCGCGGCCTCCCGTAGCGTCCGGCATCCGCATGTCCGGCCTGTCACTTGCCCAGTGACCGCTTGAGCTCGTCCTTGTTCATGGATGAGCGACCGTGCACGTTGCGGCGCTGCGCCTCCGCGTACAGCTGGTCGTACGTGGGGCCTTCCGAGCCGCTCTGCGAGCGCTTGCCGCCGCGCCGCGAGGACGACATGTCCTGCGTGGAGGTCTTGCTCGCGCTCTTTGACTCGCCGGAACGGGCACGCTCCTTGTTGACCGTGCGCGCGGCCATCTCCTTGGCGCGCTTCTCGCTCGCTCCGCGTTCCTCGGCCCCCTCCTTGATGTGCTCGTACTGTCGTTCCCTCTTGGAACTCGAACCGCGTGGCATGACCACTCCTCAGCGACCGGATCTTGATACCGGGGACGGGGAACCAACCCCTCCACCGTGCGCCGCGCCCGGATGGGCCGCAATCGCCGCGACTTCGGGCGCGGCCGATCGGGTACTGCGTGAACCCCGCGCTCCGAGGGACATTCCGGCGGCCGGCCAGGCGTCTGACGGAGCCCGCCGCGAGGGCGGCCGGACGACTTCTGCCGGGCCCGACGGGCGCGCGTAAAATCCTGACCGGGCGCGATCACCCGCTGGTCTGGTCGCAGTGACTGCTCGAGATGGGAGTGGTCGTGGTCCTGCCTGCCGAAGGACCCGCGGGCGGCGGGCGCAGCGACCGGGCGTCGTTCGTCCACCGCCTCGGCGAGGAGAACGCCGCACTCCGTGAGGAACTGTCCCGGCGTCACCTGACCGATCTGGCCACCGGGATCCTCGCCGCCCAGCTGCGCATGGCGCCGTCGGAGGCCACGGAGCACCTCGCCCGCCTCGCCGAGTCCGCCTCGCTGAGCCGCGAGGACATCGCCGCGGACATCGTGAACGGCGTGGCCGGAAGTATCGCCGTCACCGCGCCCGGGCCGACGGCCGCCGCCCCCGGCGACGCACAGGGCGAAGGCCTTCCGCCGCACGCCGAGGCACGTCGGCTGCGCCAGGTGGTCACGACCGCCGAGGCCGCCGCCACCGTGTCCAAGGGCGCGGCCACGTTGCTGGAGGGCGGACTGCGGCCGCTCGGTGCGGAGGCGCTGTGGCTGTGGCGGCTGACCGGGTCCGGGTGCCTTCGGCTCGCGGGTCACGCGGGGGTGAGCGCTCTCGAGGCGTCGCAGTGGCAGTGGATCCCCCCGGCGGCTCCCGCACCGGTCCGCGCCGCCCTCGCGGACGGAACGCCCGTGTGGCTGCCGACGGGTCCGCCGCCGGGAGAGACGCTGCCCGGCCCCTCGGACCGCGCGGCCCGAGCGCTGTTCCCGCTCCGGTTGCGGGGCAGGACCGTGGGACTGGCGCTCGCCGTCTGGCCCGCCGCCGCCGACCTGGACGACTCCCTGCGCGGCGCGCTCACCGGCCTGGTCGAGGTCGCCGCGCGGGTGCTGGCGGCCGAGGAGGTGAGGCCGCCCGAGCAGCCCGTACTGGACGACCTGCTGGACGCGCTGGCCCATCCGGCGATGACCCTGAGACATGCCCCCCGGACAGGTGCCCTGCTCGTCGAGCACGTCAACGGTCCGGCCGGCGAGGCGCTGGGCGGCTCGCACCGGGCGGTGGGCCGGCCGGTGGAGGCCGCGTTCCCGCTGCTCCATGTCGATCTCGAGGCCATGTCCCGCCGGGCCCGGCTCGCGAGCACCCCCCAGCGGGCCGCGCGGCTGCCCGCCGAACACAGGTCCGGCACCGGCGCGCCCCTGGTGGACGTACGGGTGCTGCCGGCGGGCGAAGGCCGCACCGTCGTGCTGTGGCACACCCGGAGCGACCACCGCACGGCGGGCGGACGGGCCGTCGGGAGGCTGCAGGGCCTGGCGCTCTTCGAGGACGACTTCGGCTCGGGCCGGTCGACCTGGACGGAGCAGACGTACGCGATCTTCGGGATGCCCTTCGGCTCCGCGCCGGTCCCGCTGACCGAGCTGGAACCGCGTGTGCACCCGGACGACGCCGGGGAACTGCGCGAGCTCCTCACCGATCTGGTCGGGCGGCGCAAGGGCGCCGCGGCAGTCGTCCGCGTCGTCCGCCACGACGGCGGGCTGCGTCATGTCCGCATCGCCGCCGAGCCGTTGCTGGACGGGGCGGACCTGTGCGGGATCACCGGCGTCTATCAGGACATCTCGGCCGAGTACCACACGGAGGTCGCGCTGACGGCGACGTTCGACCAGCTCACGGCCCTGCGGGCGCAGGCGACGCTGCGGCACCGGCTGGTGCTCCAGCTCCAGCAGGCGATCGTCCCCGAGATGCCGTCGCTGATGAAGCTGCCGGGGCTGAGCGTGGCGGCCCGCTACCGTCCCGCGGCGCAGGAGTACCGGGTCGGCGGCGACTGGTACGACATCCTGCCGCTGCCCGACGGGAAGGTGCTGATGGCGGTGGGTGACATCGCGGGCCACGGCATCGACTCGGCCACCGGCATGGTGGCCCTGCGCAACGCGCTGCGCGGCCTGGCCTTCACCGGCCACTCCCCCTCCCGGCTGATGGCCTGGCTGAACGAGGTCACCCTGCACACCGCGGGGCATCCCACGGCCACGGCGCTGTGCGCGCTGTACGACCCGGGCGACCGGACGCTGCGCTGGGCGAGCGCCGGTCATCTGCCGATCCTGCTGCTGCGTCACGGCACGGCGCGGCTGCTGGATCCCCCGCGGGACATCCTGCTCGGCGCGACGCCCGCGCCCGTCTACCGGGAGGCGACGACGCAGCTGCGCCGGGGCGACACACTGCTGCTCTTCACCGACGGGCTCATCGAGCGCCGCCACGACGGCCTCGACGAGGGCCTGGCGGCACTGCGCCGCACCGCCGAGAAGCTCACGAACTGTCAGGTCGACGAGCAGGTGGACCGGCTGCTGCGGGACGCGACCGGCGACACGGACGACGACACCAGCCTGATCGCCGTGCGCGTCGGCTGAGGTCCCGCCGCGGGGACCCGGAGCACCGGCGGGGCGGCCCGGCAGCGGCACTGTTCCGGCCACGGCCGGATCTTCAGCGGCCCTGTTCCAGCCAGGGGCGGATCTTGGCCACGAGCTGGTCGGTGTCGACCGGTTTGGACACGTAGTCGTCCGCTCCCGCGGCCAGCGCCTCCGCCCGGTCGCCCGCCATCGCCTTCGCGGTGACGACGATGATCGGCACATCGGCGGCGTGCGGCAGTCTCCTGATCGCCTCCATGGCGGAGTAACCGTCGGTCCCCGCCATCATCACGTCCATCACGACGAGCCCGATGTCATGACGGGTCCTCACCAGCTCGATGCCGGTCCTGCCGTTGTCGGCCGTGATGATGTGCACGCCTTCGCGTGCGAGCAGTTCGGTGAGCGCGAAGACGTTGCGCGTGTCGTCGTCGACCACCAGGACCGTACGGCCCCTCACCGGCGCGACGGGCCCGGTGCCGGCGGCGCCGGGTGCGCCGTTCGCCTCACCGGTCTCGGCCTGGGTGGAGCCGCGCCGGTGGACCGGCAGGTACAGGGTGAAGCAGCTGCCGCGTCCGAGGGTGCTCTGCGCCTCGATGGTGCCGCCCAGCAGCCGGGCGACCTCCCTGCTGATCGACAGGCCGAGCCCGGTGCCGCCGTAGTGGCGGGAGGTGGTGCCGTCGCCCTGCTGGAAGGCGCCGAACATGCTCTCCAGCCGGTCGGCGGGGATGCCGATGCCGGTGTCGAGGACACGGAAGGCGACGACGGGCCCGGAGTCCCGCAGCGAGGAGGGCACCTCCTCCTCGCCGGCGACGGCGACCCGCAGCTCGACCCGCCCCTGGTCGGTGAACTTCAGCGCGTTCGACAGCAGGTTGCGCAGCACCTGGCGGAGCCGCGCCTCGTCGGTGGTCAGCCACTGCGGCGCGTCCGGCTCCGCCACGGCCTCGAAGGTGAGCTCGCGCTCGGTCGCCATGGGCCGGAACGTGGCCTCGACGTGCTCCATGAGCCCGGCGAGGGGGAAGGCCGCGGGGTGGACGGGCATCTTGCCGGCCTCGACCTTGGACAGGTCGAGGATGTCGTTGATCAGCTGGAGCAGGTCGGAGCCCGCGGAGTGGATGACCTCGGCGTAGTCCACCTGCTTCTCGGTGAGATTGCCCTCGATGTTCTGTGCGAGCAACTGCGCCAGGATCAGCAGGCTGTTGAGCGGTGTACGCAGTTCGTGGCTCATGTTGGCCAGGAACTCGGACTTGTACATCGAGGTCCGGGACAGCTGCTGTGCGCGGGCCTCCAGCTCCTGACGGGCCTGTTCGATCTCCAGGTTCTTGCGTTCGATGTCCCGGTTGCGGTCGGCGAGCAGCGCCGCCTTCTCCTTGAGTTCGGCGTTGGAGCGCTGCAACTCCTCCTGGCGGGCCTGGAGTTCCTTGGAGCGGTTGCTGAGTTCCGCGGTCAGCCGCTGGGACCTGTCGAGCAGCTCGTCGGTGCGGGTGTTGGCGATCAGCGAGCTGACGTTGACGCCGACCGACTCGATGAACCGGTCGAGGAAGTCGCGGTGGACACCGGTCAGGGGCCGTACGGCGGCGAGTTCGACGACGCCCAGCAGCTGGTCCTCGAGGACGACGGGCAGCACGACGAGGTGGCTCGGGTCCGTCCTGCCGGTGCCGGAGAAGACCGTCGCGTAGCCGGGCGGCAGGTCGTGCACCTCGATCGTGCGCCTGCTGCGGGCGGCCTGCCCGACCAGGGACTGGCCGAGCCGGATCCGGCGGCCCCGGCCGGCCGGGCCGTCCTGTGCCCCGTACGCGGCGATCATGACGAGTTCGGTCCCCTCCTCGCCCTCCTCCGCGAGGAAGAATCCGCCGTACTGGGCGCGGACCAGGGGCGGCACCTCGTCCATGATCAGTTCGGCCACCCTGGTCAGGCTCCTGGTGCCCTGCATGAGGCCGGAGATCCGGGCGAGGTTGGTCTTGAGCCAGTCCTGCTCCTCGTTGGCGCGGATCGTCGCCCGCAGCGACTCCACCATGGCGTTGATGTTGTCCTTGAGGTCGCCGACCTCGCCGGGCGCCTCGACGGTGATGGAGCGGGTGAGGTCCCCCTCGGCGACCGCGCTGGTGACCTCGGCGATGGCGCGCACCTGCCGGGTCAGGTTCCCGGCGAGTTCGTTGACGTTCTCCGTGAGCCGCTTCCATGTCCCGGAGACGCCCTCGACCTCCGCCTGCCCGCCGAGCCGTCCTTCGCTGCCGACCTCACGGGCCACCCTGGTGACCTCGGCCGCGAAGGAGGAGAGCTGGTCGACCATGGTGTTGATGGTGGTCTTGAGCTCGAGGATCTCGCCCCGCGCGTCGACGTCGATCCTTCTGGTCAGGTCGCCGCGGGCGACCGCGGTGGTGACCTGGGCGATGTTGCGGACCTGGTTGGTGAGGTTGTTCGCCATCGAGTTGACGTTGTCGGTGAGGTCCTTCCAGGTGCCGGAGACGCCGCGAACGGTGGCCTGGCCGCCGAGGTTGCCGTCGGTCCCGACCTCGCGGGCGACCCTGGAGACCTCCTCGGCGAACGAGGAGAGCCGGTCGACCATCGTGTTGATGGTCTCCTTGAGTTCCAGGATCTCGCCCCGCGCGTCGACCTTGATCTTCTGCGTGAGGTCGCCGCGGGCCACGGCGGTGGCGACCTGCGCGATGGAGCGGACCTGGGAGGTGAGGTTGTCCGCCATGGTGTTGACGCTGGAGGTGAGTTCCCACCAAACGCCTTTGACCTGCGGCTCCCTGGCCTGCCCGCCGAGCAGGCCCTGTCCGCCGACCTCCCGGGCGACCCTCGTCACCTCGGAGGTGACGAGGGAGAGCCGGCCCACCATGCCGTTGTAGATGGCGGCGATCTCGCCGAGCAGGCCGGAGTCGTAGGGCAGGCGGACGGAGAGGTCACCGTCGCGCACGGCGGTGAGCCCCGCCAGCAGCTTGGTGAGGCCCTCCTCGCTCAGTTCCGCGGGAGGCCGGACCCGTAGAGGCTCGGGCGTACTGCTGGACGCGTCCATCGCAGACCTCGCGCTGTCGTGACGTGCGGCGCCGTGGGCCGGACACCGCGGAAGCGGCGTCGTCCACGGCCTCCTCCACTGTGGCACGCGGGCACTGTCACGACACTCCGGCGGCGGGCGGCACGGCACGAGGGCGGGCGGAGGGTCTACTCGGGGACCGTGACGACGAACCAGACGGCCTTGCCCGTCCCGTGGGGCGCCCATCCCCACTCGTCGGACAGGCGGTCGAGCAGATACAGACCGTGTCCGGAGGCCCGGGCCGGGTGGTGCGGGCCACGGGGCTGCGGCCGGGCTCTGCCCGTGTCGCTGACCTGGACCCGGATCCGGCCGGGGCCGCGGTCGATCCTCAGCTCGTACGGAGCGCCACCGTGCGTGCACGCGTTGGTGACCACCTCCGAGACGAGCAGCAGTGCGTCCTGGGCCCGGACCCGTCCGTCGGCGCCGGACGGAGCGAACCAGTCGTCCAGGGCCTCGCGTGTCAGATCACGGCACCGGCCCACGACGCCCTGCCCGCCGTCGAGGGGGAAGCGGCGGCTGGCGGAGATCTGCTGCTCAGGCGCCCGTTCCATACGAATCGCGTGCCCCAGAGCGATTGCTTCAAAGCACCTCAAAGGGGAATCATCAGTAGATAAAGAGCTCGCCCGACGGTCCCGCTGCACCCGACAGCGCCGGCCTCCGCCCCGTCGAAGGAGCCTCGATGTCCAGCTCGACCCATACCCGGCAGTCCGTCCGCAGTGGACCCCTCCGATCAGCCGGCGGCCCGGAGCCGATCCTCGCCACGGACCGGCACGCCGTTCCCGACGGCCTCCCCGAGATCCCCGACCCGCGGGCCGTCAGTCCCATGGACGCCCGCGCGCTGTCGACCACGCTGTTCGCCCGGCTCACGGATCTCGAAGAGGGCACCCCGGAGTACTCGTACGTCCGCAACACGCTGGTGGAACTCAATCTGAGCCTCGTCAAGTTCGCGGCGCTCCGGTTCGCCAACAGGGCCGAACCGATGGAGGACATCATCCAGGTCGGGACGATCGGTCTGATCAAGGCGATCAACCGCTTCGACCTGGACCGAGAGGTCGAGTTCGCCTCGTTCGCACTCCCGACCGTGATCGGTGAGATCAAACGGTTCTTCCGGGACTCCAGCTGGTCGGTGCGGGTGCCGCGCCGGCTCCAGGAGCTGCGCATCGATCTCGCCAAGGCGCTCGACGTCCTCGAGCAGCGGCTGGGACGCAGGCCCACCACCGCCGAGCTGGCCGCGTACCTCCACGTCAGCGAGGAGGAGGTGCTGGAGGGGGAGCGGGCGTCCAACGGCTACACGGCGCAGTCCCTCGACGCCACGGTGAACGACGAGGACGTGTCGAACACCGTCACCAGGCGCCTCGGCATCGACGACCCCGCCTTCGACATCATCGATTCCCTCGAGGCGCTCAAGCCCCTCATCGCCATGCTGGACGAGCGCGACAGACTGATCCTTTCGCTGCGCTTCCGCGAGGAGCTGACGCAGTCGGAGATCGGCGAGCGCCTGGGCATCTCCCAGATGCATGTGTCGCGGCTGCTGGCGCGCATCCTCGAGAAGCTGCGGGCCGGGATCATGGACGACTCGTCCGCTGTCCCCGGGCGGGACTGAGCCGCACCTCCAGCCAGACGACCTTGCCCGTGCCGCGGGGCTCCGAGCCCCAGCTGTGCGCCAGCCGCTCCATGATGAGCAGCCCGTGGCCGCCCGGCCGGGAGAGGTCGTTCTGCACCTTGCGCCGGGGGCTGCGCGGGTCGGCGTCGGCCACCTCGACCCGCAGCCACCCGGCGGAACTGCTGAGCACCAGCTCCTCGGGTCCACCCGCGTGCAGACAGGCGTTCGTCACCAGCTCGGACACCAGCAGCAGTACGTCCTCCACGACGTCGCTGGGTCCTTCGGGGCCGGCCGCCGTCCATCCCCAGTCGGCGAGCGCCTGCTCGGTGAAGTCACGACACCGGCCGACGACCCCTTTCGTGCCGAACAGCGCCAGTCGGCGGGTCTGTCCGTGCCCTCCGGGGCCCGTGGTCATCAGGCCTCCTCCGTCAGGTCGACGGCTCGTCGGCCAGCGCTTCGTCCACGCCGGCGTGCACCCGGAACACCGCATGCGCCCCCGTGATCTCGAACATGCGCGCCACAGGGGGGCGCAGGCCCGCGAGTTCCACCCGTGCGTCCGTCTCCTGGGCGGCCAGTCGCCCGTGGAGCAGGACGTTCAGCCCGGTGGAGTCGCAGAAGTCGAGGCCGGCGCAGTCGACGAGGATCCGCTTGGCGCCCTTGCGCAGATGCTCTTCCACGGCCTCCCGCAGGGGATCGGCCGTGTCGTGGTCGAGCTCACCGCTCAGGGAGAGGACGACGGTGTCGCCCCGCCGTGCGGCGACGACGCCGAACCGCTCACCTCCGGCGGCGGATTCCTCCCCCGGCGGCCTGGTGGCTCGCGAGACCATGGGCCCCAGCCTCCTCGACACTCGTACCGGCATTCCGACTGTTGCCGCATTGCTTGGCAGCGGCCACCCGCGATCGTGCGGGTACCCGCCACGGGCGGCGCCACACCGCCGTCCCGCCGCCTTCGGGAAAGCCGCCTCTCGAAGACCGGCGCGAGAGGGGCCGGGGTGGGGCGCAGGGTCCCTGTCCGCCGGACCACCAAGCGGACAGGGACCGGCAGGGGACGGATCAATTGCCGTCGATGGGGTACCTGTCGTGTCCTCACGACGTCTGCGGACAGCGGGAGCAGCGGGAAGACAAGCCAACTACCTCCGAGACGGACCCAGGACGGAGAACCGGCGATGAACCACCCCCAGGACACGGCCCGGCCGGGAACTCTGCCCCGAGCCTCCGGGCCCGGCGGAGCGCTCGACGCGGTCGCCGCCGTCCAACCGGCCGCGAGCGCCCCGGACGAACTGCCGCAGGACCACACCCAGGCGATCCTCCAGGCCACGAAGCAGGTGGGCGCACTGCTCAAGGCGTCGGGGTACCCCTTCGCCCTGGTGGGCAGCGTCGCGGCCTACGCGCACGGAGTGCCCATCCGGCTGCAGCACGACTCCGACTTCTGCCTCCGCAGGGAGGACGCGGAAGGCGTCGTCCGGACCCTCGTCGAAGGGGGGATCCAGGTCGTCTCCCCGCCGGAGGACTGGCTGGTGAAGGCCAGAGCGGGCGGCGAGCAGATCGACCTGATCTTCGAGCTGGCCCACCGCCCCGTCACCAAGGAGATGCTCGACCGGGCGGAGATCCTGCCGGTCGACTCGGTGCACATGCCGGTGCTCGCCCCGTCCGACCTGCTGGAGAGCCGACTCACGGCGCTGTCGGAGCACCACTGCGACTTCGGCGCGCTGCTGCCGATCGCCCGGGCGCTGCGCGAGCGGGTCGACTGGGACCGGCTGCGCCGCGAACACTCCTCCTCGCCGATGCCGGACGCGTTCCTGTATCTGCTGGAGCGGCTGGACGTCATCCCGCCCCGGGAGGTGCCTCATGAAGGAACCTGAGGCTTCCGAGTACCGGATCGCGCGTCTGCGTGAGCGTCTCGCGGACGAGGAGATCTCGGAACTGGGCGTGCAGATCGACATGCGCGGCGAATACGTGCACCTGTGGGGCACCGTGTCCACGGCCGCGTGCAGGAGCGAGATCCTGCGTATCGCAGAGACCGAACTCGGCGGGCTGCCGGTGCGGGCCGACCTCTCGGTCGCCGGCGCCACGGCCCCCGAACGGCCCGAGGAGCTCGAGTGATCCGTGTTGCTGCCGTGGGGGACATCCATCTGGCGTCCGACAGCCGGGGGCTGCTGCGCCCCGCCTGGGAGACGCTCGGCGACTGTGCCGACATGCTGCTGCTGGCGGGCGACCTGACCCGCCACGGCACCGTCGAGGAGGCGCGGGTGGTGGCCGACGAGATCAGGGGGCTGCCCGTACCGGTCGTCGCCGTGCTCGGGAACCACGACTACCACAGCGACCTTCAGGACGAGGTGACGGCCGTGCTGGAGCACGCCGGCGCGACCGTCCTCGAAGGCGAGAGCACCGTGCTCGACGTCGGCGGCACGAAGGTCGGCATCGCCGGTACGAAAGGCTTCGGGGGCGGCTTCGCGGGCCGCAGCGCGGGTGAGTTCGGCGAGCCGGAGATGAGGTCCTTCGTGCGCTACAGCCGCCGGTGCGCGGCCGATCTGGCTCGCTCCCTGCTCGATCTGCGGGAACAGGGCTGCGAGGTCCTCATCGCCCTCACGCACTTCTCACCGGTCCCCGACACGCTTGCCGGGGAGCCCCTGGAGATCTATCCGTTCCTGGGCACGTATCTCCTCGCGGAGGCGGTCGACGAGGCGGAGGCGGACCTGGCGGTGCACGGCCACGCCCACATGGGCACGGAGCACGGGATGACCGCCGGCGGTGTCAAGGTCCGCAATGTCGCGCAGCCCGTCATCGGCCACGCCTTCGCCGTGTACCACCTCCCCGTCGACGCGCGGATCGACGTTCCGGCCGTCGGCTGAGAGGTTTTGGCGGCACACGCCCGGGCAGGTGCGTGTTGTGCTTCGGACAGGAGGCACGCCCCGTGGGAGCGGATGCTCCGGGTGCGTCAAGCCCCTGTCCGTGTCCCCGGGTGACTCGATTTTCCGGCATAGCAGCCCCCACATCCCAGGGAGTCGCGACATCATGCCCACGTTCGCTCACACCAAGCACTCTCACTCCGACGCCCCCGACACAGCGGCCGCCTTCCGCAGGCTGGCGGAACTCGAGGACGGGCCCGAGCGGCAGGAGGTACGCCAGGAGATCGTGTCCGCCTGGCTGCCGATGGCCGAACGGATCGCCGGCCGGTTCCGCAACCGCGGCGAGTCCATCGAGGACCTCCAGCAGGTCGCCGCTCTCGGCCTGGTCAAGGCGGTCGACCGGTACGACCCCTCACGCGGCGCGTTCGAGAGCTTCGCGGTGCCCACCGTCGTGGGCGAGGTGAAGCGGCACTTCCGCGACCACATGTGGGCCCTGCACGTGCCGCGCCGCGTCCAGGACCTGCGCAACCGGGTCCGGTTCGCCCGCCAGGACCTGGTGCAGACCGTCTCGGGGCGCGCCCCGACGGTCGCGGAGATCGCCGAACGCGCCGGCGTGTCCGAGGAGGACGCGCTGGTCGGCCTGGAGGCTCTGGAGAGCTTCACGGCGCTGTCCCTCGACGCGGAACTCCCGGGCGCCGACGACGGCTACTCGCTCAGCGACACGCTGGGGTCGGCCGATCCGGCCATCGACGTGCTCGTGGACCGGGAGGCGGTGAAGCCGGGACTGCGCAAGCTGCCCGAGCGTGAACAGAACATCCTGTACATGCGCTTCTTCCGCGACATGACCCAGAGCAGCATCGCCCAGACGCTGGGCATCTCCCAGATGCACGTGTCCCGGCTGATCAGCCGGAGCTGCGACCAGCTGCGCAACGAGGTCATGCGGGACGAGACCGTGCACGAGGACGTCATGCGGCGCGCCGCATAGCCAGCGCGACATGCCGCGAGACGACGTCGACGGTCCGGGCGTGCGCCATCGAGAACGCGGGCGTGCCTCCGCTGCGGAACAGCGACAGCACCCCGAGGACCCTGCCCCCTCCCTCACCGCGTTCCTGGACGGGCACGCACAGCAGGGACGTCACGTCGGCCTGGACGAGGACGGAATCCCCGTCGGCGTCACGGCCGAAGCAGTCGAGGTCCTCCGGGCGCACCTGGAGCAGCGAGGAGCCCTCGCCGGCGCAGTCGACGACGATCGGACAGCCGGCCGGGTCCTGCGCCGCTATCCGTGCCGCCAGCGCGGCCGCCTCGTCGCCGGCCGGGCCCTGTACGGCGATACGCCGCAGACCGGCGCCGGTGACGAGGTCGGCGACGGCCCAGTCCGCGCCGTGGGCGGCGAGGACCGTCGCACCCGCGCCGAGTGCGGCTTCCGGTTCGCCGGCGGGGGCGCGCAGCAGGGCGGTGGTCATACCGTCCAGGAGGTCCATCTGGGCCGCGTGGGCAGCGGCTTCCGCGAGGTCGGGGGCGGTGGCGCGGCGCAGCCTGGTCCCCGGCGGGCCTGCCGGGCCGCTTTCCCGCCGGTCGTCGGCCCTGTCGGACTGCAGGACCATGAGCACGGCGGGGTGCGGCTCGTTCGGCGGGCGCAGGGCGGTGAGCGTGGCCCGCAACGTCTCTTCCGGACGCTGCTGGAGATGTATGCGCAGACTGCGCGGCCCCTCTCCCCTGGCGACGGCGGCCGCCTGCGTGCGCAGGGCGCCGCGGTCGCCGGGCCGCAGCAGTCCGGACAGCGGCCGGCCGGCGGCGAAGCCGGCCCGCACGCCGGTGAGGTCCGTGGCGGCGAGGTTCATCCGGCGGACGACCGTGTCACCCCCGATGAGGGCCACGGGCAGCGGCAGCCGCTGGAAGAGGGCCCGGAGCAGCTGGAGCTCGGTGCGGTCCGCCGACGCCCGGGCCGGGCCCTGTGCCGCCAGGCGTTCGTACTTGGGCCACAGGGTCTCCGAAACGTGCTGGAGTTCGAACAGGGCCGCGTCCAGAAGGTTCTGCTGCTCGTCCGGCGGCAGCCCCCGCGCGGCTCGCAGCTCACCCACCCGGCGGACGAAATCCTCGAGGTCGTCGCCGAACTCATCGCTCTGCGCCATGGGAGAAAGTTATCCGACCGAGCGGCGGCGCAATGCGACGACCAGGAGTTCGGCATGAGGCGCCGGGTTTGTGGTGCGAGGGGGCGGGCAGCCGCACCCGCGGAAGGAGGACACGCAATGCTGCCCCCGACGGACCTGACCGTGGCACCCGGCGCCCGCGACCTTTCGGACTTCACGGAAGCGGCGATGCGCTGCGTCGAGCCCTGCTGCGGCGCCGCGACCACGGTCACCGACGGCTCGGCCGAGCGCCGTGCCGCCGCGACCCACCCCGATCTGACGACGCTGATCTCCGTCGAGCTCGATTCGGGCGAGGGTCCCACCTCGAGCGCCCTGGACACCGGCGAGCCCGTCGCGGCCATCGATCTGCTGGACGAGGAGCGCTGGCCCGACTACCGCGCCGCGGCCCTGGAGTCGGGTATCCGCTCCAGCGTCACGATGCCGTTCCGGCGCAGCGAGGTCGAGGTGACCCTGAGTCTCTACAGCTTCCGCCCCGGGGCGTTCGCCCATCTGGCGCATCATCCGGTGGTCGTGCTGGGCGAGCAGTTCGCCCAGGGACTGGTGCGCGACCACTTCTACCGGGCGGCTCTCGCCCAGGTGAACCAGCTCGAGACGGCGCTCGACTCACGCGCCGTCATCGACCAGGCCAGCGGCATCCTGATGCATGCCCTGGGCTGCGGCCCGGCCGAGGCCTTCGACGTCCTGAGGCGCTTCTCGCAGCGGACCAACCGCAAGCTGAGCGCGGTGGCGGAGGAGATCGTGCGCAGCAGGGGCCGCAGTCTGCGGGGGCAGCAGCACCCGCAGTGACCGCATCGGGGCGAATGAGGGCATTTCACCATGACGGCGGGGAACGCTTCTCCGCATGGAACTACGCGAGATCCTTCGCCCCGACGCCACCGTGCCCGCGCTCCTCGAGGGGTACGCCTGGCTGCCCGACCTGTTGCGGCGCAGCGGCGGCGCCCCCGTGCGGACGCGGCTCATGGGCCGCCCGGCGATCGCCCTGCACGGCCTCGACGCGGTGCCCTTCTTCTACGACGAGCAGCACATCGCACGCCGTTCCGCGCTGCCGGGGCCCGTCCTGGACACGCTCTTCGGCCGGGGAGCGGTGCACACGCTCGACGGCTCGGCGCACCGGGCCCGCAAGGCGCTGTTCGTCTCGCTCCTCAAGGACGCGCAGGGCGTGGACGCCCTTGCCGGACAGGCCGTGAAGGAGTGGGACACCGCCGTCGCCGAGTGGGCGCACCGGCCGAGGATCGACCTGTTCACGGAGGCGAGTGTGCTGATCACCCGCGCCGTCTGCGACTGGGCGGGAGTGCCCCGCGGGGAGGACGACGGCCGGGCCGCGGCGCGCGACCTGGTGGCGATGGTCGACGGCTTCGCCACCGCCGGTCCACGGCACTGGCGCGCCCGGAAGGCCCGTACCCGCCAGGAGGAACGGCTGAGCACCCTGATCGAAGAGATCCGCAGGAGCGGGACGGAGGACTCCGGCGCGGCGCTGCACGCTGTGGCACTGCACCGCGACGACGACGACCGGTTGCTGGACCCGCACACCGCCGCGGTCGAGGTGCTCAACATCATCCGGCCGACCGCGGCCGTGGCCTGGTTCATGGCGTTCGCCGCGCATGCCATGCACCGGTGGCCGCGGCAGCGGGAGCTGCTGCGGGACGGTGGCCCCGACCACGCGGAAGCGTTCGCCCATGAGGTCCGCCGTTTCTATCCGTTCGCCCCGTTCCTGGGCGGTGTCGCGGTGCGGGACCTCGAGTGGCGGGGCGAGCGGATCGCCGAGGGCACGCTCGTGCTGCTCGACGTCTACGGCCACCATCACGATCCGGCGCTCTGGCCCGACCCGTACGTCTTCGAGCCCGCGCGGTTCGCCGACGGCGGGCCGGCCGGGGCGGACCTGCTCATCCCGCAGGGCGGCGGCGACACGGCGGGCGGCCACCGGTGCCCCGGCGAGGACATCACCGTGGCGCTGCTGAAGGCCTTGGTGCCACAGCTGGCGCGGCTGGAATACGGTGTTCCGCCGCAGGACATGTCGATCCCGCTGCGCCGGATCCCCACCCGCCCGATCGACGGTTTCCTGCTGGCGCCCCGGCCGCCCGCCGCCCGCTGACGCACCGCACGGCGGCGGTCCCGGCCCGGGTCCGCCGCCCCGCCGCGTCGGATCAGGGGACCCGGCGGCGCGGGGTCCTGCCCCACAGCCAGTCGCGGAGGGCGGACAACCGCGGGCGCTTCTCCCGCCGCTCCCGGGTGTGGCGGTCGAGCTCCTCCATGAGACGCCGTGACCGGTGGTCCATGTCCAACTCGTCGAGGATGCGGTCGATCTCGGTCAGCAACGCGCCGTGCAGCTGCCAGTGGCGCGGCTGTCGCTGAACGCCCTTGAGCATCAGATCGGCGGCGTTGTCGCGGCTGGCACGGGCGGCGGCGAGCTCCCCGGTGAGCCGCTCCTCCGCGGCGTCGGCGCTCTCGCTGGTCTGGGTGGTGACGAGGACGGCGAAGCTCACCAGCGTGTCGGCGACGTGCGAGAGGAGCTCCTCGAGTGCGACACCGACCTCGTGGGAGAACAACTGCTCCTCCCGTCGTTCCTTGGCGAGGTCGGTGATGGTGCGGGCCAGCACCCGCAGGACGACGGCGCAGATCTCCAGGGTGTCGAGGCCGGTTCGGAGCACGATGCGGTGCAACAGGCCTTCCTTGACCCGCGGATTGAACCGGAGGCTGTCCTCGGCCTGGCGCAGCGCCGCGTCCACGTCGGCGATGTCGTTGTCGAGCCTGCGCGCCTCGTGAAGCCGGGCCGCCGCCCGCTCGACCGGGGTCGGACTCGTCAGCTCCTCACCGATCCGCAGAAGCAGCCGTCGCATGCGCCGCCCGAGGTCCTCGATCGACTCCCCGGCGGCCTCCACCCATACCGGCGGAACGAAAAGCACGTTGAAGAGGAGCCCCACGACGGCGCCGATGAGCGTCTCGAGGACCCGGTCCCACGCGGCGCTGCCCACCTGGGTCACGCCGAGCACGAGCATCGCGCTGATCGCGACCTCGGGGACGAACTCGTCGACCCGCACGAATCTGCCGACGACCAGCGAGGCCAGGATGATCAGCCCGAGGCTCCACCAGGTCAGACCGACGAGCGCGCTGAAGCCGATGGCGATGAGGACGCCGACGACGACGGAATTCACCCGGCGCACACCGGTGGTGAGCGTGGAGTAGAGAGTGACCTGGACGACCAGCAGCGCCGTCAGGGGCGCGGTGAGCGGGGCGACCGGACTGTCGAGCACCTGAACGGCGACCACGTACGAGATGGTCGCCGCCGCGGTCGATCGCACCGTCTGCACGACGGCCGGATCCTTGCTCCAGCCGACGATGCCGGCGACCGGCGCTCGCAGCCTTGTGCGGGCCTCAACCTCAGACACCTTCGTCCTTCCCCGCTCCCTCGCCCGGACCCGTAAGTGGTGGTCTGTCCGGGATCCCCCTCAGCGCCCGCCGGATGCCGCGCCCTCGCCGACGACCGGTGCGGCCGACCGGATCCGGCGGCCCACGTAGGTTTCGGCCGCCAGCAGCGCGTCGCGGGCCGTGCGCTCGCACATGAGCACACACAGTGTGTAGGCGGTGTCCTCGAACCGTCTCCGCGCGGAGTCGTCGTGGGGAGCGGCGAGGACGAAATGTTCCTGCGCCCGGTAGCGGGCAATCAGCCTGGTGATCACACTCACGTCGGGCATCAGCATTGTGGTCTCCCGGTGTATGCGGCCCCCTGACACGGCGGAGCGAGGTCCGTCCGGTGCCTCATTGTGAACCGGAGCGGTCGTGTCCGCCACACAGCTGGCTACTGTAGGTAGTCGCTGGTATGGAGGGGTCACGGCACGCCGGGACGGGGCGTTCACAGCCGCCGGGCCGGTTTTCACAATTGCCAGGTCTCACAGCGGTTTCCGCAGGCTGGTGGAGCCGTTCCGCCAGGCGGCCATGAGCCGGTCCCCGAGGAGGTCCTCCAGGCACGTCGTGGCCGCTATACCGAAGGCCACGTCGGACGCGAGCGAGGGTTCGTCGGCCAGCAGTCCACCGATGACGTCACGGCGCACGATCTGTTCGTGCACGGCGTCGGCAGTGACGTGCTCCGCGTAGAAGTGCTCGGCCGCGGGCCCCGCACCGGTACGGCGCATCGCCTCGGCGAGCCTGCGCGAACCGGGTGAGGACGTCACCTCGACGGTGGCGAAGTGCCCCACCAGAGCGCCCCGGTGGGCGCGGTGCAGCCCGAGGAGCGACATCAGGTTGACGTTCGCCAGCATCTCCGCGGGGGCGGCGTCGAGGTACCGGCCGTAAGAGGGGTCGAGACCGAGGTCGGTCATCAGGCCGGCGAAGAGCCGGGCGTGCACCCGCTCGGCGCGTCCACCGCCGAACTCGTCGAACTCGACCGCCACGAAGGCGGCTTTGGCCCTGCCGTGGAGCCGTGGGATCACCCAGGCGTGGGGGTCGGCCTCCTTGAGGTGGTACAGGGAGCGCATGGCGGCGTACTCGCGCAGGTGCCGGAGCCGGCCCTCGTCCCTGAGGAAGTACGACACTCCGGTGCCGTCCACCGGTTCGACGAGCAGCTCGTCCAGCGCCTCGTACACGTCCGGGTGCCCGGCGACCCGCCCGCGGAGCGCGTCGAGGAAGCGCCGCTCCATCGCCGCGCGCAGCGCGAGCAGCCCCGGGTCCCACTCCCAGGCCGGGTCGACACCGGCGAAGCCCCGGTAGTGCAGCTCGTAACTGACGTACAGGGCCAGTTGCAGGTCGTCGCCGAAGGGGTCGGCCCGCTCCGCGGCGCCGGGGTCCGGCAGCGGCGCGCCGGCCGGGTCGCGCAGGGCGTGCAGCACCCCGTGCGACAGTTCGCCCCGTGCGCCCGGCAGTTCGCCCTCCAGGGCCGCTTCCGTGGCCGTGACCAGGTCCGTCATCGTTCACCTCCTGCCCCGTCGGCGGTGGCTGGTGTCGCACCAGGGGTACGTCCGGCTGCGCCGGCAGGTGCACAGCGCGACGGTGAACCGGTCGGACCGCACCGTGGTCCCGTCGTCGAGAACGACCTCCACAGGGCCCTCCACCAGCATCGGGCCCTCGCGGGTCACCGTCACACGGCAGGGCTCCGGGGCCGTTCGGTCCTCATGCTCGATCGGCACGGATGATCACCAGCTCTTCCTTGTCCTCGCCGGGAGCGATCAGCCCCCGCCGCTCGAGCCACTTCCTGCGTGAACGCAGCACGGGCCCGAAGGGAACGAGACGACGCTCCACGACGGCGGCGTCCAGGCCGGCGTCCTGCAGCCGCTCGAGGGTCGCGCCGACCCCGCTGAGCGCCGAGTGCACCATCAGCAGGGCCCCCGACGGCTTCAGCAGCTCCGCGGCACCGTCGCAGATGCGGTCCAGGACGGCCCTGCCGTCGTGGCCCGCGTCCCAGGCCACTGCCGCGCCGCGCCGCGGCGGGCGGGCGTGGGGTGCGGGCACGTAGGGCGGGTTGCACACGATCAGGTCGAAGCGCCGGCCCATGGCCGGGTCAAGCAGGTCACCGTGCAGGACGCGCACCCGACGGCGCGCGAGCAGGGCGTTGACGCGGGTGGCGGCAACGGCACGCCATGAGCTGTCGACAGCCGTCACACGGGCGCCGCGCCGGGCGGCCGTGAGGGCCAGCGCTCCCGTCCCGGTGCCCACGTCGAGTACCTCGGCACCCGGCCTCAGCGGTTCACGCTCGAGCGCGTCCGCGAGCAGAAACGTGTCGCTCTGCGGGGCGTACACACCTGGGGCGAGCACCATCGCGGCCCCGCCCCGGTCCACTCCCGGCAGACTGGTCATTCCCGACTCCCTCGGCAGACTGTGCCGGCGTACCGCCGGCCGGTGGTTTCTTGATCCCGTTGCCCGGCTTCTTGATCCCGTGTGCCCAGCACCGCGCGTTTCATCCGTTTCGGTCCGCGCCCGCCGGGGACCCGGGCAGCAGCCGGCCGGTGTTCCGGGAACCCCACGGAGTTGCTGATGAGCGTGAAGACAGGACTGCGGGTGGTGGTCACCGGGGCCACCGGAAACGTGGGCACGAGCGTGGTGAGGGCGCTCGCCGAGGACTCGCGGATCGCGTCGGTCCTCGGCCTCGCCCGGCGCGTCCCCGACCTGGACATTTCGCGGACGTCGTGGGCGGCCGTCGATCTGTCCCGCGAGGACGCCGGTGAAGGGCTCGTGCGGCATCTGGAGGGCGCCGACGCCGTGATCCATCTGGCATGGCGCTTCCAGCCGACGCACTCCCCCGCCACGACCTGGCAGACCAACGTCCTCGGGTCGCTGCGGCTCTTCGACGCGGTCGCCGCGGCGCAGGTACCGGCGCTGATCCACGCCTCGTCGGTCGGCGCCTACGCGCCGGGGCCGAAGACCGGTCCCGGCGTCGGCGAGTCGTGGCCCACGCACGGCTGGCCGGAGGCGGCCTACTGCCGCGAGAAGTCCTATCTGGAGCGGGCGCTCGACGCCTTCGAACTGCGGCACACCGGGATCCGCGTGGCACGCATGCGCCCGGCGTTCATGTTCAAGGAGACCTCGGCCAGCGAGCAGCGCCGGATCTTCGCCGGCAAGTTCCTGCCGGGACCGCTGATCAGGCCGGGGCTGCTGCCCTTCGTGCCCGACATCGAGGGACTGCGCTTCCAGGCGCTGCACACCGACGACGCCGCGCACGCGTATCTCCTCGCCGTCCTCCTCGACGCGCGCGGGGCCTTCAATCTCGCCGCCGAGCCGGTCGTCGACGCGCAGACCCTCGGTGAGCTTCTCAAGGCCCGCGTGGTGCGGTTCCCTCGGCAGGCCGCGCACGCGGTGCTGACGGCGGGATGGGGACTGCGCGCCGTTCCGGCGTCGCCGCAGCTGTTCGACGCGCTGCTGCGGATGCCGGTGATGAGCACGGCCCGGGCCAGGGAAGAGCTGGACTGGCAGCCGCGGCACACGGCCACGGCGGCGCTGGAGGAATTCCTGCGCGGCGTCCGCATGGGCTCCGGCGAGCGGACGGCACCGTTGGCCGGCCACCGGGCGCACTGACCGCGGCGCCCGCCCGCCGCGATCCCGACCCGGCCGCAGGGCTCGCCCTGACCGCCCCGGCCCGACAAGGGTCTCGCCCGCCCGTGGACCGAACAGCCCTCGCACGCGGGCCGCGCCACGAAGCACCCCGCCAGTGGTTCTCGTGCCCCGCATGCATGCCCGCACGGAACGGCCCCGGCCGACGCGCGCGGAACGGCCCCGGCTAACGGCCGGACGGCTCCAGCAGGTCGGCGAACGGGCCCGTGCCGATCCGGGCCAGCAGATCCGCCGGATCGTCGAAGACCGCCGCGGCCCCGGCCGCCTCCAGGGCGGTGCGCGGGATCCCGCCGCACAGCAGCGCGACGCACCGCACCCCCGCCCGGGACGCGGCCTGCATGTCCCACACGGTGTCGCCGACGAACACGGCGCGGTCGGCCGGGACCCCGGCCAGTTCCAGCGCGTGTTCGACCGGGTCGGGAGCGGGCTTGCCCTCCGCCACGTCGTCGGCGCCCGCGATCGCGGAGATGGCGTCGTCCGCGTCGACGGCCCGCCGGAGCGCCGCGAGTTCCGATCCGCCGGCCGAGCTCGCGAGCACCACGGTCCAGCCGTCGCCCGCCAGGGCGCGCAGCAGGTCTCCCGCCTGGTCGAACGCCGGCAGCCGGTCGGAGTACGTCCCGTAGAGGGCCTTGTGGGCGGCCTTGATCGCCTCGTCCTGCGCGGTGTCGCGGTCGTCGCCGAGCACATGCTCCACCAGGTCCTGGCCGGCCAGGCCGACGGAGCGGTGGATGTGGTCCATGGTCACGTGGTGGCCCGCCTGCCGGAACGCCTCCCACCAGCAGACGACATGGAGATGGTTGGTGTCGGCCAGCGTCCCGTCGACGTCGAACACAGCGGCGCGGTCCATGTCTGCAGGTCCTTCCCCAGGTGCTACTGCGGTACGGCGTTGTCCGTGGCGGTCACGTTGAAGATGGCGCCGTCGGGATCACGCAGGGTGACCTCGGCGCCGTGTGGTGTGGTGCGCTCGGCGAGGACGGTGCCGCCGTGCCGGTCGGCCGTACGCACCGTCTCCTCGAGGTTCTTCACCGCGAAGTGCACATGCCAGCGGGGATGCAGCAGGGGGTTCGACGCGGTGCCGTCCGCTCCGGAGGTGAGTCTGGCGAGCACCCGCCCCTCACGGTGCAGCACGACCGCGCCTTCCAGGTAGCTGACCTCGCAGCAGCCGGCCCGGTCGGACGCCCAGTCGAACACCTCGCCGTAGAAGATCGCCGACTCGAAGGCGTCCTTGGCCAGCAGCCGGATCCACGCGGGCGCCTTGTCACGCCAGGCGGGCCAGTCCCGCATCAGCTCGCCTTCCCAGATGCCGAAGACGGCGCCGTCGCGGTCCGCCGCGAGCACGCCGCGCCCCATGGAAAGGGCCAGCGGCCCCACCGCCACGGTGCCGCTGCGTTCCCGGATGCGACTCGCGGTCCGGTCGGCGTCCTCCACGGCGAAGTACGGGGTCCAGGCGACGGCGACGGTCAGCGCGGGTGCCAGCGCGCCGATCCCGGCGACCGGCAAACCGTCGACCACGGCGACTCGGAACTGGTCGCCCAGTCTTCCCTTGCGGAACTTCCAGCCGAGCACGGCCCCGTAGAAGTCCTGGGCTGCCTGCAGGTCACGGGCCATGAGGCTGACCCAGCAGGGCGCGCCGAACACCGCGGCGGAGGCGGCAGCGGCGGCGGTCACGGTCGGGGTCGAGTTCTCGTTCATCACCATGTCCGGCGGTCGTGGGCGGTTCACGCGGGCCGGTTCCATGGTGCTCCCGCGGGCGGCGGCCGGCGAACGCGGTCGTCACATTCCGTGGGCGAAGAGGAGCACTCAGTGACCCGGTCCGGCTGTGCTTCCGAGACTCGAGTGCCCTGGTGACGGCCGTCCGTAACGCCGGAGTGGCGGCCGCGTCCGGAATCCGTACGGGGCGCTGCGCCGCCCGGGCGTCCGGGGCGGGCGTGGCGGACGGGTGGGCGGGCAAAGGCCCCGGCCGGGGGAACCCGGCCGGGGCCTGTCGCAGGAGACGGAGAACAGGGTCAGCGGCGTGCCAGCGCCTCGACGACCTGCTGCGCCGTGTCGGCGCTCGACTGCGGGTTCTGGCCGGTGACGAGGTTGCCGTCGACGACGACCCGGCTCGCCCACGCGTCGCCCGGCCGGACCACGGCGCCCAGTTCGCGCAGGCGCGACTCGACCAGGTACGGCGACTTGTCGCCGAGGCCGCCCTGCTGCTCCTCCTCGTCGCTGAACGTCGTCATCTCACGCCCGGAGAAGGCGAAGGAGCCGTCCTCGCCGACGGCGCTGAGCAGCGCGGCCGGACCGTGGCAGAGCGCCGCGACGATCTTGCCCTGGGTGTCGGCGTCGGTCAGCAGCCGGCCGAGGTCGGCGCTGACGGCGAGGTCGGCCATCGGACCGTGACCGCCCGGGATGTACACCGCGTCGTAGTCGCCGGCCGACACCGTGGAGAGATCGGTGGGCCGGGCCAGTTCGGCGTCGATGGCGTCCAGGTAGGCGCGGAACCTCTTGGCGTCCGCCTCCTCGACGCCGCCGCGCTCGTCGAGGCTGATGGGGTCCACGGTCGGCCGGACGCCGCCCGGGGTCGCGATGACCACGTCGTGGCCCGCCTTCCGGAGCACCTCGTGGGAGGCGGCCAGTTCCTCGGCCCAGTAGCCGGTGGGGTGGCTGGTGCCGTCGGACAGCTTGAGGCTGTCGGCGCCGGAAACGACCATGAGGATCTTCGACATGGAACAGTCCTTACGTGGCTCGGGTGTCTTGCTGTTCGACAGGGACAACCCCAGCTTTGTCCCCGGATCATCCGCGGGCATCATGAGCGTCATAACTTCTCTTATGGAACGAGGGTTGCGTGCCCGGACTCGATCTGCTGTCGACCTTCGTGGAGATCTACCGTTGCGGGTCGATCTCCGCCGCGGCCGAGCGGCTCGGGCTCACCCAGCCGGCCGTGAGCGGGCAGCTGGCCAGGCTGGAGGACCAACTCGGTGAGCAGTTGTTCGTCCGCTCCCGCAAGGGCGTCACCCCCACCGCGCACGCGGCCGATCTCGCCGCCCGCGTCGGCACGCACCTCGACGAGCTGCGGGCGGCGCTGGAACCGTCGCGCGCCGGGGCGGCGCATGTGGGGACCGTGCGCATCGCCGGCCCGGGCGAGCTGATGGCCATGCGTGTCCTCCCCGCGCTCGCGCCGCTGACGACCAGGGGGCTGCGGATCCATGTGACGCTCGGTCTCGCCCGGGACCTGCTGGCCGCCCTCGCGGAGGGACACGTGGAGCTGGTGGTGTCCGCCATAAGGCCGACGCAGCAGGACATCGTGGCCACGCCGCTCATCGACGAGGAGTTCGTCCTCGTCGGCGCGCCGTCCCTGGCCCGCAGCGTCGACAGCGCGCGGCTGGCCGGCGATCCGGTGGACGCCCTCGCGCATCTCCCGCTGGTCGGCTACGCGGACGACCTGCCCATCGTCCGCCGCTACTGGCTGAGCGAGTTCGCCCGCCGGCCGCCGAACCACATTTCCGTGATCGTCCCGGACCTGCGCGCCGTTCTGGCCGCCGTGGTCGCGGGCGCGGGGGTGAGCGCCCTCCCCCGTTACCTCGCCGAGCCGGCCCTTTCCGCGGGCTCCGTCGAACTGCTCCACGAGCCCGCCGCCCCGCCGCTCAACACGCTCTACCTGGCGACCAGGGCCGGGGCACTCGTCCATCCGCCCCTGGCGCTCGTCCACGACCACCTCCGCACCCGCGCGCACTCGTGGGGCATGCTCTGACCGGCCGCAACGCCTGGTGAGAGTGGGACAGTTGGGACGGTGCGCCATGGCCGAAAGCCGACGTACCGGAGCCGCTGCCCCCGCCATCCACCTGTACCGCCGTGCGGCGTCTCCCTAGCATGTGGATCCCACAGAACCGGATCTCCATCAACGCGGGTGAGGACTGGATGCAGAGTTCGTGGCGCCCCGACGCCATCGACACCAAAGTGCCCAGCGTGGCACGTATGTACGACTACTTCCTGGGGGGCGACGACAACTATCAGTCGGACCGCGAAGCTTGCGAAGAACTTCTGAAGCAGGTCCCCAGCACGAAGACACTCGCCGTCAACAACCGCCGCTTCCTGCGGCGTGTCGTGCGGATGCTGGCGGCCGATTACGGCATCCGCCAGTTCATCGACCACGGATCCGGTCTGCCGACCCAGGACAACGTCCACCAGGTCGCGCAGTCGGTCGATCCGGCGTCCAGGGTCGTCTACGTCGACAACGACCCCATCGTGCTCGCGCACGGCCGGGCCCTGCTCGACGAGAACGACCGCACCACGGTCATCCAGGCCGACATGCGCGACACCGACGGTATTTTCGACCACGAGGAGACCCGGCGGCTGATCGATTTCAGCCAGCCTGTCGCGGCGCTCTTCGTATCGGTGATGCACTGCATCCCGGACGAGGACGACCCGGCCGGCATCGTGCGGCGGGTCGCGGAACGACTGGCGCCCGGCAGCTTCCTGGTCGTCTGCCAACTGGTGAGCGACAGGCCGGAGATCCGCAAGTTCGTCACGGACTTCATGGCGCAGGCCACCGACAACCACTGGGGCCGGGTCCGCGAGGAGCACGAGGTCGCCGCCTACCTGGACGGCATGGAGATCCTGGAGCCCGGGCTGGTGGAGGTCTCCACCTGGCGGCCCGACAACGATCTGGCGCCGGTGCAGCAGACCGACGAGTGGATCGAGTGGGGCGGGGTCGCGCGCATCCCGTAGCGACACGGCAGCGCGCGCAGGCGGCGGCGCGGCGAGCCGGCTCGAAGGAGCGGCTCGCCGGGCCACGGCCGTGGCGGCGCGGGCTTCGAAGGCGCGCACACCGAAGGCAGGATCATCGGACCGGGGTCGAACCCCCGGGCCTTCAGAGGCTTTTGATGCGCTGCTGGAGCAGTTCCAGCGACTGCTTGGGAGTGAGGGCGCACGCGCCCAGCCGGTCGAGCATGTCACGGTACTGCTCGACGGCCTGAGGCTTCTGGGAGAAGGTGCTGTCGGTCAGGTGCTCGATGTAGACCGCGTCCTTCAGGTCGCTCAGCGCGAAACGCAGATAGGTCACGCCCGTCCCGACGCCGACGGAGGCCGTCACCTCCAGCGGCGCGACCTGCAGGGTCACCCGGGGCCGCTCCATCATCCCGACGAGGTGCAGCAGTTGCTCGCGCATCACATGCGGTCCGCCCACCGTACGCATCAGCACGGACTCGTCGATCACGGCCCACAGGCGCGGCGCCTCCGGTGTGTCGAGCTGCCGCTGGCGTTCCTGACGCAGTTCGACCCGGCGCCGCACATCGTGGGTGAGGAGGTGGCCCGGCCCTGACCGGACGACCGCCTCGGCGTACGCGGCGGTCTGGAGCAGACCGGGCACGTAGAACGGCTCGTAGGTACGGATCGTCGCCGCGGCGCCCTCCAGGGCGACCAGCGGCTCGAAGAAGTCGGAGAGGACGTCGCTGAAGGAGCGCCACCAGTCGGTCTGGCGGGACTGCGTCACCAGCCGCATGAACTCTTCGACCTGCTCCTGTGCCCCGACGCCGTACAGATTCAGCAGTGCCATCGCGTCGGCCGGCTTGCAGCCGTGGCGGCCCAGCTCGATCCGGCTGGTCTTGGAGCGCGAGAAGCCCAGCCGGGCGTCGACGTCCGCTGGGTCCAGCCCGGCGTTCACCCGCAGTTGGCGCAATTTGCCACCCAGGATCAGCCTGAGGGCGGTCGGGTTGTTCTCGACCGCTCCCAGCGGCCGGACGAACAACGACGGACTCGGTTCGACTGCAGCCATCAGGCGCTCCTGCGGAGAAATAGGGACGACGACAGTATCCAGCACTCGCGCGGCGAGGCCATGGGGAAGTCGCCCACTCACCGACTGTTTTCAGCCGATTACCGCGTCGAAACCGCCCTCACGGGCTCCCGCCACGAATCCCGCGAACTCGTCGCGTGTGCAGACGAGCGCCGGCCCGTGCGGGTCCCGGGAGTTCCGGATCGCGATCCGGCCGCCCGGCAGCGACGCCATCTCCACACAGTTCCCGGTGGCGTTGCTGTGACTGCTCTTGATCCACGTCACCGACTCCAGCGCACTGGCCTGCATTCCGTTGACGAACTCCACGCCCATCAACTCCTCACTGCTCGCACACGTTTGACCCGGATCCCACCGATGCAATCCCATCTGCAATTGCATCCGCGGGTCGGCTCGACAATACTCGCCCTGTGTCTGCTGTCGAACGGCGAAGCCTGCAGGGAGACATGACCAGTGACGACTCACATGCCGGCGCTCTCGGGAACCGATGTACGGCATGGGTTCGGGAGCGGTCCTACGCAATCTGGCGTGAAACGTCCGCCCGGCATGCCCGCCGACGCGCCGGAGTACGCCCCGGAGGAACCCGTCGTCCCCGGCGGCTTCTCCGCGTGTGGACTGGACGGCCGCCCGAGGAACGCGGGGCAGGCGAGGAAGTTCGCCGCGAGCACCCTCCACGCGTGGTCCCTGCGGCCCCTGGTGGCGGACGTCGAGCTGATCGTCAGCGAGCTCGTCGGCAACGCCGTGCGGCACGCCCTTCCGCCCGCCCCGTCGTGCGCCGGCGAGTACCCGGTCTGGCTCGGTCTCTTCCGCTACCGCAGCCACCTCGTCTGCGCGGTGACCGACCCCAGTCCGGCGCCGCCGCGTCTGGGTGATCCCGGCCCGGCCGCCTCGGGCGGCCGCGGTCTGTTCCTGGTCGACTCGCTGAGCGACAGCTGGTCCTGGCGGCTGGCACCTCCTGCGGGCAAGACCGTCTGGGCGTGCCTGCCCCTGCCGGGACAACAGGGCTCCACCTGAGCCGCGACGGCCGGCGGCACCGGCCCTGCCGGTGCCGAGAATCCGTACAGGGCGAGGGGCCCTACGGCCGGACCCGCGAGCTCCGGTCGGGCGAGTCCGGTCAGGGCGAGGGCCGGTGCCCGTCGTCGGGGAGCATCAGCAGCCGGGAGCCGCCCGGCTCGACCGACACCGTCCGGTCCGTGAGCCGCACTTCGATCGGTCCCCCGTCGGAGGCCGGCACCCCGATGTGCAGTTCTCCGGGCCGCATCCGCACCCTCACGCCCCAATGGCCGTGGTAGCGGACGGAGAAGCCGTACTCGGCGAGCTGTGGCGAGTGGACGGGGTCGAACCACAGCGCCCCGCCACGGGTCTCCATCCCGGTCAGACCACGCTGCACCAGGTCGAGCGTGCCCGCCATCGCCCCGAGGTGGATGCCTTCCTCCGTGGTGCCGCCCTGGAGATCGGCGATGTCCCCCTCCAGGGCTTCCTTCACGTAGGTCCACGCGTCCTCTCGCCGCTGGCGCGCCAGCAGCCAACCGTGGACCAGGCCGCTCAGCGTGGAGCCATGGCTGGTGCGCTTCAGGTAGTAGTCGACCGTCCGGTGCCAGGTCTCTTCGTCGAGTTCATGGCCCAACCTGCGGAAGAGGCCGCTCAGTTCGGTCGGCGAGAAGAGGTAGCCGAGCATCAGGACGTCGGCCTGCTTGGAGGCCTGGTAGCGGTTGACGGTGTCGTTCTCGGCCTCCAGCACCCGGTCGAGACGGCGGATGTCCCCGTGCCGGGCGCGCAGGCCGTCCCAGTCGAGCTCCTCCAGGTCGCCGTAGCCGTGGAACTGGCTGATGACACCGTCATGGAAGGGCACGTACATCCGGCGCGACACCTCCTCCCAGCGAGCGAGCTCCCCGCGGTCGAGGCCGATGCGCTCGTACAGCTCGCGGCGGCGCGGCTCCGGCAGTTCGCGCACCACCTCGAGGGCTCGGGCCAGCACCCACACGGCGGTGACATTCGTATAGGCGTTGTCGTCGAGCCCCGGCAGGCAGGAGCCCGGGTACCCCTCGTGGTACTCGTCCGGACCTACGACGCCGCGGATGCGGTAGCGCTCCAACTGCTCGTCGTACTGCGCGAATCCGGCCCAGAACCGCGCGATCTGGGTGAGCATCTCCGCGCCCTTGGTGTGCAGGAACTCCGCGTCGCCGCTCGCCTCGCAGTACTGCCACACGTTGTACGCGATGGCGGACCCGACATGGTGCTGAAGGCGGGAATGGTCCGGCAGCCAGCGGCCGGACCGGGGGTTGAGGTGCAGCTCCTGTGTCTCCTCGCGGCCGTCGCTGCCGCTCTGCCACGGGTACATGGCGCCGGTGTGACCGGCGTCGCGAGCCAGCACGCGGGCCTGTTCCAGCCTGCGGTACCGGTACATGAGCAGGGCCCGGGAGACCTCGGGGAAATGCAGGTTCAGATACGGCAGGACGAACAGCTCGTCCCAGAAGATGTGGCCGCGGTACGCCTCGCCGTGCAGACCGCGGGCCGGCACGCCGACGTCGAGGTCGGCCGTGTGCGGCGACAGCGTCTGCAGCACATGGAAGAGGTGCAGCCGCAGAATGCTGCCCGCCTCCCCCGGCACGTCCAGCTCACCCCTCCGCCACAGCTGCCGCCACGCCGTCCGGTGCGACTCCAGCAGTGCTTCGAAGCCCGGCGCCCGGCCGACCCGGCCGACGGCCGCGTGCAGCGGGTCGCTGATCGCGGAGTCCCGCGAGGTGTGCAGCGCGACCGTCTTGTCGACCGTACGGGTGACACCTCCCGGGAGCGTCAGCCTCAGCAACTGCACGGCACGCAGCGGTTCATGGGCGTTGCGGGCCCGTTCCTCGTCGGTGGGTTCGTCGGCGATCGTGCGGGCCGCCATGCCGATCCGGATGTCGGAGGTGGCGGTGCGGCAGCGCAGCCACATGGTGTCGGGCTCGCCGTCACCGGCGTTGACGTGGACGAGATGGCCGCCGTTGAGCTCCCGGTAGCGCGCCACGCCGCTGTTGGTCACCGCTCCGTCGAGCGCCGCCTCGACCTCGATGTCGCCGGACCAGCCCTCTGCCGTGAACTGGGTGCGGAGCGCGGCGAGATGGGGATCGGCCATGTGGACCAGCCGGAGCTGGCGCACGGTGAGGGCACGGCCGTCCTCGGCCACGTAGCGCATGGTGCGCTCGAGGGTGCCCGCCCGCAGATCGAGGCGCTGGCGGTGTTCGGCCAGTGCCGAGCTGTCCGGCGTGAACCAAGCGGCGTCGCCGGCGACGCGGTAGATACGGAAGCGCAGGGGCAGCCAGTTGGGCAGGTTGACCATGTCCTCGTTCTCGACCTGCCGGCCGGCGACGGTCGAGGTGAGACGGTTGTAGCAGCCCGCCGCGTACGTGCCCGGGTAGTGCGTCTCGTCGGCGGTGCACTCGGGGGCGGCTCCCCGGGTGGCGAAGTAGCCGTTGCCGAGGGTGCACAGCGCCTCGCGCAGCCGCTCGCGCGCGGGCTCGTATCCCTCGTACGTCCAGATCCACTCGTGCATGGTCAGTCCTCCGGGGGCACTGGGGGCTCGGGGGCGGCCCGGGCTGCGTGGGGTTCCGTGGGCGCGGCCGGTTCGCCGGACCGCTCGGCGCCGGCGGGGAGCAGTTCGGCGAGGTCCCGTACGACGAGGTCCGCGCCGTGCTCGAGCAGGGCGTCGCCCGTCCCCGGGCCGGCCGTACGGTCCACGCCGATCACGAGGGCGAAACCGCCGCGTCTGCCCGCCTCGACGCCGGCCAGGGCGTCCTCCACGACGGCCGCCCGCTCCGGGGGGACGCCGAGCCGCCGGGCCGCCTCGAGGAACAGTGCGGGCTCCGGCTTGCCCGGCAGCCGCAGGCGGGCCGCGTCCGCACCGTCGACCAGGACGTCGAAACACGGCAGGACCCCGGCCCGGGTGATCAGTTCACGTGCGTGGCGGGACGCGGACACGGCCGCCAGGGGAACGGCACGGGCGCGCAGCATCCGCAGCAGTCGTGCGGTGCCCGGGTAGGCGTCGATGCCCTGCTCGCGCAGCCGCTGGGTGAACAGCTTCTCCTTGTACGCGGCGACGGCGCCCACGGTGTCCGTGCCCGGCGCGTCGTCAGGGCTCCCCTTGGGCAGCCGCAGCCCGCGGGAGGCCAGGAACGCCGCGGCCCCGTCCTGGCGTGAGCGGCCGTCGACGTGGCGCAGGTAGTCGTCCCGGACGTCGAAGGGCCGGCGAGCCGCGGGGTCGTCCGGCGGATGGGCCCGCAGGCAGGCGTCGAAGGCCGTCTTCCAGGCTGCGGCGTGGACCCGGGCCGAGTCGGTGATGACGCCGTCGGTGTCGAGGACGACGGCGTCGACGCCGCGCCAGCGGGGGCCGTTCACGGCCGCGTGTCCGGCTCGCCGCCCCGGCCGGGCGGTGCGGGGCCCACGCGTACGTTCATGTCTGTCCTCCCTGCTCGGCGGCCCCGTCGGCGCGGGCCGCTGTCGTCGCCCGGTGGAGGGAGCCACGCGATTAAGGATGGCCGCGTACCCCGTGCTCTGCGCGCTGAAGCCTGTGGCGTGCACGTGCCCGCGGGACGGCCGTGCATGCGCCGTGGGTGACGGGCGGCCGTCGCGGCCCTGTTCCGGGCTGCGCTCCGCCGTGGGCCGGCGGACGCGCGTCGCCGGAGGTCCGCGGGGCTCCCGCCGCCGTGAGTCGCTGCCCGGCGGATGGGTACCCGCCTCAGGAAGAGCGGCCCGCCACGAAACCAGGCGAAGGCTTTTCGATGGCACAACGAGTTCCGGACGGTCCCGAGGACCCGCAGTCCTCTGCTCCCGCCCTCCCGTCCGCCCAGGGCGACTACCTGGACCAGATCCAGGACGGCCTCCAGCAGGTCGCGCACGCGCACGGTCGCGTGCGGGAACTGCTGGGTGCGGTTCTCGCGATCAGCAAGGAACTGGAGCTGGACTCCGTGCTGCGCACCATCAACGAGACCGCCCGGCAGCTGGCGCAGGCCCGCTACGCCGCGCTCGGTGTACTGGACGAATCCGGTGAGTTCACCGAGCTGATCACCTCCGGCTTCGGCCGCGACCAGTTCGCCGCCCTCGGCGACCAGTTGCCGCACGGTAGCGGCCTGCTCGGTGAGCTGGTGCGCGATCCGCACCCGCTGCGCGTCGATCGTGTGGCGGACCATCCGCACGCGATCGGCTTCCCGCGAGGCCACCCGGCGATGACGGCCCTGCTGGGTGTGCCGATCCGCGTGCGCGACAAGCTGTACGGCACCCTCTACCTGGCCGACCGCGAGAGCGGAGAGCCGTTCACGGACGACGACGAGAACATCGTCGTGGCATTGGCCGGCGCCGCGGGTGTGGCCATCGAGAACGCCCGTCTGTACGACCGGTTGCGGCACGCCACGGAGGACTTCCAGCGAAGGTTGCTGCCCCGGATGCCCCGGCGCGAGGACCTCGAACTCGAGGCCAGGTACCAGCCCTCCACAGAGGCGCCGCGGATCGGCGGCGACTGGTACGACCTCGTCCGGCTGCCGGGCCGCGTGCCGTGCCTGATGGTCGGGGACGTGATGGGCCACGGCCTCGAAGCGGCCACCGTGATGAGCCAGATCAGCAACATGCTGCGGGTGATCGCCTTCGAGGAGGAGGAGCCTCCGAGCCGCATCCTGTGCCGGCTCGACGAGGTCCCGCACGAACTGCACGGAGGACCGATGGCCACCGTCATCATCGCGAGGCTGGAACCCAGCGCCCACGGCAAGCGGCTGCACTGGTCCAGCGCGGGCCACCTGCCGCCGCTGCTGGTCACACCGGACCACCGGGCCCGCTACCTGGCGACGGACACCGGCCTGCCGCTGGGCGTCGATCCGGCGATGGACCGCGAGGACCAGACCGAGGTGCTTCCTCCCGGCAGCACACTGCTCCTGCACACGGACGGGCTGGTCGAGCACCCCCGCCGGTCCATCGACGAGGGGATGGCCGACGCCACCGGCATCGCGGCCGTGCGCGCCTCAGCCCCGCTGTCCGAGCTGTGCGACGCGCTCCTCGCACACGGCCACTACGCGTTCCACGACGACGTCGCCCTCCTCGCGGCCCGCCTCGCCTCCTGACGCCGGCCCGGTCCGCCGGTCCGTCCCGGCGGACCGGCGGACCGGCGGACCGGCGGACCGGCGCTCCGGGCGGCGCCATGGGTCAGGACGTGTCCCGTACCTCGCTGTCCTCCACCTGGGACCCAGGGGCGGCGCGGTTGGGCGCGGCCGGGCTGGGCGAGTGCTGCCGCGGTGGCGGCCCGCCGTCGCGGCCCTCGCCCCATTCCGGGATGCGCAGGGCGAGGAGGGCGACGTCGTCCCCGCTGGGCTCCATGCGGGCGAGGAGCTCGTCGCAGAAGTCGTCGACGTCCCGGTGGGCGAGTTCGGCGGCGTGACGGCGGAGCTGGGCGAGTCCTCGGTCGATGGGACGGGTCCGGCTCTCGACCAGGCCGTCGGTGTAGAGCAGCAGGGTGGAGCGGGCGGGCAGACGCTCGCGGGCGTCCGGCCATCCCAGGCCCATGTGCAGCGCGGAAGCCATACCGAGGAGGGGCCCGTGGCCCGCTTCGAGGTAACGGGCCTGTCCGTCGTGGGTCACCAGTAGCGGCGGCGGATGGCCGGCGTTGACCCAGTGCAGTTGCCACGGCCCTCCCTCCTGGCCCTCGATCCGGGCGAAGACGGCGGTGGCCATCGGCGCGTCGCTGGTGTGCGTCATCGCCTCGTCGAGACGGCTCATGATGAGGCTGGGAGGCTCCTGCCGGTCCCAGGCGAGAGCGCGGAGCATGTTCCGTACCTCGGCCATATGGGCCGCGGCCTTGAGGTCGTGGCCCACGACGTCGCCGATGACCATCGTCGTCACACCGTCGGCGAGGAGGAAGGCGTCGTACCAGTCGCCCCCGATCTCGGCGGCGCTCTCCGCGGGCTGGTAGCGGGCGGCCATCTGGAGGTGGTCGACCTGGGGCAGCGGCGTGAGGAGCTGACGCTGCATGGTCTCCGCGAGCTGCCGTTGCTGGTCGAACAGCTGGGCGTTGTCCAGCACCAGGCCGGCCCGGCGGCCGATGTCGGCCAGCACCAGCAGGTCGGCCTCCGTGCAGGGTGGACGTGCGCCGCTGCGCGCCACGGTGAGCACGCCGAACACCTGACGCGTGGTGCTCAGCGGCACCACGACCGCCGAGTGCCCGCCGAGCCGGTCGAACAGGTCCCGGTGCGCCGGCGCGAGCGGCGCCTGCGGAGTGAGGTCCTCGGCGTCCAGCCGCAGGGGCCGGCCGCCCCGCATCACACGGGCGAGGACCGAGGCGGAGGGCGTCTCCGTCAACGGCGGCAACGGGCCCAGCAGCGTCCCGCCGTCGTCCTCCGCGCCGGGGTCCTCGCAATGCACGGCGATCCGGCGCATGTCGTCGGCCTGAGGGTGCGTACGAAGATCGACCGCCGCCCAGTCGCCCAGCTCCGGCACCAGAAGACGCACCAGCCGGTACAGCATTTTCGGGACGTCCAGGGTGGAGCTGAGCACCGCGGAGATCTCCGCGACGATCGTCAGCCGCTCGGTGAGCTCCTCCAGTGCCACGAGGTGCGTCGCCTGCTGGTCGACGGCCCGGCGGTGCAGGCTGAAGTCGTGGAAGACGATCACCGCGCCCTCCACCTTCCCCTTCCGCACCAGGGGCGTGGCGGCCCAGATGATCGGGACGGTCGTGCCGTCGGCCCGCAGGTAGAACTCGTCGCTTCCCTCGGCCGGACTGCCGTTCGTCAGTACGGAGAGGACACGGCATTCGTCGCGGGGGATCGTCCTGCCGTCGGCCTGCCGGTGCAACAGGTCGTGGAGGTCCTGACCGAGCATCCGCTCGGTGTCGCGGTCGAGGAGGCGGTCGGCCCACGGGTTCGAGGCCGTGAGCCGCCCCGAGGTGTCGGTGATGAACAGCCCGGCACCCACGCTCTCGAACACGGCACGCAGGAAGTCGAGCTCCAGCGGCCGGTCAGCGCCGTTCACGCCCCACCATCCCCGGGTCGCCCGTTCCTCCTGCGCCGCACCGGCGCGGGCGCGTCGTCGACGGCCCTCTCGTCATGCTCGCATCCGGGGCGGCAGCGCGCTGCTCCACCGACCCGGGGCGGCCGGGGACACCGCGGGACCGCGCCACCCCCGGCCGGGCGGGATCCGCATGGCCAGGGGCCCGGCCGCGGCCCCTGCCGGGGTCGGGGCCGCACGGTCGAGGGCCGCCGCCCGCCCGGCCATGGCAGGGCTACGCGAGGCCCTCTCGCGCCGTACCTTCCCGCACGGCCGCGCGCGCCGCCGCCGCGTCCGGGGCCGCCAGTGCCAGTCCGGCGAGCCGCCGGCAGTCGTCCAGGGTGTGGGCCGCCAGGGCGGCGCGGACGTCCCCCAGGCAGCTCGGCGCGGCCGAGAGACTGCTCACGCCGAGTCCGACGAGGACCAGGGCGAGCAGCGGGTCGGCCGCGGCCTCCCCGCAGACGCCCACGGGGCGGTCGCAGGCCGCTCCCGCCCCGGCGGCCGTCCGCACCAGTTCGAGCAGGGCCGGCTGCCAGGGGTCCAGGAACTCGGCCAGCGTGCCCAGGGTGCGGTCGGCCGCGAACGCGTACTGGGCCAGGTCGTTGGTGCCGACGCTGAGGAAGTCGCACTGCCGGGCCAGGTCTCCCGCCCGCAGCGCCGCGGCCGGGACCTCGACCATGGCGCCCGCGGTCCGCAGGCCATGGGCCCGAACCCGTGCCGAGAAGGCCGCCGCCTCACCTGGCACGGAGACCATGGGCGCCATCACCCATACGTCGGCCTCTGTTGCCTGCGCCGCAGCGGCGATCGCGGCGAGCTGCGTCTCGAGCAGCTCCGGGTCCCGGCGGGCGGTCCGCAGGCCGCGCACACCGAGGGCGGGGTTCTGCTCGTCGGCCGAGGTGACGAACGGCAGCGGCTTGTCGGCCCCCGCGTCCAGGGTCCGTACGACGACCCGGCGCCCGGCGAAGGCGTCGAAGACCGCGCGGTAGGCGTCGGTCTGCTCCTCCGCGGTGGGGGCCTGCTCGCGGTCGAGGTAGAGGAACTCGGTGCGGAACAGCCCCACGCCCTCGCTGTCGGCCGCCGCGGCCGCGTCCAGTTCCGGCAAGGCGCCCAGGTTGACCAGCAGTTTGACCGCGTGGCCGTCGGCCGTCCGGCCTGGGCCGCTGACCCGGGCCGCGGCCAGACGGCGGCGTTCGTCCCTCGCGGCGGCCGCGGCTACGGCGTCCGCGTCCGGGTCCGTCACGACCGTGCCGGCCGCGCCGTCGACGAGCACCGGCGTGCCGTCGGTCAGCGCCGCGGCGGCGGCGCAGCCCACGACGGCCGGCAGGCCGAGGATCTTCGCGAGGATGGCGGTGTGGCTGGTGGGGCCGCCGCGTTCGGTGACCAGGGCGAGGACCTCGGCCGGGTCGAGCAGAGCGGTGTCGGCGGGCGCGAGATCGTCCGCGACGAGGATGTACGGGTGGCCGGGGGCCGGCAGGCCGGGCATCGCGAGGCCCTGTACCGCCGCGACCGACCGGTGGCGGAGGTCGTCGAGGTCGGCGACGCGTTCGGCGAAGTAGCCGCCGGCCGCCTCGAGCGACGCGCGGAAGGCACGGAACGCCTGGTCGAGCGCGTGGGCCGCGTCGGAACCGCCGGCAACGAGTTCGCCGACCTGGTCGGCGAGCGTCGGGTCGGCGGCCATCATCGCCTGGGCGGAGAGGACGTGCGCCGCGTCGCCGCCGACGGCCGCCGCCCGACCCTCCAGGTCCGCGGCGACCCGTGCCAGCGCGGCCCGGGCCGCTGCCGCCTCGGCCGGTACGTCGGCCGGGTCCACGGTGCGCGGCGGCGGCAGCACGGACGGCTGGGCCATCCGGGCGACGGGCCCGGCGGCGCTGCCGCCACCGACGCCGATGCCGTCCAGCACTCCGCCGGCCGTGGTCGCGGGTGCCGCTGAGGTGGTCGTGCCGGTCGTCACCGCTGCTCCTGGGCGTCGAGGTCGGCGGCGACCAGCGTGGCCAGTTCCTCGATGGCGGCCTCGGCGCCGTCGCCTTCGGCGGACAGCACCAGGGGTTCACCGTGCTTGGCGCCGAGTGCGAGCACCGACAGCAGGCTGCGGGCGTCGACCGGTGCGCCTCCGTCGCGGGCGACGGTCACCCTGACGGGCTGGCGGGCGGCGGCCTGGACGAAGACCGACGCGGGCCGGGCGTGGAGTCCGGAGCGGGAGCCGATGACGACGGTGCGCTGGGGCATGGGGATGACACTCCTACGGGATGGGGGACGAGGCTGCCGGTGGGCGTTTGTCCGCCGCGGAAGGGCACAACGCTGGGCCGCTGGGCGGGGGATGGACCGGGAAGGGACCGGACAGGTCCTCGGCTGCCCGGGGACCTGATCCGGGATCTTCCGGGGCCTGTTCCCGGACCGGTCCGGGCGCCAATTGCGTCCGGCCGTCCAGGCCTGCCGGGAACGGTTCCGGGCAGGCCCGGGCGAGGGGTTTCAGGCGGCGGCCGGGACCTTGGGCTCCGCGGCCTCGGAGACGGCCGGGGGCGTGACCGCGTGGCCGGCCGGCTTGCGGCGGCTCTTGAGGAGGACCACCAGGGCGGCGGTGACCACGGTGCCGGCGGCGATGGCCAGCAGGTACAGCAGCGGCCGCCCGATGAGCGGTACGACGAAGATGCCGCCGTGCGGGGCGCGAAGCGTGGCGCCGAACGCCATCGACAGTGCGCCGGTGACCGCGCCGCCGGCCATCGCGGACGGAATGACCCGCAGCGGGTCGGCCGCGGCGAACGGGATCGCGCCCTCGCTGATGAACGAGGCGCCGAGGACCCATGCCGCCTTGCCGTTGTCCTGCTCCGCCTTGGTGAACAGCTTCGCGCGCAGGGTCGTCGCCAGGGCCATGCCGAGCGGCGGGACCATTCCGGCGGCCATCACGGCGGCCATGACCTTGAGGCTGCCGTCGGTGGGGTTCGCGAGGCCGCCCACGGCGAAGGCGTAGGCGACCTTGTTGACCGGGCCGCCGAGGTCGAAGCACATCATGAGGCCGAGCAGCACGCCGAGCAGCACGGCGTTGCCGCCGGACAGACCGCTCAGCCAGTCGGTCATGGCCTTCTGGAGCGAGGCGATCGGCTTGCCGACGACGATGAACATCAGGAATCCGACGACGGCGGCGGAGATCAACGGGATCACGACCACCGGCATCACACCGCGCAGCACGGTCGGCACATGGATCCGCTGGATCGCCATCACGACCGCGCCCGCGATGAGACCGGCGGCGAGTCCGCCGAGGAAGCCCGCGTTGATCGTGACGGCGATGGCACCGCCCACGATGCCGGGCACGAGTCCGGGCCGGTCGACCATGCCGTACGCGATGTATCCGGCGAGGACGGGGACCAGGAAGCCGAAGGCGGCGCCGCCGACCTGGAAGAGCAGGGCGGCCCAGCCGGCGGCCTCCGTCCACACGAAGTGCTCGGCGACCGACGGGGCGCCGTTGATCTCGTACCCGCCGATGGCGAAGGCCAGTGCGATGAGGAGACCGCCCGCGGCGACGAACGGCACCATGTAACTGACGCCGGTCATCAGCCAGGTGCGCAGGCGGATGCCGAAGTGGTCGCCCGGCGCGCCGGAGTCCATGGGCGCGGTGGCGGTGGACGGAGCGGTGGTCTCGCCGCGTTCTGCCTTGGCCCGTACCTCCGCGACCAGTTCGGCGGGCCGGTTGACGGCGGCCTTCACACCGACGTCGACGGTGGGCTTGCCGGCGAACCGGTGCCGCTCCCTGACCTCGACGTCGTGGGCGAGGATCACGCCGTCGGCGGCCGCGATCACGGCCGGGTCGAGGCGGGCGAAGCCTGCCGAGCCCTGGGTCTCGACGACGAGTTCGACGCCTTCGGCCTCGCCTGCCTGGCGGAGCGCCTCGGCGGCCATGTAGGTGTGGGCGATGCCGGTGGGGCAGGAGGTGACGGCCACGATCCGGAACGGGGCGGAGGCGGACGCCGGGGCCGGCGGGGCCGCGCTGTCCGCGCTTTCCGCAGGGGCTTCCTCAGGCGCCGGGGCGTCCTCGCCGCGGATCAGGGCCGCGACCGCCGCCGGGTCGTGCTCGGCGCGCAGCGCGGTGGTGAACCGGGCGTCCATGAGCCGCCGGGCCAGGGCGGAGAGGATCGTCAGATGGTCCTCGTCGGCTCCCGCCGGCGCGGCTATCAGGAAGATCAGATCGGCGGGCCCGTCCGGGGCGCCGAAGTCGATCCCCCCGGCGCTGCGGCCGAAGGCGAGGGTCGGCGCGGTGACGTGCTCGCTCCGGCAGTGCGGAATGCCGATGCCGCCGTCGAGGCCGGTCGGCATCTGTGCCTCGCGGGCCGCCACGTCGGCGAGGAAGCCGTCGAGGTCGGTGACGCGGCCGGCCGCGACCATGCGCTCCGCGAGGGACCGCGTGGCGGCCTGCTTGGTCTCGGCGGCCAGATCGACGTCGACCAGTTCTGCGGTGATCAACTCACTCATCACGCGGCTCCTTGCTCGCGAACCGCCCGGGGGGCGGTGGTGGGACGTGGTGGGCGGGCCCCGGCGCCGACACGGCCGCAGGACCGCGCGCCGGTACGTGGGGGACGGTGGGCCCGCCCGGGACGGACGGTCATGACGCCGGCTCCCCGAGCACGCGGTCGAGGGGCACGGAAGCGGTGACGGTCACCGCTTGCGGGTCCAGGTCGGCCGGTGTCGGCATGACGCTGCCCGGCAGTTGTACGGCGGCGGTGCCGTGGGCGACGGCGGCCGCCAGGGCGGCCGGGCCGGCACCGCCGGCGGTGAGGAAGCCGGCGAGGGAGGCGTCCCCGGCACCGACGTTGCTGCGGACGCCGTCGGCGGGGGCGTGGCCGAACCAGACACCGGTGTCGTCGACGAGCAGTTGGCCGTCCGCTCCCAAGCTGGCGAGCACCGCACGGGCGCCCCGTTCGCGCAGTTCCTCCGCCGCCTTGACGGCGTCGCCGACGGTGGCGAGGGGGCGGCCGACCGCTTCCGCGAGTTCTTCCGCGTTGGGTTTGACCACGTCGGGGCGCTCCCGCAGGGCTGCGGTGAGGGCGGCGCCCGAAGTGTCGAGGGCGACACGGGCGCCGGCCCGGTGCGTCCGCGCCACGAGTTCGGCGTACCACTCGGGACGCAGGCCGCGCGGCAGGCTTCCGCAGCAGGCGATCCAATCGGCCTCGGCCGAGCGGGTGCGGACGGTCTCCAGCAGCGCCTCCGCCTCCGCAGGGGCGAGGTCGGGTCCGGCCGCGTTGACCTTGGTGAGGGTGCCGTCACGCTCGACGAGCGTGATGTTGACCCGGGTCGAACCGGCGACGGGGACGCCGGCGGCCTCGATGCCGTGCTCGCCGAGCAGCCGGTCGAGCAGCGCGCCTTCCGGCCCGCCGAGCGGTACGACGGCGACGGTGCGGTGGCCGGCGGCGGCCACGGCCCGGGAGACGTTGACGCCCTTGCCGCCGGGGTCGACCCGGTCCACGGCCGCGCGCAGTACGGCTCCGCGGTCCAGGGACGGCAGTTCGTACGTGCGGTCCAGGCTCGGGTTGGGGGTGACGGTGAGGATCATGCGCGGACGACCTCCGTGCCCTGCCGCTCGATGGCGCGGGCGTCGTCGGGACTGAGGCCCGTATCGGTGATCAGCAGGTCCACGTTCGCCAGGTCGCCGAAGCGGGCGAAGTGCTGCTGCCCGAACTTGGTCGAGTCCGCCAGCAGAACGACCCGGCGTGCGGCGGCGATCGCGGCCCGCTTGACGGCCGCCTCCGCCAGGTCCGGGGTTGTCAGGCCGCCCTCGGCGTCGAAGCCGTTGGTGGCGAGGAAGACGACGTCGGCCTTGATCTCGCCGTACGCGCGCAGGGCCCAGGCGTCGACGGCGGCACGGGTGCGGTGCCGGACCCGCCCGCCGACGAGGTGGAGGGCGATGCCCGGGTGGTCGGCGAGGCGGGCGGCGACGGGCAGCGCGTGGGTGACGACCGTCAGCTGGGATTCCACCGGGATGCCGGCCGCCAGCCGGGCGGACGTGGTGCCGGCGTCCAGGATCACGCTGCCGTCTCCGGGCAGCTCGCCCAGCGCGGCGCGCGCGATGCGTTCCTTCTCGTCGGCGGCGACCGTGTCGCGCTCCGCGAGGTCGGGCTCGAAGTCGAGGTTGCCGGCGGGGATGGCGCCGCCGTGCACACGCCGCACCAGCCCCGCCCGGTCGAGGGCCTTCAGGTCGCGTCGCACGGTTTCCGCGGTGACCTGGAACTCCTCGGCGAGGGACAGCACATCCACCCGACCGCTTTCGCGGGCCAGGCGCATGATCTCCTGCTGACGCTCCGCTGCGAACATGTGGTTTTACATCCGTTCCATGACCGAGTCTGTGGTTTTCCTTGATGCTACGCACGAACCACGGGGAAGTAAACAGATCCGGGCATGCAAACGGACAGAAACAGGCCCGAGGGTCAGCGAGTGGGCAGACCGTGGTCGCGGAGCCGACCGACGGACAGGCCGCGCGCCCGGCAGTCCGCCACGACCGGGCCGAGCGCCCCCAGGGCCGCTCGCCAGGCACCGGGAGCGCTCAGCGCGTCGGAGTCGTGCAGCAGCACCGTCGCCCCGCCTCTGAGGGTCCTGCTCAGTTCCGCGCGTACGCTCCCCGGCGTCGCCGCGGCCGTCCAGTCACGGCCCCACGAGGTCCACAGCACCGGTCTCAGCGCGTTGGCCCTGGCCGCGTACCACCGCCCGCCGGTGAGGATCCCGTAGGCGGGCCGGTACCACAGCGGCCGCTCGCCGGAGATCTCCGTGACCAGGTCCGCCGTCCGCGCCAGGTCCCGTACGTCCCGCGACGGCCGCGGATACCACGGTCTCTCGTGACGCCAGCCGTGCACGGCCAGTTCATGGCCCTCTGCCGCCATACGCCTGCCCAGCCCGGGATGCTGTGCGAGCCGGCTGCCGAGCACGAAGAAGGTCGCCCGTACGGAGAGTTCGTCCAGCGCCCGCAGGAAATGGGGCGTGGTGCCGGGGTCGGGGCCGTCGTCCAACGTCAGCGCGACCCGGTCGCGGTGCCCCCGCCCGTCGAGGACGGGGGCGAGAGCGCCGCGCACGCCGGGAAGCCAGGTCGCCGCAGGCCCGATGTGCGCGCCGGCCGCGAGGAGCGCCGTGCCCGTCACCGCCAGGGCGGCGGTGGCCCCGCTGCTCATGGGCCTCACCATTTCCCCGTTCCTTCCGTGCTCTCCGCGTCCTCCGCCAGGAGCGGGGACCTGGCCAGTTCCACACAGCCGCCGATCAGCAGACCGAGTGCCACCACTTCCAGCGGCGTACGCCATCCCAGGTGCACGTTCTCCTGGAACAGCACCACCCCCAGCACCACGCTCAGCAGCGCGTCACCGAGCGTCAGAGCGGGCTGCGACGCGGCCAGCGAGCCCGCCCGGAGCGTCACCTGGAGCAGCAGGAAGCTGCCGAGGCCGACGCACATGGCCGCGTACAGCTGCCATGTCGCGAACACCGCCCCGACCCCCTCCGGCAGCCGGCCCAGCGCGTCCTTCATCAGCACGGCGGTGCAGGCGAAGCCGATGGACGTCGCGGTGCCCAGCACCGCCGCGCGCGGGGAGGACGGAAGCCGGAGCGAGACCGCGACCAGCACGGCGACCGCGGCGGCGAGCGAGAGCCCGGCCCATGCCCAGTGCGCGGCCGGGACCGTGTCCCGGCCGCCGGACGGTGCGGCCAGCGCGAGGAACCCGCCCAGGCCGGCCGCCATCGCCACGAATGCCACCCGGGTCCGCGGGTCGGGGCGACGCCGGAAGGCGATGCCTCCGACCACCAGGGTGAACAGCAGCTCCGTGCTCATCACCGGCTGCACCACGGCGAGCGGCCCGGTCGCCAGCGCCAGCGCCTGGAGGGCTCCCGAGACGACGAGCATCGCCGCGCCCCACGCCCACCCCGGTCGGCGCAGCATCGCCATGGCCGTCGCACCGGGGAGGTCGGCGAGGGCCCGCCTCTGCAGCACCGAGGCCGCGGCGTTGGCGAGCGCGGCGAGCAGCGCGAGGCAGACGGACAGTGCCGTCATCGCCGCACGTCCCGCCGGCGCGCCGGGCGGCCCGCCCGCACGGCGTCGTCCGCCGGGCCCCGCACGAGGATCGCAGCGGCACGGTACCGACGGAACATGCGGACCTCCCGGATCACGGACCGAGCGGGTCCAGCCTGTCGAGTAACGGGTCCAGCCTGTCGGGGAACGGCGCAAGCACCGCCCGACGGCAGGCGCAGCGGTCCCCGGTTCACCCGATCGGTCCCCCCGGCGCCCTTCCGGGGCACCGACGGCTCCGGTCCGGGGCCACCATGGACCGGACGGATCTGTCCGTCGCTCGCGCGGCGAGGAGGTGGCCCCATGGGCGGGCGCTTCATGGTGCTCAGTGCGGGCATGGGGGCAGGCCACGACGCGGTCGCCGGCGAAATCGCGCGCAGGCTCGCCGCCTCGGGCCACGAGGTGCTGGTGCGGGACGTGCTGACCCTCCTGCCGCCCGGCGCCGGGCGGGCACTGCGGTCGTCCTACCGGTTCTCCGTACGACATGCTCCGGGCCTCTACGCGGGCGTCCACGCGGTGTTCCTCGAGCAGCGGAACGGCGCGGGCCGGCCGCGGTCACGCCGCGGCACGGTCCCGGACGTGACGCCCTTGGCCGCACTCGCGGAGGGCCGGCTGAGGGCACTCGTCCGCGACCGGCGCCCCGACGCCGTGGTCTCGACCTTCCATCTGGCGGGTCAGATCACCGGCCGGATGCGCGACCGCGGCACCCTGGCGGTCCCGAGCGCCGTGTTCGTCACGGACTTCGCCGTCCACCGCGGCTGGCTCCATCCCGGCAACGACCTGTATCTGTGCGTCACACAGACATGCGCGGAAGCGGTGCACCGGGCGACCGGCCGGCCGGCGGCCGCCCCCGGGCCGGTGGTGCCGCCGGAGTTCGGCCGTCCGGCAGCGAAGGCCCCGCCCGGCTGGGCCGACGGCCGGCCGCCGGTGCTGATCTGCACCGGTGCCTGGGGCGTGGGGTCCGGGCTGAGGCGCACCGCGGAGGTGCTGGCGCGCCACGGCTGCCTCCCCGTGCTGCTGTGCGGCCGCGACGAACGGCTGCGCCGCCGGGCTGCCGCGATGCCGGGCGCGGTCGCGCTCGGCTGGGTGGACGATCTGCCGGAACTGATGGCCCACTCACGGCTGTTGATCGACAACGCGGCCGGTCAGACCGCCGTGCAGGCATTCGCCGCGCGTGTTCCCGTCATCGGCTACCGGCCGATCGCCGGCCACGGCGTCGAAGGCGTACGCGCGATGGCGGCAGAGGGTGTGACGGCGTGGGCGGGTGACACCGATGAACTGCTGGCCCGCGTGGACGAGTTGGTGGCGCCGGGTCCGGTCAGGGACAGTCAGGTCGCCCGCGCCGCCGCCCTGTTCCGTGACGACGCGGCGCGCCTCGTCGCAGCTCTCCCCGGCGGCGGTCCGCCGGGCGCCTGAGGAGGCGGGCGGGCCGCTGGACGTCCGAGGCACAAGGCGGGCCGCCGGGCGCTCTGAGGCCGGCGCGGACGGCGGCATCGGCCCGACGGCTCAGCCGAGGCGCTCGGCCAGGCGCCGGAAGACGAGGGGCACCGCGCCATGGATACGCGCCGGCATCCGCAGCCACCGCGGCAGGAAGATCTCGGCCCGGTGCCGCCGCGTCACCGCACGCCAGACCGCTTCGGCCACCTGCTCCGGAGTGAGGAGCTTCAGGCCCGCGCGGTGAGGCGGGGTGCCGCGCCGTTCGAAGAACGGCGTGTCCACGATGCCCGGCAGCACCAGGGAGATCGTCACCCCGGTCCCTCTCAGTTCGTACGCGAGACTCTCGGCGAACATGCCCAGCGCCGCCTTGGCCGCCGAGTACACCGCCTCGTCGCCGACGCCCACGGCACCGGCGATGGAGCCCAGCAGCACGATCCGTCCCCTGCCCCGCTCGACCATCTGCGGGAGGAGGCGACGCACCAGGTGCACCACGGACGCCAGATCGACGGCCAGCACCTCGTCGATCGCCGAAGCCGGTATGGCGGTGAACGGCCCTGCCCAGCCGACGCCGGCCGCCGCCACCAGGACGTCCACCCGGCCGGCGGATCCGAGGGCCTCAGCGGCGATCCGCCCGGCGCTCGCCGGGTCGGTCAGGTCGGCCCGCAAGGGGGTTCCGCCCGTGCGCGCCGCGACTTGGTCCAGTCGTTCCGCGTCCCGTCCGTGCAGCAGCAGCCGCCATCCGGGGACGGCGGCGAAGCGGGTCGCGACGGCGGCCCCGATCCCCGATGACGCACCGGTGATCAGCATCACCGGCCCTTTCGCTGTGCCCTGTGCTTCCGGCATCACAGGCTCGTCAGCAGTTGCGGCGAGATGTTCTTGATCATGGTGTTGGTCCAGCGCATCTGCCGGAGCGTCTGCGGGTGGCACGAAGAGGCGAGCTCGAGCAGCCGGGTGTCCTTCGATGCCTGTGCCGCCTGCGCGAGCATCTCCCAATAGAGCGAGTTCTCCGCGGCGTCCAGATGCAGGTCCCGCAGGTCGCGCAGGAGCAGCAGGCCGGGCTCCGGGCGGTTGCCGACGGCCTGCGCCGCCTTCTCCCGGATCATCGTCAGCAGTCCGGGCGAGGGCTTGACCGGCGATTCGTCGAGTTCGAGTCCGTAGGCGCGGCCGGTCACGGCCAGCCGTTCGACGTGCTCCCGGGACCAGCCGGCGAGGTCCTTGGCGACGTGGTGGACCTCGTGCTCCGTACTGTGCCGGTCCGCCACGGTGAGCAGTTCCTCCGCCAGGTGCCGCTCGCCGTGGTGGAGGACGCGCAGGGTGAGGCCGATGCCGTTCACCACCGGCCCCCTTCCCTCGTGGGCCCGGCGTCCGTCGTCTGCCGCACACGGGCGTCCGGGCCGCCTTCCGTCGCGGGGACACCGGAGTCACGGCCCGGCTCTGATGCGGTGGTGGTGGGGGCGGGCGAGTGCTGTCCGCCGCCCTTCTCCACGAGGGTGAGCGTGGCGGCAGCGGTCTTGAACAGCGGCTGCTTGGAGGCCGCGTCCCAGTCGGTGACGGTGGTCTCGTTCGCCGCCCGGCCCGGGACCGTGGCGTTGGGGCCGAACCCGGCGGGAGTGTCCCAGTAGCCGTAGTGGAAGGGCACGAACAGCGTTCCGCGCCTCAGTCCGGTGACACGCAGCCGCCCCCGGAGGGAGCCGCGCGGGGAGCCGACCTCGACGAGGTCGCCCTCCGCGAGGTCGCGTGCCGCGGCGTCGGCCTCGGAGATCTCCACCCACACATCGGGCGCCGCCGCGTTCAGTTGCGGTGTGCGGCCGGTCTTGGTGCGGGTGTGGAAGTGGTAGACGGTCCGACCGGTCGTCAGCTGGAACGGGTACTCCTCGCTCGGCGCCTCGTGCAGCGGCATGAACTCGGCGGCCTTGAGCATGGCCTTTCCGTCCGGGTTGAGCGAGCGGTACTCGACGACGCCGGACGACGCGCCGGTCACCAGGTCCTTGCCGTAGGACTCGCAGCGGTCGGGGTGCGCCCAGCTGATCCCGTCGGTGTACAGCCGCGGCGTGCCGGAGGGGTCGTCCTTCGTGCAGGGCCACTGGATGCCGCTGCCGCCGCGCAGCAGGCCGTACGACAGACCGGTGTAGTCGCAGGGCCGGCCGGCGCTGCACCGTTTCCACGCCTCGAACGCCGACTCGGGGTCGTGCCAGTGGATCAGCGGGCCGCCGTCCTTGTCGCGGAAGTCCATACGGGCGGCGTAGTCGAGGAAGATGTCCAGGTCCGGCCTGGCCTCCCCGGGCGGTTCCACGGCCTTGTCGGACAGGTGCACCGTGCGGTCCGCGTTGGTGAAGGTGCCGGTCTTCTCGCCCCAGGTCGCCGCCGGCAGGACGACGTCGGCCAGTTGGGCGGTCTCGGTCAGGAACAGGTCCTGCACCACCACGAACAGCCGTTCGCCGGAAAGGATCGAGCGGATCCGTGCGAGCTCGGGCAGTGAGACGGCCGGATTGGTGCCGCTGATCCACAGCATCCGGAGGGAGCCCTGCTCGGCGTAGCGGAACATCTGCATGGCGTGGGTGGGCGGCGCGTAGTGCGGGATCGTGGCCGGCTCGACGTTCCACACCCTGGCGAGGTCGGCCACGTGCTCGTCGTTCTCCCAGTTCCGGAATCCCGGCAGGTCTCCGTTGGCGCCGCATTCCCTGGTGTTCTGGGCGGTGGGCTGCCCGTTCATCTGGAGCACGCCGGCGCCCGGCCGTCCGAGCATCCCGCGGATCAGGTGCAGGTTGTTGATCTGGACGGCGGCCGCGGTCGCCTGATGGGACTGGTAGACGCCCTGAAGCACCGTGGAGAGCAGCCGGTCGGCGCCGCCGAGGACCTCCGCCGCCTCGACGATCAGCCTGGCGGGCACGTCGCAGACGGAGGCCGCCCATTCGGCGGTGCAGTCCTTGACGCGGGCGGCGAGTTCCTCGAAGCCGACCGTGTGCGCCTCGATGTACTCGTGGTCCACCCGGTCGTGACGGATCGTCTCGTGCAGCAGGGCGTTGAGGAGCGCCACGTTGGTGCCGACGCGAGGTGCCAGATGCACCGTGGCGCGGCGTGCCACCCGGGTGGGCCGCGGATCGACGCAGACGAGCCGCGGCGGGTCGGCCCCCTCCAGCCGGTCCAGGACGCGCATCCACTGCACGGGCTGGGTCTCCGCGAGGTTGTGCCCGAACAGGGCGATCACGTCGGCGTGGTCGATGTCGTCGTAGCTGCCCGGCTGTCCGTCGCAGCCGAAGGATTCCTTGAGGGCCTCGGCGGCGGTGGAGGTGCACAGCCGGGTGTTGCCGTCGAGGTGGTTCGTCCCGATGCCGGCCCGGGCCAGGACCGCGAGGGTGTAGTACTCCTCCAGGAACAGCTGGCCCGTGGTGTAGAAGCCGATGGAGCCAGGACCGCGTTCCTCCAGCAGCTCGCGGGAGCGTGCGACGACCCGGTCCATCGCGGTGAGCCAGTCGGTCTCCACCAGCCGTCCGTCCTGGCGGATCAGCGGCCTCGTCAGCCGGTCGGGCGAGGCGTTGGCCTGCCAGGCGAAGAGGTCCTTGGGCCCCAGCCGGCCCCGGTTGACGCGGTCGACGGCCCTGCCCCGCACACCGACCATGCGGCCGTCCTTGACGGCGATGTCCATGGCGTCCCCGTCGGAGTGCAGGATCGAGGCCGACTGCACCCACCGCTGCACCTCCTCCTCCGCGACGCCTTCGGCGAGGTGGGTGTCGACGCGGGTCGGCCATGCCCCGTGCCGCGAGTACGGGGTCCGCCCGCCCCAGGGCTCGGCGATCCGGTCCACCGAATCTTCCACGTCGACCTCCCTCGTCGCATGAGGCGGTACGGGTCGTACCGACCGCACAGAAGTACCCGGGATCGGCGGGCCGTAACGCCCGGAGCTCGCGGGCCGCGCCGGCGACGACCCCGTCACGCGGGCCCGACGCTCCGTCACCCGAACGGCAGATGTCGCAAATAGCCCCTTGGGTCCCGCACATATACATTGCACCGGTATATGTCCTTGGGGTCGCCGCCTGTGGGTGCAACCGCGCCCGGAGCCAGGGCAGACGGCACCCGAACGTACGGGAGTTCGTGTGGCATCTCAGTCAGGTTCTCGCCTCGATGTGCAGTCGGAAGACGCCTACGAGGACGAGCTGCCCGTACGCCGAAGGCAGCCCGGCAACGTCGTCGTGAAGTGGCTGACGACCACCGACCACAAGACGATCGGCACCCTCTACCTCACTACGTCGTTCATGTTCTTCCTCATCGGCGGCGTGATGGCGCTCTTCATGCGCGCCGAGCTGGCCCGGCCGGGCACGCAGATCATGTCGAACGAGCAGTTCAACCAGGCG